>CALWRA010000012.1 GCA_944383825.1 uncultured Acetatifactor sp. | reverse complement strand
GTATCTCCAAACAGTATAGCATACAGACCTTGGAGAGGGTCTATAAACACTACTACTTTATAATACGAGGAGAGAATGAATATGAGAGTCATTGCAGGAACGGCAAGGAGCCTTCCCCTGAAGGCTCCGGAGGGACGAAAGACCCGGCCCACCACGGACCGCATCAAGGAGACGCTTTTTAATATGATCCAGACACATATTCCGGGCTGTGTTTTTGTGGATGTGTTCAGCGGTAGCGGAGGCATCGGGATTGAAGCCATTAGCCGCGGCGCACGGAAGGCATATTTTATAGATAATCATTCAGCGGCTGTTTCCTGCATTCAGGAAAATCTGGCATTTACGAAGCTTCAGGATCGTGCTATAGTAATAAAGCAGGACTTCCTTTCGGCTCTGGGCAATATCCGGGAAAAGGAGGCGGATATTGTTTTTCTGGATCCTCCTTACGGCGCAGGATATGAAAAGCAGGCGCTGGCTCTTTTGAGCAGTCTGACATATATAACGGGCAACACGGTGATCATTATCGAAGCGGCCCTGCATGAAGATTTCTCCTGGGCGAAGGAATATGGGTTTGTTTTGGAGCGCGAGAAAAAATATAAAACCAATAAACATGTATTCTTTACAGTGAGGATCCCGGACGGCGGCTGTACAGGCAGAGGTATTGGCGGCGCCTGAAGCAGACAGGGGAATAAGTCCGGAAGCTCTTTCCGAATATTGCATGGACGCCCGCTTAAGCGGGCAAGGGGGTAAAAATATGAAAAAGGCAGTTTATCCAGGCAGCTTTGATCCGGTAACTTATGGACATCTGGACATCATCAAACGGGCTGCGGAGATTTTTGATGTGCTGATTGTGAGTGTTCTGAATAATAAAGACAAGACCCCGTTGTTTTCTGTGGAAGAACGTGTTAAGATACTGAAAGAGGCTACAAGGGATATTCCAAACGTAGAAGTGGACAGTTTCAGCGGACTGCTGATCAATTATGCGTCTGAAAAGAAGCTGCATATTGCCGTGCGGGGGCTTCGGGCCATTACCGATTTTGAGTATGAGCTTCAGCTTGCCCAAATGAACCGCAGGCTTTCCAATGGAAGTCTGGATACCATGTTTTTGACGACAGGTCTTGAATATGCCTATTTAAGCTCCTCTAGCGTAAAGGAAATTGCGTACTTTGGCGGTGATATCAGCCAATGCGTGCCGGATTTTGTGGCAGAGCTGATTCATGAGAAATATAAACCAAATCAAACAGGATAAGGAGAGGCCAGATGAGCAGCAGAATTGAGCAACTAATTGATGAGATAGAAGAGTATATTGAAAGCTGTAAGCCGAAATTTATGTCCAGCACGGAGATTATCGTCAACAAGGAAGAAATTGACGAGTTGCTTCGGGAGCTGCGCATGAAGACTCCTGAAGAGATTAAGCGTTATCAGAAAATCATCAGTAATAAGGAGGCGATTCTGAATGACGCTCGTGCAAAAGCGGAGGCTTTGATCAATGAAGCCACAGTCCATACCAATGAGTTGATTAACGAGCACGAGATCATGCAGCAGGCATATGCCCAGGCCAATGAGGTGGTATCCATGGCAAGCAAGCAGGCCCAGGAGATCCTGGACAATGCTACCATTGAGGCAAATAATCTGCGTTCCGCCGCAATGCAGTACATGGATGATATGCTGGCCCATCTGGAAAACATTATTGCATCCTCAACACAAGCGGCCACCAGTCATTATGAGAATTTGATTGGCTCTCTTAATCAGTACAGGGATATTATTCAGTCAAATCGCAGCGAGCTGCACCCGGCGGATGAAGACATTGAAGAAACGGCTTCCCCGGAAAACCAGGATGAGAACAGTGATCTTGACATAATCTGACAGTCAGAGCTGCCGCATTTTGCGGCAGCTCTGACTGTCAGATAGGCACGGCATTGCCGACGAAATACCGAAAAGGCAGGAACATCAAAGAAGAAAATATGATGGAGCCATGAGAAACCAGAAAAGGTAATATATCCCGGTGACCGCCGTAAGCAGCAGTTTATGTAAAGTGTAATCCGTTATGGACAGGCCTGTTTTCTTAATGCAGCTATAGGTCTGTGCAATACATGACAATCCCCCGAAGGGAAGAAGAATCAGGCTGTAGAGCGGGGCCTTATCGCCCAGCAGATTCAGGCCCCCCGTGATTTCCAATATGGGGGACAGCACGGCAAAGGGCTTTCCTGTCAAAATATGGGGGAGAAGATTCAGAAGGTTAAATAGAATCATATAACCGCCCAAGCTCAGGATACTCTGTATGGACGAGGTGACCGCATCGTCAATTTCCTCCAAAAGACTTTCTTTTTTCCAGGATACCCGAGAGCCTTTTACATCGGTTTTTGTAAGAAGCGTCGTCAGATCCCTGTATTTTGTATATCTCAGAAAAAGTCCGTACAGCAGAGGGAGTCCGTACATTCCAAACAAATAGGGCACAAGCAGCTGTCTGTGAAGCAGAGGAAGCACAAAGCTGCAGAAATACATAGGTCCTATATTGTTGCAGAACGCCAGCAGATATTCGGCTTCTCTGCGGGTGACCATATTTCTGGAGAGAAGATCCGCCGCCACCTTAGCGCCCATGGGAAATCCGCACAAAAATCCCATGATCATTCCATAACATACATTTCTGCGGACGCGGAACAGTGGGCGCAGGATGGGATAGAGGAGGGCGGAAAAACCTTCGGTAAGCTTCATACGGACCATGATTCCAGAAACGATCATAAAAGGTAGCAGAGTGGGAATCATTTTGTTGAACCAAAGCTGAAGTCCGGTGAGGGCGTAGTAGAGGCTGATCTGGGAATGGGTTAGGATACAGCCTGTAAGTATCAGAAAAAACAGAGTATAAAGAATTTTCATAAAGGCGGACGCTCCTTTTCATCAATATATGTCCGTCAGGAGATATTCATGCGTTTGGACAAATTTTTATGCAAAATGAATCTTGGCACGAGAAGCCGGACAAAGGCATTTATCCGCCAGGGACTTGTGAAAGTAAACGGCTTTTTGATAAAATCTCCTGATTTCCAGGTGGATGAGGAAAAAGATCAGGTGACATTCCAGGGAGAGATCCTGCGCTATCAAAAATTTCATTATTTTATGCTGAATAAGCCGGCGGGAACCGTGTCCGCCACTGCGGACCGCAATGAGCGCACGGTGCTGGAGCTGCTTGGGCAGGACTTGTCCAAGGGGCTTTTTCCGGTAGGAAGGCTTGATAAGGATACGGAAGGACTCCTTTTGATCACGGACGATGGGGATCTCGCCCATCACCTGCTGTCTCCTAAAAGGCATGTGGGGAAAACTTATCTGGTAACCGCGGAACATCCGCTAACCCTCAGTGACATCGCCGCTCTGGAGGAAGGGGTGGACATTGGGGAAAAAAAGCCCACTCTTCCTGCATCTGTTCAGCGATTGAGTGAAAAAGAGCTTCTTTTGACTATCCATGAGGGAAAATTCCATCAAGTAAAGAGAATGCTTCAGGCTGTGGGAAATCAGGTAATCGCCCTAAAAAGAGTGGGATTTGGCCCGCTGAAGCTGGATGAAGGACTGAAAAGCGGAGAATATCGGAAATTATCGGAACAGGAGGTCAGCGCTCTGTATGAAAGTGGAAAGAAAAACGCGTCATAAAATGATGGAGGACAAGGATGCGGTCATTTTTGATCTGGATGGCTCTCTTGTAGATTCCATGTGGATGTGGCGTCAGATTGATATTGAATATTTGGGAAGCTTCGGACTTTCCATGCCAGAGGACTTGCAGACCGCTATTGCAGGTATGAGCTTCAGTGAAACAGCGGCTTATTTTAAGGAAAATTTTTCCCTTCCCCATACTATCGAACAGATCAAGGAGTGCTGGAACCGTATGGCTTGGGACAAATATCTCCATGAGGTTCCCTTAAAGCCGGGAGTGTTGGAATTTCTGAACCATTGCAGAGAAAACGGTATTAAGCTGGGCATAGCCACCAGCAATTCCAGGGAACTTGTGGAAAACATTGCCAAAGTGCATCGTCTTCATGAATACTTTTCCTGTATCATGACAGGATGTGAGGTGGAGCGCGGCAAACCTTTCCCTGATATCTATCTTGCAGTGGCAAAAGCGCTGGAGGTTTTGCCGGAGAGATGCCTGGTGTTTGAAGATATTCCTGCGGGAATACGGGCGGGAAAAAGTGCGGGAATGCAGGTATGCGCCGTAGAGGATGCCTATTCCGCGCAGGACAGACAGGAAAAACAGAGACTGGCGGATTATTATATTGAAGATTTCAGGAGAATACTATATTGAACAACGGATTTTTGCCTGTTACACTGAAGGAAATGCAGGAAAGAGGCTTGGAACAGCTCGATTTCGTATATGTGATCGGAGACGCCTATGTTGACCATCCTTCCTTCGGCCATGCCATTATCAGCCGTATACTGGAATCCCACGGCTATAGCGTGGGAATCATTTCCCAGCCGGACTGGAAGAATGACGCCAGCATAACTGTTTTCGGCCGCCCCCGTCTGGCCTTTTTTGTGTCATCGGGCAACATGGACAGTTGTGTGAATCACTATTCCGTCTCCAGGAAACGGCGTTCATCGGATGCTTATACTCCAGGAGGCGTTATGGGTAAGCGTCCTGATCATGCCGCGGCAGTCTATGCTAACCTGATCCGCCGCAGCTATCGGGATGTACCCATTATCTTGGGAGGAATAGAAGCCAGTCTGCGCAGACTGGCCCATTACGATTACTGGACCGACAGCTTTAAGCGATCTGTGCTGCTTGACAGTCAGGCCGATCTGATTTCCTATGGCATGGGAGAAAAATCCGTTGTGGAGATTGCAGACGCTTTAAACAGCGGCCTTGCGGTGAAGGATATTACCTTTATAAAAGGTACGGTCTATAAAACCAGGGATATTTCGGGCATATATCAGAGTATTGTTCTACCCTCCTATGAAGAAATGAAAAAAGACAAAACGCTTTACGCCCAAAGCTTCCGAACCCAGTACGAAAATACGGATTTCTGCACCGGAAAGCCTCTGGTGGAGCCTTATCCCAACGGCCTGTATGTGGTTCAGAATCCCCCGCAGCCTCCTCTTACCACAGAAGAAATGGATGATGTTTACGCTCTTCCCTATATGAGGACCTACCATCCTTCCTATGAGGATCTGGGAGGAGTGCCCGCTGTGTCGGAAATTCAATTTTCCCTGATCAGCAACAGGGGGTGCTTCGGCGGCTGCAGCTTCTGCGCCCTGACCTTTCATCAGGGAAGAACCATACAGGCAAGAAGCCATCAATCACTTTTAAAGGAAGCGGAGCTTCTCACAAAAAATCCGGATTTCAAAGGTTATATACATGATGTGGGAGGACCTACCGCCAATTTCAGACAGCCTTCCTGTGACAAGCAGCTCACCCATGGAGTCTGTAAAAACAGACAGTGCCTTTTTCCAAAACCCTGTCCTAATCTCAAGGCGGATCATGAGGATTATCTTTTGCTTCTTCGAAAACTTCGGGCGATTCCCGGCGTCAAGAAGGTATTTATCCGTTCAGGCATCCGGTTCGATTATCTGATGGCTGATCCGGATGACACTTTTTTCAAAGAGCTTGTGGAGTATCATGTCAGCGGGCAGCTCAAGGTAGCGCCGGAGCATATTTCAGACTCAGTGCTCAGGCGCATGGGAAAACCGGAAAATGCAGTGTACGAACGATTCGTAAAAAAATACCGACAGATAAATCAGGCTCTTGGAAAAAATCAGTTTTTGGTTCCGTACCTTATGTCCTCGCATCCCGGATCCACCTTAAAGGAGGCTGTGGAGCTTGCGGAATATTTGAGAGATCTGGGGTATATGCCGGAGCAGGTACAGGATTTTTATCCAACCCCCTCCACCATGTCCACAGTAATGTACTATACGGGGCTGGATCCCAGAGATGGAAAAAAGGTGTATGTCTGCCGCAATCCTCATGAGAAGGCCATGCAGCGCGCCTTGATTCAGTACCGTAATCCGAAAAATTATGATCTGGTCTGCGAGGCCCTGACTTTAGCCGGGCGCACCGATTTGATCGGCTTTGACAAAAAATGTCTGATCCGTCCAAAGCGGCCTGCACAGATGGGACAGAAAAACTGCTCGTCACTGTCCGCAAAAAATGCAAAAGAAAAGGGCAAAACCGCAAAAAAGAAGAAAACTATCCGAAACGTGCATAAAAAGAAAAATTAAAAGGAGGTCACGGGAATGAATGTGATTATCATTACAGGAGCTTCTTCCGGGATCGGCAGAGAATTTGCGCTTCAAATGGATCCCTGTTTCACAAATATCGATGAGTTCTGGCTGGTTGCCAGAAGCCGGGAAAAGCTGAAGGAAACGGCGGACCTGCTCCGTCATAAGACCCGTATTTTTGCCATGGACATCACCAAGGACGCCCAGCTTGAGAGACTGGAGGACACTATCATGGAAAAGAACGCAGTGGTGCGTATGCTGATCAACAGCGCCGGCTATGGCATTATGGGCAGCTTTGAGGGCCAGGACAGAGAAGAAGCGCTGGGTATGATACGTTTAAATTGTGAGGCTCTCACCAATCTTACTCATCGCATGATTCCCTATATGAGAAGAGGCAGTCGTATCCTGCAGATGGCCTCCAGCGCTGCTTTCGTTCCCCAGCCTGATTTTGCAGTGTATGCCGCTACAAAGTCATATGTTCTCAGCTTTTCCAGAGCTCTGGAAAAGGAGCTTAAGGAAAAAGGAATCTATGTAACCTCCATCTGTCCCGGCCCTGTGCGGACGCCGTTTTTTGATATTGCCGAAAAGACAGGAAGCACGCTTGCCATAAAAAAGCTTACCTTTGTCTCTCCCAAACGGGTGGCGGCCTTGGCGCTGCGGGATTCCTATTACAGACATTCCCTCTCCGTATGCAGTTTTCCCATTCGGGCCTTTGCAGTTCTGACAAAGCTTACGCCTCACGAAATACTATTGGATGCAATGGTATTTTTGAAGAAAAGAGGATTATATTAAATGCAGCTTTCACGAATGTTTTTTACTGAAAAGTACAAAGGAACAAGGAACTATCTCAAATCTCAGAAGAAATATGAAATTTTAAGGACCTGTCTGTACTTCGGAATTTCCCTGAGTCTGTTCGCCGCCGGATATATTTCTACCGGAACCCGGCTGAACCTGCTCACAGTGGTGGCGGTGCTTGGCTGCCTTCCGGCCAGCAAAAGCGCGGTAACCATGATTATGTTTTTGCGCTTTACTGGATGCAGTAATCAGGATGCGGATTTAATTGAAGCTCACAGCGCCGGACTGTCCTGTCTGTATGATATGGCCTTTACCTCCTATCGGCAAAATTTCAACATCGCTCATCTGGCGGTAAAAGGCAACACGGTATGCGGATATGCCTGTGAAGGCGGGCTGGACGAGCAGGCTTTTTATAAGCATATAGAAGATATTTTAAAACTTGAGGGACTTACAGGCGTATCCGTGAAAATCTTTCGGGATCTGAACAAATATACGGGGCGCCTGGATCAGATGCAGAAGCTTGAGACCCATGAGGCCGGCACATCAAAAATAATTGCCGCTTTAAAGAGCGTCGCCTTGTAAAATATGAGATACCATTGTATTTATCACAGAGGGAGTCTGAACGCTCTCTTACGGGAGAAAGAGAATGGAGTCAATCAGCATCACCTCCAGCCAGGCAGGGCAGAGGCTGGACAAATTTTTAAGAAAGCGTCTGCCCCAGGCGGGGATCGGATTCTTGTATAAAATGCTCCGGAAAAAAAATATAACGTTGAATGGAAAAAAGGCCGAGGGTAGAGAGATTCTCTCGGCTGGAGACCGTGTGGATTTTTTCCTGTCCAAAGAAACCTTTGAAAAATTTTCAGGAAACTCCCCTGAAAGAGAATATGAGCAGGCTTATAAACAGCTTGAAGGGATTGAGATTCTTTATGAAGACGAGGCGGTGCTGGCTCTGAACAAGCCTGCGGGGATCCTGACGCAGAAGGCTGCTCTCTGTGATTTAAGTCTGAACGAGTGGCTGGTGGGCTATCTGATAGACCAAGACTCTGGAATCAGGCAGGAGCTTTCTTCCTTTCGTCCTTCTGTGTGCAATCGCCTTGACCGAAATACCAGTGGCATTGTGCTTTGCGGGAAATCTCTTTCCGGCTCTCAGGGTCTCAGTGCGCTAATCAGGGAGCGGACCCTTGAGAAATATTATTATGCCATTTGCGCCGGAACCGTTTCGAAGCCTCTGGTACTGGAGGGACGACATCGGAAAGAGGGCAAAAGAGTGAACGTTGAAAATATTTCCGGCGTTTCAAGTGCATTCGATGAAGGCTCAGAGGGAAGCTATATTAAAACCATCTGCCGCCCCCTGTGCATACACAAGGGCTATACGCTCCTTGAGGTGGAACTGGTTACTGGAAAAACGCATCAGATCAGAGCTCATCTTGCGAAAGCAGGACATCCTGTTATCGGAGATTTTAAATATGGGGATAATGAAATAAACAGAAAATTGCGGAATCACTGCGGTCTGCGGCATCAGCTTCTTCATGCCCATCATGTGAATTTTCCAAAGGGATTGGAAGGGAGCCTGAAAAATCTGAGCGGCCGGAGGATTACGGCTCCCTGTCCCCGGGCCTTCACAGAAATTATGAGACTTCTGGAGCTTAATCCTCCGGACATACCGTAGACGGCAGCGCGTACAAATCCGTGAAAAGAGGAATATTTACATATGGCAACATGGAATTCCAGAGGGCTGAGAGGCTCCACCCTGGAGGATATGATCAACAGAACAAATGAAAAGTATGCTCAAAGCGGACTTGCGCTGATTCAGAAAATTCCTACTCCCATTACGCCCATAAAAATTGACAAAGAACTAAGACATATCACGCTGGCGTATTTTGAACAAAAAAGCACAGTGGATTATATCGGAGCGGTACAAGGCATTCCAGTTTGCTTTGACGCTAAGGAATGTGCTGCCGATACCTTTGCGCTTCAGAATATTCATGAGCATCAGGTAAGGTTTATGGAACGCTTCGAACAGCAGGGAGGAATCGCTTTTTTTCTGATTTACTATACTCATAAGGATGTCCTTTATTATCTTCCTTACGAGATGCTTCGCTTTTTCTGGAACCGGGCGAGGGAAGGAGGACGCAAGAGTTTTCGGTATGATGAGCTGAATCCCGCGTATATCCTGCCAAAAAAGCATGGGATCCTGGTTCCCTATCTGGATATTCTGCAGAGAGACCTTGAGGATCGGGAGTAGAGCTTTTCTCCTGGCTTGACAGAGTGTAATTCTTCCGATATACTACAACTAATTCAATGTGCTGCCATGGTAGCATATTGACGCGTTAATTTGATAAAGCACACGGAAAGCGAGGAATTATGAATAAACAATTATTGCATACACCGGAGGGCGTTCGAGATATTTACGGAGAGGAATATGCCCGTAAGCTGTCTGTGGAAACCGTGATGAAAAATAAAATTAACAGCTACGGATATGAGGATATACAGACCCCAACCTTCGAATTTTTTGATGTGTTTTCCAGGGAAGTGGGGACAACTCCCAGCAGGGAGCTCTATAAGTTTTTTGATAAAGAGGGAAATACCTTGGTTTTAAGGCCCGATTTCACACCCTCCATTGCGCGCTGCGCCGCGAAATATTTTATGGAAGAGCAGATTCCCATGAGGTTCAGCTATATGGGCAATACCTTTACAAATACTTCCAATCTGCAGGGAAAGCTCAAGGAAGTCACTCAGATGGGGGCGGAATTGATCAATGACGCCTCTGTTGAAGCAGATGCGGAAATGATCAGCCTGGTGATAGAAGCCCTGAAATGTACGGGACTTGAAAATTTCAGAATCAGCATCGGGGAGATGGAATATTTTAAGGGACTTTGTGAAGAGGCCGGTCTTGACGCGGAAACAGAGCTTGCTCTAAGAGAGTGTATTTCCGGAAAAAATTATTTTGCCACGCAAGAAATCTTAAGCGCACGGTCGGTTGCAGAGCCTTATTGCAGCGTTCTGCTGAAAATAGCGGATTTGTTTGGAGATATGCGCTCTCTTTCCGAGGCAAGGAAAATGGCCGGCAATCCCCGGTCTAAAGCCGCTGTGGACAGACTTGAGAAGCTACATGAGGTCCTTAAGCTGTATGGTGTGGAGAAATATGTATCCTTTGATCTGGGGATGCTCAGCAAATACAATTATTACACAGGTGTCATTTTCAAGGCGTATACCTATGGGATCGGAGACGCGGTTGTAAAAGGTGGAAGATATGACGACCTGCTCAGCCATTTTGGAAAGGCTGCCCCTGCCATTGGCTTTGTGGTGGTCATAGATGATCTTATGGAAGCTCTTTACGGGCAGCGGGTAAAAATTCCCCTGTCTCCCTCCAAGACTGTGATTACTTACACCTCCTGTGATTTTGCTGAAAAGCTTACGGAAGCCAGGCAGCTTCGAGGCCAGGGAAAAGCGGTGGAGCTGATCCCGGAAAGGACTGTAGATGAGTGATGGAAGATATTTGACTTTCGCGCTGGGCAAGGGGAGACTGGCCCGGCAAACGATGGAGCTTTTCGAAAAGATCGGAATTGGCTGCCGCGAAATGTGGGACAAGGATTCGAGAAAGCTTATTTTTGTGAATGAAGAACAGAGACTGCGCTTTTTTCTGTCAAAGGGTCCGGATGTTCCCACTTATGTCGAGTACGGAGCCGCCGACATTGGTGTCGTTGGGAGAGACACTATTCTTGAAGAGAATCGCAATGTTTATGAAGTGTTGGATTTGGGATTCGGAAAATGCAGGATGTGCGTCTGCGGGCCTGAATCCGCCGGAGAGCTTTTAAGGCATCACGAGCGTATCCGCGTGGCCAGCAAATATCCTAATATAGCAAAGGAATATTTCTATAACAAAAAGCATCAGACTGTTGACATTATTAAGCTGAACGGTTCGGTGGAGCTGGGACCTTTAGTGGAGTTGTCAGATGTGATAGTGGATATTGTGGAGACCGGCTCGACTCTTCGGGAAAATGGTCTTATGGTGTTGGAAGAGGTATGCCCTCTATCTGCAAGAATGATTGTAAATCCAGTAAGCATGCAAATGAAATCGGAACGCATTAAGGAACTTGTGAACAAAATACGAGCGTATCCAGAACAGGAAAGCAAGGAGTGAGGCCCGCTGAAGCGGGCAGGGAGGTATAAGGATGAGGATTATTCCATTATCGGGAGAGACTCGGGAAAATATTCTAAACAATCTGCTAAAAAGAAGTCCTAACAATTATTCTGAATATGAACAGACCGTAAATAAGATTGTGAAAAGGGTACGAGAAGAGGGTGACAGGGCATTATTTGAATATACTCGTGCCTTTGACAAATTTGAGCTTTCAGAAAAGAACATTCGTGTCACCTCTGAGGAAATCCGCGCAGCTTATGAGAAGCTGGATCCTGCATTGGTGGAGGTTCTTCGCAAATCCGCAGAAAACATTCGCAGTTTTCACGTAAAGCAGCTTAGAAACAGCTGGTTTGACACCAGGGAGGATGGCACTATTCTTGGGATGAAGCTGACCCCAATTTCAAGAGCGGGGGTCTATGTGCCTGGGGGCAAGGCAGCTTATCCTTCCAGCGTACTGATGAATGTGATCCCCGCAAAGGTTGCAGGTGTGGAAAGTATTGTAATGACTACTCCTCCCGGCCCTGACGGAAGCATCAATCCCGGTACCCTGGCCGCGGCGCATATTGCGGGAGTTGACACGATTTACAAGGCAGGAGGGGCTCAGGCAATTGCAGCACTGGCCTTTGGCACAAACTCCATCCCCAGAGTGGATAAAATCACCGGTCCTGGCAATATTTTTGTGGCTTTGGCCAAAAAGGCCGTATATGGCTATGTGAGCATTGATTCCATTGCGGGGCCCAGCGAAATTCTGGTGCTGGCGGACGAAACCGCAAATCCCCGTTATGTGGCTGCGGATCTGCTTTCACAGGCTGAACATGATGAGCTGGCAAGCGCTATCCTGATCACCACGTCGACGCAGCTGGCACAGGAAGTATCCCGGCAGGTGGATGGCTTTCTGGAACGGCTTTCCAGAAGGGAGATTATTCAAAAGTCTTTGGACAGCTATGGTTATATTCTCGTGGCTGACACAATGGAGGATGCGGTTTCGGCTGCAAATGAGATTGCCTCTGAGCATCTTGAGATTCTTACGAAGAATCCCTTTGACATTATGACCCGTATTCGCAATGCGGGAGCCATTTTTCTGGGAGAATACGCCTCCGAACCCCTTGGAGACTATTTTGCAGGACCAAACCATATTCTGCCAACCAACGGAACCGCCAGATTCTTTTCTCCGGTAAATGTGGATGATTTTGTAAAAAAGACGAGTATTATTTCATATTCCAGGGAAGCGCTGGAAAAGGTACACAGAAATATCGAAATTTTTGCGGAAAGCGAAGGCTTGACTGCTCATGCCAATAGTATTAAAGTAAGATTTGAAGCAACGGAAGAAGGCGGCAGTTTTGCTTAAGCCGGCTCATATTGCGGGAAGGAGGACGAGCCCATGGAACGCACAGCTCAGATCAACCGAAAAACGAAGGAGACGGATATTTGTTTAACGCTTCAGCTGGATGGAGCGGGCAAATGTCAGGCGGATACAGGCATTGGTTTTTTTGATCACATGCTGGATGGGTTTGCAAGACACGGCTTTTTTGATTTAAAGTGTATGGTAAAGGGAGATCTGGGAGTCGATGGACATCATACGGTGGAAGATACCGGCATTGTGCTGGGCCAGGCCATTCGTCAGGCTGTGGGGGATAAAAAGGGAATGAACCGTTACGGTTACTTTATTCTTCCTATGGACGAGGCCCTTGCCCTGTGTGCCATTGATTTTTCCGGCCGTCCCTATTTAAATTTTGAGTGCCAATTTACTGCCTCTCGTGTGGGATATTTAGATACGGAGCTTGTAAGAGAATTCTTTTATGCGGTTTCTTACAGCGCAGGCATGAACCTCCATCTGAAGCTTTTGTCAGGAAGCAACAATCACCACATGATTGAAGCCTTGTTTAAGGCATTTGCAAAGGCTCTGGATCAGGCCACTTCTCTCAATCCCCGGATTCAAGATGTGCTCAGTACCAAAGGAAGTCTCTAAAATTGCACGGAAGGCGGTCAGGAGGAATATACTTATGATAACGAAAAAATTTGTGCCTTGCATTTATCTGTATCATGAACATGCGGTTAAAAGTTTAACGGATACCTCTGTGGTGGACACAGATCCCCTGCGGCTGGTAAGGCTTTATAACGAAAATAATGCGGACGAGCTTCTGGTTTTCGACATGTCCGAGGAGGATTCGGAGCATGAAGCCGCATTGAATCTGCTGAAGGATATATGTGCTCTTGCAGAAATGGATGTGATAGGTGCAGGAAACATAAATCGCATGGAGGATGTAAAAAAGCTTCTGTATGCAGGCTGCCGAAAGGCGGTCCTTGACTATGAAAAGGAAAGCAATGTAGACATTGCCGAGGAGGTTTCCCTGAAATTCGGGAAGGAAAAGCTGCTTATTTCTTATAATGATCCGTCCCTTCTGGAGAGCCATAAAGAGCAGGTAGAAAAATACGTTTCCGGCATATTACTGATGAATCCTCATAAAATACGGGAAACACAGTCCCTGACAAAGCTTCCATTTTTTGTTCAGATCAATCAGCTTGCCCTGAATAAACTGATGGAAGTGCTCTCTTATGAGACCGTCTGGGGCGTCACCGGCAATATTGTCAACGACAATGCCAGGGAGCTTTTATCTCTGAAGGAATTGTGCCGGGAAAATCAGATTCCGGTGGAGACCTTTAGAGCCGCTTACAAATGGTCCGATTTTAAAAAGAACAGTGAAGGCATGGTGCCAGTGGTCGTGCAGGATTACAGAACCCTTGAGGTTTTGATGGTGGCATATATGAATGAGGAGGCTTATGAACATACTTTAAGCTCCGGTAAAATGACCTATTTCAGCAGAAGCCGTCATGAGCTTTGGCTGAAAGGAAGTACCAGCGGACACTTTCAGTACGTAAAAAGCCTGACGGCAGACTGTGACATGGATACGATTCTGGCGAAGGTTTCACAAACGGGCGCGGCATGCCATACTGGTGCACGAAGCTGCTTTTTCAATGAAATTGCCAGAAAGGACTATGAGGAAGCGGCCAATCCCCTTCAGGTGTTTGAAGATGTCATGAATGTAATAAGGGATAGAAAGCTGCATCCCAAGGAAGGTTCTTATACAACTTATCTCTTTGACAAAGGTCTTGATAAGATATTGAAAAAGCTGGGGGAGGAGGCCACAGAAATTGTGATCGCCGCCAAAAACCCCAACGCCAATGAGATTAAGTATGAAATTAGCGACTTTCTCTATCATATGATGGTGCTCATGGAAGAAAAGGATATAACCTGGGAGGAGATTACCTACGAGCTTGCCAATCGGTAAAGTCCGCCGTTGAGAATAATTGTTATAGCGCAAAAAAAACTGCCTTAATTCGGCAGTTTTTTTTAGGTACATTACATTTTACAGTATACCAAAAATGAAAATTAAAGTCTAGTATTTTTTTTATTCTCCTGTATACTTTACTGTGAAAGTCCCGGACAGAGGCTGCTTAAACAGGCGAGCTTGCAAGCGTACCTGTGCTGACATTAGACGGGCGAAGGAGAGAATAGATTATGCAGAAATCAGATCAGAAGAGCAAGGAGGTTCAAGTCCCCACATTCAAAAGTCGTGAGCTTCAGGAGGAGCAGGATCACTTTCACATGTGTCAGAGGGTGATACGGGAAAATATTTCCCGTTACGAAAAGGAGTACGAAGAAAGACATATTCAGGTCCAAAAGCTTTTCAAGGCTTTAAGCAGCGGCGACGGGGAGCTTTATAACCAGTTAATGGCGGCTGCAAATCTGGAGGCGCAGGCCGGTCACAGTCTGCGGAAAAATAAAACGGCGCTCATCAAGCCATATTTTGGCAGAATTGATTATATCGATAAAAGCCGGGATCATAAAGAATGTGTCTATATCGGAAAAAATGGCATTTTTCAGAACAAGACGGATGTATTGATTGCGGACTGGCGGGCGCCTATTTCCGCTGTCTATTACGAAAATGAATTGGGACCAGGAGAATACAGTCTGCCTGATGAGTCGAAGGTTCCCATTGAACTTCATTTAAAACGCACCTATGATGTGGAAGATGGGGTGTTAAACGGTTACTATGACAGCGATGTGGCTTCCAACGATGATCTTCTTGTTAAATATTTGTCCAGAAATAAAGACGTTGTGCTGGGTGAAATTATTTCTACGATTCAAAAGGAGCAAAACTCCATTATCCGGGAAACTCCATATGCCAATCTGATTGTTCAGGGTGTTGCCGGCAGTGGCAAAACGACAGTGGCCATGCATCGTATTTCCTATCTCTTGTATAATTACAAGGATCGATTTCAGTCCAATGAGTTTTGTATTGTCGGAAGCAATGATTTACTATTGAATTATATTACCAGCGGTTTGCCAGAGCTGGATGTACCGGACATCAAACATATGAGAATGGATCAGCTTCTGATTCGTCTGTGCGAAAAGGCTTGGACGGGAAAGTGCTGTCTGGCTCAGCCTGATGAGACTGCGATGCTTCGCTGTGGGCTGGACTTTATGAAGGAGCTGGAATACTTCCTGATGGAAAAGCGTCTGGAGCTGGTAAACTGTCAGGAGCTGAAGGACAAAGAGCTGGGAATCGTCCTGAGCAGTTCCAGCAGCATGGCGCTTCTTAGGGAGAATCCACATTTTAGTGTATACAAGCTGCTGTCGGTTTTAGATGAACGAGTAAAGACCCGGATCCGTTTTCTTATGAGCGGGGAGGACAGGGATAGAATACAGGGTAAACTAAGAGAATTTGCGAGATATTATAAAAAAACTTTTCCCAGGCTTTCCGCTCTGGGATATTACGAAGAATTTTTGATGCTCTGGCTGCAGAACGGGGCCGCAAATCAAAGATCCGGCGAGCAGAAATACGAAGAGATCCTGAAGGAACATTTGGAAAGATGTCGGAAAAAGCTATTTGACATCTACGATGCAGCGGCGCTTGCTCTGATTCATTACCGTATATTCCAGAAAGGTCCCAATGAAGAATTTGGACTTTTGTTTTTAGATGAAGCTCAGGATTTCGGCTTGTCCATTTACTATGCGTTAAAAACGGTTCTGCCGGATGCTTATTTTACCATTATGGGAGATGTGTCTCAGAATATCAATTATGAAACCGGCCTAAATGATTGGTATGAGCTTACCAGGCTCTTTCTCACCGGTTCCAGAGATAAATTTCTTCTGCTGAAAAAAAGCTATCGTAATACCATTGAGATTTCCGAGTACGCCGGAAAAATTCTGGAAAAAGCATCCTTTGGGAGGTATAAAATTGAGCCTGTGATCCGCCATGGGCTTCCCGTACAGGAAGAATTTTTTTCGGAGAAGTACGATATTGCGCAGAGGATTGCAAAACTCATCCCTGAAATCCAAAAGAAAGGGTATGTCAGCGCGGCGGTAATCTGCAAAAATGAAAGTGAAGCCAAAGAGGCAGGAAATCTTTTAAGAAGCCTTGGACTTTCCACGACAAGTGAAGAGAAGGAAATTACTGAATTTTCTCGGGCTGTTTCGGTGCTACCGGTTGCCATGGTAAAGGGACTTGAATTTGATGTGGTCGTTCTGTGGGATCCGGATATAGAGCGGTGCCTCGAAAGCCAGAAGCGCGCAAAGCTCCTATATGTGGCCGCTACCCGCGCTTTGCATGAGCTCTATGTGCTGCGGTGCCGTTAAAGACGCTCAGAATAGCTCCCGGAATGATTCTGAAAATTATTCTGCAGTATCCGCCAGGGTTTCCACAAATTCTTCAACCTCCTTATAATAATCTGTGGAAATTGCCTGAAATACTTTATCCATGGAGATGCCTGCGATGTTTCTGCCGCTCATGTCAAGCAGAATCACTCCTGCCAAAAGCGCCAGCGCCGCTGCAAAGCGAAGCTTAAAAGAGGTATTGCCCTGTTCTGAAAGCGCTTCCCCGGAAACGGTGTCGTTACCTTCCCGGGAGAAGGATCTACCATATAAAATTTGTTCCCTGTTCTGCATGTCGTATTGGTTTTTATGGTATTGAGAGCGTATTTGCTGTACAAGCTCCAGTTTTTTTTCCATAGAAATATCGCTCATGCTTACAAATAAAAATCTGGAAGCGCCTTCCAAATTTTTCTCCTGATTTGATAGTTACTATAGAATATGAACAAAAGAAAAAGAGTAGAACATCTTATCCGAATATGCTAGAATAAAGTATACGTTTGTACTGACATTGGGGGTATGAGGCAAGAGTAAGGAGGCGTTTATTTATATGGCTGTGAGCGGAAAAGAATTTGCGGAGGAATTTCTGCAAAATGTATCAAAGGTAATTATCGGAAAAGAGAGAACCATACGCCTTCTTCTTACTGCTCTTGTAGCGGACGGTCATGTGCTTTTGGAGGATGTTCCCGGTACCGGCAAGACAAAGCTGGCAAAGACGCTGGCAAAAACCATCGCTGTAAATTTTTCCAGAATTCAGTTCACACCTGATCTGCTTCCCAGCGATATAACCGGCCTGAATGTTTTTGACAGACAGAAAAACCAATTCGTTTTGAGGAAAGGCCCCGTATTTGCCAATATTCTTCTGGCGGATGAGATTAATCGCGCCACTCCCAGAACCCAGGCCGGACTTTTGGAGTGTATGGAAGAGCGTCAGGTAACCATTGACGGAGTATCCTACGAGGCCGGGAATCCCTTTTTTGTCATCGCTACGCAAAATCCAGTGGAAACCTCAGGTACCTTTCCCCTTCCTGAGGCCCAGATGGATCGTTTTATAATGAGACTTTCTATGGGGCAACCATCAAGAGAAGAGGAGCTTTCCATTTTAGAGCGCTATATGGAGAAGGATCCTCTTGAAAGTCTGGGCAGCGTCTATACTGCAAAAGATTTGGAGAGGGCCAGGGAGTCGGCAAATCAGATATTTGTTCATCCCTGTGTCATGGAATATATGGTGGATCTCGTGGGAGCCACCAGAAGGCAGGAAAATGTTTCTATGGGAGTAAGTCCCCGGGGAACACTGGCCCTGCTTCGCTGCGCAAAAGCTTATGCCTTTTTGGCCGGACGAACATTTGTGATTCCAGACGATGTTCGGGATTTGGCCGTGCCGGTTTTGGCCCATAGGATGGTTCTGGGCTACGGAGGGGCCGGAGTGTCCTCCTCCCAGGAGATTGTAGAAAAGCTGATTCAGTCCCTTCCCGTTCCTACAGAGGATTTTTCATCATGATAAAAGCGCTTGGCATTGGGCTTGCGGCCCTTCTTTTATTTCTTCTGGAGAAAAGAATTTATCAAAGGCTTTGGAATCGGAACCTGAGAGTTTCCGTGGTATTCTCAAAACATCATATATTTGAGGGGGAGCGGTCCCAGTTGATGGAAACCATTGAAAACAGAAAGCGTCTTCCTCTTCCCATGCTGAAAGTAAAGTTTCAGACCAGCCGTCATCTTCTTTTTGCGGACGCCAGAGGCTCACGAACCACAGACCGTTTTTATCGAAATGATGTGTTCCGCATTGGAGGCGGAGAAAAAATCACAAGGTATCTGGAATTCACCGGCGGCAGAAGAGGATATTATACCATTGACAATGTTGATCTGGTGGCTTCAGATTTGTTCTTAACCTCTCAGCTTGTGGATCACATAACTGTGAAAGATGAGATATATGTATATCCACGCCCCTTTGACACCAAAGAATTTTATCTTTCTCTGCAGCAGCAAAGCGGAGAAATTCTCATGAGAAGGCATCTTCTCATGGATCCCTTTGAATATCGGGGAATACGGGAATATCAGCCATTCGATGATATGAAGAGCATTAACTGGAAGGCCACGGCCAAGACAGGGGAGCTTAAGGTAAATGAAAAAAATTATACGTCGCTTCGGTTTGTACGGGTATTTTATAATATCCAGGATAACAATATCATGAAAAAGGATCAGTGCGTGGAAGCGGCTCTGCAGATTACGGCTGGAATCTGTGCCTTCTTCTTGAATCAGGGAATGCAGGTAGCTTGCTATGGAAACGGTCCTGATGTGATTACAAAAGCGCCGATGATAATTCATTCCTGTGCAGGCAACCGACAAATGGATGTTATTTACCGTGCTTTGGCCAGAGTTGACGCACAGGCGCCCGCATTGGATTTTTCAGGGCTATTTGAGGAGATTCTTCTAACTCGATCTCAGGGAGCCTACACCTTTTTTGTTTCCCCCAATCATTATGAGGATTTCTTGGACCTTGTGGAAAAATACCAGGATGCAGGGGGAGACTATCTTTGGTTTTATCCTGTACTTGGAGAAAGTGAGCCGGATCTTGTCCAGGGACATTCTCAGGCGGTACGGCAGATAGAAAAGATAAAGAGGCGCATTCGGTTTCTTCACATATCTGATTAGGAGAGGATTCAGAAGCATGAAGCTTGGCAGGATCGTCATAGTTAATGAAATTTTAGTAACACAAATGAATCACTGGGGAATTTTTCCCATTGCTGCAGCCGTGATGGGAATCGCAGAGAAATTTACCCAGGCCAAAAAGCCGGATCTTTTGATATGGGTACTGTGTGGGCTGTTTCCTGTTTTCTTTTTTATTATACGGGAAGCTGCAGAACGTTTTTGGCTGTTTTTTCTTCTTCATCTGGGAGGGTTTGCGGCAGCCTTTGTTTTTCCTGTGCAGAATGAAATCAGCAGAGGAATTGCGTTATTCTGCGGAGCCTTTTATTTGTGCCGTTCCTTTTACCTGCGTTTTTCATCCCACTCGGATGGCTATGATGAGGCCTTTTCTCCCGCTACAGCCATCCTACTTTCCGCAGCCTCTTTGCTTGTGCAGCATTATCAAGGAATCCCTTCGTGGGACTTTTATTATGTGGCGTCCCTGATCTTTGTGCTGGGAAGCTATTTTATCTGTTATTATTTGGAACAATATCAGAGATTTCTCAGGGTTAACGCCAACAGTGCAGGATACCTTCCTGAGAAAGAAATGTTTCGTTCCGGCATGGGACTTGTGCTCGCCTATACCCTGGGAAGCGCCGTGCTTCTGTTTTCTGCAACAAATATTCAATGGCTGGCGTTTTTTTTTGATATGGCAAAGGAAATTCTAAGACGTGTTCTGGTTTTTCTGACTAGTATTCTTCCTGATAGTGAGCCGGAATCCTCCTACATCTTTCAGGAGCCTGTTTTAGGGGGCGGCATGGAGCTTCCCGCCGCCGCAGAAGGGTCTCCTTTCTGGGATGTGCTTCTCTTTCTGGTTACTTCGGCCATTTCCTTATCCTTTGCAGCTCTTTTTTGTAAGGCCGTGAAAAAGCTGTATTTGTTTCTTCTGGAACAGTTTGCAAATAAAAACGCAGATAAAATACGGGAAAATGTTCCCGGTATATTTGATGTACGGGAAAAATGTGATATGATACGTACCGTGCGGCAGAAAGGAAGAAGCTCTTTTTCCTTCTTAAGTCCCGCGGAAAGAGTGCGAAGGCTGTACAAAAAGCGTATCATGTCAGACAAAATTCATTTGAAGGAAGAATTGCAGGGACAGCCTGAATTTTGCACCGCCAGAGAATATGCCTGCAGGATTTCACTTCCTCAAATGGCGGAAATTTATGAAAGGGCTCGCTATTCCGACTTGGAAACGGATGCCGGGGATGTAAAGAGGATGAAAGAAATCTGCAAAAATAGAAAAATTAGGAATGGAGTATAAATATGAGTCAAAAACTGGCATTATCAGACGATATACTGATGAAAGTGGAAAAGCCTGCCCGCTATATAGGAAATGAAGTAAATGCTGTGGTAAAAGACAAAGAAAAAGTAAACGTTCGCTTTGCTATGTGTTTTCCTGATGTGTATGAAATCGGCATGTCTCATCTGGGGATACAGATTCTATATGATATGTTTAATTCCATGGAGGATGTATGGTGTGAACGGGTTTATTCCCCGTGGGTGGATCTGGATGCCATCATGCGTAAAGAGCATATTCCGCTCTTTGCTCTGGAATCTCAGGATCCCATCATGGAATTTGATTTTCTCGGCATAACCATTCAATACGAAATGTGTTACACAAATATTTTACAGATTCTGGACCTTTCCGGTATTCCGCTTCGGGCTGAGGAAAGAGGAGAGGAGTGCCCCATTGTGATCGGAGGGGGGCCCTGTACCTATAATCCGGAACCGATTGCAGAGTTTTTTGACATGTTTTATATCGGAGAGGGAGAAACTCAATATGGCGACCTTCTCGATCTATACAAAAAATGCAGGCGGGAAAAGGCCGGCAGGACAGAATTTCTTCGGAGAGCGGCTAAGCTTCCAGGAATGTACGTTCCCCGTTTTTACCGGGCTTCCTATAATGAGGATGGCACGCTGAAATCCTTTTCTCCTACAGAGGAGGGAATTCCAGCTGTGATTCTTAAGGAAATCGCTATGAATGTAACAGATGTGAGGTATCCTGTAAAACCGGTGGTACCTTATATCAAGGTTACCCAGGACAGGGTGGTTTTGGAAATTCAACGCGGATGTATCAGAGGCTGTCGTTTCTGCCAGGCCGGACAAATATACCGTCCCGTCCGGGAAAGAGATGTGAAAGTACTGCAAAAATACGCTTTGGAAATGCTGGAAAATACCGGTTACGAAGAAATATCCTTAAGCTCCTTAAGTTCCAGCGATTACAGCAGTCTGCCTGAGCTGATAGATTTTTTGATAGAAGAATGCGGCAGAAAGCATGTGAATATCTCCCTTCCGTCCCTCAGAATTGACGCCTTTTCCCTGGATGTTATGAGCAAGGTGCAGGATGTAAAGAAATCCAGTCTTACCTTTGCGCCGGAGGCAGGCAGTCAGAGGCTCAGAAATGTGATTAACAAGGGCCTTTCCGAAGAAGCGATTCTGGAGGGTTCCGCCCTTGCCTTCAAAGGAGGGTGGACCAGGGTAAAGCTTTACTTTATGTTGGGACTTCCCACTGAAACGGAAGAGGATATTAGAGGAATTGCGGAGCTGTCCAATAAAATTGCAGCAGTATTTTTTGATGTGGTACCCAAGCAGGAACGAAAAAACGGAAAGGTGCAGGTTGTAGCCAGTACTTCCTTTTTCGTTCCAAAGCCCTTTACTCCTTTTCAGTGGGCCGGTCAGTGTACTAAGGAAGAATTTTTGGAAAAGGCTTTTCTCACAAGAAAGGCAATTTCAGAGCAGCTGAATCAAAAAAGCATTAAATATAATTGGCATGAGGCGGACGCCAGCGTGCTGGAGGGAGTACTCGCCAGGGGGGACAGGCGCCTTTCCCAGGTTCTTCTTTGTGTATATAAAAAGGGATGCTTTTACGATGCATGGAGTGAATATTTTCATAATGAAAAATGGATGGAAGCCTTTGATGAATGTGGCCTTTCAGTAGATTTTTATACTTTTCGGGAAAGACATTCTGATGAGCTTTTTCCTTGGGACTTTATTGACTGCGGCGTGAGGAAGGAATTTCTAAAAAGGGAATGGGAAAAAGCAAAGCGGGAAGAGATTTCCGAAAACTGCAGGATCAAATGTCAGGGCTGCGGAGCCAACCGCTTTGGCGGCGGTATTTGCTTTGAAGGATGAAAGGAAAGCTATATTATGCGATTAAGAATAAAATTTCGTAAGTTTGGCGCCGTGCGTTTTATCGGCCATCTGGATGTGATGCGCTTTTTCCAGAAGGCGATCCGCAGAGCGCAGATTGATGTGGCATACACTGCGGGATTTAGCCCCCATCAAATCATGTCCTTTGCAGCGCCTCTTGGCGTGGGGATTACGAGTAACGGGGAATATATGGATATTGAGGTAAATTCAATGATCTCCTGCGAGGATATAAAAGAACGGCTAAATAAAGCCAGCGTTCCCGGAATTGAAATCACAGGCGTAAGCGCGCTTCCCCAGAATGCTGAGAATGCTATGGCAAGCGTAGCTGCCGCAGCTTATACGGTAAGATTCAGAAAGGGGAGAGAACCAGAGTTTGATCTTTTCAGCGCACTGCCTGCCTTTCTGGCCCAGGAGACCATTCCTTTTACGAAGGAGACCAAAAGAGGAATCCGAGAAATAGATTTGCGTCCCGGTATTTATAAAATGATTCTTTTGGAGGAAGATTCCGGTGTAAAAGTCGGCCTGGAAGCGGATGAGCCTTTCAAGTCGCCTTCCGTTTATATGCTGGTGGACGCCTCAAGCGCCGGAAATGTCAAACCTTCCCAGATTTTAGAGGCTCTTTTTGCTCAAAATGGGCAAACTATGCAGGGAAACGCTCTTATGGTAAATAGAGAGGAGCTTTTTTTTAATACTGGCACCCGGGATAAACCTTGCTTTGTTCCTCTGGATACCGTTAACGAAAGTACTCTTAAGGAGGGCGATATGCTATGGACGGAAAACTGATATTTACGAAGTATGAAAATCTTATGCTGGCTATGCTTTTCCAGAAAAGCCGCATGTTGGCCGCTCAGGTTCTTCCCATAGAGCGTAACAGGATAGGATCTATCTATGTGGGAAAGGTCAAAAATATTTCTGCCAATATCGGAGCCTGTTTTGTGGAAATCGCCGATGGGGAAATCTGCTTTCTTTCCAGAAAAGAGGCTGGCGCTCCGTTTCTGCTTAACCGAAGATACGATGGAAGAATTTTGGAGGGAGATGAGCTTCTGGTCCAGATTATTACAGAAGCACAGAAGACGAAGCAGGCAGCTGTTACAGCAAGGGTCTCCCTGCCTAACGAGTATTTTGTCCTCAGCTTTGATCCTTCAGCCCACGCCAGCTTTTCTTCCAAGCTTTCCGTTGAACAAAAGAAAAGGATTTTACATCTTCTGAATGAAAAAGGGATTTTGGAAGGCAGCAGGTTTATCCCCCGGGCGGAGCTTCCCATTCCCATAAGCGGAGTTATACGTACCCAGGCAGGAGATTGCAGTGAAGAAGAGCTTCTGACGGCCTTTTACAGACTTTGGACAGAATTTGCCGATCTGTTAAAAAAGGCTCCCTATAGAACCTGCTTCAGCTGTCTCCATGAAGCTCTGCCTGGCTGGGCTGCTGTGCTGAACTCTCTTGTATACCCCTGGGAATATGATGAGATTATCACGGATCAGGAATCGCTTTGGGAACAGATTTCTGCCTATTGTCGAGAGAAGCAGCCGGACAAAACAGTACGGCTTTATCAGGATAGCACATATCCTTTAAGTAAACTTTATTCCGTAAAATCACGGCTTGACGAAGCTCTTGGCAAACGCGTATGGCTTAAGTCGGGCGGATATTTGATGATTGAGCCCACAGAAGCTCTGACTGTAATTGATGTAAATTCCGGAAAATATGAAGGCAGGGGGGCAAAGGGAGAAAAGGAGGAGAGTTCTTACCTTCTCAACATGGAGGCAGCGGCAGAAATTGCGCTGCAAATGCGCCTTCGTAACCTTTCAGGCATGATTCTTGTGGATTTTGTAAATATGCTATCTAAAGATCATCAGGAAATGCTCTTGCAGCAAATGCGGAGCTTGGTAAAAAGTGACAAACAAAAAATTATGGTTGTGGATATTACGCCTTTGGGACTTATGGAAATAACCAGAAAAAAGAACAGCAAGCCTCTGAAGGAGCAGCTAAAGCTTAAATAATGAGATAATAAATGAAAAAAGGAGCGTCAGTTTGGAATTTTTAAAATTTGAAAAAGTAAAAGATGGAAAATACCTCAAAAATTATGAGATTACCTACAAAAATAAAGCCGGAAGGGAAAAAAAATATGAAATAGTCAGCAGAAGAGAGCTGAACGGTATAGACGATTTGGGAAATGCTCCCAGCGGTGTATCCATTGTTGCCACCTGCAATAAAAAGCTCTTACTTCTTCGTGAATTCCGCATGGGTGTAAACCGCACAATTTTTAACCTCTGTGCAGGAATGCTGGAAAAGCATGAAACTCTGGAAGAATGTATCCGTAGGGAGCTGTATGAGGAAACCGGATTAAGGGTAAAATCGATAAAAGCAATATTGCCGCCTTCGTACGCAGCTGTGGCCATTTCCGACACTACCACTTATATTGCCTTTGTAGAGGCAGAAGGCGAAATATCAGGACATACCTCGGACAATGAAGAAATTGAAGCCCATTTTTACACACGGGAGGAAGTTAGAACACTGCTGGAATCAGAACCTTTCAGCTCCAGAGCTCAAATGGCTGCTTATTTTTTTGCTGCCTATGAAAATTTTTGATGGAGTAATGATCGGAATGGTATAGATTGTCTCACAATTAACTATGCGCAAAAGACAACTTTAACGAATAGTTATAACTCATCCGAATCCAGGATGACTGTAAAAGGACCATCATTTACCAGTGAAATTTTCATATCTGCACCAAAGCTTCCTTGCTGCACCACAGGTATTTCTTTTTGGCACAATTCAATAACATATTCATAAAGGGCTTTGGCCTTCTGGGGTTCTCCAGCTCTGATAAAAGAAGGCCGATTCCCCTTCCGGCAATCTGCATATAATGTAAATTGTGATACAATTAGCAGCTGGCCTTTTACAGAATGCAGGTCAAGATTTGTTTTCCCATTTTCGTCTTCAAATATCCTAAGCCCTATCATTTTTTTCACCATTTTTTCGGCTGTCCGTACGGTATCCGTCTGGTTTACCCCAACCAATACCAAAAATCCTTTTTCAATACGGCCAATCACACAGCCATTCACATTGACGGAAGCTTCCCTTACTCTTTGTATCAAAAATCGCATTTAATCTTCTCTCTCTTCGTTCTGACGGCTATTTGTTTCTGCACGTTTTCCCGTCTCTTTATAATTTTCTTTTCTTTTTCCCATTCTTGCCCATTTTTTCCGTTCTGCAGGCCGTTGAACAAAATCATGGAATCCCTGTTCATCTATCTTCTCAACCCTCATATACTTCTGTGTTTCATATGGCATATTCTTTTTCGTCAATGCTGCGTTTACCATGGATTTAATTGCTGCATACATTACTGCAAAAACAGGAACTCCCACAATCATTCCCGGCACACCGAAAAGGCCTCCAAAAAGAGTGATTGCAAAAATCACCCAAAAACCGGTAAGTCCTGTAGAATTTCCTAAAATTTTAGGTCCCAGGAAGTTTCCGTCAAATTGCTGCAAAATCACTATAAAAACTACAAAATAAGCACAGTTTAAGGGGTGGGCAGGATCAACCACAAAAATAAGAATTATGCTTGGAATAGCGCCCAGGTAAGGCCCAAAAAAAGGAATTACGTTTGTAACACCTACAATTACACTGACCAATGCTCCGTAAGGAGTATGCAGAACTGCAGTGCCAATAAAGCACAGAATTCCAATAATCAGGGAATCCACAATCTTCCCTCCGATAAACCCGATGAATGTACGGTGGGTAAACCGGAAGTTTCTAATAATAATATTTGCAGTATTTTTCTCAAATAGAGCGTAGGTGATTTTTTTTGCCTGACCTGCGAATTTTTCTTTGCCCGCAAGGACATATACCGAGATGATCAACCCGATAATAAAATTCCATAGTACCTTCAGAACGCCTATAACACTTAGTGAAACTCTCCTGACCAATTCGCTTGTGGTAGTAAACAGTGTATTATTCAGCCAGGCTTCCACATCGGCAGAATAAGTATTTACCATGCGGGTCGCATAATTTTTCAACTCCACATTATCTTCCAGAAATCTATTCAGCCATCTTATAAAGTTATTAATGTAATAATCGAAGTTAAGAACAATATTCTGAATGCTCGGAACAATTTGAGAAAGCAGCATTCCAAAAAGATTGTATATCAGAGCAAAAAGAAGAAGAAAGGTCAAGAATATTCCTGCTCCCCTCACAACGGAATTTCTTTTCGGGGAAGCATGGAGCCTGCATTTGTCACACAAAGGCAGCAAAATCTTATTTTCTATAAAATTAAGAACGGGTGTCAGCAGGTAGGCGGTAACAAGCCCGAATACCACAGGCATCAGAATGTTTGTCACCACCATTATGCCAACCTTTATATCCGATCCGTAAAATACTACATAATAAAAAATAATGCTTGCTGCAATAACTAAAAAAGCTGTTAAGCCCCAGCGAAAATATTTATTCTCCAGCTTGAATTTCATCCGGTTGATCCTTTCTTGTGCAGTAACAAAATCCTTTTCTGTTAATATTATAATACACTGAAAGACTTCATATCACAAGTAAAGGTTTGGAAAATTATCTTCCGTAAGGGGCAAGCTCAAATCTTATAAAGTATCCTCTGTCATGTTTACAAACAGGACATATCGCAGGAGCTTCCGGTCCTTTATACACAAATCCGCAGTTCAGACACATCCACTCTGTCTCCACATCGGAAACAAACAACTTGCCCTCTCTCAATAACTGAGCGTATTTACCGAAGCGGTCTCCGTGAATTTTTTCAATTTCCGCAATCTGAAAAAAGGAGGCGGCAATATTTTTAAAGCCTTCTGCCATAGCCTTTTCTCCGAATGCCTTGTATACCGGATCATGTTCCTCGTATTCATTGTGCTGCGCCATGGAGAGAAGTTTTTCAACGTCCTCTGTAATATCCACAGGGTATCCTCCATCCACGGTAATTGTCTCACCGGCCATTTCGTTGAGATGATGATAGAAAATCTCTGCATGCTCCTTTTCCTGAGAAGCCGTGAATGCAAAAATGGCGCTTACCACATACAATCCGTTTTTCTTAGCCTGGGATGCGGCAAAGGTATATCTGTTACGCGCCTGACTTTCACCGGCAAACGCCCTCATTAAATTATCTTTGGTTTCACTTTCGCGAAATGCAATAGCCATAAATATCTCCTTTCTGACTTCGGATATACATCTTTTCTGTATATTCCAGCTTTTTCTTTCATTGAGAGTATATCCTTCTTTTCAAAAAATATAATTGCCTATTGTTTTTAAACTGTGAAAATAATAAAATAGTAGTCGAAACGGAGGCATGATTATGAAATTACAACAGGTGTTAAGCTATGTTCGCAAAGCAGCGGACGATTACCATATGATTGAAGAAAATGATAAAATCGCAGTAGGCATTTCCGGCGGAAAAGACAGTCTGACTCTCCTGTATGCCCTTAGCAGTCTGAGACGCTTTTATCCCATGCGATTTGATATTCACGCGGTTACCGTAGATCTGGGATTTGACAATTTGAATTTAGAAAAGATACATACTCTATGCGGAGAACTGCAGGTAGAATATACGATTATCAAAACGGATATTGCAAAGGTTGTCTTTGAAGATCGTAAAGAAACAAATCCCTGTTCCTTGTGTGCAAAAATGAGAAAGGGGGCTTTAAACCAGGGAATCAAAGCTGCGGGCTGCAACAAGGTGGCTTATGCCCATCACAAAGATGACGTGGTGGAGACCATGCTTATGTCGTTAATTTATGAAGGGCGCTTTCATACCTTTTCTCCTGTCACCTATTTGGATCGAATGGATCTGACTGTCATAAGACCCCTCATGTATATGAATGAATCTGATGTGATTGGCTTTGTTAACAAGTATAATGTTCCGGTAGTAAAAAGCCCTTGCCCTGTGGATGGCCACACAAAGCGGGAGTATGTGAAAAATCTTCTCCGACAGCTGAATCTGGAAAATCCCGGTGTAAAAGAGCGGATGTTTACCGCAATCCGTAAAGGAAATATGAAAGGTTGGGAAAGCTTTGGCAGTAATAAAAAATGACAACTACCATGATGCGCAGAATAAGCAGAATATACAGAAACTGAGAGTCGTCATGGAAACTCTCCCCGGTTTCTGCAGGATGTTCTTCCGAGGAATTGAGGACTACACCTCTTCACGGACACGATTAGCCTACGCATACGATTTAAGGCTTTTCTTTGAATTTCTGCATGAGAAAAACAGCATATGCTCTAAGATGGATATGAAGGACTATCCACTGTCCATTTTGGATAAGCTTACCCGTATGGACATTGAAGAATATCTGGAATATATTACCTTGTACCAAAAGGCGGGAAAAGATATTACAAATGAGGAGAGAGGAAAAGCAAGGAAGCTTGCTTCTCTTCGAAGCTTTTATAATTATTTTTTTCAAAATGAGATGATAGAAAAAAATCCTGCCGCACTGATTCCTCTTCCAAAAAGGCATGAAAAAGAAATCATTCGTCTCGAACCAAATGAGGTCGCAATTCTTTTGGATCAGGTGGAAGAAGGTACAAAACTTACAAAAAAAGAGCTGGAATATCATAAAAAAACAAAAGTACGCGATGTAGCTCTGCTTACTCTTCTTTTGGGCACCGGAATACGTGTGTCCGAATGCGTAGGTCTTGATATTACGGATATCAATTTTGATGTGGGAGGAATCAAAATACGTAGAAAGGGGGGCTATGAAGCAGTTATTTATTTTGGAGAGGAAGTGGAAACCGCTCTATTGGATTATCTTGAATTGAGAAATCATATGATTCCTGCAGAGGGAAGTGAAAAAGCTTTGTTTCTCTCTCTGCAAAACCGCCGCATGGCAGTTCGCTCTGTGGAAAACCTTGTAAAAAAATACGCCTCCCGAGTTACCACATTGAAAAAAATTACCCCTCATAAGCTGAGAAGCACATATGGCACTACTCTGTATCAGGAAACCGGGGATATCTATCTGGTAGCCGACGTACTTGGGCATAAGGATGTTAATACCACCAGAAAGCATTATGCTGCATTAGAAGATGAAAGAAGGCGCCGCGCGGCAAATGCCGTTCATCTCAGGGAAAAGCCTGACCAGTAGCCAACTTTTCCAAAGCTCGTGACGGCTCCGCGTGTTGATTGATTCTCATCATTCAACAGCGCGGACTTCAGGAACCGAATTATTTATATTCCGCAGAATAATATGGAAGGATCAAATGCTGACCGGCCTTCACCGTACCATCCTCATTCAGTTGGTTAATACTCATTACCTCATTAACATAATCATTTTTGTCCTGGTACTGACTGTAATCAATATATTCGTCTGCAATCTCCCAGAGAGTCTCTCCATATCGTACAGGGACACTGGTATAATACTTAAATAAAATGGTTTTTTCTCCGGTATCAGCGCTTATGTTTACAGCATGATAAGAAATTCCGCATACTATGATGAGGCAGGTCATTATAATAAGCAGAAGGCTTTTACCGAGGATGTTTCTTTTATGTATACCGGCTTTTCTGCAGAACTCCATATTTCTTTTCTGCAGATGTTTTTTCTGTAGTATATTTCTGTACAGCGCTTCCTGTGCTCTCATATTCCTTACTCTCCTATTATCGATACCATACAAACGAAACAATTGTTCGGAAACATTTGTTCTATACTCGGATTATATACAAAGAACAAATGTTTGTCAACAGAAAAATCGAACATATTTTTGGAATATATGTTTGCTTTTTTGTCTTTTATATGCTATACTGAAACATACAACAACCACAGAAACAAAATGACTAATTCATTGGAGGACTCCCAATATGGCTTTTGGAAAAATCACGCCGAAGCAGCAAGAAATTCTTGACTATATCAAATTAGAAATATTAAAAAAAGGTTATCCGCCCACAGTACGGGAGATTTGTGAAACTGTTCATTTGAAGTCTACATCTTCCGTGCACTCTCACCTTGAAACGCTTGAGAAAAACGGGTATATCCGAAGAGATCCTACAAAGCCCAGGGCGATAGAGATCTGTGATGACAATTTCCAGATGGTTCGTACAGAAATGGTGAGTCTGCCTGTTATTGGAAATGTTGCGGCCGGCCAGCCCATCCTTGCGGAAGAAAATATAGAGGACTACTTTCCCATTCCTGCAGATGTTGTCCCCAAAGGGGAGTCCTTTATCCTTAACGTCCGGGGAGAATCCATGATTAATGCAGGTATTTTTAATGGAGACAGAGTTTTTGTAAACTGCTGTAATACTGCTCAAAACGGCCAGATTGTTGTGGCTTTGATTGATGATTCCGCCACTGTAAAAACTTTTTATAAGGAAGATGGGCACATTCGCTTGCAGCCTGAAAATGATTCTATGGAGCCTATTATTGTAAAGGAATGTCAAATTTTAGGAGTTGTATTTGGCGTATTCCGCTTCTATCGCTGATCTTTTCTTTGAAGTCTCTCATCAGCAAATGATCCTGTAAAAAACAAACGCCCCGCAGATAACTGCGGAGCGTAAGACTTTTACATTTTATTAGAGAGTCAGCAGAAGCTATGTTTGCAGGGACATTACATATACCTGGCAGGGATTTTTCTGATCCCAAAGTGTGGGAAATACTTCAAATTCTTTGAATCCAAGACTGATATAGAATCTATTGGTGCGATCGTAAATTTCATATTGCCCAGTCTGAACGGTTTTCACCTGGAGAAAAAAATATCCCTTATTCCGAGCATATTCCTTTGCCGCAGAAAACAATTTTTTCCCGATTCCACTTTGATGATGTGTTTTCAGCACACCCATTACAGAAAGCTCTGCAGTATCCTTTCCCGTTTCTTTCAGACACAAAAAACCAATCGGTATGCCATCCTGAATATAAGCAAAAAATAGCTGTTCCTGGCTATCCGCAATATATTTTTCTCTGGATTCTTCTATCCCAAACCATTCCGGCAATGACTCTAAAATTTTACGGGATATATTTTTCTTCTCATGTTTGTCAGTAACTATATTGACCATTTTCTTCCTTTTGTTTGATGTCATTTCATCCCTGCGTGAATTGCCATTGAAGCATGGCATTTCCTGATTCAGCCGAACCTCACATTCATATATGCGATAATTTCTTCCACACACCTGTCAAATCCAAGCTTTGAGCTATCCAGACATAAATCATAATTTCTTGCATCTGTCCACTCTCTTCCTGTATGATACTTATAATAATCTGCCCGATGCTTATCTGTTTTCTGAACAAAACGTTCCAGTTCTCTGGCATTCATGCTATGCTTTTTAGAAGCCTGTTCCAGACAGAAATCTCTGGGGGCATGCACAAATACGCTCAACACATTATCATACTCTTTTAATACGTAATCCGCACATCTTCCAATAATCACACAAGACTCCTCATCCGCAAGCTCTCGGATAATTTTCGCCTGGTAATTAAACAGATTATCATTAGAAGTAAAATCGTCACTCTCCGGCGGTATCAATTCTCCATTATAAGCGCTTCTGGCAATTCTGAACAGCTTCGTACTTTTTATTTTTTCGTCCGCATTTACGAAAAGGGCCTCATTGATACCGCTCTCATCGCTTGCCAGCTTCATCAATTCCTTATCGTAGTAATGAATGTCCAGTTTATCTGCCAGCATTTCTCCCACAGTACGACCGCCGCTTCCGTATTGCCTGGCTATTGTTATGACTATATTTTCCATGGATTTTCCCTCCTACTCCCCAAGATAAGCCTTTTTAACAGATGAATCGTGGAGAAGCTCCCTTGCTTTGCCTTCCAAAACAATTTCACCCGTTTCAAGCACGTAAGCTCTGTCTGCAATAGAAAGCGCTTTCTTAGCATTCTGCTCCACTAAGAGTACGGTTGTTCCGCTTTTGCTGACTTCCTGAATAATATCGAATATCTCATTTACAAGAATCGGAGACAGCCCCATGGAAGGCTCATCCATCAAAATAATTTTGGGATGGGACATCAGCGCCCGTCCCAGAGCGAGCATCTGCTGTTCGCCGCCGCTCAAAGTGCCTGCAAGCTGATTCTGGCGTTCTTCAAGGCGCGGAAAACGGTCAAAAACGGTTCTCAGAGTCTGGGTAATTTCTTCCTTATCTCTGCGTGTATAAGCCCCCATCTTAAGATTTTGAAGAACGGTAAGCTGAGCAAATACTCTTCTGCCCTCCGGCACATGGGCCATACCCATAACTACAATCTTGTGACCAGGTGTTTTTACAATATCCTTTCCCTCAAAAACCACACTTCCGGAGCTGGGAGAAAGCAGGCCGGAAACCGTGTGCAATATAGTTGTTTTTCCAGCGCCGTTAGCGCCTATGAGCGCAACAACCTCCCCTTCATTCACATGGAAGGAAACACCCTTTATCGCCTGAATCACACCGTAATTCACCCTTAAATCCTTAACTTCCAACATTGCCATCGGTACGTCCTCCTATTCGCCCAGATAAGCCTTGATTACTTCGGGATCGTTCAACACCTCTGCCGTCTTTCCATGGCACAGAATACGGCCGAAATTCAGGACGGTAAGCTCCTCACAAATTCCGCTCACAAGCTTCATATCATGCTCAATGAGCAAGATAGTCATGTCAAAATGATCTCGAACAAATCGAATGGTATTCATCAGCTCCTGCGTCTCATTAGGGTTCATTCCGGCTGCCGGTTCATCCAGCAGCAAAAGTTTAGGCTTTGTAGCAAGGGCTCTGGCAATTTCCAGCTTACGCTGTTTACCGTAGGGAAGGTTCGCCGCAAGTGTATCAGCTTCATCTTCCAAGCCAAAAACTTTCAAAAGCTCCATGGCCTCCTCTGTCATCTGCTTTTCTGTTCTGAAAAAAATCGGAAGACGAAATATCCCTGCAAAAGAGCTGTATTTTAAATGATTGTGAAGTCCTGCCTTTACATTGTCTATCACGGACAATGCTTTAAAAAGCCGGATATTCTGAAAGGTTCTCGCAATTCCCTGGCGATTAATATCTATGGTTTTCAGCCCGGTGATATTTTTTTCTTCCAGGGTAATAATTCCTTCATTTGGTTTATAAACCCCTGTCAGAAGATTGAAAACAGTTGTCTTTCCTGCTCCATTTGGCCCAATCAATCCATAAAGGCATCCCTTATCTATCTCCACACTGAAATCATCTACAGCCCTAAGCCCGCCAAAGGAGACACTTAGATTTTTGACTTCCAATAATGCCATAATTATTCCGCCTCCTTTGCCTTCTTTTTTATTTTGAACCTGTAAGCTGTTTTTTCACGCCAGGCAATCGCCGCAGGCGCCCAATTAAACAGCATCATGGCAATCAAAACAACAGCATATATCAGCATACGATAATTGTTAACCCCTCTGAGAAGTTCCGGCAGCAACGTCAGTACCACAGCGGAAATCATGGAGCCCCGGATATTGCCGATCCCACCAAGAACCACAAAGACAAGTATGGTAATGGACATATTATAGCCGAAATTCCTTGTGGTTGCAGCCAAAGATGAAATATTATGGGCATACAAAACTCCAGCCGCTCCAGCAAGGGCTGCAGAAATGGAAAAAGCCATAAGCTTATATTTTGTAATATTAATTCCAATTGACTCTGCTGCTATGGTATTGTCTCGAATGGCCATAATAGCCCGTCCATCTCTGGAATGAATCAAATTCAAAACAATGAACAGTGTAATCAGAAGCAAAATGATTCCTGCTGTAAAGGTGGAATCATTTGGGGTGCCGGTTATTCCCTGAGCGCCCTTAATAATAACCGTACCGTTCTCCGACAGGTTCAAATCCATGGAACTGGTTGCAGAAAAATGAATCCCATTTTCGTCCACTCCTACGTATATGATATTAATAATATTTTTAATGATTTCTCCAAAGGCAAGAGTGACTATCGCCAGGTAATCCCCTTTAAGGCGCAAAACGGGAATTCCAATCAAAATACCAAAAATTCCGGCGCAGGCCGCTCCAATCAGTATGGCTATCACAAAGCGGATCCCGGCATAGGGAATAGCATCCTCCATACAGTTGGAAAAAAATGCGCTGGTAAACGCTCCCACACACATAAAGCCCGCATGTCCAAGACTCAGCTCTCCCAAAATACCCACCGTTAAATTCAGGGATACAGCCAGAATAGCATATGAACACAGCGGCACTAAAAGCCCCTCCAAAAGACTGCTCAGACTGCCCGACGCTATCAGAAGCTGCATAATGATATATGCTGCTATTACAATTCCGTAGGTAATTAAATTGCTCTTTAAGGATTTGCTCAATTTCATTTTCTTTTTCATACACTTTCCCTAAACCTTTTCCTGAATGTTTTTTCCGAGAAGTCCAGTAGGTTTTACAAGCAGAACCAAAATCAGCACGGCAAATACAATTGCGTCGCTCACTTGAGAAGAAATATAAGCTCTGCTGAAAATTTCAATAATCCCCAGAAGAATACCTCCGATGAAAGCTCCCGGAATAGAACCTATTCCGCCGAATACAGCGGCCACAAAAGCCTTAATGCCCGGCATGGAACCAGTATAAGGAGTTAAAGAAGGATAAGCCGAACACAGAAGCACGCCGGCAATTGCCGCAAGAGCCGAACCTATGGCAAATGTCAACGCTATGGTTCCGTTTACATTAATTCCCATCAGCTGAGCTGCGCCCTTATCCTCGGAAACGGCCAGCATTGCCTGCCCGGCTTTCGTTTTATTGATGAAGAGGACCAGTCCCGCCATTATCACAATACAGGATATAATGGTGACTATGGTCTCGCCCGTAATATTAATCTGTCCTCCCGCAAGCAGCACCGGCTCAAGGGACACAACTGAGGTAAACGATTTTGTGTCTGCACCGAAAATCAAAAGCGCAAGATTTTGAAGCAGATAGCTGACTCCAATAGCGGTAATCAGAACCGCCAATGGGGACGATGCCCTGCGCAGAGGCTTATATGCAATTTTTTCAATAACCATGCCCAAAAGAGTGCATACAATCACGGCTGCCGGAACACCAATGAAAGGCGACATTCCCATTGTGCTGCAAATAGTATAGGTGGTGAAAGCTCCCACCATGATAACATCACCGTGTGCAAAGTTAAGCATTTTTGCAATGCCGTAAACCATGGTATATCCGAGCGCAATCAACGCATAAACGCTGCCGAGGCTGATTCCGTTGATTAAGTATGTAATAAAGCTCATAGGTACCTCCCGTTAGTGTCTTAGCATATATTTTTCACATAATATTCAGTATAGCAGATGTGTCCGTACCTGGCAAGCAATTAATTCTCTGTGCCGGATATGCATCCATGACAGGAAGCTTTTCTCCGCGCCGAACACAAGACGGCACGCTCTGCAGCTTTCCATTGTCTTGAATAAAAGTAGAGGGCCGCCGTCATGGCAACCCTCTTTGGTTGAAATATCCTTACATTGCTGTATAAACGCCATTTACAATTTTAACAGCTTTGGGCTCCTTGTTTGGTTCGCCATCTGCTGTCCAGGTCATTCCCGTGCCGGTCAGACCATCTATGGTGATCTGTGTCATTGCGCCTTTCAGTCCCTCACAAATATCGGATACGCTCATATCAGGGGTTACGCCGCTCTGCTCGATTGCCGCCTTAATCGCATATATGGCATCGTATGCATCTGCTGCAAACTGATTGGGTATATCACCAAAGTTTTCCTGATAAGAAGTGACAAAAGACTGCGTAAGCTCATCCTCTGCGTCTGCCGCAAAAGGAGTCAAAAGCATAACGCCTTCTGCAAGGCTCTGATCAAAATTCTGAACGCTCAAAATGCCGTCCATCCCGTCACAGCTGAAGAAGCTGGGCGCATATCCCATGCTGTTTGCCTGGGTCAAAATCAGAGAAGATTCCTGATAGTAAATGGGAAGAAAAACCAAATCTGCCTCAGCATCCCTTGCCTTCTGAAGCTGTACGGAAAAATCGGTCTTATTGTCTGAAGTGAAGGCTTCAGCCGCAACAATCTCAAAATTCTGGTTTGCTGCTTCCTGAACAAAGCTCTCATAGATTCCTGTAGAGTAAACGTTGGAGCTGTCATAGATAATCGCCACTTTTGAAGCCAGTGCATTTTCACCGATATAGCGGGCGGATGCGGCGCCCTGATTCGGGTCGGAAAAGCAAACGCGGAAACAGTTGTCGTACTGCGCACATTCAACAGCGGAGCCTGAAGGTGTAAGCTGGAACATATTATCTTCCATGGTCTTTTCGGTAACCGCAATGCAGGCGCCGCTGGTAACAGCACCCATAATTATCTGTGCGCCCCAGTCCTTCAAAACATTATATGCATTTACAGCCTTCTCAGGATCAGCCTCATCATCCTGGAAATTCAGCTCAAGGGTATATCCGTTTACACCGCCCGCCGCATTAATTTCGTCCACAGCCAGCTGCGCGGCATTCTGAACTGCAATTCCATAGACCGCATTGTCTCCGGTTAGCGGTCCCATGCTGCCGATCATAAAGGATCCTGCTCCGCTCCCAGAGCTCGCCTGTGCCGACGTTCCCTCCTGTGCGTTCTCTGCTCCAGAGGAATCTGCGCTCTGGCTGCCGGAGCCGGCACCCGTATTACCGCAGCCCGCCATTGCCAGTACCATGGCAGAAACTACGGCGGCACTTACTAATCTGTTAAATCTTTTCATAATAGCTACCTCCTTTTTAATTAATTGCATACAAATATATTTGTATACAACTATTATTCATAATAACAGAAAGACATTCCATGAACTTTCTATTGTTATGAATAATACGCTTTTGCCCTTTCTTTGTCAATAACAATTTCAAAAAACTGCAATCCTTCCTGCATAAATATTATATCAGCGGAAAGAATAATCTTGAAGCAATGAATGGAGGTTAACTGTCATGGGAAATAAATTTTTGGATGGCACAGCGCTGACAATTGCTATTGTGGGTGCAATTAACTGGGGACTGATCGGTCTTTTCCGCTTTGACCTTGTGGCGTTCATCTTTGGCGACATGTCCTGGTTATCCCGCATTGTGTATACTATTGTTGGCATATGCGGCCTGTATCTGCTTACTTTTTATATGAAGCTCGGTGACCGTACCGATTCATAAAAAGATCTGAAAAAAAGGGGGATGGCTAATCCCCCTTTCATACTGCCGGTGTCTCTTTTACAAAGAGTCCGCTTCCACTTGTCTTCCATCTCTCCAGATTCTTTCAAGATCGTACAGCAGTCTGTTCTCTTTATCGAAAATATGAATAATAATATCCCCAAAATCAAGCAGAATCCAGTTTGCGGCAGCATAGCCTTCCACCTGTCGTACAGGAAAACCGGCTTTACCCAATGTTTCCTCCACATGATCGCTGAGCGCCTGTATCTGATTCTTATTACTTCCTCCTGCAATGATGAAATAATCTGCCAGCACTGACACCTGACTAATGTCAATTACTCTGACATCCTCCGCCTTTTTATCCCTCAGCGCATTAATCGCCAGTGCAGCAACTGTTCTTGTCTTGTTATTTTCCATTCCCTTCTCCATTCTTCGCGCAATAATAGTCATAGGTTGTTTGTGTCATAGGATCCGTTTCTCCTCCGTTTTCCGTAAGATAATACAAAGTATCCTCCAATATCTTTACAAGAGCCTTGTCCAGATCTATAAAAGCCAGCCTTCGAATTTCTCTCAGATTCGGCGCTTGCTTCCTGCCGGGTTCAATATAGTCTGCGACAAAGATAATTTTTTCCAAAAGACTCATCTGAGGTCTGCCGGTAGTATGACTGAGAATGGCGTTCAGTACATCCTCATCATCCACACGATATTTTTCCGTAGCCAAAAAGCTTCCTACTTTCGCATGAAGCAGATAGGGGTTTCTTTTTTCCGTCTCATTCATCGCTATATTATGCTTTTGACAGAGCGATAATTTCTTTTCATCCGACATGCATTTGGCGCAGTCATGCAAAAGCCCTGCAAGCTGGGCGCTGAAAATAGGCGCGTCATAACGCATGGCCAGTGCGGCGGCTGTGTATTCCACCCCCAATGTGTGCTCATAGCGTTTTGGGTCTAACGACTTCTCCAGAGCTTTTCTAATCTTCTTTAATTCGGTTTCTTTCATTCTTATACCCTTTATTCGCTTTAGCGGGCGCCAACTCAATATTTATAAAGTCCATTTTTCTCAATATAACGCATCACTATATCCGGCACAAGATAACGGATGCTTTTACCGCCGTATATTCTTTCCCTGATATCAGTGGAGGATATCTCCAGGTTCCTGAAAGAGAATAGAAAAATTATTGCTCCGTAGCGCTGTTCCAATTCCAGACGCTTCCGTTCCATCTTTGGCATATCTGTGCCTTCTCTGACAGCCGCAATAATGCTGCAGGCTCTAAAAAGACGTTCGGGAAATTTCCAGCTTTCCATGGCAAACAAGCAGTCCGCCCCCACCAGAAAGAAAAATTCTGTTTCAGGGAAGCTGTCTTTTAATTCCTCCATGGTCTCATAGCTGTAAGTGCGTCCCTGCCGCCGTATTTCCATATCCAGGCAGCGCATTTTATCATTGTCCTTAACCGCCAAGCAGGTCATGCGATAGCGTTCCTCTGCAGAAAGAACATCCCGGGGATTTTTCATATAAGAAAAACCTGTAGGAATCAGCCAGATTTCATCCAATGAAAATTCATCCCTTGCCGCTTCCGCCAGCATCATATGTCCAATATGAATAGGGTTAAAGGTACCTCCCATCACGCCGATTTTTTTCATATGCATCACCCGGGCAAAAGGATTTTGGGTTTATCCTCATCAGGCTTGTACAAAACAATTTTACGGCCGATAACCTGCACCAACTGCGAGCCTGTCCGTTCAGACAACATTTCCGCGACAGCCCTGGGATCCTCCAGACAGTTTTTTAAAACAGCTACCTTGATCAATTCGTTATTATGGAATGCTTCGCTTACGGCCTGGGTCACCTCAGGAGTCAGGCCTGATTTCCCTATCTGAAAAACAGGATTAAGGACGCTTGCAAGTCCCTTCAAATATGCTCTCTGCTTACTGGTCATAATATCCTCCTGCTATTTATAATACTCAAAAGAAAGCCCGTACATACGCACGGTATCTCCCTTTTTAATTCCTAAGGCTTCCAGCTCCCTGAGGATTCCCGTATCCTTCAAAAATTTCTGGAAAAAGGTAAATCCCTTTTCACTCTCAAGATTTGTATATCCCAGCATTTTTTCAATTCTGGGTCCCTCTACAACGAATTCATCTTCCGTTTCATCATAAACCACCGTATAAGGCTCGTTTAAATACTCAGGCTGAGACTCGGGAAAATATTCTTGCTCAAAGACAGTAATTTCCTCTCCTATATCTTCCAGCATTTTATTTACATGATAGAGAATTTCCCTGATCCCTTCCCCGGTAACCGCAGAAACGGGAAAAACTGAAATTCCTTTCGGCTCAAATTCGCTCCGAATCAGTTCAATGGGATTTGCGCTTCCAGGATTCACAACATCCATCTTATTGGCGGCGATGACCTGGGGCTTTTGTGCAAGCTGAGAATTGTATGCCTCAAGCTCTTTATGAATGGCATAAATATCATCCACAGGATCTCTTCCCTCGGTACCGGCGGCATCTACGATATGAATGATTACCTTCGTCCTCTCTACATGGCGCAGAAATTCATGTCCCAGCCCTATGCCCTGAGAAGCTCCTTCAATCAGCCCCGGTATATCGGCAATTACAAAGCCCTTTGTTCCCTCCAGGTCAACAACTCCCAGATTAGGATTCAGAGTGGTAAAATGATAATTGGCTATTTTCGGTCTGGCATTGGTTACCCTGGAAAGAAAAGTAGATTTTCCTACGTTGGGGAAACCCACAAGACCTACATCAGCAATTACTTTTAATTCCAAAAAAAGTTCAAGCTCCTGGGCCGGTTGTCCGGGCTGGGCGTATTTCGGCGCCTGCATGGTGCTGGTAGCATAGTGCTGATTGCCGTTCCCCCCCCTGCCGCCCTTTAAGAGAACGGTTTTTTTGTTTTCCCCTGACATATCGGCAATCACTTTACCGCTCTGGGCTTCTTTTATAACTGTTCCCTCCGGAACCTTTATCACTATATCCTGCCCATCTTTCCCCCGGCAGTTTCTTTTTCCGCCATTCTGGCCATCCTGTGCTGCATATTTGCGGATGTGTCTGAAATCTACCAGGGTATTCAGTCCTTCGTCAACTTCAAAAATTACGTCTCCGCCACGACCGCCATCCCCGCCGTCAGGGCCGCCGTTTGGAACATACTTTTCTCTTCGGAAGGAAACGTGTCCGTCTCCTCCCTTACCGCTTCTCACATAAATTTTGGCTCTGTCAGCAAACATTGCCAGGTCCTCCTTTTCAGGCAGCGGATGGTTTCCGGCCTTTTTTCACTTAAAAGGACTTCAAACAAGCATTATGTTTGAAGTCCCGCAAAACTCGCATTATTTCTCCACAGGATACACAGAAGCCTGTTTCTTATCGCGGCCCTTTCTCTCAAATCTGAGAACACCGTCAACCAATGCAAACAATGTATCGTCTCCGCCAATACCAACATTTACACCGGGGTGAATCTTTGTTCCGCGCTGTCTGTACAGAATATTTCCTGCTTTTACGAATTGCCCGTCAGCTCTCTTCGCACCTAATCTCTTGGATTCGGAGTCTCTCCCGTTTTTAGTGGACCCAACTCCCTTTTTATGTGCAAAAAATTGAAGGTTCAAATGAAACATGGTCTACACCTCCTCAAATTTTACTTGCAAATACTGTCCGCCATATTTTTCACTCAGATTTTCCAAGGAAAAAACCATGGAATCCACGAGGAAAACAGACTTTTCCTGCAACGGTTCGTCAAAATCACATCGAATGAAACCCGTCTCCTCATTGGAGACTAATGTGAGCCTTTCTCCTGCCAGTTCCTCCAAAGAATTTATGGTGCTAATCACCATCATGGAAATAGCTGCGCAGAGAATGTCGGGCTCGGTTCCAAAAAAACGCTTTTTTGCGTACTGTGCATGTCCCATACAGAGAAAGCCTCTGTAATTATTATGATTGTCCTTGCGGATAACAACTGTAGTCATAACGCTTACGCATTGATCTTGTCAATCTTAACCTGAGTGTATGCTTGTCTATGACCGTTTTTCTTATGGTAGCCGGTTTTTCTCTTGTATTTATATACAATAACCTTTTTACCTTTTCCCTGCTCCATTACGGTTGCGGAAACAGTTGCATTGGCAACGTCGGCTCCCACCTTCAGGGTCTCGTCACTTACTGCGATTACATGGTCAAAAGTAACGGTATTTCCGGCCTCTGCATCAAGTTTTTCCACCTTGATTACATCTCCCTCGGAAACCTTATACTGTTTTCCACCTGTTGCAATAATTGCGTACATAATTAAGGCACCTCCTATTCATGAACTACGCCAAAGCTTCATTCATTTACTCGCTAACGTTGGTGATGTTTTCTTGAAAACACACTTATACCTAGTTATGCGGCATACTGTAGTATCATAGCATGAGGTGCCTTTTTTTGTCAATACTTTATTTATCTTATTTATTTTGCGGCGCTGCGCTTCTCGAAATCCTTCACATACTGAATAATCAGCTTTACTGTGCCTTCCACTCCAAGAACACTGCTGTTGATGCACAAATCATAACTATCCGCACGTCCCCACTTTTTGGAGGAATAATAATTATAGTAGCTCTGACGCTGCTTATCCTTCTTCACAATCATCTCCCGGGCCTTTGCCTCCGGCAGATCATATTTCTGCATGATGCGCTTCACCTTTACGTCTTCATTGCCAAAAATAAACAGATGTACACAGTTTTTATAATCTGCAAGGGCGTAATCGGCACAGCGGCCTACTATAATGCAGGGGCCCTCGTCCGCAATCTTTTTTATAGTGTCAAACTGAGCCAAAAACACCTTATGGCTGATGGGCATATCTACAAAGGATGATGAATTGTATCCAAAGGAATACGTATCCATAACCAGATTGTACAGGAAGGAATTTGTCGGCCTTTCATCATGATTTTTAATCATCTCCTCACAAAATCCGCTTTCCTGTGCGGCCCGGGTAAGAAGCTCCTTGTCATAACACTTAATTCCGAAATACTCAGCAACCTTCTCTCCGATTTCTCGTCCGGCGGAACCAAACTGACGTCCAATGGTAATAATAGTATTCATACAAACACCTGCCTTCTGTCTAAAGTATAAATGCGCCTCCTGTAAATGGCCCGGCATTTATCTATCCATATTATACAATATTTTTGCCTTTTGCACAACCAATAATCTATTTTTTTTATTCATTTATATAAATTTACCGACAGAAGCAGCTTGTTTTTCCCTAAAAGCAATCTTACACAAAAAATTCAACAAATATTGAACTTCCCGGAATTTATCAGATCAAAACGGTTTGGCTCAGTATATTTAGCAGATGCCGAAAATATTCCGGCAATGGAGCGTCTAATTCCATATATTTTCCCGTGGAGGGATGCACAAAGCCAAGGATTTTTGCATGTAATGTCTGTCCCTCCAGAGGGAAAGGACATCGCGCAAAGCCATACACCTTATCGCCCAACAGAGGATGTCCTATGCTGGCCATATGCACTCTGATCTGATGAGTTCTCCCTGTTTCCAGTGTGCATTCAATATAGGTATATCCGTTAAACCGCTGTAAAACCCGGTAGCGCGTTACGGCTCTTTTACCGTCCTTTACATTTGCCGCCATTTTCTTCCGATCCCTGGGATCCCTCCCTATGGGCTTATCAATTATGCCTTCATCGTTGGAAAGAACTCCGCAACAGACTGCATGATAACGTCTGTTTACAGTGTGTTCCTTAAGCTGTTCCGCAATAGATGCATGAGACCTGTCATTTTTACACGCGATGATGGAACCGGTGGTGTCCATATCAATACGATGCACAATTCCCGGCCTTAAAACACCGTTTATACCTGACAGACTCTGTCCGCAGTGAAAAAGCAGGGCGTTTACCAGTGTACCACTGTAATGACCTGCTGCGGGATGCACCACCATGCCCTTCGGTTTATTGACTACAATTAAATCCTCATCCTCATAAAGAATATCAAGAGGGATATCTTCGGGCACGATTGCCGGTTCCGCTGTTTCGGGAAGAGAAAATGCCACACAGTCGTCAGCCTGCACCCGGTAACTGCCTTTTACAGGATAGCCGTTTACCAACACAAGGCCATCTTTTATTAATTTTTGAAAATAGGACCGGGAGAGAGAATCCAATAAAATGCAGAGACACTTGTCGATTCGTTCATCCACCATATCCTCCGTTATCTGAAAACGGAATTCCTCCATGGAAGCCGCCTTTCCCTGTTTCATTTCAAATCTTTGCTGCGATTCTTCCTGAAATTTAAAAATTCCAGATCCTGCTCCTTAAATACAAATAAAAACAATATAAAAAGTCCGATTGTAGACAGCACAATATAAATATCAGCCACATTAAAAATCGGATAGTTAATCAAAACAAAGGAGATAAAGTCCACCACATAGTCATAGCGGACGCGATCCACCATATTGCCCAGCCCTCCTGCAATAATGCAGGAAAGCAGAATGTGCACAATATTAAATTTCCTGTATCCGGGAAGCCTGAAGAGAAAAAACAGGATCACAGCCATAAATACGATTCCGGTCAAAAGAATAAAGGTCTTCTGATTCTGAAACATCCCAAAGGCAGAGCCTCTGTTTTCCAGATATTGCAGCTCCAGAACACCTTCAATCAAAACAAAGGGCTCATTTCCCTTCAGATGTGCGATAGCCAGATATTTTGTAAACTGATCGAAGCCCAGAAGAACTGCGGCAATGAAAGCGTCAAACAGTAGCCTTTTCCCTCTTTTATAACCATTATCACTCATGGGAGTCCTCTTCACTAAAATAAATTTCTCTTATGGCAGCAAGAATCTCCTCATCCGCCACCGAATTGTCAATAACTGCCTTACCAATTTTTTTCAATAATATAAATCGAATTCTTCCGGCATTCATCTTTTTGTCGGATTTGGTTAGCCTGAGTATCTCTTCCGGGTTAATGCCATCCACTGAAATCGGAAGATAAAAGGGAACAAACATATCCCTGATCTCATAATACTCCTCCATGGAGAGCATTTCCCTCTTCCAGGAAATATAAGCGGCGGCCACAATTCCCAAAGCCACGCACTCTCCGTGGTACAGCTCAAATTCCTTTGCCTTTTCAATGGCATGTCCAATGGTATGGCCCAAATTCAAAAGGGCTCTTTCTCCCTGCTCATTAGGATCCCTTTCCACAACAAGCTTTTTTACCTTACAGCTTCTAATAACCATTTCTTCCAGAGTATCAAGGTCTCTTTCACAAATTTCATACATTTTGCCAATCAGCCATTCATAAAAAGGCGCATCCTTAATCAGGCCATGCTTCATAACCTCCGCGAAGCCCGCAAAAAACTGTCTGTCATCCAGCGTCTGCAGCGTTCTCAGATTCATGTACACCAGTCTGGGCATTTTAAAGGCTCCCACCATATTTTTATAGCCGTCAAAATCCACTCCTGTCTTACCGCCTATGCTGCTGTCACACTGGGCAAGCAAGGTAGTTGGGATCTGAACAAAATCAATTCCCCGTAAATAAGTGGCGGCTGCATACCCAGTTAAATCACCTACAACGCCTCCGCCCAAGGCAAGCAGCATATCTTTTCTGTCAAATCCCTCATTGATTAAAACTTTATAGAGCTCCTTTACCGTGTCCAGGGTCTTGCTCTCCTCTCCCTGAGGAAATACAAATTTTACGCACCTGAGGCACCTGCCTTCAAAAAGCGAAAGAACATTTGCTCCATACAGCTCCTCCACCTTGGAATCCGTAACAATGCACAGTCTTTTCTTCCCGCAGCCCAATAGGTCCAATTCTTCCCGCAGACTGTCAAAGGATTGGGAAAATACAATGTCGTAGCATGGTTTGTTATTGTAAAGAATCGGTAGTCTCTGTGCCATTTTTTATCCCTTTTCCGGCGTTTATGAGTATTTTATAATCCGTTGTTAATAGGCGATTCAAAGGCTCCGCCGAAAATGTCCTGAAAATCACCTGAAATGTCCACACTGGAAGGTGTGATAATAAAAATATAATGAGAAATCTTCTGAAGATTGCCTGATATGGCGAAACAGGAGCCGGAAGTGAAATCTATAATGCGCTGGGCAATGTCCACATCCAGACCCTCCAGATTCAGCACAACCGTTCTGTTGGACAGAAGCGTTTCCGTTATCTCTCTTGCGTCCTCAACGGAGGTAGGCTTTATCACGCATACCTCCATACCGTTTCCGTTCTGCATTCTTTTGCTGACGGACTGACGTATAGGAGTCACCTTTGGCTGGGAAGTCCTCCGGCTTCCTCTCTCTTCATATTCCTCAGCATCTTTCGCTTTGGAGGAACTGGATTTTCTGGGCGCTGGAGCTACTTCCTCTTCATCTTCATCCAAATATTCATCATCATAGTAATCGTCTTCGTCTTCATTAATCTTCATGTAATTCAAAAACTTGTCCATTACACCCATCCTAATTACTCTCCTTTATTGCTAAACACTATAATCCCGCTCACCAAATATGCCGGTGCCCACTCTTACATATGTAGCCCCTTCTTCCACAGCAACCCCATAATCCCCTGTCATTCCCATAGACAGAATATTCATAGAAATATTATCAATGTTTTTTTCTGCAATGTCAACAGACAATTGTTTCAAATTGCGGAAAAAACCACGGTTCTGTTCTGCATCTTCCACATAAGGAGCAACTGTCATCAATCCCTTCACGCATATTCCCGGCAGCCTGGAAATTGCTTCCACAAGCTCTTCAGCTTCCTGAGCCGCCGCTCCAAATTTACTCCCCTCCTCCGCTATATTCACTTCCACCAGAATATTTGCCGTAATCTGTCTTTTCACCGCCTCCCGGCTAATCTCCTGTGCCAGCCGGAGAGAATCCACACTATGTATCAGCCAGACCTTGTCTATGATATATTTTACTTTATTGCGCTGAAGGTGACCAATCATATGCCAGCGAATGTCATCTGGAAGCTGGGGCAGCTTGTCCACCAGCTCCTGAACCTTATTTTCCCCAAAATCCCTGATGCCTGCATCATAAGCCTGCTTCAGCAAAGCCACAGGTTTCGTCTTGCTGACGGCAATCAGAGTAACTTCATTATCCGCTCTGCCAGCCCTTTCACAGGACTGGGCAATCTTTTCCTTCACCTTCCTGATATTATCCGAAATCATATCTACACCTCCCTGCCCGCTTTGGCGGGCATAAAATAGCAGTCTACTCATATATAAACTGGTCGTCGCTGACCGCAGCTGCATCCAGTACAATATAATCATACACGTTCAGTCCATACATGGTGTTTGCTTCCACAATGGAGTATTCTTCATTTTGATAAAGAATATTAATCTGCTTAAAATCTGCGTATCCTTTGTTAATATTATAAACGCCTATAAGAGTTGCCCTTTTGCTTACGGTAAAGGTTTCCTGGCTGTCTGGCTTGTACAGCACGTCCCCGGCATTCAGTATGGACACATCCAGATAATACTCTCCCGACTCACTGTCATAATTGTATACCTCTGTCTCCACAAATTCGCTGGATATGGTTCCATCTTCAAGATAGCACTGTCTGATTACGCCCTGATTTCCATTGTCCCCTCCCTGAGTGACATATTCTTCGGGAATCAGAAAAAATTCCTTCTGTGCAATGGAGGAATTGGGAATTTTCAGACCTGTCTCCTCATAAATAATTAACTCCACCTCCAAAAACCTGTCTGAGATAAAAGTAATCATGGAATTGGTGAAAGTTAGCTGAAGATAGGTATTGCCATCGGCATTATTCAGCAAAGACACCTGCCCCCAGGATTCATATTGGTTTTTCAGAAATCGGACAAGCACATATCCCTCCTCTTCCAGTGCAGCTCCTCTTTCCGGTTCAATGGGTATTACCAGTGACCATGTTTCATTTGTAGCCAGCTTATAAACCGCCGTTCCCGTTTCAGTTAGTTCATTCCCCAAATACTGGGTTTTCTCATATCCGCTTTCTTCAAACATCTCCTGCGTAACCGCGTCCGCGGTAAGGGATTCATATCCATCCGTCCAATAAGCCACAACTCCCGTCTGAGGGGCATTGCAGAAATTCACAATGCTTGTAGCCCCCGACGCATCGCTCATATCGCCGATTCCCTCCAGCATACTGGCATTCGCAAGCTTTAGAACCGTATTTTTCAAAGAATTTTTAAAATCATAAACACTTTCATAATTTTTACTGTCAAAATCATGGGTATAGCTGACAATTTCACTTCTGAACTCCGCAAGCTCTTTATCGCTCAGTGAATTTTCCCCCAAGCTCAAATCCTCAAGATATTCATTCAGCCTTCCCGTTTCATCTATCGTATAAACCAGATCTCCCTGAGCAACCCTTTCGCCCTCTCTGGCATAATAATTCACATATCCCGCCGCTTCTGTGCTGACTACCGTCTCATCCCTTAGTATAATACCTCGATAAATATTATCGGTGGCCAGGGAACCCTCCTGCACTTCGTAGCGGACAATATGACTGGTCTGAAAATACATAATAATGCAGATTACCACATAAACGAACACTACGCCAAAAATAATCATGCCGATATTCAGATTTAGAGGTTTCCTGTATTTTTTGATTTTCGTCTTTGCCAATTCTCAAGCCTCCAAATACTTGGCAAAAGCCTCGGTATTCGTCCGAGGCTTTTCTTATGTTTTACCTTTATTCAAATCCTGTTACCACTTATTACAGAGAGACAATTACCTTTTCCTTCAGATTCTCAGGAAGCTCCGCTTCATCCAAAGATACGCTCAAAATAAAATCAACGCCGAAAGCTTCGCCAATTTTTTCAAGCTTGGAGACTGCCTCGGAAATATCCGCCCCTTCCAGACAGGATATCTTCAAAAAACTGTCGAAGTACATCTGCTGCAAATCATGATCCTGAGATATGATCCCGCATACAAATCCAAGAAACTCTTTTGCGTTTTCAACAAGATATTCGGAAACATTGATCAGACGCACCTTGTTGTTCAGCTCATACATATGCTTCGTGCTTTTGTCCAGATATACGATGCTGCCGGAAATATTTTTTACCTCACTATTCACTTTGTCCAATAAATGTTTTGTTTTGCCCTTTCCCTTCCTGCCTACAATTAACTGAACCATCGGTAACCCTCCTATTGTAAATTAGTGATATGAATTTTTCTATCTGTTTCTATTATAGTTTATCCTATATCAAAAAACAACCTCTATTTATTGATTTCGTCTAACAAATCAGCCATTTCAGAATACAACGCATCCCTGGCCTCAGAACGCAGTATAACTGAAATATAAGGGGAAGCGTTTACATCCCTTGAGAGCAGAATCAGGCAATGTCCGGCCGCATTTGTAGTACCTGTCTTACCTCCAATCACCGTTACATTTGCCGGCGTCTCATAGGTTCCTCTCAGAAAAAGATTGCTGGTCTCAAAGGAAAGGCTTTTTTCTGCGCCCTCCTGGTCATAATAAACAGTCTGATAGCTCGTCATATGTATGATCTCATTAAAAGCCTCATATTTTATAGCCTCATTGAAAATAAGATACAGATCATACGCGGTAGTATAATGCTCATCATCCGAGAGACCGTGGGGATTCATAAAATGGGTATTGGTAGCCCCCAGACGAAGAGCCTCCTCATTCATCATCTCCACAAATCGTTCCACGGACCCTCCGATATTCTCCGCAATCATCATTCCCACATCATTGGCTGAATACATAAGAAGAATATGCAGAGCCTGATCCAGCGTCATGGTGTCTCCGCTCTCCACACCGCACAGCTGCGCTCCGGATTCCGTTATATTGACTGCGTTCGTAGCCGTCAGTACCTGCTCTAATGATCCGTTCTGAAGAGCGACAAGAGCCGTCATAACCTTTGTCAGGCTGGCAGGATACAAACGCTCGTGAGCATTTTTTGAATAAAGCACCTCTTTGTTGTTGACGTCGAACAGCACAGCGGCTTCTGCCCTGGACATGTCCACAGCCTCGTCATCGGTAATATCCTGCGTGACCACACATAAATCCGAAGCAAAGGAAGCCGCCGTGCCGCCCCCCTGCCCGGCAGGGAGCACATTAAAAGCGCTTATCTCCAGATCCGGATTATACGGCATGCCATAGGAAAGACTGCCGCAGCCTGTTGTCAGCAGTGATGCAAACAGCAATACAAATACCAGAATCATGCGTTTTTTACTTGTACATTTCACGCCACTCTAAATCTCCTCTGTCTAAGGACTTAATCAACAGTTCCGCGGTGGCCAGGTTTGTGGCCAGCGGAATATTGTGAACATCACAAAGCCTTACCACATTATTCACATCCGGTTCATGAGATTTAGGAGTCAGAGGATCCCTCAGAAAAATCACAAGATCAATTTCGTTGTGCTCAATCTGAGCCCCAATCTGCTGCTCCCCTCCCAAATGCCCCGCAAGATATTTATGAATATTCAAATTCGTAACTTCTTCAATCAGTCTTCCTGTGGTCCCTGTAGCATACAAATCATTTTTGCTGAGAATTCCACGATACGCGATGCAAAAATTCTGCATCAGTTTCTTTTTTGCGTCATGCGCAATCAAAGCAATGTTCATATTTATACCCTCTCTCTACTTGTTTTTTTTCGCCTGCAGCCTTACATTCAGTACAAATCCCATTCCAATAAAAAGACTCATCAAGGAGGTCAGTCCATAGCTGACAAAGGGCAGAGGAAGACCTGTATTGGGAAGAATAAAGGTGGCAACGCCGATATTGAAAAAGCTTTGAAAGGCAATAAGCCCCCCCATTCCGGCGGCAATGATGGTGCCTGCAGTATCTTTGGCTTTTCGGGCGATGGATATACATTCCAATGCAATGAGAAAAAGCAGTACAATCACTGCCACACAGCCCTTAAATCCAAATTCCTCACCGATTACTGCAAAAATAAAGTCATTCTGGGACTCCGAAATAAAATTACCATTTTTCACAGAAGTAATTTCATTGTTCTTATAGCCTTTGCCGTCCAGCTGCCCGGAGCCGATGGCCATCACGGAATTCAGCTGCTGGTACGCCCCCGCATCGGCATATTCTTCTGGATTAATAAAAGCGAGAATCCTGTTTCTCTGGTAATCCTCAAGCACCGTGTTGTCCGGCTGCAGCGCCAGAGAAATAATAATAGCCACCGATGGAATTATAACTGCCAGCACCCCCAGCACCAGCTTCCAGCTGATGCCACCGGCAAACATAATCACGCAGAAAACGACAATCAAAACCAAGCTTGTGGACAGAGCGGGCTGCTCGTAAACAAGCACCCAGGGCACTGCGATCAAAATCACACAGGCTGCAATCATTCGGAAGGTGTTTAGCTTCTCCCTATGTTTCATAATAAACTGTGCAAAGAATAAAATCAATAATATTTTCGCAGTTTCAGAGGGCTGAAAGCGAAGACCTCCTATTTCCAGCCATCTCTGGGCATTGTTTGCCGTGTCTCCCACAAGGATCACCAGGCCAAGCAGTAAAATATTCCCGAAATACATCAGCCAGTTCAGCTTAATCAGCATGGAATAATTGAAAAAGGAAATAACGATCATAACCACCGTTCCTGCAACCACTCCCGCAAGCTGTCTTGTCTGAAGAGATTCCTCCGCGCTTCCAACAGCCATGACGCCGATGCCGGAAAGAAGCAGCACCATTAATATCAGCTTAAAATCATAGTCGCGTATCCTGTAATTCTTAAACATAGCTTCCTTTCCGTTTGGTTTACTGCTTATGCAGATCCAGAATAGGAATATTAGCATACAGTGTAGGGGTCTTAACCCCTCTTCCGTTCTTGCTCCCCTTAGCGTTTATCTGAATCTCCATATTTGCAGAATCTATCTTCATGTACTTTGATATCACTTTTGCTATATCCGTCTTAATCAGCTCCATCATCTCAGGAGAACAGTTCACACGGTCAGAAATCAATAAAATCTTCAGTCTGTCCTTGGCAACCTGGCAGGAGCTTTTCTTTCGAAAAAAATGTTTCATAACATCCGTTCCTCCTTAAGCTTTATGAAATATACCGGTTACCCTTGTCCAGAAGGAAATCCCCTTGTCAAAATTCATAAAGGGCACCTCCTTTCCCTCTACCCGCATTACCACATTGGCATAGGCTTGTCCCGCCGGAGTATTGTTTCCCACAAGCGGCTCTCCCTGATTGGTGGCAACCACCACATTTTCATCATCGGGAATAATGCCAATTAAGGGGATGGCCAAAATATCCACCACATCCGAAGCAGACATCATATCCCCTCTCTTTACCATATCCATGCGCAGACGGTTGATAATCAGATCCATTTGCTTAAAGCCATTGGCTTCCAAAAGGCCGATAATGCGATCCGCGTCTCTGATGGCAGACACCTCCGGAGTAGTCACCACAAGCGCTCTGTCCGCGCCGGCAATAGCATTTTGGAAACCTTGCTCTATGCCCGCAGGGCAGTCCAGTATAATGTAATCAAACTGTTCTCTCAGATGATCAATCACCTTAATCATCTGGCCCGGTGATACGGCGGATTTATCTCTGGTCTGGGCGGAAGGCATAAGATAAAGCCCCGGATGGCGCTTATCTCTGATAAGCGCCTGCTTCACTCTGCAGTTTCCCTCCACCACATCCACCAGATTATAGACGATACGATTTTCCAGCCCCATAACGACATCCAGATTGCGAAGGCCGATGTCCGTATCTATGAGACATACCTTTTTACCAAGCTTTGCCAGACCGGTGCCTACGTTTGCAGATGTGGTGGTCTTGCCCACACCGCCTTTTCCTGAAGTGACGACAATTACCTCGGAGCTCTTGGCTCCCGAGCGCTTTTCATCCGCAGAGAAATTGTTTTCCATACTTTCGAATCCTCCTGTTTTTGAATATGTCGTCCCCTGGATCGGCTTAAATAGAATCCAGTAAATCTTTGGTAAGCGGTTCAAAAACGATCTTCCGGTTTCTTACATATGCAATTTTCGGCTGTACCTTCAGGCGGATGCCCCACTTAGACTGTTTCGTATTTGCTTTATATTTGAAATCGCCGACTTTTAATCTTTCCGGCTCCATTTCAAGCGCTACCACATATGCGTTGCCCTGGCCGTTTCCTCCGGCATAGGCTTCCCCATACAATCCTCCCAGTACGATAATGTTTTTTGCAGAGATCACAGCGCTTCCCGGATACACATCACCGAGAATCACAATACTGCTCTCCGTCTCCAAAATCTCCCGATTTTTCAGCGTCCCTTTGTAAAACTGCCCATCGTCTCCGCCCGAAAGCTTCTTTTCCACTTGCTGTAGGGCTTTGATAAATTTTTTGTTGGTGGTCTCGTCCTTTCCCACAATGCAGACCACATTCACGCTGCTGGAATTTCTTATGGTTTCCAGTACCAGAATTTCCTCTGCCGGCGAAAGCGTTCTTCCCTCTATGGCAAGAGCCATGCTGGCATTGCCGAAAAAGTTTCTGGCCTCCGTAAATTTAAAGGAGAGCTCCTCCAGAATATTGTTAAAATCCGCATCCTGATCCATATGAAGCATAATTCCATTCGGAAAGCTTTTTATAACTACCGTATCCTTCAATCCCTCTCACTCCTGTTACAATTCATCGGAAATCCCTCCATCCGGGGCATCGGCCGTACCTGTGATCAGATCTTCCTCCTCGGCAAGTCCGTAATAGTATCTGATAATATCTCTTGTAGCCTGAGCTGCATAATCTGAAGAATAGCCGAAGGGAATCCGTGTGGTAACAGAAATCTCAGGATTTTCATAAGGAGCATAGCACACGAAAAGCGCATGATTCGGCCTTGTTTTGATCTGCTCCGCAGTTCCCGTCTTACCGGCCACATTTACGGCAAGATCGCTGAAATAACTCTTATTTTGTACCACCTGTCTCATACCGGAGTGCATGGCATCCCAATACTCCTGCGGAAGCTCGATTGTATTACGAATATCCGGCTCAAACTCCGTCAGGACATTTCCCTCCGAGTCTGTGATTTTGTCCAAAAGCGTCAGATTAAAGCAGGTTCCGCTGTTTGCCACAGTGGTCACATATCTGGCAAGCCCGGCTGTGGTAAAGCTGTTGGTCCCCTGGCCGATAGCGGAACGGACAGGGTCCGTATCCGAAACATTGGGCGAGGATTCCGTAATCTCCACTCCTGATTTTTCCGTCAGACCAAACATATCGGCATATTCGTAAAGGGTGCTCAGACCTTCGTTCTCATTATATATGCCGCCGCGGGTGGAGAGCATATAACCTACATTATAAAAATAATAGTTACATGAATCACGGATTGCCGTTACCAATGTTTCATTTCCATGTCCGGATCTCCTCCAGCATCTTGGAGAAGGGGTGATGGACGTAAAGGTTCCGACACAATTTACCCTGTCGCCTAAGTCAATCAGATTTTCCATAAGTCCCGCAGTAGCAGTCACCATCTTAAAGGTAGAGCCGGGAGCAATCGAAGACTGAGTCGCATGGTTGAGCTGAGAGCTTGCCTTATCCGTCTGCAGCCAGGCATAATATTCAGCATCGATGGAATTTGCCATCTTATTGTTGTCTATTCCCGGATAAGATACCATAGCAAGGACATCGCCCGTCTTTACATCCGTAACCACCACTGACGCGTTACAAGGATCCAGGGCCAGCTGTCCGGGCGTAATGTCCAGATTGTCAATGCGGTTTTTCATAAACTGGTACGCCGTCATGGAGCCATTGTAAAGGGCCTCCTCATCCTCCACGGGAACCTCCACCACATTCTGCTCGCACAAAAGCATGCAGATATCCCTTCCGGTGATTACATCGTTCAAAAGCATATATTTATAAAAACGCCTTTGGAACTCGCTGTTTTTCTCGATCATCTGTATGATATAGGATACCAGCTTCTCATAAATCGCTGAGGAATCCGCATATTTTTCATCCAGCTCCAGCTTGCTTACATCGATCCAGTTCTGGGCGATGCAATGTCTGAGATATTCGTTCAGGCTGATCACCTCTTCCGTGGCCCAGGCAATCTGCGTGGCATCCCGGGAATCCACCTCTGCCGTCATGATCACGCCGTTCGAATTCAAAAGCTGTACTATATTACTCTGGTAAACCTTATATTCTGAAGTGAGCTGATTATAAGGCGTCAAACCTTCTGTCAGCTCATAGGTCAGCTCGTCATACACCGCCTGTCTGTAGGCAAGATAGGCTTCATAAACAGCTTTTTCCGTTTCTTTTGCATCCTCTGCCGAAAAATGATTCACATCCAGAATCTGATTGTCTATGGTGGCAAAATATACATCATAAATGGGGATCATAATATCCGAGCTGTCCGAGGTCTCTGTGGCAACATACTCCTTTGCGTTAATGATTTTGCTGGAAAGAAGGCCTGCCAACTTCTGCTCTACAATATTGTAGACCGCCTTGGTGAGCTCCTTGTCAATGGTAAGATAAACATCTTTTCCCGACTGAGGCTCCACACGTTCCACGATATTCATTACCTTGCCGGTGTTGTCCACAATCACTGTTTCAAAACCTTTGGTCCCCTGCAGCGTGGTCTCCATGTAGGATTCAATGCCGCCCTTTCCCACCACGTCATTCACATCGTATGTGTCGGCGCTCCCGCCTGCGGCAGCAATCTCTTCATTGAGTTCCGTCAGCTCTTCGGAAGAAATTTTCCCTGTATATCCCAGTACATGAGCAAAATATTCGCTGTCCACGTACCGCCTTATGGTATCCTCTTCAATGGTAACACCGGGCAAATCCTGAGAGTTTTCCTTGATTACCGCAACCGTCTCCTCACTGACGTTTGTAGCAACCGTGGTCCCAATATATTTGCGGAAGGAGGTCAGATTCATGGCATAGCGAATAGTGACCATTTTCAGCCACTCTTCATTCGTATAGCCTTTTCCCGGCACAAAATCGCTATTGGAATTACCCTCCTCTTCATACTCTCCTATAGCGAATCCGGTACCCGTATTGCGGCTCAGATACTCCATGATTTCCTGTGCCGAGGAAGTTCGTTCATCTTCCTCAAGCTTGTCCACGGTAGTGTATCCGTAGACATCCGCCAGAAAGCGAAGCAGGCTGGTACCCTCCACATTGAAAACAAATTCGCCGTTTTCGTCTATTACAATCCTGAAATCCGTGATGACACTGTCTCCGTTCTTTTCCACCAGCTGAATCAGCCTGTACACAGTTTCGTTGAGATTTCTGTTCTTGCTTGAGCCGGATTCAAACACATCCTCAATCTTTACGGAATAAGCCAGTTCATTGTAAGCCAACAGCTCTCCGTTCCGGTCAAATATATTTCCTCTTGTACTGGGAATGTCCCTGGTTTTCTCTGTCTGCAGGATAAAATCCTCCAAATACTCCTCTCCGTGCACAATCTGCAGATCAAAGCAGCGGTACACGAGGACTCCCGCCAATATGCAAAACACCAGCGTAAGGATGGTCAGACGGCTGGTTATGATGCTTATAATATGGTCTTTTAATTCGTCAAACAAATTTCTGCGCGCTCCTTTTTTCTCTTGCTTTCAGCTTTTCATTCACTTTCAGAATAACGGGGTACAAAAACAGGGTTACTACAATGGTGTAGAGTGCCTCAGGCAATATTACCCTTGTAAAATAATAAGAAAAATGAAAACGCCCCCTCAAAAGAAACATCAGGATATAACACAAAAGGCCATAGGACAGGTCACTGACCACGATCAGAGCAATGGGAAGCTTAATATCCTCAGGATAAAAGATCTTGCTGAATTTTCCGTTCACGAAGCCTATGTACATAAGAACCAGCGCATAAAAACCCAGGAAACTGCCGAAAAACACATCGCTCAGAAGACCGCAGAAGAATCCGATAATCAGCCCTTCCTTTTCCCCTCGCATGAAGCCGAAGGAGGAGGTCAGAATTATCATCAGGTTTGGAATAATTCCTGCAAAGGCAATGCTGCTGAACACACTGCACTGCAGAACAAAGCATACGATAATGAATATAGTTACAACCACTTTTCTCAGCATCCGTATCACTCTTCCTCTTCCACTACCTGCTGTTTCAAATCTGTAATCACCAAAACCTCCCCCAGATGCTCAAAATCCACTGCCGGCGTTATGTAGCCTGATTTTGTCAGATTGTTGGAATCTCTGTTTATGGTGTTGATATAACCAATCAGGATGTTGGGAAGGAACTTATCGCTGATGTCTGAGGTCACCACCTTGTCTCCCTCTGTCACGGCGTTACGGCTGTCCACCAGCATGCTGAAGGTAATCACTCCGTCCGCCATAAGCTGCAGGTCGCCTGATACAATTAAATTATCCTCGGTGGCAAGGGTCTTTGCGCTCACATTGCTGTTGTCGGAAATAATGGAAGTAACCCTGGCCCAATTAGGTCCCACGGAGGTGATAATTCCTACCAGCCCTCCTCCGGCGATCACATTCATGTCCACCGAAAGACCGTCCTCCGTTCCCTTATCTATAATAAAAGAGGAATACCAGTTGCCGGAATCCCGGCTGATAATTCTGGCCCCTACCTTGTCGTACTCACCATACTGCTCATCCAGGTCAAGCAGCTCCCGCAGCTGATTCAGCTCATATCTGTCCTGCTGCAGAAGCGTGTTTTCTTCAGTGAGGGCTGCCACCTCATTCCGAAGCCTCTCATTTTCCTCCAGCAGCGTCCTGATCTGCACAAGCTCCTCAGAGCGGTTTACAAGCCAGCTGCCCATTCTGCTGATTCCCTGCTGAAAGGGAACAATCACATACCCGAAAACCGTATTAAAGGGCCTGTTGAACACATCCGTCCCAAAAGTGATAAGCATCATTGCCGTGCAGAGAAAGGTTAAAATAAAAAGGAGGTATTTACCCGGTATAGTAAACTTCTCCCCTTTTCTTTTTATGATTGGGCTCATTTACTCATCCCTTCGATTGCATAAGCTACTGATTTATAATTGTCGTCCTTAATGATCTTCGCAAGTCCTATGGCTACGCTGGTAAGAGGATTTTCCGCAACATTCACCCGAAGTCCGGTTCCGGCGGCCAGCCGCTCCGAGAGATGGTTTACCTGAGAGGCTCCGCCGGTAAGATAAACGCCGTGACGGTAAATATCCGCCGCCAGCTCCGGAGGCGTCCTTTCCAAAATCACTTTCACGTTATCTATAATCGTGTTAAAATGCTCCTCCAGGGACTCATCCACAAGCTTTGTGGGAATTTCCCTTTCCACCGGAAGCCCCGTAACAATATCGCGGCCATACACAACCGCGCCGTTTTTATCCTGTTCCAAATCTCTTAATGCGATTTTTACGGTTTCCGCCGTTTTTCCGCCTATGATCAGGCTGAACTCCCGTCTCACCGCGGCGCGGATGGCCTCGTCAAACTTCAGTCCTCCCACCTTGATCAGACGACTCAGAACAATGCCTCCGAGAGACAATATGGATATTTCTGTGGTCTCATAGCCCACGTTTACGACCAGCACGCCCTGAGAATTCTTTACATCAATATCCATCCCCAGTCCATCGGCCACGGCTTTCTCTACCACCATGATTTTTTTTGCTTTTACGTTTGCATCCTTTATCAAATCGTAAAAGGCTCTCTTTTCCACTTCTGTCACATCTGTGGGAACAGCTATAAAAAAGTCGGCGGGCTTGGTGCTTCCTTTCTGCAGATCTCCGACAAAATACTTTATCAGTGTCTCCATATTTTTGATATCCGCAATGACTCCGTTGGAAAGCGGATAAGAAATATGAATATTTCCAGGCGCCTTTTCATACATTTCAAATGCAGAGTCTCCATAGGCAAAAAGAGTATTCTTATTTTCGATGGCGATCATATTCTTTTCCACCATGATCTGATCGTCGTTTCTGCTGTAAATTTTTATATTATTGGTACCAAGGTCGATACCGAATGCGTTGTTCGCCAAAATGACAACCCCTTTCTGAAGTTATTTACAGGTACGCCGCCTCTTTAAGGCTAGTATACCTGTTATCACCGATAATAATGTGATCCAGCAGAGAAATATCCATTTTTTCCCCAAGCTCCCGTATGTTTTGGGTGAGCTCTATATCTGCCCTGCTGGGAGCAGGATTTCCGCTGGGATGATTGTGTACCAGCAGAATATGGACAGCTCTGCTTTTTAGAGCTTCCAGAAAAACCTCCCTGGGGGATATCAGCGACATCCTCACGCTGCCCTCGGACAGCCTCTTTTCCTCTATCATCTGTCCCTTTGCATCCAGACAGACCAAAATTACGCATTCTGTGTCCCTGTGCCTGAGCTTTTCCATAAAATAACGGGCCACGGCGGCCGAATCATGAAAGCATATTCCCTCCCTGGCCGTGGCAGTGCTTATGCGCATGGACAGCTCAGTGAGGCATTTCAGCTTAATGGCCTTGACTTCCCCGATTCCCTTGATGCTTTTGAGCTCCTCAATACTTACGTCGTACAGGCCCAGAAGCCCTTCTCTGGGGTATCTGGCCAGTCCCAGAACATTTTCGGCAAGCTGCAGGGCGCTTTGGTCTTTTGTACCCGTGCGTATGATAATGGCGAGCAGCTCCCTCTCCGTGAGATTTTCGGGGCCGAATCTCAGAAATCTTTCATAGGGAAGATCCGTTTTTTTCTCTCTGTTTTTTTCTTTGCTTTTGTCCATACATCTCCCTGCCTTCTCCGATGCACGACTACAAATGTTCAGACGCCTCCGCCTCAGCGGATGAAGCGGTAAATAACCAGGGAAATAACAACGCCGATTACACTGGCTATGGTGATCTGGATTTTCAGTCCGAAGGTCAGCAGGATAAATCCAAGATCCAATTCAACAGGCGTATTCAGTCCAAAGGATTTTCCGTAATTTAAAAAGCTTCCGTCAAAATAGGTTCCGATAAACCCACCGATCACAAAGCCTATCAGCACAAGGATCACCAGCACCCAATTTACTCTCTTCAACTTTTTTCCTCCTCATACGTCTTTATATACTACCACAAAATTTTCCGTATGTACATAAATTTCATAGATTTTATTTTGTGGTTTTTCTACATTTTTCCAGAGCCTTCGCAATCTGCTCTTCCGAAATAATGCCTTTCTGACGCAAAAACTGAAGTGATTTCAAAATACCGAATTTGGCGTGGGGCCATGTGAGTCCTCCCTGAAAATATACCGTGTAAGGAGGCTTTAACGGACCGTCCGCGGAAAGCTCAATGGAGGAACCGGACACAAAGGCTCCCGCGGCCATGATTACCTGAGAGTCATAGCCCGGCATATCCCAGGGCTCTGGCGTCACATGGCCGTCCACCGGCGCTGCGGACTGAATGCCCTGGCAGAAAGCCTTCACCCCCTCCGGCGCTCCGAAGGTGACCGCCTGAATAATATCGTATCTGTCCTGTGAGGCGTCGGGTGTCACCGAAAATCCCAAAGCCTCGTAGATATTAGCCGCAAAGATGGCGCCTTTTAAAGCGGAAGCGGTCACTGTGGGCGCCAGAAAAAAGCCCTGGTAAAAGGCGCTGAGAATTCCCAGGGAGGCTCCCACCTCTTTTCCCAGCCCCGGAGAGGTAAGCCTGTACGCGGCATTTTCAACATATTTCCGTTTTCCGGCTATATATCCTCCAATGGGAGCAAGGCCGCCGCCGGGATTCTTAATCAGGGATCCCACCACCATGTCCGCACCTACGTCAGAGGGCTCCCTTCTCTCCACAAATTCCCCATAACAGTTGTCCACCATACAAATTACATCCGGCTTTATGTCCTTGACAAAAGCAATCAGCTCTCCGATACGCTCCACCGACAGGGTAGGGCGGGTCTGATACCCCTTGGAACGCTGTATGGCCACCAGCTTTGTCCTCTCGTTTATTCCACGGTGGATGGCCTCATGGTCAAAGCTTCCATCGGCAAGAAGATTCGCCTGGCGGTAGGTGACTCCATATTCTGCAAGGGAGCCTGACGAAGGACGAATTCCGATGACCTCTTCCAAAGTGTCATAAGGTTTTCCCACAGGAGAAAACAGTTCATCCCCCGGTCTTAAATTGCTCATTAGGGCCAAAGCCAGGGCGTGGGTGCCGCAGGTGATCTGAGGGCGCACCAGGGCATCCTGTGTGTGGAACACCCCTGCATAGACCTTTTCCAATGTGTCTCTTCCGAGATCGTTATAGCCGTATCCGGTGGTTCCCAAAAGACAGGCTTCTCCAACCTGATTTTCCTGCATGGCCTTAAGCACCTTCAGCTGATTGTATTCCGCAGTGCCGTCAATGGCCTCAAAGCGTTCCCTAAGCCCCAATAGCACAGCGTCCCCATATGCAAGCACTTCCTCTCCAATGCCCATGGCGGCATATAGCTTTTCCGTATCCTTCATAGCTCTTCCCCATTTCCGAAAATATTTTTTTCTTTCATTTTTTGAAGCATAAACCCCATAATTTTCTCATCGTCATACATATAGAAATCCTTGTCTACCCATATCACATCTTTTTCCCTGCGAAACCAGGTGAGCTGTCTTTTTGCAAAATGTCTGGTATCACGCTTTAAGATGCGCACAGCTTCCTCCAGGGAGACTCCCCCTTCCAGGTAAGACAGAATTTCCTTGTAGCCAAGTCCCTGCATGGATACCATGCCTCGATGGCAGCCCATCTCCCGAAGCCTCTCTACCTCTTCCACAAGCCCCTCGGAGATCATGGAATCGACGCGCTTTTCAATACGCTCATAGATCCTCTCACGCCTGTCATTTAACACAAAATAGCAGGCATTGTAAGCATCCTGCCTGCTTTTCTCCTGTTCATTGTGATCGGAAATACGCTTCCCCGTCAGCTCATAATACTCCAGGGCGCGTATGGTGCGCTTTATGTTGTTGGGATGTATGGCCTTTGCTGATGGCTCGTCCACTCTGGCAAGCATATCATGTAAGTACTGCGCTCCCCTTCTGACGGCAAGCCCCTCCAGCCTTCCGCGTATATGGGAATTTTCCTCATTTTCCGTAAAATCAATCTCCCGAAGCAGCGCCTGGATATAAAATCCCGTGCCTCCCGTCACAATTGGAATATGCTTTCTTTCATAAATGCCCTGCAGGCATTCCCTGCACCTTTGCTGGAAAATCACTACATTGAATTCCTCCCAGGGCTCCAAAATATCGATTAGATGATGGGGAATGCCTTCCATTTGTTCGGGCCTGATTTTGGCGGAGCCGATATTCATATACCGGTACACCTGCATGGAATCCGCCGATATAATCTCTCCGCTCACTTCTTTAGCCAGCTTTATGGAAAGATTGGTTTTTCCCACTGCCGTGGGACCTGTAAGAATGATCATTGGCGGTTTATTCATAATCTTCCTTCCTACACAATACGCTTGAATTTCTTTTCCATCTCCGTCCTGCTCATTGCGATAATCGTAGGTCTTCCGTGAGGACAGTTATAAGGGTTTTCCAGCGTAAGAAGTTCGTCAATAAGCTCCTGAGCCTCCTGTACGCTCAGCCTGTTATTGCCCTTCACCGCCGCCTTGCAGGACATGGACGCTATTTTTTCTTCCACCGCTTTGAGGGTTCCTCTGTTTCCCGAGCTCTGAAGCTGATCCATAACCTCCAAAAACATTTCCCTCTCGCTGCAGCCATACAGATCTGCCGGAACGCTTCGCAGGGCGTACTCATTTCCTCCGAAGGCTTCGATCTCAAACCCAAAGGTCCGGAAAACATCCAAATACTCCTCAAGAACAGCTTCTTCCTGACCCGTGAGACTTACAATCACCGGCGGCAGAAGATTCTGAGAAACCGGTGCTTTCTCTCTGTAGCGCTTCATCATTCTCTCATACTTTACCTTTTCATGGGCGGCATGCTGATCTATAATCAGCAGCTTATCCTCGAACTGTATCATCCAATAGGTTTCAAACACCTGGCCGATCAGACGGTATTTGTCTCTGTTTTCAACGGTTAGAAGCTTTTCCTCAAAGAAATTCATCTGTTGTCCCTCAGGCGCCTTTACGGCACGGGATATTTTTTCATCCTCCTCCGCTTTCCTGACTCTGGCCCACACAGGATTTTGGGAAAAATCCGGCCGTCCGGTCTTCCTTCCAGAGTAGTTCGCTTCCTCCATTACCCGCAGGCTTTCTCTGCGCCTCTGTTCAAAGGGCTCGGGAAAATGCTCCTTACTTCTTTCCCTCTGAAACGCTCTCTGGCATTCTCTTTCCCAATTCTTTGCCTCTTTTTCGGTTCCCAAAACCGCATCCGGTATCATTTCCTGCTTTTTCAGGGTATCTCTGACTGCGCCGGTTACAATATTCCGAAATTCCGGCGCTCCGTTTACCCTTACATCCAATTTGGTGGGATGAACGTTCACGTCTATCCTGTGGGGATCCAACTGAATATGCAGCACACAAAAAGGGAACTTATGCTGCATCAGATATTCCCGGTATCCCTCTTCCAGAGCTCCCGCCACAACTGAGCTTTTTACAAAGCGTCCGTTGATAAAATAGATTTCAAAGCTCCGATTGGACCGCACCAGCACTGGTTTTCCAAGATAACCCTCAATGCGGACGCCCTCCTGCTCCCATTGTATGGGGACGAGACTGGAAGCAGTCTCCCGGCCGTATATCCTGTAAATTACTTCCTTTAGATCACCGTTTCCCGAAGTATGAAATCTGGTCTGGCCGCCCAATATGAACTGAAAGGAAATATCCGGCCTGGAAAGCGCCAAATGCTCCATAAGATCACAAATATATCCCCCCTCGGAGGCAGGTGTCTTTAAAAACTTTCGCCGCACAGGCGTATTAAAGAAAAGATTCCGCATCAAAAAGGTGGTTCCCTCCGGAGCCCCCACTTCACCGAATTCAACTTCCCTGCCTCCCTCCAGAAGAATGCGTACTCCGGCCAGGCTTTCCGCTGTCTTTGAGATTACCTCCACTCTTGAAACCGCAGCGATGCTGGAAAGGGCCTCGCCCCGAAACCCCAGGCTGGTTATGCGCTCAAGATCCCGGGCGTCTTCAATCTTGCTGGTGGCATGACGCAGGAAAGCCCTGCGGATCTGATCCCCTTCCATGCCGGTTCCGTTGTCCGTCACCCGGATAAATTCAATGCCTCCATCCTTCGCTTCCACGGTAACAGCCGTAGCTTTTGCGTCAATGGCATTTTCCACAAGTTCCTTTACAACGCTGGCCGGCCTTTCCACAACCTCGCCTGCTGCGATTTTGTCGATTGTCTCTGAATCTAATACATGTATCTGCGCCATATCGTCCTCGTCTTTTATTCTCCGCCCTTTGTGCTGTTCCATCGGTTTTTCAGCTTATTCTGCAGCCGGTAAAGGGTATTCAGAGCATCCAGCGGCGTCATGGCAGTGACTTCAATTTCCATAAGTTCCCTGAGCACGTCCTCATCGGTGACAGTGTCAAACAAACTCATCTGAGCCAGATCTACCTCGTCATATTTCGGCTGTCTGCGGGCTTTTGTCTCCGCCTTAGTGTCCACGCTAATGCGCTGGATCTTTTCCGTGATGTCATTATCGCTTAACTGCTCTACAATTTCCTTAGCTCTGTCAATCACCATATCCGGCACGCCGGCCAGCTTGGCCACCTGAATTCCATAGCTCTTATCCGCGCCGCCCTTCACAATTTTTCTCAGAAAAACAATGTCGTCCCCGCATTCCTTAACGGCGATACAATAATTGTTCACATTGCTCATCTTTCCTTCCAGCTCTGTGAGCTCATGATAATGAGTGGCAAATAAGGTCTTTGCTCCAAGAAACTTCCGGTTGCTAATGTGCTCTATAACAGCCCAGGCAATGCTGAGTCCATCAAAGGTTGAGGTTCCTCTTCCTATTTCATCCAGAATCAGCAGGCTGTTTGCGGTAGCATTTCTCAAAATATTTGCCACCTCGTTCATTTCCACCATAAAGGTAGACTGGCCGCTTGCCAGGTCGTCGGAGGCCCCCACACGAGTAAATATGCGATCCACAATTCCGATATTGGCTGTCTTTGCCGGAACAAAGCACCCTATCTGTGCCATAAGCACTATCAAAGCTGTCTGTCTCATGTAAGTGGATTTTCCCGCCATGTTGGGGCCGGTGATAACGCTGATGCAATGCGCTCCGTTATCCAGGCAGGTATCATTTGCAATAAACATATCGTTGGTGATCATTTGCTCCACCACCGGATGCCTGCCATCCTTTATATGAATAAGCCCCCTTTCGTTCAGCTTAGGGCGCACATATCGATTACGCTCGGACACCAGGGACAGGGATGCAAAAACATCCAGCCTTGCAACTGCCTTTGCCGTCTTCTGAATCCGCTCTATTTCCATAGCAATAGAATCCCTGATCCTGCAGAACAGATCATACTCCAGCCCCTGCAGCTTCTCCTCCGCATTCAATATGGTATCCTCCAGCTCCTTGAGTCGGGGGGTCGTATATCTTTCTGCGTTGGCAAGCGTCTGCTTGCGAATGTAATCCTCCGGCACCATGTCCTTATAGGAATTGGTAACCTCAAAATAATATCCGAACACCTTATTATATTTTATCTTAAGGTTCTTAATGCCGGTCCGCTCCCGATCCTCCTCCTCCAGGCGGGCCAGCCACTGCTTTCCGTCATGCTTTGCACTGCGCAGCATGTCTACGGTTTCATCAAAGCCATCTCTTATGATGCCCCCCTCCCGGATAGCAATAGGCGGTTCCTCCTCAATGGCATTTGAAATCAGCTGATAAATATCCTCAAGCCCCTCAATATCATTGAATATATTTGTCAGAGCGTCCTTCTGAAATCCCTTCAGAACGGTTTTTATATGAGGAAGCATCTCAAGGGAATTTCGGAAAGCAATCAGATCTCTTGGATTTGCCGTTTTGTAAGTCACCTTGCTAAGCAGCCTTTCCAGATCGTAGATGGGGCTTAGGTATTCCCTGAGCTCATCTCTGGAAACACTGTCCCCATTCAGCTCCTCAATGGCGTCCAGTCGCTTCTCCATCTCTTCCTTATCAATCAGCGGCTGCTCCAGCATGCTTCTGAGCGTCCGGCCCCCCATGGCTGTTTTTGTCTTATCCAAAACCCAAAGAAGAGAGCCTCTTTTTTGTTTTTCCCTCAGGGTTTCCGTCAGCTCCAGATTTCTTCTGGTAGAGCTGTCCAGCAGCATGTATTTGCTTGTAAGATAGGGATAAATATGGGTAAAATGCTCCAGATCCGTCTTCTGGGTCTCATATAGATACTGAAGCAGAGCGCCGGCGGCAGTCAGTCCCATGGGAAAATCTTCCACTCCCAGGCCCATCAGCGTATTTACCTTAAAATGGCGCATGAGCATCTTTCTGCAGTTCTCATCATCAAAAAAATGAGCTTCCAGCATATTTACAGAAATATGCAGTCTGCCCTTTAAATCGTCAATATCCATGCCGCTCACCAAAAAAGCGTCATTACAAACAATCTCGGACGGCTCATATTTCATCAGCTCATCCTGCAGCTTACGCAGGTCCTCCACCTCCGTCAGGTAATAGTCTCCCGTGGTTACGTCCGCCACAGAAAGGCCAATTTTCACGGGCGTGTAGGCTATGCACATCAAGTAATTGTTTCTGGACTCCTCAAGAGACTGCATATTCAGGTTGGTGCCCGGAGTGACAATTCTGATTACATCCCGCTTCACAAGTCCTTTGGCCAGCTTGGGATCCTCCATCTGCTCACAGATTGCAACCTTATAGCCTTTGTCGACCAATTTGGTCAAATATCCTTCTACCGCGTGATAAGGCACGCCGCACATAGGAGCCCTCTCCTCCAGCCCGCAGTTTTTTCCCGTTAATGTGATTTCCAGTTCCTTTGACGCAGTCAGGGCATCTTCAAAAAACATTTCATAAAAATCGCCCAGCCGATAAAAAAGAATGCAGTCAGGATATTGCTTTTTCGTTTCCATGTATTGCTGCATCATGGGGGTTAATTCTGATTCCCGCAAAGTTGTTACTCCTGTTCTTCTGTCTTTGGTACAATTTCCTGCTGTCACCAGCAATAAACGGATGCACAAGAATTTGCGCATCCGTTGTTATTTTACCACAAAATGTTGTAATTGTAAATCAGAGGGGTCAGTAATTACACCATACGTCCCATGTAATAAAAGCCGTGACACTGGTCCAGGGAGACACGCACAAGCTGGCCGATCAAAGAGGCTCCTCCAGGAAAATGTACCAGCATATTATTGGAAAGCCTTCCTGTCACCAGGGTGGGATCATTTTCGTTTATTTCCTCCACAAGCGCCTCCTGTATCTGTCCCTGGTACCGGGCAGCCTGTTCCTTTGCGGTTTCCTGCACTGCTTTGAGAACCCTGTCAAAGGCTTCCTTAACCTGCTCCTTCGCAACCTGATTTTCCATGGCTGCCGCCGGGGTGCCTGTCCGCTTGGAATAAATAAAGGTAAAAGCATTGTCATATTTTACCTTCCTTATCACATCCATGGTATCCTCCGCATCCTCCATGGTCTCACCCGGAAATCCGACGATAATGTCCGTTGTAAGGGAGATGTCGGGGATTTCCTTCCGTATGCGCAGGGCAAGCTCCAGATACTGCTCCTTGGTATAGCAACGATTCATTCCCTTTAAGATTTTCGTTGAACCGGACTGCAGAGGCAGATGCAGGTGACGGCAGATTTTATTCGATTCCTTCATCACCTGTATCAGCTCCTCCGACAAATCCTTTGGATGAGAGGTCATAAACCGGATACGCTTAAGCCCCTCTATCTTTTCCACTTGCCTGAGAAGCTGAGCAAAGGTAGTTGGATTCTTGAGATTTTTTCCGTAGGAATTGACATTCTGCCCCAAAAGCATTACTTCAATCACGCCATCCGCCACAAGCTCTTCAATTTCACGGATAATGTCCCCCGGTTCCCTGCTGCGCTCCCTTCCCCTGACATAGGGAACAATGCAGTAGCTGCAAAAATTATTGCAGCCAAACATGATGTTGATTCCGGACTTGAAAGGATATTTTCTTTCCACGGGCAGATCTTCCACAATCTTGTCCGTATCCTGCCAGATGTCTATTACCATCCCTTCTCTCTCGAAGCAGGCGGTAAGCAGTTCTGCAAATTTATAAATATTGTGTGTGCCGAAGATCAAATCTACAAAGCCATAGCTTTTTTTCAGCTTATCAATTACCGCGGACTCCTGCATCATGCAGCCGCAGAGCGCAATCTTCATATGAGGATTACGTCTCTTGTAGCCGTTGAGCGCGCCCAGCCTGCCGTATACCCTCTGATTGGCATTGTCCCTTACCGTGCAGGTATTGAAAATCACAAAATCCGCATTCTCATTTTCTGTGATCTCATATCCCACCGTCTCCAGGATTCCCACCAGCTTCTCTGAATCTCTTGCGTTCATCTGACACCCGAAGGTAGTGACGCAGCAAACCGGCCTGCGGCCCAGCTTTTTTTCCAGCCCCCTCACATGCTCTCTGGCCCTGGCCATAAAATAATACTGTCTCTGAGGCTCGGCGGAGGGAGCCTGATCAGACAGACTGATCTGTTCCAAATCTATCTTCATGATTCCCTCTCATCCCCCGCATATTTTTCCGTAATACGGATCAGCAACCGTGTCACCGCCTCCATGGACTGAACACAGGCGTATTCATATTTGCCATGAAAATTCCCCCCGCCCGTACACAAATTAGGGCAGGGAAGCCCCATAAAGGAAAGCCTTGCGCCATCCGTTCCGCCTCTTATGGGGGAAACTTTCGGCCGGATTCCAAGCTCTTTCATGGCGGCAGACGCATTCTCTATCAGGTGCATATGGGACTCCATGACTTTCCGCATATTGTAATAGGAATCCTTCATGTCTGCAAAAACAGTGCCGGCTCCATATTTATGATTCAAAAAGTCCACGCATTGAAGGAACATATCTTTTTTCTTTTGAAACAGCGTTTCATCGTGATCCCGAATAATATAGTCCGCCGTCACCTCCTCCACATTTCCTGCAATACTGTCCAGGTGAAAAAATCCTTCATATTTTTCCGTATACATGGGATTTTCAAAAACAGGCAGAAGACTCTGAAATTCCTGGGCAATCAATATGGCATTTTTCATCTTCCCTTTTGCGGAGCCGGGATGAACGCTTCTGCCCCGGATATGCAGAGTGGCGCCTGCCGCATTAAAATTCTCATATTCCAGCTCTCCCAGAGCGCCTCCGTCCACCGTATAAGCAAAATCTGCGCCAAACAGCTTTACATCAAAATGCTCCGCGCCGTTTCCCACCTCTTCATCAGGAGTAAAGGCAATCCTGATTCTGCCGTGTCTGCATTCCGGATGCTGCAGCAGATATTCGGCCATAGCCATGATCTCTGCAATTCCCGCCTTGTCATCAGCCCCGAGAAGCGTTGTCCCGTCCGTGACGATCAGATCCTGTCCCTTGTAGTTCAGAAGCTCAGGAAAATCATGGGGCCTCATGACGATATTTTCCTCACGATTTAAAAGAATGTCGCCGCCGTCGTAATTCTCTACTATTCTGGGCCTGACTCCCGTATCCGTCACTGCAGGCGAGGTGTCCATGTGAGCGATAAAGCCCACAACAGGCGCGCTTTCACAGCCCACAGCCGCGGGAATTCCCGCATACACATAGCAATGCTCCGTATCATATATGATGTCGCAGGCGCCCAGCTCTTCCAGCTCCCGCACCAAAATTTTCGCCAGGTCATGCTGCTTCGCCGTGCTGGGCGTTGTGGAAACTCCCTCTGCGGACTGAGTATCCACAGCCGCATACCGCAGAAAATTTTCAATGGTCTTTGTCATAATAATCCTCTCTTTTTGGTATTTTTGTTTCTGATACAATTTTCATCATACCACGCAGAAAACATTAACTCAACTCTTTTTCCCAAAATCCGAACTCCCAAGCTCTCTGCATGCCTCTCCCGACAGCGCAAGCACACAGATGAGATTGGGAACCGCCATAAGAGCATTACAGATATCGGAAAAATCCCAGACAGCCTCAAGCGCGCATACGGCGCCCACGAAAGAGACGAGCCCATAAAAAAAACGGTAATATATACAGTACTTCTGCTTCTTCATCAGAAATTCAAATGCCTTTTCTCCCTGATAAGCCCAGGCCACGATTGTGGCAAAGGCAAAAAGAGTGATGCACACACAGATAAAGTAAGCTCCCAGATCTCCGAAGGTTGTTGAAAACGCAGCGATGGTCAGATCTGTTCCCGTGAGAGGTTCTCCTCCGGTATCGGTTAAGCTCAGAACTCCCGATGCCGCCAGGGCAAGCCCGGTCACAGAACAGATCACAATCGTATCCAGAAATACCCCCGTCATGCTGATATATCCCTGCTTGATGTAATCGTCCGTATCCGCCGCCGCGGCGCTGATTCCCGCGGCTCCAAGCCCCGCTTCATTGGAAAAGACGCCTCTGGAAACACCCCAACGCACGGACTCCAGTGCAGAAACCGTAACGCTTCCAAAAATTCCTCCGCTTACCGCCTCCGGACAAAAAGCCGAGACAAAAATACCGGCGATCCCGGCAGGGACATTTTCCGCATGAAACAGTATCACCGTCATGGCTCCGGCCATATAAAAGATTCCCATGAGGGGAACAACCACCTGAGTCACTCTGGAAATCGTGCGTATCCCGCCCAGTACGGCCAAAATGGCGGCAATAGCCACTATAAGGCCTGTTTTCGCTTCATCCACACCAAAAGCCGTCTTTACTGCTGCGGCAATGGAATTAGACTGTGTCATATTTCCCATGCCGAAGGAGGCACATACGGCAAACAGGGAAAACAGCATCCCGAGAACACTTCCCAGCCCTCGTATGGGAAATGCATTCTGCATGGTGTACATGGGTCCTCCCACATATTCGCCGGATCGGTTTCTGCTTCTGTACTTTACCGCAAGCATACTTTCCACCAACTTTGTGGCCATTCCCGCCAGACTGGACAGCATCATCCAAAAAAGTGCCCCCGGTCCGCCCAAAACCATAGCAGCGGCAACTCCCACAATGTTTCCCGTGCCGATGGTTGCCGCAAGCTCCGTCATAAGAGACGAAAAAGAAGAAATTCCCGCTGTTGCCTCTTTCGCCCTTTTATTCTTACTTTCCTCTGCTCTTCCGCCTCCCGCCGCATAAAAAAGCGCAGCTTTCAGATTGCGCAGCGGCAAAAAGCGCAGCTTTATCATTAAATAACAGCCCGTACCCAAAAGAAGCGCCAGCATGGCCGGTCCCCATATCAGATCATCTATTTGCTTTATCACTTCCCCCATATTCTCTAAAAAACCTCCCACACACCATTTGCTTACAGTCAATCGGGACTTTCACAATAATATATCTGTATGGAAGGCAAATTATGTTATCGGATTGAGGCAAAGTTAATTCCGGGCAAGCTCCGGTATCATTTCCCCGATCTGGCTGATTCCAAGAGACAAATCAGGAAAGTAATCGTAGCTCTGGGATGCGTTCAGAGTAAAATTCAGAGAGTTTTGACCATAGGACAGAAGAATATCCCAGGTAACGCTGTCCCCTTCATTCACCTCGACTATTTGGGCCGGATCCGTATCCTCCCGGTAATCTGCACCGTAATAAGAAAAAAGCACATATTGCATTTCATAGGCACTTGCATGCAACGTCAAAGGGCTTCCAACCTCGTCATAACCATACGCCTCCTGAATCTCCTTTGTCCACGATTCCTCATGATTGTTTTGGTACTTCAAATAATAAATCGTCCCCGTTTTTTCATCAAACAACAGTTCTCCCTCTGCGCCATTGTCCAGCAGAAGGCGACAATACCAGGCGCTGACAGCAATTCCCTTATCCATTTCCTCATGGCAAACAGCATACTTTTTCCATTCCTCGATCTCAAAGCCTCCGAAAAAGCTGCCAGGGATCATACCCGAATCCACCATAATGAAAATAATATCCTGGTAGAGCGCTTCCTCCACTGTCCGGAGGCTTTCCTCATCCGGCTCCAGCTCTGTTCCCGTCACAAAATATGTCCCTGCATTCTCTGCAAAATTTCCAAGCCTTTTCCCTATGGACATTTCATAAGGTATATTCAGACTGTCCGCATCCAGCCCCGTTCTGACCTCAGTCCAAGTTCTCCCCATGCGGTAGGCATCCTGCATTAGAAAAAACAGATGGGGCAGAAAGCAGGCCGCAGCAATTAGAAAAACCAGCAAAAATATACATGCGCCATAGAAAAAGCGCTTTTTCATACTGATTTCCCCCTTTCTCATCTCCTATCTTAAACGCCCCGGAAAGCTGACCTTTATCACCGTTCCTTCGCCAAGCCTGCTCTGTATCCTCAGCGTGCCCCCGTGTAAAGTGATGATTTTTTTGCACAATGCCATACCTATGCCTGCACCTCCTTCTTTTCGGGAGCGGGACTTGTCCACCATGTAAAAAGCCTCCGTAATTCGGTGAATTTCTTTTTGGGGGATGCCTCTTCCGTTATCCACAACCTTTATTTCGTAGCCCTCTGGAACACAGCTTCCCTTCAGCAGAATAAAGCCCCCTTCCTCCACCGCCTTTACCGCATTGTCCAAAAGATTGTAAAGCAAGGATAAAAGCAGCTCGTAATCCCCCATAATCACACTTTTTTCAAGCAGAATTTTACCCTTTATTTTTTTCCCTGCAAAAACAGGCCGCATGGCCGTATGGAGGTTTTTCTCCAGATCCTTGGTGGAGACAGGCTTTCTCGCCATTTCCTGACGATCCATGCTGACAAGCTCTAACAGCTTATGGGAAAGGCTCTCCAAGCGCTTCCCCTGGCTGTAAATATAAAAATAGGCTTCCCTCTTTTCCTTTTCCGACAGATTCACGGAATTCAGCATATCCGCATATCCGATAATAGAGGTAAGGGGCGTCTTCAGCTCATGAGCAAAAGCCGCAGTAAAATCCTCCTTCTGCTTTGCCTCCAACTCCTTTTCTTCCATTTGTTCCACCAGTCGATCTGCCATCCCATTAAAGCTTTCTGCAAGCTCTCCGATCTCATCGCCTGATAAGTTCACAGCTCGTTTGCCGTATTCCCCCGATGAAATGCCCCTGGCCACCTCCGAAAGCCTGTGGATGGGCCTAGTCATAAAGCGGGAAATACCGTAAATAGCTCCGCCTCCCACAATTGCAAGCAGAATAAGCGCAAAACGATACCTGTTCAGCAGTAGCTGTCTGTCTGCATAAATGTCCGTCACATCCATACATATGCCAAGATACACGAAATTCTCACCGACGGTTGCCTTGCATATATTCAGAAGACAATACCCTTCCTTCCAACGGCGAATGCCGTAGGCATAAGTGTCCTCCTCTCCCATTTCTGTTCTTAGGGCTTCATACATCTGCAAAAATTCCGGATCCCGCCCCAGCTCATCACCATACAGAAAATTTCCGTCCGCGTCCACCGCAAAACACCGACGTCCCTGTTTTTCCACACTGTTCATGCTACTGTCCACAGCCTTCAGAACTGCATATTCCTCTCCGTACTCCTGAGTGGAGCGGTAAGCCACCTCAAACAAATATTGAAGCATGCGGCTTTCTGTGTCCGCCCTCTCTATTTCACGGTTTAAAATATTTTGAAAATAGGAAGAAACCATCCAGATCCCGAAAACCGCAAAAACCACGGCCAACAAAGCCGTGGTGGTAAAAAACAGCTTATCTGCAAATCTCATTCATGCCTCCAGCCGGTAGCCAACCTTATATACGGCTGTAATTTCATTTTCCCATTTCAGTTTCTTTTTCAGTCTCTGGATATGTAAATCCACCGTCCTGCTCTGTCCCAGATATTCCCCTCCCCATACATTCTCATATATGGTTTCCCTGTAAAGGGCAATCTTTCTGTTTCTGGCCAAAAGTAGCAGCAGGTCAAATTCCTTCATTGTGAGAGGGACCGGCGTGCCGTTTTGCGTTACGGTACGGGACGAGGTGTCTATGACCACATCAAACACCTGAATCATTGTTTCCGTTTTGTGATACCGGCGCAGCACCGCTTCCACCCGAGCCAGAAGCTCTACAATCTCAAAAGGTTTCGTCAGATAATCATCCGCTCCCATCTTAAGTCCCTTTACTTTATGCTCCGTATTTCCCAGCGCCGTAAGGAAAATTACCGGCACCCCCAGCTCCTTTGCGTATTCCATCAGTTCATAGCCGTTAATCTTCGGCAGCATTATATCCAAAAGCACCAGATCAAAGTGTTCATTTGTCATAAGATCGGCGGCTTCCTCTCCGTTTGAGGTCCATAAACACTCATATCCTGCCCTGTCCAGATTCATTTTAATCAGGTTTGCTATGGGTTCTTCATCCTCAGCGATCAATATTTTCAGCATTTCCCCACTCCTCCATACTGTTTACAAATTTACAGAGCGCTTGTATCCTCTTTGTATCCTGAAGCCGCTCATGTGTAAACTGTATTCTTTATTCTATTGAAAACAATAATTTTTTCAAGTATTTCTTTTTATTCTATGATACAATATCTCCGACAAGATGCAGCAAGACTGCTTCGCTCATTTAGAAAAACAAAGGACAGCCCAGGATACGTTTTCCTAAGCTGTCCTCTGAAGCACTGTTGCCCTTCGGGGCCTTAATTACATGTTTCGCACATATCAAAGCCCGGATTAAAGGCATAAAAATTCTTACTGTTCAGTTTATCCTGGGTGATGCGCAGCGCTTCACCGAAGCGGGAAGATTGAAGTAGATTTACCTCAAAAATGACAGCGGTCATAACCGCCTTAGATTTTCCATGTGATTTCAATAT
>CALWRA010000011.1 GCA_944383825.1 uncultured Acetatifactor sp. | reverse complement strand
TAATGGCTTTTTTAATTTGACTAGGATTGGCTATTTTAGCCTGACACTAGATGGTTATTTTAACCCGACGCTAATACAGAGATTGTATCCGTTATTTCGCTCTTTTTTTCATTCCGGGTGGCATCCGCCTGAAATGTCGGTTTCGGGCAACAAAGCCAAACAGAACAAGCATTCTGTTTGGCTCCTGAAATCCCCGGCTGCGGAAAGAGAGTCTGCAAAGCCTACCTTTCGCTTCCTTCTTTATGATTATATCTTTTTCAGCGCACTTTTACCTCGTAGTCCGAGCCAAGCCTCTGTAAGACTTGACCTACTATATATTGGCAGAAATGTTATAATAATACATATTCTGCCTTATTTTATTGTAAAACCATACCAAAATTCTGTCAAGGTAAATCTGTCTAAGTTCAGCATTTATCGTTATATTTAATATTTATGGCATTCCTCGCTCTGCATTGCAAAAATTAACGCAGCACATTCTTTTCTAATAAATTATTGATTCAGTTTGAATTATCCGTCTCTTTCGCCTCTATTAACGCCGCTACCTTATCCACATATTTGCGGCATGTTTCCAAGTCTCCCGCTTCCACCATTACCCGGATAATAGGCTCCGTTCCGCTTTCTCTCACCAAAATACGTCCTTCTTTTCCAAGCAGCTCCTCGATCTCTCCTATACATTGCCGAATTTCCTGGTCAGCTCTCACTGCCACTTTGTCCGCCACACGGACGTTTTTCAGTACCTGTGGATATGCTTTGTAAGGAGCTGCCAACTCGCTCAAGGGCATTTTCTTCTCCAGCATAACCTCCATCATTTTAATTGCTGTCAAAATACCGTCTCCGGTGGTAGCATACTTCTTAAATATTATATGACCGGACTGCTCGCCTCCCAGCCGATAGCCGTTATTTACCATATTTTCATAAACATATTTATCTCCCACCGCTGTTTTCTCATATTCAATCCCGACAGCCTCCAGAGCTTTATACAGTCCAAAATTGGACATAATGGTGGTGACAACCTTATTTCCCCGAAGCTTTCCTCTTTCCTTCATATAACAGCCGCAAATGTAAAGGATGGCGTCTCCATCCACCACGTTTCCCTTTTCGTCTACGCAAAGGCAGCGATCTGCATCGCCGTCAAATGCAAAACCGATGTCAAGGGAATTATCCATTACAAACCTCCGCAGACTTTCAATATGAGTCGAGCCGCAGTTTACGTTGATGTTAAGTCCATCCGGCTGGTTATTGATGACATATGTTTTCGCTCCCAGGGCGTCAAACACGCTCTTGGCAATCATCCATGCGCTTCCGTTTGCACAATCCAGTCCTACCTTTTTATCCCGGTAAGAACGGGTTGCCAGGGAAATCAGATAACCGATGTATCTGTTGCGCCCCAATGCATAGTCCACCGTACAGCCGATTTTATCCCTTTCTGCATAAGGAACTTCAGGCACCGCTCCGTCCAGATATTCTTCAATTTTCAGAAGAACCGCTTCTTCCATCTTTTCCCCATTGGCATTCATCAGCTTTATGCCGTTGTCATAGTAGGGATTGTGGCTGGCGGAAATCATAATTCCGCAGTCAAAGTCTTCTGTTCTGGTTACATAGGACACGCTGGGTGTGGTAGTAACATGCAGAAGATATGCGTCCGTCCCGGATGCCGTCAGCCCTGCCACCAAGGCATATTCGAACATGTAGGAGGAGCGTCTGGTGTCCTTTCCAATCACTATTTTACTTTTCCCGGCAGAATTCTGCTGTCCGAAATACCAGCCAAGATAACGTCCTATTTTATAGGCGTGATCTGCTATCAGTGTGATGTTGGCTTCTCCCCGGAAGCCGTCCGTACCGAAATATTTGCCCATGGTAAATCCTCTTTTCTTATTATTGCAATACGCTATCCGTAAATTATAATCTTTACGAATAATGAATATTCATGCCGGTTTTACAGGTCATACCAAACATGAAAAGGAGTCCTTTTTCCTTCAACAAGTCTTCAGCGCGCAAAAGTTCATAGTCATCCAAACGTTATAACCCCAGGTTATCGCTTCGGCTTGAATAAAATACCGGACGTTCCCTTTCCGGATGAACGTTTTCCCCCGCCGGACTGTAATATCTCTACATACGCGTCCAGCCATAGCACAGGCTTATCCATTATACTTATCCTTTTTTTCGATATGCCCAAAATTTATTCAGGATAAAATTCAGTGGTATTGTTATGAACAAATTTATTATGGGTCCTAACATTTCATGGATTTTTAAACCATCAACCCATAAAAACAGCAAAATATTATTCAACAGTAAACCTGTGCCCGCGTAGGATAAAAAGGTTTTTACGAAGGTCTTCCACCATATTCTTTCTTCACCTTCCTTTTGCTCAAAAACATATTTATTATTCCAATAATATGCGTTAACTACACTGATTAGGAAGCCGATTATGCTTGCTGGCAAATAGTGCGCACCCAGAAATACTAAAATAACGTACACCACATAAGATATTAAGGTATTAGAAACTCCAACTAATCCAAATTTTACAAATTGGCATATTTTTTCCCAATTCTCGCCGCTAATATTTAGATGTAATAGTTTTACGAAAAAGAGGGAAAGGATCTTTTCAATAAAAAGCCACGCACTTTTCATCAGCATCTTCATCCTTTAACAAAACTGGTTAATTGCATCAATAACATATGTCTGCTCTTCGGTTTGCATACCATTATAAAGCGGAATAGAAAGAACCGTTTTTGCATATTTTTCTGTAATAGGCAGGCTTCCTTCTTTTAAGTTTAAATACCTGTATGCCTCAGACAAATGCGGTGGAATAGGATAGTGAATAATGGTGCCGATTCCTCTTTCATTTAAGTAATTTATTAATTCATCACGTTGTTCTGTCCGAATGACAAACTGGTGCCATATATGCGTAGCACCTGGTCTGATAGACGGCAACTGAATATTTTCATTATGCAGCTCATCCAAATATCTTTTACAAATCAATCTTTTTTCATCTTCCAGCTCTTGAATGTGAGAAAGCCGCACTCTCAGTAATCCCGCTTGAATCTCATCCAACCGGGAGTTTGTACCTACTGCTTTATTATAGTATCTCTTTTCACTTCCATAGTTGCGAAAAACTCTGACATCCTCTGCAATCTGAGGATTATCAGTAACAATTGCTCCGGCATCCCCAAAGGCTCCAAGGTTCTTGGACGGATAAAAGGAAAAACATCCGATATCTCCAAACGTTCCCGTCATCTTTTTCTGGAATTTTGCACCATGAGACTGCGCACAGTCTTCCACTACTTTCAAATCATATTTGCGGGCAAGCTCCATAATAGGTTTCATATTAGATGCCTGTCCGTATAAATGAACAACCAAAATTGCCTTTGTTCTATCTGTGATTTTCTCTTCTATTTTAGAAGCATCAATATTGAAATATTCATCCGGCTCTACAAATACAGGTGTAGCACCATTTATAGTGATTCCCATGACGCTGGCAATATAAGTATTGCCTTGAACGATTACTTCATCTCCGCTTCCAATTCCAAGAACTCTGAAAGCAATCCATAATGCGTCCAATCCACTTGCCAATCCTACACAATATTTTGCTCCCGTATAAGCCGCAAATTCCTCTTCAAAAGAGGCAACCTCACTTCCCAGCACATACCAGCCTGACCTCAGTACTTCTAAAGCTTTCTTTTCAAACTCTTCCTGGTATAAGTAATATCCACGGTCTAATCTATTTGGCATTATTTTCATTTTTATCACCTTATTTCACATCACGAACAATTTTCGCTGGAACTCCCATTACAACCTTATTGTCTGGCACATCCTTTGTTACTAATGCACTTGCCCCCACAATTGCGTTTTTCCCTATTGTTACTCCTGGAAGTATGTTGGCAGCTGCCCCAATCGTAACATCATCTCCAATTACTGCGCCTTGTACATGGTCTTCATTATATTCTTCTCTTCCCATGGTATTGTCATTGGTGGTTGCCACTAAAACGCTTATAAACACATGATTTCCAATTTTCATGTTTCCGGTAATGTGTGCATTATCCATAATCTTTGTGTCATTTCCAATTGTAGTATTATAATTCACACTAACATTTCTGCTGATAATACAATTATTTCCCACTTTGCACTCTTCTCTAATAGAGCAAAAATCTCCTAGCAAATTATTATTTCCAATTCTCGTTCCTGCATATAATACTACTCCAGGACACAATATACAGTTTTCTCCCACTACCAATTCAGGATATTCTACTTTCAATTTTCTGGATGTAATACCAGGTGAAGTGGGTAACTTCCCTAAAACACAATGATCAAAAATCTCTGTCCCCTTTTTTATAACTGTCCCCGGATAAATTACAACGTAATCATGGATAATTACATCTTCTTCTATTTTTACTCCCTCATGAATGATTGCTGTTTTTGCAATTACTGCACTTGTGCTTATATTTTTCATTATTCTTCATCCTTTCTTTCCGGTGCTTTTACAACTGCATAACCTGATATTACTGTTTCGCCCTTTTGATTATAAACCGTCGTGTCTAATTTCACTATTCTCTTATCTGCATTTATAATTTCTGCAATTTTTACAGTTGCAGTGACTGTATCTCCTATTCTTACTGGCTTTAAGAATCGAGCATCCTGCTCCATATATATAGTGCCTTCTCCTGGAAGTTTCATTCCAATAACTGCTGAAATTAATCCCGTTATCAGAATACCATGTGCTATACGCTCACCAAACATTCCTTTTTTGGACTTCTCTTCATCAATATGAGCAGGGTTAAAGTCACCCGTTATTCCTGCAAATAAATATACATCACTTTCCCCTATTGTCTTTGACAAACTGGCACTCTGCCCCAGTTTCAATTGATTCATTTTTTTCATCTCCTTTTTTATATACATCTTCTATAATATACGGAGGACGGTTTCTGGAAGCATCAAAAGTTCTCCAGAGATACCCTCCCAAAATGCCCAGAGTCAGCATAATGATACCGAAACTAAGCAAGTTAAAAATAAACAAAGTTGTCCAGCCGCTTACCGAGATTGCACCGCACAATTTTGCAACCAATACAACGATTCCCCAAATAATCGCACCCACAAATGACAATGCCCCTACGGATGTAACCAAAGTAATTGGAAGTGTCGAGAAGCTAAACAATGTATCTGCCACTAAGCGAATTTTTTTCCTTAAAGTCCACCTGCTTTTACCTACTTCCCTTGCCAAACGTGTATAATATATCGTGCCTGTCTTAAACCCACTCCATAGTATCTGTCCCGTCAGTGCACTATTTTTTTCATCCAGTTTCTCTAGCACCTGAATTACTTTTCTGTCCAACAAATAAACATCAAATCCACCTTTCGGCATTTGAGGTAAAGCCACTTTTCTCACCATCTCATAATAAAAATTAGCAAAGAGCTTTTGTCCAAAAGATTCTTTTCGAGCTTGCCTTACCGCCAGAACAACATTATTTCCCTTTTTCCAGCTATCAACCATGTCCAAAATCAGCTCTGTGGGCTCCTGTAAATCTGCAGCTTTGACCACCGCACAATCGCCGGTACATTTTGACAGGCCGCACAGAATCGCTGCATGTGAACCAAAGTTTCGCGATAAGCTGAATATCTTTATACGTTTGTCTTTTACTGCCAGCTGCTTCATCACGGAATAGCTTTCGTCCAACGATCCATCATTTACCATTACAATTTCCCAGTCATAATCAGCCTTAGAAAAAAGTTTTCGCTCAATATCCTCATATAATGGCATTAAATTTTCCTGATTAAAATAAACCGGTATTACAATTGAAATCTTCATTCACTTTCCTCATTTACCATTTTGACAAACTCGTCATAATTTCTGACATATTCCGTTGCATCATAGTGTTCACTCGCTAAGCATAAAAGAACGGAATCCTCACTAAAATCATACATGTCCTTCCACACCATGGTTGGCAGGTAAATGCCCGTATGGGGCCTATTCAGCACAAAAACCGCTTCGTTCCCTTTCCCATCCAGTACTTTCACTTTACAGCTTCCAGCTACATTAATCAAGACAAACTGTGTTCTTCTATTCGCATGCTGTCCTCGAACTACATCTGGATCCGAACCATATATATAAAAGATTCTTGCAATGTCAAAGGGAATATCCTTGTTTCCTTCAACAACGACTAAGTGTCCCCTTTCGTCCCCATTTTGCGAAAATTCTAACATTTGCGCTCCAACATACTTTGACATTTTCTTGATCATCTCCCATTGTATAAATAATATTTCTTTTTAATTTAACGATTTTTTCTGCTTAGAAATTCCTCTATCTGTGCGTCCATACATCTCGGTATATCTTCTCCTGCCAAATAACACTTCGTCCATTCCACAATTTTTTCCATAGCTGTTTCCACATTCCAGTTGGGCTTCCAGCCGAAAACTGATTTTAGCTTCGAACAATCCAATTTTAAAAAGTTTGCCTCATGAGGACCTTCTATCTTGGAAATATTCTTCCACGTGACGGAAGTGTTCATAGCCTCATTCCATTTATCACAGAACAGTGAAACCAATTCTCCCGTAGCCCAGCAGTCAGAATCGTCCGGACCTACGTTGTAGCATCCGGCCAACTCTTTAAGGGTATATTGCTTCTGAGCAATCATTAAATATACGGCCAGCGGCTCTAAAACATGCTGGTATGGTCTTGTTGAATAGGGATTTCTGACAATAATCTCCTCTCCTTTCTGTATCGCTCTGACACAGTCCGGTATTATTCTATCTACGGCAAAATCGCCGCCTCCAATCACATTTCCCGCTCTGGCTGTGGAAATAGCCACATCTCCTTCGGTAAAAAAAGATAATTTGTAACTGCTGGTAACCAATTCCGAACATGATTTTGAGTTAGAGTATGGATCATATCCATTTAATTCTTCATTCTCTCTGTATCCCCACTCCCATTCTCTGTTCAAGTAAACCTTATCAGTAGTGACGTTTAAAAAAGACTGCACTGAGTCACTTGTTCTCACACATTCCAGTACATTCACCGTTCCCATCACATTTACATCATACGTATAAACCGGGCTTTTATAGGAATCTCGTACAATAGGCTGCGCCGCCATATGTATCACAATCTCCGGCTTAACCTTTTTAAATACTTGCTGTAATTGCTCTAAATCGCGAATGTCTCCTATGATTGATCTCATATATTTATCCAGCTTACAAAGCCGGAATAAATTGGGGTCTGTGGGCGGTTCCAAAGCATAGCCCGTCACATCCGCTCCTGCATTCAGCAGCATTTTGCACAGCCATGCCCCCTTAAATCCTGTATGCCCAGTTATAAGAATAGACTTATTTTTATAAAATTCCAAATACATTTTTCTTCCTCTTATCTCTTAAAAATTGATTCTTTCTTCTTCTATTACAAGGGGCCTTCTCATTACTCTCTGATTGATGCTCAAAATATACTCTCCCATCAGTCCCATAAAAATAAGCTGAATGGCTCCCAGGAAAAACATTCCTATCAATATCGGGGCTGTACCAGCTACGAAGGTATTCCAAAAAAGAATCTTCAAAATTAGATAAATTAAAGCTATGATGAAACTAACTGCAGCAATGCCAAACCCAACAAATGTGGACATCCGCAGTCCGATTTTTGTATACGACGTAAAGCTCAGCATCGCTGCATCATAAAGTCTGTAAAAATTGTTACTCGTTTTGCCCGCTCGCCGTTTTTGCTGCTCGTAAGAAATTTCTTTTCTCTTGAATCCCAGTTCTGCAACAATTCCTCGTAGAAAGGGTGTCGGATCGTCCAAATTTCTCAAAACGTCGATAAATTCCCTGTCATAAAGCCCAAATCCCGTAAAATGCTCTATTTGTTCCACATCCGAAATCTTCTTAATCAGTTTATAATAGCACGAACGCAGAAAGTACATAATCTTGCTTTCCTTGCTGGTTGTTTTCTTGCCGATAACAATCTTATAGCCCTTTTCCCATTCTCGTACAAATTGAGATATCATGTTAATTGGATCCTGAAAATCGGCGCACATTAAAATCGTACAATGACCGGATGTTTGGAGCAAACCATAATAAGGAGAATTAAATTGACCAAAATTCTTCGCATTGAAAATTGCTTTGATATTTTTATTATGACTGCACATATCTCTTAATATACTTCTTGTGTCGTCTTTAGAGTCGTTGTCGATAAATACTATTTCATATGAATAATCAGGAAGATTATTATGGAACTCCTCTAAAATCGCTTCTGACAATGGTCTTATATTTTCTTCCTCATTATAAGTAGGAATCAGGATACTGATTATTTTCATCACTCTTCCTCCAAAATTTTTTCGATTCCTGATTCAAAATCTGTTTTGGGCTCCCATCCCGCAGCTTTTCTGATCTTGTCGATGCAGGGATTCATCTGTATGGCTCCTTGATTTCCATATGGAATTTTCCCAAAATTCAATTGACTATCGGATCCTATCATTTGTTTTAATCGCAGCACATATTCTTTCAGCACATGCGGCTCCCCATAAGAAATATTATAAGCTCCTGCCGGAACTCTTTTTTTTAATAAAAGCAAAAGGGCCTCTGATACGTCTTCAATATAAGTATAGTCCCACATATGCTCACAGGGAGACAAGTCGATGGCCTCGTTTTTCTTCATCTTTTCAATACATTGCATCAGTAAGGTGCTCTTGTCATCCTCTCTTCCATAAACACTGAATATTCTTGCCCATACAAATTGGGTTTTGGTGCCATCACAAATTTTCTGGCCAGTATAAAATGTCCTTGCCTTCATCTTTCCATACTCTGTTACCGGCAACAGGCAGGTATCCTCAGTGATTAATTCATCTGTAATACCATACTCAGCCTGCGAACCTATACCTATGAAATATGGTATACCGCTTTCAACAGCCGCCTTTAAGCATTTAATTGAAGCATGATAATTTTTCTCCTGAAGCGTTTGATCATCCCTCTTTACTCCCCGGACTCCCTCCCAGGCAAAATGATAAACTGCGTCTATTGTATTTATCCCCAGCCCGTCCAATTTGTAAATTTCGCTCATTTCAAATTCATAAATCCTGAGATTTTCATGCTGAGGCAGCCGCATGAGATGATCCGATTTTGGCCGAACAACAGCATGAACATAATAGCCATCCTTCAGCAGCCTTTTTATAAGCGATACCGCAATACAGCTTGTAGCCCCCGTCACAAGAATCGTATTCATACATCACAACTCCATTAATTCTTTATATAAATCTCTGTTCAGCAAAGGCTCTTGGTCTTGATTCGGTTTCCCAAATTCTAATTTAGGATAAACATACGTATTTTCTGTCAAAATTACCTCTACAATCTGTGGTTCCTCAAGATCCCAATCTATTTTCCGCACATCCTCTTCTGACCGCAGAGCATAGTACCGAATATCATATGCTTCGGCTATTTTTCTGAAAGAAGGGACGCTATAGCCCGCCGAAGCGACTGTTTGATAATAATGATGATCAAAGTACATTTCCTGGAAATGCCGAATCATGCCCAAAGCATAATTATTAAATATCACTATGGTAATCGGAAGCTTTTCACGGGCAATAAACTGCAGCTCCTGAATATTCATCTGTATGCCGCCATCCCCGTTAAAACTTATGACCTTAGTACGCTTTGCGTAATATGCTCCTATGGCCGCTGGCAGTGAATAGCCCATAGCGCCATGGCCACCGGAAAAAAGTATTTGCTGCCCTGGCTTCGTCTCGAAAGACTGAGATACCCAAACTTGATTTTGCCCGACGTCAATTGTTATAATCACATCCTCGGAAATCTCCCTGCTAATACCGGCAATCATTCTGTTAGGCATTCTTGAATCAATATCATTCAATTCATTTTTTATGTGATTGCAGACATTCAGCCAATCTTGATATTCACAGGCAGCTCCTCCCTGCTCCAAGATTTGTTCGATCAGACCGTCCAAGCCTCCAAAAATTTGGATTTCATCCTCTTTAATTTTATTTGTAAGCTCTCCGCTGTCAATTTCAACACGAATTAATTTTGCATTGGGTGCAAAATTTTCTTTTTTAGCGCCTATTTGTCTTACATCCATTCTCGTTCCCATTGCCAGCAGTAAGTCACACTTTGCCGCAATAAAATTGGCTGTTCTATTGCCGTACGCTCCTATAAAGCCAAAATATAATGGATGATCATGCTCCAAAACGTCAACAGCCGGCATGCTGCTAACCGTTGGAATCGGAAATTTCTTTAAAAATTTTTTAATCAGACACCGACTTCTTTGATTTTTCGCACCCGCGCCTACCAACAAAGCAGGACGTTTTGAATGACATAGCATTTTTATAATTTCATCAACATGCGCAGATTGTTCCTTCTTTTCCGGCGCTTTAAAATCCGGGCATTCCTCCAAATCTATAATTGCCCGAAAGATATTCATTGGAATATCAAGCAAAACGGGACCCTTGCGTCCTTCATTTGCAATGTACCAACACTTATTCAACTCTTGTTTTATGAAACGTTCATCAGCGATATAACAGCTGTACTTCGTGACACCATTTATCATAGAAACAATATCCGTTTCCTGAAACCCTCTCTGACGCACTCCCAAGTCGTTTTTACTCTCAAATGTATTTACCTGTCCAGTTATAAAAATGGTAGGAATAGAGTCAAAGTAAGCGTTGCATATTCCTGTAATCAAGTTTGTTGCTCCCGGTCCACTGGTAGCATATGCAATTCCCGGAATGCCACTCGCCTGTGCATATCCGCAGGCACAGAAGGCCGCTGCCTGCTCATGGTAATTAACATGTGCTTTTATAGAATGCTCTTTCTGGCGAAGCGCCTCCATTAAGTGTGTCACCATGCCTCCCGGATATCCAAAAACATCTGTAATTCCTTTTTGGATAAAAAAATCTACGATGTAATCTGCTACTTTTACTTTCACTCTATTACCTCTGTTTTTCAAGTTGAATTTACAAAGCCTCTTTAATAACCTGGGCCATATAGTCTATCATTTCATCCGTCATGCCGGGATACACACCCACCCAGAAGGTATCCTTCATAATTCTATCCGTATTTGCCAGATCGCCTATTATCCGGTATCCTTTTCCTGTATCTCTCATTTCGTCGAAACAGGGATGCTTCGTTAAATTTCCGGCAAATAGCATTCTGGTCTGTACTCCTTTAGATTCCACATATTTTACAACAGCATTACGGTCGATGCCCTCTCTGCAAGTAATAAGAAAGCCAAACCAGCTTGGGATAGAATTTTCACAGGCAACAGGCAAAATCAGCTTGTCCTCTACCTCTCTGAGCGCGGCCCTCAGTCTGTCAAAATTATGCCGCCTCTTCTCCACAAAGTGCGGAAATTTGTCTAACTGAGCGCAGCCGATCGCCGCCTGCATATCTGTGGCTTTTAGATTATAGCCAAAATGAGAATATACATATTTATGATCATATCCCAGCGGCAGTTCTCCATACTGTTTATCAAAGCGATGACCGCACATATTATCTTTGCCCGATGGACAAATACAGTCGCGTCCCCAGTCCCTAAACGAGCGTATAATCCTGTTTAAAAGGGCATTGTTAGTATATACTGCTCCTCCTTCACCCATGGTCATATGATGAGGCGGATAAAAGCTGGATGTTCCTATATCTCCAATTGTTCCGGTAAATTTTTCTTCACCATTGATCACATATTTTGACCCTAAAGCATCACAGTTATCTTCCACAAGCCACAGGTTATATTTATCGCAAAAAGCTTTTACTGCGCTGATGTCAAAGGGATTCCCCAGGGTATGCGCAATCATAACCGCTTTTGTCTTTTCTGAAATCGCTTCCTCCAACTTTGATACGTCAATATTGTATTGAGGAATCGTCACATCCACAAATACCGGAATCGCACCGAACTGAATGGCGGGAGTCACCGTAGTTGGAAAGCCTGCCGCCACTGTAATTATCTCATCTCCGCGCTTTATACGGCGTTCCCCTAAAAGAGGAGAGGTCAGAGCCATAAATGCATTTAAATTGGCCGAAGAGCCTGAATTTACTAAAGAACAAAACTTTACTCCAAGATAAGCTGCAAGACGCCTCTCAAATTCATCCGTATATCTTCCGGAAGTCAGCCAAAATTCCAACGCGCTATCTACTAAGTTTATAACTTCAGCGCTATCATAAACACGAGAGGCATAGGGAATTCTCTGTCCCTGCTGAAACTCCTTCTCAGTGTTGTGAAACTTGTCTGTATACTCCTTAACCAATAGCAATATTTCTTCTCTTGCCTGCTGTTCCGTTTTGTTTTCCAACATGTTTTTCTCCTTCATTATTCCCATTTTTTCCACGGCGCCATACCTGTGTTCCAGAGATCATCCAATTTTTCTTTCTCACGCTTCGTATCCATACATTGCCAGTAGCCATTATGCCTGTATGCCATTAGCTCACCCATCTTCGCCGCTGCCTCCAAGGGTTCCCTTTCAAATACTGTGTTGTCTCCTGCAATATAATTAAAAATTTCCGGCTGGCAAACCATATATCCTGCATTTATTCGACTTCCATCGCTTATACTTTTCTCCCGGAAGGAATTTATTTCACCCAAGTCATTAATATCCAATACTCCAAAACGCTGCTCCACATTCACAGCCGTTAAAGTGATCATTTTTCCATGTCCTTGATGAAATCTCAATAATTCCTTAATATTGATATCAGACACTCCATCCCCGTAAGTTAACATAAACGGCTCATTTCCAACATATTTTTGAATCCTCTTTACTCTCCCTCCTGTCATAGTATTCAATCCTGTATCAACCAGCGTAACCTTCCATGGTTCTGCAAAACTGCTGTGCACCTCCATACGGTCGTCTTTTGTAAAGTCAAATGTAACATCACAATTATAGAGATAATAATCAGCAAACCACTCTTTTATCAAATGCTGTTTATACCCGCAGCAGACAATAAACTCATCAAAACCATAATAGGAATACTCTTTCATAATGTGCCATAAAATAGGCTTTTCTCCTATTTCAATCATTGGCTTTGGTTTTAAATGGCTCTCCTCACTAATCCGCGTGCCGTAACCTCCAGCTAATATCACGACTTTCACAGCATAATCTCCTTTTCAAATTTTATTATAGCATATCATACTATACTGACTCTTTTATAGTCTAAGTTCAAGCCGACGCATAACATTTTCAGGCATACCATCCAAGATCCAATATCAAATAATCATTTTCGTGCATTGGAAGAAAACCATTTTCCTTTAATAAATGAAGCGTGAAAGGATCTTCTCTGTACTTCTCTTTCAAAATATAATATTCCGTTATTTCCTTATATTCAAACATATTATCCAGTTTTTTCTGAGAATCGCTACTCGCATTTGCATAAATCCTCTCGTATTCTTCCTTGAGTATCACAATAGCGCTTTGCCTTGATTCTGATATTGTGATCTCATAATTTTCGACATCCCTTTCCAAATATCTGAAAGCCACTCTAATAGCAGCCTGAGCATACACAGGATGTTCTCCATAAAATTCCGCCCCATAAAAATGGATTTTGTTTGTATCCTTTTTTTCCATTTGATATCTTAATGAAACGCTGATATAATCCAGCACTTGTTCATTCTGCTTTATCCAATTTACCTGCAAATACTGAGACGCTCTAAAAATCATAACTGCAGCAATGCAAACCATGATGCCTCGTATAACCTTTTGTCTTTTGCCTAATAACATAAACACGGATACCAGCAAATAAAATAAAAGAGTGCATATTAAAGCGTAAGCATAGTATGTATGATATGTGTTCTCACGCAAAAGCAAATTAATTCCATAAGAAAGAGGGATACATATCATAAGCAGGAAAAGCCTTAGTAACTTTCCTCTTCTAAGCAGATTTACCACGAGAAAAACCAGAAGGAACCCTGCTATAACGCCAATCAGCAAACGAATCTCCTGTGATATCCAATGAATTCTCGCCCAATAAGTTGTATCAGTAAATAGAAAATTACCCCCGAATGCGGCACATATCCTGCTCAATGCCGTTGGAATGATTTCAGTGCAAAACCAGCGTACCTTATCATTTATAGCCGCAAGCGAAATCATTTCTCCTCTGGAATTGCTTGTTTGCGATAACAATCCTAATGTCAGATAATAAAAAACAACTCCGCCCGCAAAACCAGAACACAGATAAAGGAGATTTTTCCATTTTACCAGTAAACTTTCTGAAAACATAACATCAATTGCTGTCAGGAAAAAAATAATTGTTATTCCCAATTGATAAAAATGGCAGGCCAGGGCAACTGCGCTTCCAAAAAAAACCGTCCAAATTATTATGTGCTTTTTGCTGCTGCAACTGCAATTTATGCGCTGCAGGTATATATCATAAGCCCAAGCCATACAATTTACTGATGTCATAAAAGTGATAATAGAAAAATATGCTACACAATCTACAGTTACAGAATTATACACAATAATAACTGCTAATATTGTGCTGAAAAAAATATTGCCGCATCTTTTCTTTATAAAGGAATACAAAAAAACTGCAAAAAATATGGCTTGAAAGCTCCCGATAAATCTGATTAATCCAATATACCGAATGGGAATATTGGAAATAGCTTCTGCCAAAACAATTTGGAAAGCTCTTCCAAATATCAGCAGAGAGCCGCTGCCTGAGCTCACCTCACGGGTGTTCTGATCTACCGTCCACCACTCATCGCCAAAAAAATAATTTGAAAACATAAATGGCAAGAAAACACTGATGCCTGCTAAAACAATTCCAAGTATAGCGATATTGTTTTTTGTCAAAAACTTATTCCAATCTAAAGCTTTGATTATAATCCGAATATTTATAAAAATAGCTATTAGCACGGCGGCGGCGGTAAGCAGCTGATGCAAAAGTGATGCCGGAGCAAATATCAGCCCAATCAGCAGGCCACATGCAATCGCCACACCAACGACAATAATTGTTACCTTATTTTGAATATTTGTCTGCAAAAATTTCTGTACAAAATGGTACTGAAAGGAGAGCCAGCTGAACAATCCCAACAATATATAGCCTGTAAGCAAAAAAGTAAGAGTTTGCCTTATGATATTGTCTTCATATTCACTAAGCTTTTCTTCTATAATGGTTTCAAGCCCTATAAATCTGATAACAAATGGCGCATTATTGTCTTCGACGGTTAAAAGAACTGTATGATTTAAACTATTTATATTTTTCTTGCAGTTTTCCGTCAGAGCTATATCCGCCAATCCTTGTATTTCACTCCAACTAAATTCTTTTTGTTTTCCATCAGAAAACCTCATACCAATAGATCTAATTACAAAATCATCATTCTCCCCGGCTGCATCCAAAGAAATCATAAAAGAACAGGAAGCAAGATTTTTCTCATAATCTACGGGAACCATAAACATGTCTGGCGGTACTGACTCAATCATGCCATTGTTAAAATAATCTTCAATGTTGGCCCCTTCATTGAGAGTTATCAAATAAGTTTCTATTGAAGCATCCGTTTCATAATTTATAGTAAATGTCCAGCTTTCGTTTTTATCCCCCCATATTGTCAATACAATACAAGTATATACGAAAAAAAGAATTATTGTGAATAGTACATTTTTATAAGATATTTTTATTTGCATTTCCTACTCCAGTATGTAAATTTTATATAAGGTATCATACCCATTTTTAGACTCTCCATTTTCCAAAAGAATATAAACAGAGTATTCTCCTTTATCTAAATCCCACAAATATGCATCAAAGTTAAATGCTGCTTCATAATAGTTTTCTCCGTAGGTTTCAAGCAAGTCACCTCCTTTTGTATTGTTGATTTCATAAAAATATGTTTTATCCTCACTTATAAAGGCTATGGCCATTTCTGTATCTTCGCTGTTTTTCCCTCCGTAAAGGCATATCCTGAAATCCCTATTTTTTTCTCATCGCTCAGCGCATAACGATTAATGCATCCTACAACCCCTTCACTGTCGAAGATCTCCTTAACTTCTTCCGAAGACGCGTCGATAATTTGGGGCTCTGCCTGATATATATAAGAATAAAAGGGGATATTTTCTATCGTAAAATTCCAAATCGCACAGCAGCAGCCAAATAAAATAACGCAAAATTGCCGCCATACATATTACTCCATTATACAAAAAGCGGACAAGCTCCCTCCATGGACAAAGAACCGCCATATACCGCCACAGTATTACAGTAGCCGGCAAAAAATAGCGCTGCTCAACGTGTGTTCCTAACAAGTGAAGAAGAGCCGGAGAAGCACATGCGAGAACATAAAGAAAGTACTTTTTTAAAAAATAAATCAGATTATTTATTTCATTACTTTTTTTGCTGATACCATTTCTCGCTCTGCCCAACTCAAAAACAATTCCTGCAATTCCTAAAAACCATATTGTGAAATTCAGTATGATAATGCCATATCTGATTCCTTTCAGCTCCTGAATATAAAGTTCATCCCACCTTGCATCTATCATGTTTGCAAACTTGGATGTAAAGATTCCCAAAAATTCTACTGGATATTTAAGTATGGATACCAAAAGCTCCTTCGGGCCTATTTCTTCCGGAATCAAATTCTGCTGTTCCAGCAAAGTTCCTGCCAAGGAATCCTAGACAGTAATACCGTATCCGGATGTGTCTCTGAGAAATTGCTTTCCCACCTTAAATATCTTACCCCATTATAATATTCTAAATCAGTGATTCCCGTAGTAAAAGATATGGGGACTTGATAGGAGAAAATTTCATTACACTCAACGTTAATGACTACTTGGGGAATCATTGTTAACATGATCCCGGCAGCAAAAATCACGACAGCCATCAATTTTTTCACCGGCCTTGTTTTATTATATATCAACAAAATAAGTACGGCGCAAAATATGGAAACCATACTTCCGGTTCTGATATAATATGACAGTCCCAGGCATACTCCTCCAGCAAAAATTTCTGCTGTTTTCCTTATCCCGTTATGACCAAATGCCTTGAGCAAAATCAATATTCCCAAAGTCACAAATGTAATCGCCGGAATATCCGACAGAGGATAAATAATTGCTCCTTTCCAAAAAATCAATGTAAACGCCGGCAATATAATTCTTGATATAATTCCTCCCTTTTTTCGAAAAAGCGTTTCAAAAAATTCCGGCACCGCCCAAGACAAGCCAAAACACATAAAAGCCGATTCCCAAATCAGCCAGCCGGTTTTTGTGTTAAATCCCAAAACACGCAATACGGCAATCAAAAACGGCCACGCATATCCCCTTAGCTCAAATAGGGTTTTCATTCCCCCTTCCGCCAGATCAAATCTGAAATTTCCCAAGCCTTGATTTATAAATTCGGAGGCCATTTGGTAGTATCCCAAGGAGTCTCCGTAATACCGTATATCCCAATTAGAAAACATACCCAGTAAAATAGCAGCAAAACTCACCAAAAAACCTACTATTTTATAATGCTTGTTTTATTTTAATTTTAGCGTAAAGTATTTTTTCTCTCATTACCAGCTACCTTAATTTTCCCTTGCCTCTGTAAAGCATATAAAATTGCTGCACCGGCCAAAAAAACGATTGACAAAGCGCTCCCAACCAGCATGGCTTTTGAGTCGTATTCAACCACAATAGTATGCTTCCCTGCATTAAGGTTGATTACGCAAAAAGCTCCGTTTGCGCGTATAATTTCCTGTTCCTCTCCATCTACCGTAACCTTCCAGTTAGAATCATATATAATGGGAAGATACAACAGGCTATTTTCTTCTGTTTCCACTTCACCTGCAATATACTCATCACTCAGTTCCCGGATATCCATAATGTTTTCTCTTTTTTCCGCAATAATATCTTCTATCTCTCGCATATCCGTTTCATAAACAACTGGCCGAAGCAGCTCCAGGGATTCGTCTACCATAATATTACATACATTTAACGTGTCTATTGTATATCTCTTTGTCTCACCTGTTTTGATTTCAATATATATGGTATCTTCTTCCGAATATATATTATCATTAGTCGTAGCTACTTTCAAATAAGTTGATATGTCATTCTCTGAAATATTTGATAATTCTATGAGAATAGTACTAGAATTACTTTTTTCCAATTTGATAGTTTCCTGGCCGTTGTCCTCGATTGTCACCTCATATGGAATTTCATTCAGCGCTATCTCAACCTTTTGCTGGAGCATAGGAATGTCTCCATAAATATTTACCGCATCTTCATCGTTTATGACGCATGCCTGATATATAACATTTTGCTGTTCATATTGGCTTAATTTTTCAAATTCGCTTTCCGTTATATAATAATGATAAGTGAATCCAAATCCTATATTATTAGTATTTTCATATAAATAGCGGTTGTCATTTTCTGCAATCTGATTATAACCGTAATATTGCCGATTACTTGTCGAGATCATATATTTTCCACAGTTAATATTTCTCAATGACTGTTTATCATCAAATCCGTAAAAATAATTGGAAATTTTTATGCGCAAATCAAACATATTCTGCAAATTCCAATATGAATCCGTGAGTATAGAACTGTAATATTTTTCTCCGCGGTAATCCTGTATCATACTATCGTTTAAATCAACTTGCGCATATTTTTTATTAATTCGATAAAAACCTGGATCATTGGTCTTCACATATTCAATTAACTGGGTTGATGCATCAAAATAATTCATTTGTTCTTTGCTATCAGCATCTATCAGACTTCGAAACTGTACACTAACGACTCCATTACACGCTAGTTCAGCGGCACAAACAATAATCAAAATTAATGTACCTATTGACTTTTTTTTCCATTTTTTTTCTAATATAATAAAGTATAATGCTGCTGCGACAAGCACCGCGGCAATAGAATAGATAACCTCTCTTGCCGCCGCTTCTTCTTGAATTGTCAATAAATAAACTGCGTACGCTGCAATCAATGCATTAATAAATATATAAACAATTTTAAAAATCTTAGATTCCGATTCTTTTTCTAACTCTGTAGCACCCAGTCCTATTCCTAGGGCAAAAACCGGTATGAATAAATAAGTCCAGCGGTAAGTTATTATGCTGAAGGCATTGAGTATTATAGCAAAAAAGTGGGGAAATACAATGCAAAGCAACACCAATATTCCGGCTATCACTCTTGTTCTTGTCACATTTTTTTTCTTAAAGGCTAAAGGTATCATATAAAACGATATAATGCCAACATAAATAAAGGGGCACTCATACCAATTGGCATAGCCGTAAAATGTTCCATTTATGCCAAGGATATTATTTGATAAACTTCTGTATAAAATAGAAGCATATTCGTTTGCACTTGCCAACGATAAACTCGGCACTAAGCTCGACCCCACCCGCGGACTTCCCAACAGGTCAAAAACATTCGGAATAAAAACAACAGATGATATGCCGATTCCTGCAACGCATAAACCAATCGTCTTCAGCCCATGCATGCAAAAAGCTTTATACTCTTTTGCCGCAAAGACAGAAAAACGCCTAAACATATAGTAGACCGCCAAAAACAGCAATGTCATATAGCAATAATAAACCGTCATCATAGCCAGCCAGGCTAATGATAAAACATAACCAAGCCACTTTCCGTCCTGCAGCCAGCATTCAAAAAAATAAAGAATTACTATAAAAAACACAAACATGGTTGCATAGTTATAATGCTGTCCCCATCCCACAAACCAGCCCGAAAAGACCAGGCACAGAGAAGCTAAAACCTTTGGCCAGCCTTTCAGTGTCATTTTTCCCAAATACTTATACGCTGCAATGCATAGAATAATATATTTTAAACATAAGGCTATGTAAATGCCTATGTCCATATTGAAAGGAGGAAGCAAAAATGTAATCCAGTTAAAGGGATCAACCAAAAAATACGCAACTTGTATCATGGTAGATGCTCCCAAACCAAGACTCATATCCCATAATTTAAAGTCTTTAAGAAGTGTAGCGCAATAAGACAAAGAAGGCCAATAGCTACCATAAGTATCCGCCCCTATGTCCATATACATATACATCTTGCCTTCAAATAAAATAGGCAGATATATTACGCCGAATACAACTACGGCAACCACTGTGTAGAACAGAAAATACTTGTTATTTTTCAAGAATTCTTTCAGCATATTATTTCCCAGCTTCTTTAAATAAATTTTTGTACTTTGCTTTCTGTAAAAGCATATATATAATCATCTGTATTAGTGTTTGCAACTTCAAGCTCAATCTTCGGATACCCATTCAAGATTTTTGCTCTTTCCCAAGTCACTTCTTTCTTCATGCGTTTTCTTTCAGGGTATATTGTATTAGGCGGAACAATTATTCCCCCCAATGTACTTGCAGCTCCAAGAATACTTTCTCCTGAGTATCCTCAGAACATTTAAAAATAACACCATTATTTTCCCCTATTATTCTAAAATCAGGTCTGCCTTTAGATTCCATACATCTCTTTCCTTTGTGGCAAAATAGTTCATTCTATACTGCAAATAAACGTTAAAAATACAAGTTATGGCAAACTCTTAATTGCGCGTCTGATGACTCCCTTTATTCCTTCCCTTTCCATAACATACCTGATTTTTTCAGACAATGCTATGTTGTCCTTAGGTTTTTGGAGCATGCTCTTTATCTCCTTATTGCTCAGCTGAAAAGGATCTTCAATACTGAACATAGTTTCATAACTATTTCGATATTTTGTCCTCAGGCTGTCATCTATTTTTTCTCCAGAATCATATTTTGAATAGCTCCATTGTTTCTTTGACACATGGTCCGAATCATTTTGTTCATGCTTCAAACTATATTTATCATATAATTCTCTAAAGGGATGATCGCCTTCCGGCAACCAATCATTCATACATTTCTGCGCAGTTGCCCCAAAACCGGAAAAATGTATAAATCGCAAGTCATCACCTTTTACAAAAAACTTGCCATTTTCCTTGGTCATTCCGCAATCAAGCAAAGACCAGGGAGCAAAATCATATCCCCTATGCTTCAAAATTTCAACATCAAAAAAGCATGGAGCCAAATCGATCCATTTTTGATCTGTAAAAATCCCTCTCTGAATGTCATCATAGCAAAATAAATAAAGCCGCTCTGCCCACCAGCTAATAAATTTTTCTGCTTCTTCGCTATGGTTAATTGCCAAAAAGCCCAGATTATATACGCCGTGCGCTGTAGAAGATAATTCCATGTCAATATTTCCAGGCTGAAGTAAATGAGGGCACAAAATGATAGCCTTCGTTCTCAACAGCTCTCTTAGCTCTATAAAGTCAGAGTATACATAACAGTCAGGATCCAAATAAATAAATTCATTTTCATCAGGAAATCTATTCAACAAATACAAAAAGAAGTGCGCTTTCACAGCAGTAGACGCTTCGACAATGCTATGTTTAAATATAAATCTGTTAAAGTTACCTTCCCACATATCTTTAGATAAAATTACATCGTCAAAGTATGAGAATTGCATTTCAGGACTTTTTTCTCTTTCGGTCAAACATACTAAAAATTTTGCGTCTGGAATATTTCTTTTCACTGACTCCGCGAGAGTTCTTGCCTTATGTGTATAATTCTCACATATAGATGTGAATATAATCATTTCTGCACCTCCTGTCCGCTTTAACGGACGTTAACTTTATATAACAGTAGCTTACGATCTGTTATCTGTTCAGTTCACTATTTTTTTAACAATCTTTCCTATTACAGGCCAGTGATAATATTTTTTTATATTTTCAAAAATTTTTTCGTATTTCATGCGAATTGCAATTTGTTCTATCAACGCATCTCTTAAAATTTTTGCATACCGTTCCGCATTCCTTCCATAAAATTCTTTATGGTTATCATATATCTTCCGGTATGTATCCTGCATTTGAATATAGTCTGCCTGGAAACCAGTTGTTCGGGACACCGGCTTGATACGATAATGAAAGAGAATCTCCGGAATTTGATAAATTTCTTTCCCCAGAGCCAGAATAGCAAGCCAAAAGTCATAATCTTCCATACCGGCCAACATATGCGTGTTAAAGCCTCCAACTTTTTCCCAATCCTCTTTATAAAAAAGAGCTGTAACAAATACAATATTATCCAGCAGCATTTTGTCAAATGAATATTTGGGCAAATCCCACTTTCCTTTTTTTTCTCCGAACAAATCTGCTTCACAGTAAACTACGCCTATTTTCTCATCTGTCTGAATGATTTTAACAGCCTTTTCTATATATGTCTTATCTATCCTATCATCTGAATCCACTGGCATTATATATTTTCCACTGGCATGACTGATCCCATAATTTCTCGCCCCGGCAGGCCGCAGATGCTTTGTCCTAAGCAATATGACCTCATCTTCCAGTCTATCCAGTATTTTTATTGTCTCTTCATCATCTGAACCATCATCCACTACAATCAATTCTATATCCGTATAAGTCTGCTGCTTCACTGACAGAATTGCTTCCTCTATATATTGTCCATCATTATAGCATGGCATGATTACACTTACCCTTTCCATATTTCCTCCCTCATTCTTTCCCTCTAAATTTAACATAACATTTGTATAAAAAGTGCTCTTTAATACTGGCAAGCTCCTGTTTTAGACGCTCGTTCTCTGCAGTAAACTCCTGTTTTAGACGCTCGTTCTCTGCAGTAAACTCCTGTTTTAAACGATCATTTTCTGCTTCCAGCTTTTCTTTTCCCCTTTTTAATTCTGAGCACTCTGCCGCTAAGCTCTTGTTTTTATCAACAAGCTGTTTCTTTTCCTTGCAAATTACCTGGTTGTTTAATCGAAGATTTTGTATTTCCTTCTCCATTTCCAACTGCTTTTTACCCGTCTCATGCTTCTCTCCTCTTATATCGTACAAAAGAATAGTGGCTAATTCTCCAATCTCTTCATCTGATAATCGAGTTACCGTTCCGCGGATAATAACGTTTGCTTCATTGTCGGTACTTTTAATACAATTGTCAGGTATCGCAATATTATAAATTGGGTCAAGCGTTACAAAAAAATCTTCATCATTCACAGAATTCAAAGCGTTTTCAGGGTAAAAGGCAGCCTCGCACCCGTTAATCAATACCTGGCGTATCTTTACCTTCAGCATTACCTCTTCACCTGGATCAAATCTCAATTTTTTAAGGCTTTGGTCTGAGGAAAATACAATAGTGCAAGACATTTCAAAGGCTTCCTTCTTCTCCAATATAAAATTTTGTCTAATGCACTCATCTGAGTTAAAGCCGTTCCCTAAATCATAATACAAGGTTCTTTTCTGTTCAAAGCCCTTGGGCAATATTCCAAAAATGTCATATTTTCCATTTTCCTCTCTAAAACTTTTTTCTGTATAATTGTAATCTTCTTTTATTTGCCGGGCATCATCTTGCTTATTTAAAACCTCATATAAAAGCTGAATCCCATACATTCGAGTATAGGACGGCATTCCCTTCTGTGTGCACAAACGCCCCAGTACATACTCAGTAGTAAAATAATTTCCATTACAAAACTCTTTGGCCTCAGGAAAAATTTTTAGAAACTCTTCTCTATCTTCTATTTTCCGATACTCGTCAAGCATCAAAAACAATTCAATAGTTGACCTTATCTGTGTAATGGCGCTCATCCCACTGGTATTTTTCCCATTAGAATGAATTCTGAATTTTACCAGCGCTTCAGGCAATACATATATTTCATGCTTTTTACAAATTTGAATCCACTTAACAAAATCAGGAATCTGTTTCAAACCCTTGCGAAAAAATCCATCTTCTTCGTACACACTTTTTTTAACCAGAATACTCGGATGGCACAGGCAATTTCCCTTGTAAAAAAAATAATTCAGCCATTCATGCCTTGAACGGTTCTGTACAGCAAACAAGTGATAATAAAAACCCTGCTCATCTTTATAATTATTACCTTGATCATCAATTGCTATTGCATTTGTAAAAACCGCCGCGCAATCTGGTTGATTATAAAATATTTCTACCTGACGGCTCAGCTTATCCTTTTCCCAAACATCATCGCTATGATGAATTGCTATATAATCACCTGTGGCATATTTCTTTACAGTATCTTCAACCACCCCTCCTCCCCAATTATAATCGTGGCGAATAGTCATTATTTCAGGGTATCTGTTTTTATATTCACAGATAATATCCCATGATGTATCTGTCGAACAGTCATCCACTATAATAAACTGAAAATTTTGGTATGTTTGCCGCAAAACACTGTCAATGCTCTCACGCAAAACATTTTCATGGTTATAGGAGGTCAATATTACAGTCAGGTTCATTTTCTTCTATCCTTTCAACTGATAACGGAATCGTATAACAGCTTCCCTCATTATATAGTCGCAAGCTGACCTTTCCCCCCTCCATATCACTTATACTCACATCCTTTAAAATATCAATTCCTGAAAACCCGCAGCTTTCTCCAAAAAGCTGACATACATCCTGTCTATATCGAAGATCAAAGGCAAATGTCCGCTGAATGCTCCTCCCTGCTAAATGAAGCTTCAGCTTGGTTTTTCTGGAATCATGTTCTCTGAAATATGCCCAGCCCCAAATTTGAAGTTGATCATTTTCATGCCGGCAAAGATCTATCCAATAATTGCATACACCCTCTTCAACATTTTTATAGAGATAAGTATCATTAAGATGCGTTTCTTTAAATTTATCTGCAATTTCTTCAAGACTGCTGTAGATATCAGGATTTTTATGCACTAAATATAATGTCGCGGTATCATTGAAAGCATTTGCCTCATAATCGTCCTTATCAAAATAATTCTTATTTAGTTCTAAGACGCAAAAGCCATTTGCTTCCAAGCGTGCAACATAATCGAGTTTATTATAGGCCCTGACATGATCCCCTTGCCCAAATCTCCTCCAGTTTTCTTCCTCAGACAGCCCCCATTCTTCATCTGTTTGCTCCTGAAATAAATTGATGGGAACCAGCAAAATCCCCAGTCCTGCGTCTTTCAAAACACGATTTAATTCCCCCATGGCCTTTTGGTCGTCTTTCACGTGCTCCAGCACATGACTGCATACGATAAAATCAAACGTTTGGTCTGGAATTTCTTCCATATTTTGAATATCCACCTTAAAATCCACATTGTCCATATATAAATCAGCAGTGTATAAAAAACTTTCCCCCCATTCTTTATACAAATACCTCTTTAAGGCAGCTGACGGTGCTACCTCCAAAAATTTGACAGAGGGTGCAGTCGTTCCAAATGCTTCTCTTAATTTTTTAATAAATAATACAATCATTCTGTCTCTGTCCGCAGAATAGCAGACAGGGCATGAATATTCTTCCGGATTAAGCAATTCTGATTTTACTTTAATTTTTCTCCCATACTTTTTAGGATTTTCAATATATACAGGATCTAATCCTGCGTACCGCTCAAAAGAACTGCCGCATACGGCGCACTTTCTCATATATGACTTCTCCTTTTATTGTAACTGTCATTCATCTTCTCTAATTCATTCGCAATTTTAGCTTAAAGCGTGACAATCCTTTTCAAAACGGGAACCTTTTTTATAAAATCTGTCACAAAATAAGATATAGCAAAAACCAGGCTTGCATAGACAATTCCGCCAAACAATGAATCATCTCGGATCCTTTCCACATAATACGGCTTAAAAAATGATCCTATAAGCAAATGAACAAAATATATACCAAATGTATTACCAGCTATTCTTTCCCCCAAAAACTTTATAACATTACTGATTCTTCCTCTATAATTGATTAACACTGCCGCCAATAAACCTGATGCTGCGAACAAAAAGCAGCTTGGATACCCCCCCCCACACGATATTATAGAATATTTTATTTTTATATACGTACAAGATACCGTATCCCCATATTATGAACAGTGAAACTGCTGCAAGAATTAGCTTTTTGATTCTATTTTCTTCTCCCCATGCATATTTGTACAAAATGCCTCCAAACAAATAATAAAGCAGAGCAAAGGAATCCCAGGCATCAAAGATATTCGTTCTGGGAAACACTTCTGTTATTCTACCTTGATACCCCACCAATAAAATTATTTTCTGCCACAAATCATTTCCCCAAATATATATGGCAGGCAAGAAAAACATATACTTTATCAAATTCTTGTTATCACTTTCAAATACCTTTTTGATCAGCGGAGACAACAAATAACAAACTGACAGGGCATAAAAAAACCAATTTCTGATACTGATATACTCCCCTGTGTAAATTCCATTGTAAACAGCATAAAGTATATCGCTCACTTTTTTTCCTTCACGGAAAAAACAGGAAAATATAATATTATATAATATACACCAAACAGTAGTGATTAAAATAATTTTAATCGCTTTTTTAACATATTCATCATAAGAATATACTTTATTTATAACCAGATAGCCATTTATCATCAAAAATAAAGGAACAGCCATGGAAGAAACTGCCAAGAGCATATAGCCTATCATTCCCTCCAGTGAAAGCCAATATTCATAACCTACTTTTACAGAATTATTAAAATGTGAATAACAAACCAGATATGCACTTATTGCTTTTAATATATCAATATTGCTGTTCCTAAATTTTTTCATTTACGCCTCTTTGGTCTTTGCTGGCCCTTGAAATAAATCCGCAAAGCGGTTATCCTCCATTTCTGTTTTAAAATCCTTTAAGTAATCTATATAACCATATTGAGGTTCATACCCCAGTTCCCTTTGAGTTTTCGAAATATCAATCGTATATTGCCGGGCGCTTCCTTTTTCAGGACAATATATTATCTTTGATTTCTTTTGGTCACTTCCAAATACCTGTATCATTCCTTTAATTTGTTCCAAAAGCGTTATGGGTTTTCCTGTACCGGCGTTATACATTCCGCCATCGAGAGAAGATTTGCACGCCAAATAAAATAAGTAAGCCAAATCTTTCACATATAATATATCATGAGCTTTTTCCGGTTCTCCCCACAATTCAATATCTGCTCCGGAAATCGCCTGGTCAATCATATATCTGAATCCCATAATCTTCCTTTCGCCGTTTACGCAATAATATTTATTAGGAGTATACATATAAATGGTAGGTAAGCGAAAAATAAATCTTTTCAGTCCATACTCCTGATAATAATGCTCTATCAAATCCACCGCAGCATTTTTTGAAATAACATATACCGCATGGTCACCTTTATAGGAAAAATCCCGTGCAGCATCTGCGGTAATAATTTCTTTTCCTATCTTATTACCCAAATCACGGATGGTCTGCGTAAAAATAATACGATCTGCCCGTACTTTACGGCAATATTCTAACACATTGAGTGTACCGCAAACATTGGTCTCCAAATACAGCATTGGATTGTACCCCTTCATTCTGCCGGGCATCACTGCAGCAGTATATATTACTGCAAAAACATCCTTTTGAGGCAACATTTGAAATGCCTCCTTTTTCCCGATGTCAATGCTGTAATAAGGAATATTGTATCTGTCAAAAAATTGAGTTTTTCTTAATCCGGCAGCAATAATTTCAAATTCTCCTTTAGCTTTCCTGCAAAAATAGTCAGTAATATACATACCTGTTTCACCGGTGGCCCCAATAATAATAATTTTTTTCATCCTTTTTTCTCCTCTAGCAATTCTTCTATTGTAATCGGAAGGTATTTCTTCATTTTTGCCACATTTTTGGTTACTTCTTCACGGGGATTTCTCAAATAAGAACTTGATATATCAATAATTTTTTGGTTCACTAAATCAGGATGTGTAAATACTTCTGTGAAATCAATTTTCGTTAAACTTTTTTCTTCCAGCAAAAACTGTTCTATATTGCTTGAATGTCCAAACACTCTGCATTGCGGACATCTCAACAGAAAAGGTTCCATTATTGAAAAATACCTGCTCCAACGTCTGGAGGCTATTTCCGGCCTTTTATACCCTTTCCACATTGGTCTCACAATTTTTATATCATATTTTTGCAGCAAGGGCTTTAGAGCCAGCCAAACCGGTATTCGCAAATGAACCCAATTATGGGAATCCAGACTTCTTAGCTCTAATCCAAAATTTAAAAAAGTTTCGATCTGCGCTTCAATTTCTTCTCTGATAATTTTAATATGAAACGGATATATTTGTCTAAATTTTTTAATAATTGGCTTATAAGCAAAAGTACCGTTATTATAATACAAACTAACTCTTTTAATATTTTCAGACAATGCCTCTCCAACCGTCAGATTGATATGCAGCGAAATCTTCTGTGTATATCCTCCTGCACGGGACATTTGAACCGCTTCTTTGGTCCATGGCATATTCACAGCCAACGAAGCGTTAGTACAAACTCCCTCCCTCATCATTTTATCTATGGCAATGTTTTTTTCATGCGACATCCCAAAATCATCGGCATTTATTACTACCCGCATATTATTCTCCGCATCATCCCAAAAATCATGTCACAATAAAGTGAAGTCATCCAGCATCATGCCAATCATTGATGGAGAATTGTACATCATAACATCAATAATAGACAGTCCCTTTTCAAAAGGATTTTTCCCCTGCTTATACTCGCTTAAATTTACTTGCTGGAAACAAATATTTATATTAGCATCCATATATTTGTTTATATCAAAAAAATCTTTTCCACCAGGCGGATTCCAGTATTCATCAGTATTTGGCAGACTCTTGCAGATATTCAGCGCCCATTCATCAGGAGCATTTGCATCTTCAATATGAAGCTCCATAGTGGAAAAAACAGTAATTTCCGTCTTTATATCAAGATAATCACAAACCTTTTTTAAAGAGCAACAGTCGAAACTTACAATATCTTTAAAGTCCTCTTGAAATATATCTTGAAGCAGATGAATAACAGCTTCATAATACGGAGCTTTTTTATAGTGTACCATTTGTGCCAATATTTTACTTTTCCACGAAATTTGATTATTAATTTCAATTTTGTTGATAGGTGTTTTCTGACTATGTTTGCACAAAGGCACGGAAAAATATTGCCAGCCCCCTCCCGGTTTCAATATCCTATTCCGTTCAATCCAACCATGTCTAATAAACTGTGCTGTATCAAACAAAATAAATTTATCAACATGCTTTATTAAAGAGAAATATCCCAGATAAGGAAAAAAGTACGGCTGCATTATACCCAATCTCATTCTATCGCTCTCCTGAAAAATTTTAAACGCTGCTCTCTCTCATACGGCACAATTTTTTCACATTGACTTCATTCTTTAAATATACCTTATCCCAGAGCTTTAGTTTAAAATTCTCTTCCACAGTAAACACTGCGGCATTTTCAATCAAAGAAAGAAACATTGCAGTCCTGTTTTCTATTACCGGCCTTGACGCCAATAACATGATATTATAATTCCCTTCCACAACAGGCAGTCTTGTGGTTAATACAATTTCATATATTTCACCACTTTCCCCCTGAATCATTTCTCCAGTTTCCCGCAAAGTAGAACTCCCCAGCAGCTCCATATTTTTATCATCTTTGATATGATAGGCCACCGCAAAAGTTTCAGAAGAGTTTACTTTCAAAAGAATTCTCAATTTCATTTTCTGGTCAAACGCGAAAGAATAGGTTTCTTTATCATTTTCATCTAACAATTTAAAATCTATAAATTCTACTGTACCTGTGCCCTCTCTGAACAACCTCGTTTTCTCTATGAAATGTTCATTTTCAAACCTTTGCATTTCTACTCTGTCAACTATTTTTTCATCCGATCCGATATTTTTTCTTTCATTATTATTCTCTATTTCTGTTTCAGAATGCTTCTTTATGCTTTCCCTATTCTGATCAAGCTTCAAATGTTCTTCATTCATAGCCGCCCGGATGCGCTTCAAGTATATATCTGCCAGCTCCTCTGCATCGCCTTCCATTATCTTTGTACCGTTTTCCAGATATATACATCTCTGACAAAGCCTCTTAACTGTATTCATATCATGCGTAACAAATAAAACCGTTGCCCCTGTGCGCATTATCTGGTTCATTCTGGCCATACACTTTGCCTGAAAAGCCGCGTCTCCCACCGCTAAAGCTTCGTCTACAATTAATATGTCGGGATCCGAATACACTGCCACCGCAAATGCCAATCTGACAAACATACCGCTGGAATAATTCTTTACAGGCTGATGAATAAAATCTCCTATATCCGCAAACCGCGCAATATCATCAATCCTCCGGCTCATTTCATCCCGCGTAATTCCGTTCAGCGTACCATTCAAATATATATTCTCTATTCCCGTATATTCAGGATTAAATCCCGCACCCAGTTCAAGCAAGGCAGATATTCTTCCCTCAACCAACACGCTTCCGCTGGTAGGATTTAAAACTCCCGTAATAATTTTTAATAATGTTGATTTACCACTTCCGTTTTTTCCTATGATGCCGACAATTTCCCCTTTTTTTATGCTAAATTCAACATCCTTTAGCGCATGAAATTCCGTATGCTGGCTTTTGATTTTCGGAAACAGTCCCTCAATAATCCTTCTTTTATTATTCTGATATAATTTATATGTTTTTGTCAGATTTTTTACCTGAATAGCAAACTCGCTCATAATTACCTCTTTCTACAACATATCTGCAAACTGCGGCCTGAGCTTATGAAATACATAAGCGCCCAAAACCAGCTGGGATAAGGCAAAAACCCAAAAATACACAGTCTGCACAGGATGATTCCAGAACCAGGTTTCTCCGCAGAAGCTCTCTCTATATCCGACACAAATATAATACATCGGATTGATTTTCACAACAGCCTGTACAATAGGCGGCATGCTTCCCGGGTCCCAAACAATTGGCGTTGCCCAAAAACCAACTTGTACAATCAAAGAAATTATATTTAAAATGTCTTTTGAAAACACCGCCAGTGCAGACATCAGCCAAGTAACTCCCAAAAGCAAAATAATAGTACAAAAATAATAATATATAATCTGAAAATTGTAAATACTTGGCCATCTGCCATAGATTGCATAAATCACAAAGATAAATATGATAAAGAAAAAATGCACAAAACTGGAAGAAATAATTTTTACAACAGGCAATGAACTAACTCGGAATTTCATATTTTTTACCAGGTAGTAATAATCAAAAATACAGCCGGAAGCGCTTCCAAATGCATCAGAAAAAAAATTCCAGGATAAAAATGCGGGAATATACCAAAGAATGAACGGCACATCATCAACCGGCATTGATCGAAAGCCCACCTGAAATACAAACCATAAAACAAGTATCACTGTCAGCGGCAACATAAAAGCCCACGCTATTCCTAATAAGGAATTTGTATATTTTGCTTTAAAATCATTTTTCGCCAAGTCAAAAATCACTTTTCGTTCTTCAAATAAACCTTTTATAAATCCAATAAATCCAGTAATCATTTTGATTGTTACGCCTTTCTCAGCATCTTGCTTCCTTACGAATAATTTCACATATCTTATCCACTTGATTCTCTGTTAAATCCGCATACATAGGCAATGTTAAAACCCTTTGAGAAATATGTACTGCTGTAGGCGTACTCTTTACATCGAATTGCCCTTCAAAGCAGTCATACGTATTGGTCAAAGGATAAAAGTATTTCCTGCTATATATGTTTTCCTTAGCCAGCGCTTCAAATACAATATCTCTTGTCTTTCCAAATTCCTTTTCCCAAACAACAATCGGGAAATATGCATAATTATTTTTCACTTTCTTCTGCTGGAGCGGCAGAGACAGCCCCGGTAAATCCTTCAGCCTTTCCATATAACAATGGAAGACAAATTTTCGTTTTTCAATCTCCCCATCCACATAACGTATGTTGCATAAACCCATAGCCGCCTGGAACTCGTTCATTTTAGCATTTGCCCCTACAAAATCCACTGTTTCCGGACCACGAATTCCGAAGTTCTTCAATCTGTACAAATCAATTCCATAATCCTCATTGCTGTAGCTTACTGCCCCTCCTTCAATCGTATTAAACACCTTTGTTGCATGAAAGCTGAAAATCGAAGCGTCTCCAAAATTGCCAATGCCCTTTCCTTTATACGTTTCCCCAAAGGCATGAGCCGCATCATAAATTACCTTCAAGCCGTGCCGAACAGCTATCTCCCGAATCTGATCCACATCGCAGATATTGCCATATACATGAACTGGTACAATTGCGCATGTTTTCTCCGTAATGAGATTCTCTATTTTACTGACGTCGATGGTATAATCCTCGGAATTAATATCACAGAATACAGGTTTCAGACCGTTTCTTACAATTGCATGGGTTGTAGACGCAAAAGTAAAAGGAGTAGTTATAACTTCCCCGGTCAAATTCATTGCCTGAATTGCTAATTCCAAAGCCATATGCCCATTGACCATTAAGGAGATATGTCTTACTCCCAAGTATCTTTTAAGCTTTTCTTCCAGTTCTCTGTGCTTCTGCCCCATATTGGTAAGAATGTGGCTATCCCATAAACCTTCGATTTCCTCGATATATTCCTCCAGCGGAGGCATAGAAGACCTGGTTACCATTATTTTATCACTCATATATTCACCAATTATCTTTCTCCGAGAAATACCACTCTGAAAAACATTCTCAGATACCTTAATAATCCCTTATTTTTATATTCCCGAATCACATAGGTCATATCCCGGTTCACCTCTCCGACACTAATGCGCAGTTCATAAGTGTTGAATTTCTGATGCAACGGCCGTACATATTCCCTCATTCCTGCTGCTCTTGCACTTTTACTTTCTAATTTATAGGGCACATGATAACCAGAGGTCACTTTATTTACATATAAGAAATCTGTTTTCAAAGAATATCTCACCCATAAATCCCAGTCTTCCAAAGCCTCCAAATTTTCATCAAAGCCTCCAAGCGTTTCAAACAAACTCCTGTGAAACATTATACTTTGAATGGGAATATAATTAAAGGTATACAGCAGCAGTCTGTTAAAAGGTTGATTATATCTGATGGTCCGTCTCTTAATTTTATGAGCGCCTGAGCCTTCCTTCTCTTTTACAATTTGACGCTCTTCTGCAATGCTGTATGCCGCTAAATCTTCACTGGTTTTCAGCGCATCAACCAATATTTGGACATGCTGTTCAAAAAAAATATCGTCATCATCCAAAAAATTAATATAAGCTCCTGTCGCCAGCTGCAATGCCCTATTGCCAGCTCTGCTTCTCCCCTGTTTCCGGCCAGTGGCCTCATAGATATAATTCATTCCTGAATAGTCTTGCTCCAGCATATCTTCCGCCGCATTTTCTCCATCCTCCACAACAATAACTTGTATATTGGAATATGTCTGGCGTCTTATACTATCAAGTGCCTCCCGCAAAACTTCAGGACGCTGACAAGTTCTCACTATTATAGAAACCAAAGGTTGATCCATTTACTATCTCCCTTAAAGTTATAATCAGATACATTGTATCACTTAAAATACCAAAGTTCAATTATTTCTCTCCTCAGTTTCCCAGATTTCTCCACATTGAAGCTCAATCTCATCTTGGCTTCTGCTTTACAATCAGCATATCACATACAAATGTTTCTAAACGGATATAATCTCGATTTTTTTCCGCATTTTTGAAAACCTCCGATATTTTACCTGTCTTTAAAGCATGATACCTGCATTGCATTGTAAATAATTTGTTGGCTAAAGCTGCTTTTCCTCTCTTTGTCTCCAGCGCTCCTTCCTTTTCAAATGCTTCCAAAATTCTCACATATTCCACAATTTCCTTCAGCTTTCTCTCTTTACTGAGAAGCCGCCTCAGTCTATGCTCCTCTCCGCCGGTATTGCTGCCATGCCGCCTGTGCCAGGCTAGCTCCTGATCCAACTGCAAAAAGCCCTCTTCCTCTGCCGCCGCCGCACAGACAAAGAAATCATGCGGTATTGTAAATCTTGTCTCTCCTATCCGTTTCCGGCACCAGTCATTGCGGTAGGCAAGCACCATTCCCGGCCATTCGCATTTATAAAAAACATCCTCTATAGAAATACTCTTGACAGTGCCGCTGCCATTGCTTCTGGCCGGCCGCATAAAGGTGCGGATACTCTTGCCGTTTTCATCAATCAGACCAAATTTGCAGCACACAGCTCTTGCCTCCGGATGCTCCTCCAACGCCTTTGTCATCCTTTCCAGCTTCTTTTCATCCCATATATCATCCTGGTCGGACAAAAACACAATATCACAGACAGCAAGTTCCATGGCGTGATAAAAATTTGCAGGGTATCCCAAATTCCTGAGATTTAAAAAAAGCTTCCATTTTCCCTCTAGACTGTATTTTTCTATAAAATCTTTTACTATCTCGGCAGTATCATCCGAAGAACCATCGTCACAGAGAATCACCTGGTCCGGCTGCATGGTTTGGTGCAGAATGGATAGCATCTGCTCTTCGATATATTTTGCTCCATTGTATACACCTATACATACAGATATGGACATTCCCGCACTCCTCCTGTATTTATTTTCAAAAGCTGCTTTCTGTTTTCAGAAGTTTGTCATACAGCTTTATATATTCCCCTGTCATTTTTTCCGTAGAATTTTCCCTTTTTATAATATCCGCAAGACTCTGCCCCCTAAGAAGCCTGCCCTCCGATGAAAGAGCCTGTCTCACCGCTCCGGTAAATGCCTCCTGATCGCCTGCCCTGACCGCAATTCCCCTTCCCTCTGCAAGCTGCTCCGGTATTCCCCCTGCGTCAAATCCTACTACAGGAGTTCCGCAGGCCATAGACTCCAATGTCACAGTCGCATAATTTTCTGCAAGAGAAGGAAGCACAAACACATCCGCCAGGCTGTAATACTCCGCCAGCGTTTCCGTATCCCCTGTGGACGGCAGCGTTACAATATTGGTTGTCCCCTCCAGAGCAAAATCATTTTTCTTCTCCCAGCCAATCAGAATAACCCTGGCTTCCCCCTCCAGCTCCTTTGCCATCTGTATAATGTATTTTGCTCCCTTTCTTGGATCACCATATCCTACAGCAATGCCAAGTATCAGCTTTTCTTTTTTTCCATAGCCATGCTTATGTCTGCAGGCTTCTTTATCCCTGGGAAAAAAGGTACCGCGCACATCTATGCCATTGCGGATAGTTACGCATGGGTACTTGCCAAAATAAGATTTTTTCGTCTCTGAGGTCAGCCACTCGGAGGGAGTCACAATAATTTTTTTTTCTCCCTCTGTAAACAGTTCCTTTTTCCTTTCCCACATATAACGTGTAAAGTCAAAAAACTGACTTGCAGGATAGGTATGGATATCAGGGCATTTCCCGCAGCCGGTTTTCCATCCGTCGCACTGAAAATAATATCCGCAGTTGCCGGTAAAGGCATGGCAGTCATGGAATGTCCAAACACAGGGAATCTTCTTTTTGTTAATATAATCAAATAGCATGGAAAAATTCACATAATACCCGTGGAGTGCGTGCAAATGGATAACGTCCGGTTGTATTCTTTCAATATATCCAATCAATCTTTTTGTGGCTTGCCTGTTTGACCATCCGTTCAGTCCCAACGCACGGCTGGATAAAGCTGAAAAATACACCTCCCACGGTTTGTCAAAGCAATAGATGTTCTGCTCCTGTAAGCTATTCTTCCCTGTTCCTTTTCTTCTTCCATATGCTACATAGGATTCCTGTCCTGCTGACAAAAGCTGCCTGTGGATACAAGCCACAATTCTTGCGGCGCCTCCCTGATTATAATGGCTGTTTATCTGTAAAACAATCATTTTTCCCTCTCAAAATCCTAATCTGCCTTCACAAGGACATAACGGTTTTCCCGAGCCTCAAACCCTGGAATGTATTCCTGCCCATTCCACTCAAATCTGTCACCAGGATATTCCCCCAGCCAAATAATACACTCAGGCACATATTCTGTATCCGTATAAACTGCAGATTCTCCGCTTACATTCACATGCTCCATACGAGACATCTGTTCTTTCAGCATTGCCCAATAAGGATACTGATAATCATCTTCCCCCTGAAAAATCCCAAGATTCACAAACCCGCTTTCCCTTATATACCGGCATATGGCCTCCGTAGGCTCCCACTCCTCCATACGGTTGACAAAGTAGCCCTGTGGCCTTTGGCCACCGCCACTTGTGACGCAGATGTTTCTATGATACATGGTCATATTGAACACCTCAAAAACGCACAGACATCCGATTGTCCCCATTACACCATACCGTATTTTTTCGCGCCTTCCAGATAATGTAAGCAGTTGCAGACAATGAACGATCATAGGGCAGAGTAGCCCCAGAAAAGACAGCATATATCGGGTCACAAAGCTTTCCCATCGCAGCACCATACAGAATATAACAAAGGCTGAAACAGCCGGCAAAGAATAGCTTTGATACCACTTCTTCCATGGTATCCTGCGTAACTGCACAACAGTAGCTGCAATACAGATAATCATCAGCCACACAATGAGTGGATTTGAAGCAATTCGGCAAATTTCTCCACAGCAGTTCCCATAAGGCTCGTAGTTTCACTGAGTAAAACGCTAGGAAGATTATGGACAAAATTTTTAAGACCATTTACAAGCACATAGGCGGGATGCAGCGTTCCGATCAGCTGCCTTTCTCCCGCAATAGGAGAGGAAATCGCCCCAAAAGTCTTAATATTGCGGCATATTTCCCAGCCCATAGGAATTGCCATACCCACCAGAGCGCATAGCGCCAGTCGCAGAAGAATAAGCGCATGATCCCTTCTGAAAAAGCAGCGTATCAGCAGCCATAGGCAAAAAATCGCCATGGCCACACAGACGGAGGGTTTGGTCAGATATCCCCACGCTACGCAAAGTCCCATAACCCATACCCGGAACACATTATTCCCTGACCAGGCAATCTTTTGTTTTTCATATATAAAATCAAGCAATAAATACACAAAAATGAAAAGCCAAAGCGTGGCCACGAGATCAACCTGAGTATTCAAAGCCTCTCCAAATGCAATGGGCATACTCATAAACAACAAGGCTGCCAGCCAGGAAAATCCCCGACTACAGCTTATTTTTCTGGAAATACCATAAACTGCGGCCGCACAGGTCAGATATGCCGCTCCTTGAATCAGAGTCAGAAAATAATCTCCCCCACCCTGCATGAGATACACATGAAGCTGAATAAATTCTCCCAGGGGGGGATTCCCGATCATTCGGATGCTGTTTGTGGCAAAATGCTCTACCGAGCCGTTCTGCGCCCAATAAGCAACTCTCGACAGTCGATAAGTCATAGAATCCCAATTATAAGGCACGGTCCAAGCCGACAGAACCAACACAATTCCTCCAATGCCCGCAAGAATCCATCCTTCAGCCTTTTGAAATAATCCCTGAATAGGGAAACATCTTTTAAAAATTTGCATCCGGCTTCCCCGTATTTTTCCCACCTGCACAATAACTGCCGCTAAAAGCAGTAAATCGGCCATCCCCCAAGTAATCCACAAGGAAAATGTATTCAGTCCATGAAAAAGGGAGTATGCTTCCGTTATCAAAAAAAGCAGAAACATCCATAAAGCATTGCTTTCCAAATAGAATTTCAGAGGAAAGATACTCTTTCCTTTTCTAATACACCAAAAACAGAGATTCAAATATATCAAAATATTTGCACAAAACATATATTTTCTTCCGAAACCTCCCAGTTCCTTCTTCAAACTGCTGTATTCGACTGCACTTCCAAACGTCTGCCTTTTAATATAAAGCATTTTTCTATCCATTGCAAGCCGTTTGACAAAAGGTCTCGAAAGGAAACCAGGGCTAAGTGTCAATTTCTGCCCTAAGCAATCGGAAGCATGCTCTACGAGCTTACGATTGTCATGAATAAAACAGAAAAACGGCACAGTCGAAGCCATGCCGTTTCTGTAAAGCACTTTCTGTTGTTGTTATTTTATTTCTGATATCCTTACAAAATATCCGGAGACCATTCAATATCCACATCTCCTCCGCCGGAAGTGCCGCTGTCCGTGCTTCCCCCGGTACTGCCTCCGCCGGAAGCGCCGCTGTCCGTGCTTCCTCCGGTACTGCCTCCGCCGGAAGCGCCGCTGTCCGTACTTCCCCCGGTACTGCCTCCGCCGGAAGCGCCGCCGCCTGAATCCTGAGATGGAGTAGAATCAGGTGCGGTCTGAGAGGGAGCGCTGGGCGCCGCGGCGCCGGAAGAACCGCCGGAAGTGCCGCTGCCGCCGGAAGCCCCTTGGGATGATGAGGCTGTGCCGGAGCCTCCCGATGAAATAGTTCCTGTTCCCAAGCGTCTGCCGGAGCTTTTCTGCACCGCCTCCTGGCTTCTTATTTCTTCTAAAAACGCTTCCCTGGCCTGAGCATATGCCAGAAAGGGATCTTTCTCCCGAAGACTTTGTATGTCGCCGACAGCCACCCAGCCTTCTCCATCAAAGTACTGAAGTTCCCCATCAAAAATTCTCACCAGGGGCTGTGTCTCTTCTGCCGCCGTATTATCCGCTGTCCGGGTTTCTTCCGTATTATCATCCGTCAGAGTATCCTGCTCCCCTGCAGGAGCCGTTTCATCGCTTTTCTGCACCTCATAGAGAGTAAATGCAGGATAGGATGCAATACCCAGCGCTTCCGCGTTGAAAACAAATTCTGCCGTCTCTGTGCCATCCGAAACTTCCAGGAAAAGACAATCTCTTTCTTCCTCTCCTCTGGCAAACACAACGGCGTCTCCGCTCTCCGTATTTTTTAAAAGCTGCGCAAGCTCCGAATCCGTGGGCTGCTCCACAGTTGTTTTCCCCTCGCCGTCAAAGCTTCCTGTGTATACGGTATACTCCATACCCTCACGATTGTTCCAAAGGTCGAAGGCATCTCCTGCCGCTTGTCCTTCATGCACCCGCGCAGTATAGTCTCCTGTCAGTATGCCGTTTGCGAAGGTTCCCTGCTCCTGATAAATATCTCCATTTGCACTGTCCATGGTCCACATCTCAAAGGCTCCGTTGTAAAGCCCCTCCGACAATCCCACGGTCATAAGTTGTATCACTCTGCCGCTCCTGGATAGGAGTGTGACCTGATTTTCTCCGTTTACAAACCAAACTCGTGAAAAGGGGACTCCTCCATCCTCAAAGCCTGCTTCCACAGAAAAAGCAATTCTCCCGTCCTGCTGGGCAAAATAGCTTCTCTTTCCCTGGTAGAGCTTAGGCATCATGGTGTCCAGCCATTCATCGCCGGCAATCATGTGAATGGCCTCGCCCTGATATTCGGAAAGCTCCAGATTTTGCTGCATGGTCTGAGCCTCCGTCCGGATTTTCTCGTTTTCCTCGTCCAGATTCACCGCAATTTGCTGCAGAGTCTCAAACGCCTGGGCGTCCTCGTATAAACGGAAGCTCTGTTCCAGCATATCTCTCTGACTGCGAATCTGACCTTCCTCCCCATAAAGGGCCGCCAGAGCTTGATAATCCTCCATGGTAAATTCACCGGTGCTGTATTTTGCTTCATAATTCATAATTTCTGTTTCTGTATCAGAGCGGACCGGCTCTCCTTCTATGACGGCCACCTCAGTGCTGGTACCGGCGCTGCTCTCTTCACTGCCATCCCCGCAGCCCGTAAAAGCTGCTGCCAGAAAAAGCAATATTAATATATATTTTATTTGAAATTTTTTCATAATCGCCCAACAGTCCTTTCTAAACTGAGATATCATCCTGCCGCATCCGCATCGCTGATAAGCTGTCTCAAAAAGAGATCCGCATCAGACCCCTGGGGATATGTTCCCATCTGCAGCATCTGCTGTGCCAACGCATAAATGCTTCTTGCCACCACAGGCCCATAGATCGTGATCTGGGCTCCGTCCTTCTCAAGGACAATATATCCCCGGAAAGCATATTCCGTCTTATACTGGCTGGCTGGCAGTCCCACCAGAACAGAGGTAAAACGGTGCCTGCCTCCTGTTGTCTCAAAAATAACATCCTCCACCGCGCCGTTTGAATTGGTGCCATAGGACATGCCGCTCAACACCTTTTCTCCTCCCATAATCATGGGATATGCGCCCCTGTTGGCATTATTCATAACAAGCGTTCCGTATTCCTTCAGACGGTAGCCGTTTACACCGCCCGAAAGAAGAGCCGCCCTCACATCAGTAGAAATTCCCGTTTTAAACCGGATCCCGGATTTTCCCGTGATCCGAATGGAAAATCCATGATAGGTCAGAAGATCCTGAAGCCCCGGCTGAGCCGTAGCCGTATAAGAATTGTTCCCATAGGTCAACGTCCACACATACATCCCAACGGGAACTCCTGATCCATCATATCTGTAGACCACTGCAGTCTTGGCGTCCGTCCCCGGCGCCTTCACCACATATTTGCCGTTCTGCACCTCTGCAGTATAAGCCACTCCGTCCAGATACACAGTGGCATCACTGTATCCCTGAGGATATTCCAGAATCACATCCGTGGAAGCCGTAGGCATAGGGCTTGCGCTGCCCGGCATATTTTCAAACACCGGAATCTTAAAAACAAAGGTGTTTTCCAGAGAGCTTGCGCTTTCATACAGCCTCTTCATACTTTTCGCCTCGCTTGTAGGAGCGGAAATATTCTGCATATACTGGTGGGTATACAGGGCATAATAACCATTGGGATTTACATTATATTTCTGCAGATACAAGGTATCCTGGCCCCTCTTGATATAATTGGCGGAAATGACGTCCGCTCCTCCCAAAATAGAATAATATGCGTTATACCAGTTTTTGTCCTTCGCATACTTCAAGCCGTTCTCAATGACCTGAGTAGTTGTGGTGCCGGTAGCTCCCACATTAAAATAATTATAATAACCCTCATAACCGGGATATGTTCCGGAAATCAGCCCGGAAGTACCCTGTCCCTGCTCCTGATAAACTCTGGCCGCCAGATGAAAGGGGCTTACCTTACGTCCTTCCTCCGCACCGATGGCCCAGAATATATGAGCGTAGGTCATACTTGTTCCCGGAGCGTTTTTGCTGCTGTTCATAAAAGTATTATTTAAAAAGGTTTCCACAGCCGCCTCGGTGTGGTAAGTTTCATTATAGGTAAGCTGCTCAAATTGAAAAACAGCGTCCTCTGTCAATGCATTTCTGGGATCCATATAGTATTCCAGAATTTCCTCTGTAGCATAAAACCAGTTTCCATCGTCGTAGGCCCCCGCCTTGGTATAATCGGGAAAGGTCTTATAGACCAGGCTTCTGCCTCCTTGAAGCTGGTTGTAAATCACCGTGTCCCAATCAAGGCCCGTGTTCATTTTTACAAAGGTCCAGTTGGGATGCCTCTGCTTCAGCGCCGTAAGCGCAGCCTGATAGCTTGCGGGAAACTGTTCAATATCCACGTATCTCTGCGTTCCATCCGCGGAATAGCTGACGATATTTGCCGATGGATTCATACCGTAGTTTGCTTCCCACTCCAAAAATTTTTCGTCAGAGCAGGCAAGGTAGGATCTTGGAATATACCCCTGATACTCCTGTGTTCCGTAGAGCAGGCTAACATAGGTCCAGACCTCATAATTGTCGTCCACAAAGACATCCTTGATCTCAACCATCTGGCCGCTGGGTACGGTTACCAGTACCTGACCGTCATAAGACGCCTGATCCCTTATCGGGTATTGGTCACTTAAATAAACCAGGGCCATTATGTCCCATTCCTGCACAATTTCCTGCAGGGCTCCTCTTGCTTCCTCCACCCAGGCGACGGTTTCTTCATCCAAAGCATGGGCTTCATAGGTGAATGCACCGGTCAGAAACAAACCGGCCGCAATACATATAGTGCTCAAAAACAAAAGAAATTTTCTCATGAAGTCACTCCTTTGTATCTTTTAACGCCTCCATGCGGTATCATAACATAAATTTTTTCATTGGCTACTGGAAATATCTGTTTTGCATAAACATTTCAGCCTAAAAGCAGCTTTGCAGCTTCGATGGCAATACATTCAAACAAATACCATCTGCTGAAGCCGTTTATTCGATAGCAGTAAAGATAGCGATCCCTGATTCTTTTTGCGGCTTCCTTCAGGCTTCTTCGATTGCTCGCCCCGCCAAGATAAAAATCAGCCAGCACTCGATCCGCCGTCACAATTCTTCGTCCCTGTTTGACCATCTGCAGGTAAAATCCGTAATCATCATGGATTCCCAGTCTCCGGAAAGGGGTCTGCTTATAAATTTCCGCCTTCACAAAGGTGGTAGGATGATTCCAGTCTCTGGAGGTCTGAAATTTCCGTAATCTGGCTCTTTTTATATATGTGCCCCCATCTCTGCGATGCATTCTGATGTGGGCGAACATCAGATCACAGCCCTCCTTCTCAAAAACCTGGCAGGCGGTTTTCACCGCATCCGGCTCATAGGCGTCCCCACTGTTTAAAATACCTATAATCTCTCCCTCAGCCAGGGCAATCCCCTTATTCATAGCGTCATAAATGCCCTGATCCGGTTCGCTGACAATCCGAAGGGGTATCCCCTTTTTTAAAAAAGCCTCCCGGTAGCTCTCCGCCTTCTCCACCGTTTTATCACTACTGTTGCCATCGATGATCAGATACTCCATGTCATCCCAGGACTGATCCAACACTGACTCCATGGTAAATCCTATGCAGTTTTCACTGTTATACGCAATGGTAATGATGCTGGCTCTCATCTCAAACACTCTTTCTTATGCTTTCCAAAAAAGTATACTTTCTATATCCTTCAGGCCCTTGGTTCAGCCCCGGGTCAACAGTAAAGGATCCAAATGCCTTATTTGTCATTTGGCCGATTCTGCCGGGCATTTTAGAACAAATCTTTACCACGGGATTCAGCGCTCTCATCAGATAAACCTTTTTCCCACCGGCTTCTCCAATGGCCTTTACCATCTGAGCGGTGGACGCGTATTCCTCATTCTGAGGAAAAAACAACCCTCCTTCTCCGCTCTCTATCAAAAGGCGGATAAATTCCGCCAAATGCTCCACATAAATCACGCTTCTCCTGTTATCTATATCAGGAAAAACAGGCAGACTCCGGGCCAGCTTCACCAGCATGGGAAAATTTCCCTTGCTGCCCTGCCCGTAAACCATAGGAAGCCTGAGAACCGCCACATGAAAATCTTTCCTCCGAAGCTTAGCGAGCTCCAACTCCGCCTGGTATTTACTCTCCCCGTAAAAATTAGCAGGCTCAGGCTCTGTGTCCGCCGTAATGTGCCTGCTTTTTCCGGGCCCCGCGCTGTCGCCGTAAACGATTACGCTGCTCAAATAAATAAACAGAGGTATCCCCGCCTCTCTGGCTCTTTTTGCCGTTTCCACCGTCAAGTCTCTGTTAATCCTGTAATACAGTCTTTTGGTCTCTTCTGCTACTCTTCCGGTATCCGCATGAGCGATACCCGCCACATGAAGCAGGACGTCAAACCCTTCCGGCAAACTTGCCTCCCCATTCCTCAGAGAAATCTTCCCGACCTGGTAAGCTTCCTGTCCTTCTCTTTGATTCCACTCCCGCAGATATTTTTCCATCGCATTTCCGATATAACTATGGACTCCGGTGATCAATATTCGTTTCATATATTTTTCACTTTCTATTTTCGCCTGTTTTCAACCGGTCTGGGATTCACTTTTTAGGGGCTTTTCCTTCTTCCTCATGCCGTTCCTTCATGCTTCCGGTTCCTCCCTCCACTACGCCTTCCCCTGCCAGTACTTTCAAAAAGGTTCCAAAAAAGCAGCGAAGATCCATAGCCGGCCCTATTTTGGCCACATATTCTCCGTCGAGCCGCGCCTTTACGGGGATCTCCAGCTCGTCCCTTCCGTTGATCTGGGCCCATCCGGTAAGCCCCGGGCGCACATCGTTGGCTCCATACCTGTCTCTTTCCGCAATCAGATCATCCTGATTCCATAAAGCCGGCCGGGGTCCCACCACAGCCATATCCCCCTTTAAGATATTCAGAATCTGAGGGAGCTCATCCAGACTGGTTTTGCGCAGAAAATGTCCCATTCTGGTAATATACTGTTCCGGATTTTTCAGAAGATGGGTAGGCATATCCTTTGGCGTATCCACCCGCATGGTTCGGAATTTCAGGATCAAAAAGTGGGTCTTATGAATCCCCACCCTCTTCTGCTTAAAAAGCACAGGTCCCCTGGAGTCCAGCTTAATAGCCAGAGAAAGCGCCAAAAGCACGGGGGATAAAACAATCAATCCCACAAGCGCCAGCAAAAAGTCAATTCCTCTTTTTATCCTCTGATACATAATTCCTCCCCGCAGCAGACATCCCAAATCGTTATGCCTTTCTCACGCTTCATAATTGTAGGTGGGCACAATCTCCTTCACCATTCCCCGAATATCGCTTTCCTCATTCATGGAAGCCCGGCGCAGCCTTTCCAGCTGCTCCTCAAATTCTTCCGCATCGTACTCTATGGGCTTGCCAATGTAAATCATCCGGTTGGCAGTTGCCTGAAGTCCTTCCTCATTCATCAGGAGCTCTTCATACATTTTTTCTCCGGGGCGCAGCCCGATAAACTCAATTTTTATGTCCTCCCCCACCCGGTATCCGGACAGCTTGATCAGATTAGTAGCGAGATCCACTATTTTCATGGGCTCTCCCATGTCCAGAACGAAGATTTCTCCTCCCCTGGCATAGGCTCCCGCCTGAAGCACCAAAGAAACCGCCTCCGGGATAGTCATAAAATAGCGGATAATATCCGGGCTGGTGACGGTAACCGGTCCGCCATGCTCAATCTGCTTTTTAAATAGCGGTATCACGCTGCCGTTGCTCCCCAGAACATTCCCAAACCGCACGGCCACATACTCTGTTTTTGACCTGCGGTTCAAATTCTGAATAATCATTTCGCAGATACGTTTACTGGCTCCCATAATATTGGTGGGATTCACCGCTTTGTCCGTGGAGATCAGCACAAAACGCCGGGTTTCGTATTTGTCTGCTGCTCGGGCTACCTTAAGAGTTCCGAACACGTTGTTTTTCACAGCTTCATTGGGACTGTCCTCCATAAGAGGCACATGCTTGTGAGCCGCCGCATGATACACAATATCCGGCCGGTAAATCTTGAAAATCTCATTGATTCTGGCCGTATTGCGAACGGAGGCAATCAGCACCTTCATGTCAAGACCGGGAAACTTCTGCTTCAGCTCCTGCTGAATTTCATATGCGCTATTTTCATAAATATCCAGAATCACCAGACGCCTGGGACCGTGCTGGGCAATCTGCCTGCACAGCTCGCTGCCAATGGATCCTCCGCCTCCCGTCACCAGCACAGTCTTGCCTCTGATATAGCCCATAATTTCCTCCAGATTCACCTCTATGGGATCCCTGCCCAGAAGATCCTCTATCTGCACCTCTCGGAGCTTCGACACATTCACGTCCCCGTTTATAATCTGATACATGCCCGGCAGTATTTTCAGCCTGCATCCGGTCTCCTTACATATTTCAAGAATGGGCTTCAAAGCCTGCCTGCTTGCCGAAGGGATGGCAATAATGATTTCATCGATATTATATTTTTCCACATTCTCGGGAATGGACTCCCGGCCCCCCACAATAGGAACCCCCCGAAGATATTTTCCATGGCATCCCGGATTATCGTCAATGGCGCAGGCCACATGAATGCTCAGATAGCTGCTGCTCTCAATCTCCTTCAGTATAGCGTTGCCCGCCGCACCCGCTCCCACAATCATACAATTTATGCGTGATTTTCCGCCGAAATGATTCAGTCGCCTGTTCTGGATCATGCGCAGAATCCTGTAGCTGAAACGGATACCGCAGGTCAGCACCATGAGAAAAAATCCATAGAAAAAAGGATAGCTCATGGGAAGCTTTACTCCCTCGATCCAGAAAATCACCGGCTGCATAATGGAACATATCACCACCGCTATGGCGTTATTCACCAGCTCCGTGTCCGAGGCATACCTCCATACGCTGTTGTACAGCTTAAAAATGGCAAACACCGCCAGCACGATCACAGCATTGTATCCATATGCCCTCAATACCGCCTCCCAGAACTCCCTGGGCACATCCATGAACTTAAAATCATAGCGGACGTACAGGCTGAGTACCGAGGCCACCAGAATGGAAACCAGATCGGACACAATCAGCAATATAATCCTCGTAACGGGCACCTTCAGGATACCTACTCTAATGTCATTTAACTTTTTCATAGCCCTTTCACCTTTTTATGAATACGGCGCACCATCCTGGGAGCCATCCCAAGCAGCGTCAGGTACACCTTATTTTTCGGAGTCAGAAAAGGATTGGCCATTCCCTTTGCCCAGTTTTTACGAAGATACCCTCTGACCGCCCTGTACTCAGTGTTATCAGACGTCATATGCTCCACCGGGATATGAAGCATATAGTCCAGACGCTGAAACAGTCCAAAACGCAGCGCTTCCGTCATGAGCTGCGGATATTCTCTTTGTACTATATCCAACACCATATCAGCATTATCCACGTTATCCGCAAACACTCTGGAAAAGCCGCTCTGCTTTCTGGTATTGCTGCCCATTCTGCAAAAAACATGATACGCCTGCTGAGGAAGGGATACGATAGGTCCTATTTGGGGCAGCATATTCACAAGCAAATGAAAATCCTCGTTCAGCATCCCCTCAGGAAACTGGCGGGATAAAAACAACTCCCTTCTTATAAGCTTAGTACAAAAGGAGCAGTCCCCTCTGTGCAGAATAAGTTCCCTCAGAAAATCCTCGGGCGCAATGCTTATGGTCCTACTTGGAGGAACACAGATATCCGGAAGCCGCCTTCCATCCTGAGCGGTCTCATCCCTGCCCACCTGAGCCGCCCTTGTGCCGAAGGACGAAACCGCCTCCACAAGAAGCTCATACATATTATAGTCCACATAATCATCGCTGTCCACAAACCCCAGGTACTCTCCCCTTGCCTTGGAAATACCCAGATTTCTGGCAGAGGAAGAGCCTCCATTCTTTTTGTGGAATACCCTGATACGCTCATCTTCTGCAGCCATCTCCTCACACAGCTTACCCGATTCATCCTCCGAGCCGTCATCCACCAGAAGTATTTCCAAGTTGGGGTAAGTCTGGGCCTGCAGGGACTTCACACACCGAGGCAGATATTCCATGACATTATATACCGGTACAATCACACTAATCAACGGTTTTTTCAATTCTGATCTCCCTTCAGCCTCTTGTACATTTTCCTCTCCGGTATCACCGGGGCGGGAGAGCAGGGTCCGGCGGAAGGCTCCCTTTCAAACTCCAGAGAAACCTTTCCGGCCGATGCCTCCAGCTCGGCTGCAGTAAAAAATCCCAGCCTGACGCACAATTCCAAAAGTCTTTTTGCCGCATTTCCTGCATTCCACTCCTGCATAATCGTCTCTACTGCTTTTCGTCCCATCCTTTCGCGCAGCCTCCTGTCCTCCAGAAGACGCTCTGTCTGGGCAAACAGCTCATCCTTACATCCATCCCGGTAAATGAGCCCGTTTATTCCATGCTTCACCAAAAAGGGCACCGCTCCCACCATATGATCGGCCACCAGGGCGCATCCGCTGTTCATTGCTTCATTCACCACGGCTCCCCAGCCTTCCTTCCTGTCGCTGGTCATCAGATATATCTCCGATTTTTCCATCAGTCTCCGTACCTTTTCAGGAGACTGATAGCCCAAAAGGCTTACCTGGTTTTCCAGACCGTACTCCGAAAGCATGCGGCGAATGAAAGGCTCCATTTCACCGCCTCCCACCATATCCATGTGAAAGGAGACTCCCCTGAGCTTCAGATACCGGGCAGCTTTCAGAGCCAGCTCCGGATGCTTCCAGTCAATGAATCTGGCGGCCCAGAGAATGCTGCCCGGCGTCTTTTCTCTCATAAGCCGGTCCACGTCATATGCTTTCGTTTCCGGAAAATATCCCCAGCGAAGCAGCTTTCCGGGATAGGCCCCGACGATATGAAAATCCGAGGGCACATAGGCCCCGGAACACAGCATATAGACAGGCTTTTTGCGGTATCTTGTATGATCCTGATACTTTCTGAAAAGCCCTCTTGGAGAAACAGCCCTCCACTGTCCCGTTTTATACAGCCTTTCGCTGTAGCGTATCACAGGCTTCCCGCTTTCTAATCTTCCCCTTATGTAGCTTTCCTCGTCCGTTCCGCCAAAAAGCGCCACACCGCTCTCCTCTATCAGCCGACGGCACATCTTTTCCTCTCTGTAATACAGCTTCAAATACGGAGCCTTCTCATTTTGGCTCCACCCCATTCGTATCCTCTCTTCCTCCATGGGCTCTGTCTGTATAAAGGCAAAATCCCCTGCGAGCAGATCATACATGGCGCTGCAGAAAGGAATCTGATGATGATTCAGATAATTGGACACAAATACAAATTTCATTCTTCTCCCGTTTCAGCTCCTTCTTACCTGTTCAGGCATTGTCCTAAAGCGTCCCCTCCATGATATTTGTGTAAATATCCAGCAGCCTGCGGTAATTTTTCTCTCTGTCATGAGTTTTTGCCGCGTGCTCCCGGGCGCTGCTGCAATATTGTACGGCCTTTTCCCTGTCTGCCCAAATCTCCAACACCGCCTCCGCCAGACGCCTGGAAACAGCGGATAAACCCTTTTCCCCCTTATCTGCAACCTCTTCGCTATCCTCAGTTCCCTCGCCTCCGGTTCGGTCGAAGGAATTACAAGAAGTCCGAAATCCCCTATACAAAATGCCGTCCTCCCCGTTCCGGAATATACTGGGGATTCCTCCCACATCTGCGCTGACGCAGGGCATTCCCAGAAGCATAGCTTCCCCCAGAGAATTGGGAGAATTTTCTATGGTAGAGCAGCAGACAAACAAATGGCTGCTCAAATACCTCTCTTTCATTTCCTCCGCATTCAGCTTCCCCAGAAATTCCACCTGCCCATCCAGGCCCTCCTGCCGGATGAGACTGCGCAGATATTTCCCATAGGAAGAAATCTTCAGTCTCTCCTTCAGGGTCCCGTAGGCTGTCAGATTGTTCCCCGCCACAAACACTTTCACATCCGGATATTTCCTTTTGATAAAGGGAAGCGCTCTCAGCATATAGTGAAGCCCCTTTATGGGATAATCTCCCTGGCTTAAAAAGATAGAATGGGGAATGCAGAACTCCTCCTTCCAGCTTCCCTCGTAAAAATTCTCCCGCAGAGTTTCATTCATGCTATAGTAGACTGCGTTGGGATTCCATTCACTTGAATAATGCCTGTCCCATGCCGTTCTTCCCGTTACATTTCCCGCCAGCTTTACCGCCTCTTTTTCCATCCGGCCTCTCTGGATAAATTTCCGCTGCTGCCTGGTGATTGAATCCCTTTTGAGAAAATCCCTGAGCGTCACAGATCCCACCACACTCCTGGGCAGATGAGCCAGATAAGCGTTGGCATAAACGGCGCACAGTCCCTGAATACCGATCAAAAGCCGCTTCTTTTTGGGAAACACACGGCACATAGCCAAGGTATGAGGATATTCCGTTCCAAAGCAGTGCACAATGTCAGGCTTGAAATCCCGAATGATTTTCCCCAGCCTCTCCTCCAGTCCCTCATCATATTTTTCCGGCCTGAAGGAATCCTCATAGAATCCATAGCAGTACAGAGTCCCCTTCTCTACGGTGACAGCGTCCTGAAAAATTTCCTCCCGTTTCCGGATCAATCCGCTCTCTAAGGAGACAGGAAAAGCTGTCGCCAACAAAACTGCATTTTCCCGCTGTTTTTTCATTACCATGCCCAGCAGCCCGCTAATCCATCCTTCCTTGTTCGTGTATGCCTGCCCCAGCTGCCTGGCCGCCGCCGGCGGCATAAAATTGCAAAGCCATAATATCCTCACAAATAAGCCTCCATCAGTTAAAAATCCAATTCAGATAAGGGAGAAGCCTTACATCCACATCATACATTCTGTACAGCAGAACGACGAAATATCCCGTGAAGGCTCCGATTACGCCCACATAGCACAGAGTGCGGAACCAGCCCTTTTTCATATCCGCAAGAAGTCTGGGAAGAAGAAATATCTGGGATACAATCATATAATATCCCACCCTGGACACCTCGGGGATAAAGGAGCCGCAGCAATATACCACCAGCCCCGCCAGATTCAGAAAGAAGTAAAAGCGGTTTATCAGCTCCTCACTCAGACTCTTTCTGTAGCAGATAAGAGACAATATGAGCACTGCCCCGCATTTGGCGATATTAATATAGGATATATCGCCATTGTCAAAGGCAGAATTCTCATAATAGGGATAAAAGTAAAAAATAATCCTCCGGTAAAGCTCCTGTCCAAATATCAGACTGGCGGCCAGCAGAGCGCCCGCCGCATAATGCCATTTTTTCAGCCTTGCCCGGGCCAGGAATTTTGCCGTAAGATATACCGGAAGCACCAGCAATATAGATTTGTGAAAAGCCGCTCCCGCTGCAATCCACAGCAGAAATTTGCCGTACTCCCCCCGCAGCACATATTTCATGGAATACATTGCCAGGGCAAGGGCCAGATAATACCGTACAGAATTAAGACTATTGAAATAATACCCTCCCGTGAGCAACAGAAACAATGAAAAGGCATAATTGCTTCCCTGATCGTGGAGAGCTTTGACAAAAAAGAAAACCGTAATCAGGGAAAACAGGGCGAATACCGGCAGATAGTTATCATATCCGAATAAATCCTGCATCCAGCCCACAACCAGGTTGAAGCCAAACTCCGAGGACACATATCTTCCCTGCGCAATGAGCTTGAAATTGTCCCTGTACACCCAGTAATCGTTTCCTACTGCAATCCTGCAGGCCGAAACTCCCGCCAGCAGACAGTAAACGGCAAACTCCGCCGTAAGATTACCCGCCTGTCTTCGCTGCAACCCCGGCGGACGGCCAAAGGAGCGTCCACCCGCAATGCGTTGCGGCACAAAATCTCTGTTGTCCACATACAGGGCAAGCGCTATCGTTATCACCGTCAAGCCTATATATACAAAGGCACTGCTTTCCATGGCCTCTCCTTTCCGCTTTTCACCGTGGCCCAAGGGCAATTTCCCCATAAAAGCCTTCTTTAATGGTGAAAAGCTCTGCCCTCCCCTATGCCCTTTTTCATCCATTTAAAAGCCTGTCTCAATCCGGCCTCCCCGCACATCTTTTTCCTGTGAGCCAGCAAAAAACGCAGCGACATGGCGCCTGCAAGTCTTCCATACAAAAATTGGTAGAGGACTCCTCTGTCATGGAAGAATTTCTCATGGTAGCCGGAAAACCAAGTGGAGCTTGAGTCCCTTTCCCTTCCAATGGTGACGGGAGCAGTATACACGCGATACCCCTTTTCTATAAATTCCTTCAGAAAAAGGCTGTCCTCCCCGTTGCTGTAAAGAGCCCCTCCCCCAAACAGCAGGGAAAAGGTTATTCCGGAGGCCAAAAGACTTCGACGCCGCACCGCAAAGCTCACCGCCCCATATCTGCCGCAGTTGTACCAGCGGACCCTTTTCCGTTCACGAATCAGATAGGTTCTTCTTTCCTCTTCCACTTGGATATTGAAAAGAATCATATCCGCCTCCGGATTGTTTTCAAACTCCCTGATTATCTTCACCGCATAATCAGGCTCGTAGACAATATCTTCATCTGAAAAAAGGCAGATATCTCCATCCGCCCTCATAATTGCCTCATTGCGGCTTCTGCCGATTCCCCTGTCCGGAAAGGAATAAAAGCGGATTCTTGCGCCTCCCTGATTTGTCTCCTCATATCCAAGCTCCCCGCACTGGTTGATGATCACCGCATCGGAGTCCAGACGCATGCTGTGGATTACATCGTCCATAGACTGATTCATCACGGACGCCAATACCTGAACCTTCATATGCGCTCCTTTACTTTCCATTCCCGGTCTCTTGCTTCCTCTTCTTTCCAAAATAACCCGTTCCTGCGCCTTCAAAGCAGTAATAGGCCCTAATCAGCCCTTCATCCGCCTCCCACAGCAGCGCCGCTATAATTTCACAGTCCTGCTGGCTGAGGTATTCCAGGGTATATTCCAAGGGCTTCCCCGCATGTCTTCCCGCCTTCACTCCCACCACGACTCCATCCAGCTCCCTGATTTTTTTTGCGGCTTCCGGAAAACAAATTGGCGCTTGAACCGGCACAAATGAGATGTCCGTATGCTCTCCCAGTCTTTTGGCAAGCTCCTCCGGATTTCCCTCTTCTCCTGCAAAGCAGACCCCCACTCTCTCTTTCTCTCTGAGCAGATAAGCTGCATTTTCCAAAAAGTCCCGACTATTCAAGGTTCCCAGCACTGGCAACCCATAGCGTTTTCTTATGGTGGAGGGAAGCCAGATACTGTCGTCGCCGGTCTCCTTCAGCAGAAGAATCACCACCGTAAAGAAGCAGGATAAAAGAGCGCTCAGCGCAAATGCACGTCCTGGCCGCACATCGGGGACAACCTCCGCAGCCTCTCCTGCAGGGTTAATGACCCGAATGGAGTCCACCTCTCCCATAGCCGCAGGAAAATCCTCCGTCATAGCCTTTTCCACGGCCTTTGCCACATCCAGCGTTTTTTCCGGCAGAGTGGAAGTCACAATGGTACTGGGAACTCTCAGATCCGTAGCAAGCCGTGCCTCCAGCATACCGCTCAGCTCCGGGTTGTCAAGCTCCCATCCATTTTCCTGCTCCTTCAGACGTTTCTGCACCATATTCAGAAATTCCTCCGTGTGCACATATGTCTCCCAGGTGGCTTCATTGATATAGGTTCCGTCCCCTGCCCAGTCTGGGTCCGAATATTCCACCTTATACGTCGATTCCGCACTGTAAAGCGTCTCCCCGTAAAGCAACACATTCCTGACATAATAACCTCCTCCGAAAACAAGCGTCCCCGCAAGAGTAAACACTATGATTTGATTCAGATTCCGAAGCATACGCAGAGCCGTCAGCCGAAGATCGAAGGGCTCCTTCCCGTAATATCCTTCCCGCATGGCAATCTCCAAAAGAAAATTAATGTTTTCTGTCATTTTCCAACCGGCCGTCATATTCCTCCCTGAAGGCGGTAATCTGTTCGCTCTCCACGCCTTCGGTGCTGTCCGGCCAGAAAAGGACCTTTAAGGTCAGAAGCATCAGCTTAAGATCCAGCCACAGAGAATAATTCTCGATATAAGTCAGATCCAGCTTCAATTTGTCGTAGGGAGAAGTATTATATTTCCCATATACCTGAGCAAAGCCGGCAAGTCCCGCTTTCACCTTCATACGAAAGGCAAACTCCGGCATAATCTCCATATATTGAGCAATGATTTCCGGTCTTTCAGGCCTGGGGCCAATAAAAGACATATCTCCCTTTAAAATATTCAATAGCTGGGGCAGCTCGTCTATTCTGCACTTTCTGATGATCTTTCCAATGGGTGTAATACGGCTGTCATTTTTGCTGGCCAGCCTTGCCACTCCATCCTTTTCCGCATCTGTTCTCATACTGCGGAATTTCATAATATAAAACTGTCTCTGATCCTTGGTGCAACGTATCTGCTTGTACAAAACAGGGCCATGATCGTAAAGCTTGATGGCTATGGCCGTAACGGCCATAAAGGGAGAGGCTAGAAGAAGCAGCAGCAGAGAACAAATCACATCGACGGCCCTCTTGGCCAGGCGCTGTTCCATGGTCAGGCTGTATTCTCTGGTGAGAAGAAGGGGCGTGTCAAACACATGAAGCTCCTCCGCCCCCATCAAGATCACATCTGTAATTTTCGGCATGATATAAATGCGGACAGAATGAGCATAGCAGAATTTCAGCAGAAGATTCCTGTCCTCCACCGAAATGTCGCCGATGATTACCGCATTGCACTCCCCCCTTTGATAGCACTGAAGAATCGCCCTGCACAATACATCGTAGCCTTCCTTTATGTGAATGGTCTTTGTAATCACATATTTATCCTTCCGACTTTCAAATTTGCTGCAGATAGTCTGAATTGGCCGATCTCCATGAATCAGCAGAAGCTTTCTGGGAGGGAAAACGGCACGGTATATCCTGTTTGCAATATTAATATAAATGATAACCACCAGAGTCTGCTCCATCATCATGACGATAAACATTCTGGGCTCAAAAGGCTCCCTGGCCATAATGGACAGCTCCACATAGATTAGAATGTTTGCAAGAAGCGTGGAAAATACTTGGGAAAAAATAATCTCGGCATTCTTCAAATATCCCAGGCGCATACCTCCGTACATGGAAGAGAGCAGAAGCAGTATCGCTCCATAAAAGGAAACCTCCACAATGGTTCCCCTGATCCAGAAGCCCTGCAGCGGTTCCACCACACTGTAGGAAAAATGGTTTTCAAAGTATAAATAGAAAATATAAATCTCCAGGGCCAGGCAGATAGCGGACAGACCGATATTGATCAGGCGCTTCACAGACTCCAGTTTTCTCAATTTATTTGCATAAGTGTTGACTGCCAAAGCAATTTTCCTCCGTACTACCGTTTTCCGTGCAATAGCTCTTAGTATAGCACACTCCCACCGCCCCGTATAGCAAAAGCTAAATTCTGCGCTTCACTGCCCGAACCGCCCAAAACAGGCAGTGCCAAAGGCTGCTTACAACCCCCATTCCCTCACAACGGCGGTAAAGATTCCAAATGCGGCGGACAGCCTCGGCTTTGTTGGAGGAAAGGGATTTTCCTGCCCGGCGGTACAGCGCCAAATTTTCATCCAGCCCCCAGGCCGTACAGCCCTTCCGGAGAATCCTCCACCACAGGGCGGTATCCTCGCTCTTGACGGCAGGCATCATCAATGCCTCCTTGGAAATTTTCTCCGTGTCGAACATGACGGTGGTTGTAAAAATTGTGGTATTTTTCAACGCCTGTTTATAGCTCAGATATGGCGGCACTCTCACCACCTTCCCTGTTCCCCTTCCCTGTTCATCGGCAAATTCATATCCCGTAAATGCAAAAGCCACATTTTTTGCTTTCATAAAAAGAAACTCATGCTCCAGCTTTTCAGGCCTCCACAGATCATCCGCGTCCAAATAAGCAATGAACCTTCCCCGCGCCTCCCTGACTCCTCTGTTTCTGGCCTCTGCCGCTCCTTTGTTGGAAGGCTGGCGAATCAGACGAATCCTGCTGTCCTGCGTCTGCTGAATATAATCCTCTATCATTTCAGCGCTGCCATCACTGCTTCCATCCTCGATCAGCAAAAGCTCCCACTCCGGCCAGGTTTGTCTCCGCACGGAGTCCATAGTCTCTTTGATGTAGCGTCCGGCATTATACACGGGCACAATAATGCTGATTAAGTTCTCCGCTTCCGTCATGTTCTCCTCCCTGTGCAGGCGTCCGTTTATATTCTTTCCCAAAAGGCGCTACGGTATCATCACATAATAGTCCCTCACCTCAAATGCCTCCGTATCAAAAAAGTCCTGGGCCCGGCTCAGTATTTCCGGTTCAGTATCTCCAGGCAGCACAATACAGCTCACATCCTGCGCAAGCGCCGCACCGAAAACGGCCTCCGGCTCCCACGGAACTGCCGCATCCTGTGCACCCTCCGGGTCCGCTGTGGTTTCCGATGGGGCCGTGAAAGTTCCTGTATCCTCCAGGCTGCACATCTGCAGGTATAAATCCCTGGTCTTTTGAGCATATACATCATAGGAATAAGCATTGAGCGCCTGATCCCACATATTTCTTCCGTACACCAGACGTATATTTTCATCAAAGGTGCGGGCATACTCCATAATTTCCCTGGGAGCCCACAGGCAGACATTATCCTGATCCGCCCTGTCCCGGACCGCCGCCAATACCTCCACACAGCCAGCCCGGGCCTCTGAGTCCTCTCGGACGTCCCATATCTCTTCTCCCAGACCTCCGCACAGAAAAATCACAGCAATGGCTAACGCGCACAGTCCCGCAAAGCCCGCCGTGATTTTTTCCCTGGTTCCGCCGGCTGCGTCCGTCAGAAATTCTGAAATTCCATAGGCAATCACAGGAGTCATCGGAACCAGGCTCCATATCCATTGATAATCATAAAACCTGGTCTGATACAGCATCAAAAGCGCTGCCGTCAAAGGAAAGATGCAGCAGACCGTCACGACTGCGGCATAGAGAAAAAAAGTCTTATGTTCCCTATATCTGCGCCCCAGCCATACAAAAAGCAGAGCCGCCAGCAAAAGAGCCGGAAGCTTGCCATGATCTGTGTATGTCTGCCAGCCCAGCCATGCATTTTTTATCAGCTCAGTCATTGGGGAGCCTCCTTCCCGCAGACCTGTCCGCTCTTTCTTTCAACGAATTTCTGTATGGCAAAAATGGACAGAGCCGCAAACAGGCAGGCGCCCATTCCATAAAAAGTCCATACAATGCAAGCCTCTGCCAGAATACACACCGCCACACCCTTCCACATCCTTTGCAAACACAGATAAAAGGTATAAGGCAGCAAAACACACGCCCGAATCACAGTTCCCCGAAATCCGCTGCAGAGAAGTCCGAACCCGTCCACTCCGTACATATAATCTCCGGCCCAAAACAAAAGGGCCACGGCAACCAAAAACATCCACTTTTTCACAGCCTGCCGCCGAAACAAACTTTGACCCATACTATAATAAGCGCAATAAGTCAGTAGCAGGGTGAAAACAGGAATCACATACCACACCACCCGCCAGGCCGCCAGACCGGAGAGATGACTCAATATTGCGTATAAGGTGGGAAGCCCCAATATCCTCAGACGCAGAGGAATTCCCAACTCATAAGGTCTGCCGGTTAAAGGGTTTTCTCCATAAATCGTGTTTGTCCCAAGAAAACTGTTTACCGTCTCCACAGTCATGTCCCCTTCCCGATAAACCTCACCGTTTGTCACAATTGCCGCAATCTGTAAAATTGCCATGACTGTAAAACAAAAGCAGGCTGCTTTACCGACGGCGGACAGCCCTTTTATCTCTTCTATTATGTTTTTTTCTCTATTTACCGTGTCTGTGCTCACGCCCTTTCTGCGGCGTCCTCCGTCCCGTCCGGTTTTCCGGAGTCCTGAGGCCAGAAGCAAGACTGCTGCAGCTCCGGCAGCCCCAGTCAGTATACAAAACACAGCCACACAATCAGAAAAAGACCACCCCAAAATTACGGCTGTTAAATGAGCCGCTTCGGCCAGTCCAATCACCGCTATTGTGCCCATCAGAAAACAATCCCCTACAATAATTTCCTGGGGCGGCCGATTCCTATAAAAGATACGCAGAACACACTTGCCCAGCAGGTAGGGAATCAAAATCACAAGCGGCCATAAAAGTAAAGGCATTTTTATACCTCCCGGCCCGCTTCAGCGGGCGTCCATTTCATATTTGGAAGAAATTACCAAACCCATGCCTCCCGACCTATGCCCCTCACTAAGATTCACAGGCTTTATTTTGACATTTTACCATAATTATGAATTTTATACAATATTACTGTAAATACTCCTGACAGACGGCAGGGGCCCCGGGCACGGAGCCATCTGATCTTTATCATGGCGCCGGCTGCGTAAGAAGTCATGCTCATTTATAAAAAACGCCGTAAAATAACTAGAATCAGTTATTCTACGGCATTTTGATGACAATCAACAACAAAGAGAATACTCTGTTACCTATCTATATCTAAACTGTTATTCCAAAATGACTACATAGCCTTTATGTCCAGGCGGACCTTGTCCGCAATCCGTGCTATGTACTCGCTGTTTGTGGGCCTCGTCTTCCCTGTAGATATGGAATAACCAAACATTTTTTCAAAAGTCTCAACATTTCCTCTCGTCCACGACACCTCAATGGCATTGCGGATAGCCCGCTCCACCTTTTGATCGGTAGTCTTGAATCTCTTCGCAATCGTAGGATACAGCAGCTTCGTGACGCTGCTTACGACCTCCATGTCTCTTCCTGAGAGCATAATGGCGTCTCGCAGATAATGATAACCTTTTAAATGTGCAGGCACTCCAATATCAAGCATAATATCTGTAATGTATCTCTCTAACTCGTAGTCCTTTACAGCAACGATCTCCATAAATGAATAAATTCCCCTTTCATATGTCGAGTACTGCGCTTTACTGCGACTGTCGAGTTAAATTTTAACATATCCGTCGAAAATTGCAAATACTTTTCATCGCGAAAAACCACATCTTTTCGTAAAAAGCCTTACAATTCTTCTTTTTTAACGTAAATTGGACGGTTTTTGACTTCCATATAAGTCTTTGCAAGGTATTGTCCCACAATGCCAATGCAGAAAAACTGTACGCCGCTGGTCATAAGAATAATGCAGACCAGCGAGGGCCAGCCTGAAACAGGATCTCCAAAAATCAGCTTTCTCACAATAATAAAAACAATCATCACAAAGGCTACCACGCAGAACAAAACCCCCATCAGAGAGGAAATCATCAGAGGAACCGTGGAAAACGCGGTAATCCCATCCAGAGAATACAACAAAAGCTTCCAAAAATTCCACTTGGTCTCCCCCTTGGCCCGCTCTATATTTTCATATTCCAGCCATTTTGTCTCAAAGCCAACCCAGCCAAAGATTCCTTTTGTAAACCGATTATATTCCTTCATAGAAAGAATGGCGTCTACCATTTTCCGGGTCATCAGACGGTAATCCCTGGCTCCATCCACAATTTCCGTCTTTGAAATACGTTTCATCAGGCGATAAAACATCCTGGCGAAAAAGCTTCTCACTGGAGGCTCTCCCTTGCGGCTCACTCTTCTCGTAGCCACGGAGTCATAGCCCTGCTCCACGTAGGAAAACATATCCGGCAGAAGCGCCGGAGGATCCTGAAGATCCACATCCATAATTACCGCATAGTCGCCCGCGGCACGCTCAAGTCCGGCATACATTGCGGCTTCTTTCCCAAAATTCCGGGAAAAGGAAATCATGTGGACCCTTCCATCCTTTTCATGCAGCCTTTTCACTTCCCCTACCGTCCCATCCCTGGAGCCGTCGTCTATATAGATCAATTCTATATCAATATTTTTCTCCCGGAAAAAAGATTCGTTTTTCATCAGCTCCCTGTAAAATAGCTCTACATTCTCTTCCTCGTTAAAGCAGGGAACAATCACACTCAAAAGACTCATAGACTCCTCCGATGCAGATTTATTATTCACAGTATACTATTTCATACTCTTGTCCGCAAGATGAAAACATGGACTTTTACCCGAAAAAGGGGTATAATGATTGTATTCATTTTACAGACAGGAGCCAAAAATATGTCCTTCTTTCAGGATTTGCTTGGAAACACCCTTTTTCTTACTGCCATAGCTGGTTGGTTCGTGGCGCAGGTATTAAAAACTCTGATATATTTTATTTTAAATAAAGAATTTATACCGGAAAGGCTGGTGGGAAGCGGCGGTATGCCCAGCTCCCATTCCTCCACAGTTTGTTCCCTGGCCACCGCCGCCTGTTACGAGTACGGAGCTGGAAGCTTCCAGTTTACTGTCTGCCTGTTTTTAGCCATTATTGTCATGCATGACGCCATGGGAGTGCGTCGGGAAACGGGCATTCAGGCAAAGCTTCTGAACGATATGCTCAAAACCTTTGAGGATATGGGCCGCAGTGAAATATCCGCTCATGACAAACTGAAGGAATTCGTAGGACATACTCCCCTGCAGGTGCTCATGGGCGCTCTTTTGGGAATTTTGCTGGCTGTATGCATCTATGGCTTTTCTTAAAAAATCTTAATTTTCCCCGCCTATAATGACGGATGGAATATTTTATGCTATACTTGCAGGGTAATACAGCAATAAGAGAGGATAGCATATGAAAAAAATAAAAATATGGCTGACACTTGCCGCTTCCGTAGCTGTCTTATGCGCGTGCGGTCAAAATCAGGAACCCCAAAGTCCCATCATTGTGGATGAAGAACCCATTTCAACCGAAGCATCCAGGGAAGAAGAAACAGCCTCCGGCAGTCCCTCTTCGGCTTTGGCGGAGGATGACACCTATCCGCCCCGGGAGGGAATGGTACGCAGCCGCCTTACCAATGAATGGGTGGATGAGGAAGTTGCCAACACCCGTCCCATTGCGGTGATTACCCCGAATGAAAGCGCTGCAATTCCCCACTATAACCTGTCCAAAGCCTCTATTTTATACGAGGCCAACGTAGAAGGACGAATGACCCGCATGATGGCTCTCTATGAAGACTGGCAGGATCTGGAGAAAATAGGAAATGTTCGCAGTCTTCGCACTTACTATGCGTACTGGGCTTTTGAATGGGATGCTTTGCTTGTGCATTTCGGCGGTCCCTTCTTTATTGATGAGCTCTTGGCCCAAACAACCACCCAGACCATCAACGGCAGCGGAGGCAGCGCCGATGAGCAGGCTTTCTTCAGAAGCACAGACAGAAAATCTCCTCATAATGCCTATGTGTCCGGAGCGGGCATTGTTGAAGCCGCTCAGGATAAGGGATACAGCCTTTCATACCGCGGCCTTGCAGATGAAGAACATTATAATTTTGCCCCCAAAGCACAGCCCAATACCTTGGAACAATATGGAAATGATGCCAAAAACGCCACCTATATCGATATGTCCGGCTGCTATCCGCTGACAAGATGTTATTTTGAATACAACGAGGACGATGGCTTGTATTATCGTTCACAGCATCTTTCAGGATCTACCGACGACCCTCATATTGACGCTGTGACAGGTGAGCAGCTTACCTTCAAGAACATTTTGATACAGTATACAAAAAGTGAAGATCTGGGCGAGGGTTACCTTGCATTCCAGTGCCACGACACCACAAGAGATGGATGGTTTTTTACAAACGGTAAGGGTATTCACGTAACTTGGGAAAAAGACTCCGATTATGGCTCTACCCGTTATTACGACGACAACGGCAACGAAATCACCCTCAATACAGGGAAAACCATGGTATGTATCGTGGAGGATGGCGATTCCTTCACTTATCGTTAAAATACCGGCTCAAGCGCTTCTCAAGCCGAAACAATACAAAAGCCCTGCAGGCATCTTCTTTCACCTGCAGGGCTTTTCATTTTTTTATTTTTCTCCCAATCCCAAACGATTAATGGCTGAGAAAATAGCTCTTACTGAAGCTCTGGTAATATTGGAGCTTACGCCTACGCCGTAAGTCACCCTTCCATCCTCCGCATCCAACAAATGGATATAAGCAGCCGCTTGAGAGTTGGCACCACTCTGAAGCGCGTGCTCCTCGTAATCCAGCACCTTAATGCCAATGCCCAACTCCTGTGCCAGTCCCCTCTGCACAGCGTCAATAGGCCCGTTCCCCACAGCCTCAAAAAACTTCTCAGCGCCGTGGTCGGTATACACCACCGTAACCCTTGTGTCAAACTGTGTTTTCACGGACTCACTCAGATCATCCACACGCAGTCTCCTGAAATGAATAGGTTCTTTTCGGTTCAAATATTCTTGCCGGAATTTTTCCATAATTTGATCAGGGGAAACCTCACCCTGCCTCTCCGACATTTCCTGAATCACATTGGCAAACTCTCTGTGCATGCCCTTGGGAAGCTTAAAGCCAAAATAGCTGTCCATAACAAACGCAACGCCTCCCTTTCCGGACTGGGAATTAATGCGCACAATGGGCTCGTACTCCCTGCCGATATCAGCAGGATCAATGGGAAGATAGGGCACCTGCCAAATGTCGCTGCATCTCTCCTGCATAGCATGTATTCCCTTATTGATAGCATCCTGATGAGAGCCCGAAAAAGCAGTGAACACCAGCTTTCCCGCATAAGGGTGTCTGGGATGTACAGGCAGCTTGCAACAGCGTTCATATACATCAATGATTTCATTGATATGTTCTATATGCAGTCCAGGATCAACGCCCTGAGAAAACATATTATATGCAAGGTTCAGAATATCCACATTACCTGTGCGTTCTCCGTTGCCGAAAAGAGTTCCCTCCACTCTGTCGGCTCCAGCCAGAAGAGCAAGCTCCGCGCTGGCCACTCCGGTCCCTCTGTCATTGTGAGGATGCACGCTGAGCACAAGACTTTCACGTTTGTCAAGGCGCTCTGCCATCCATTCAACCTGGTCTGCATACACATTGGGCGTGTTCATCTCCACTGTTGAGGGAAGATTGATAATCATTTGCTTCTCCGGAGAAGGCTGCCAAGTATGAATGACTGCATTACATATCTCCAGAGCATAGTCAAGCTCAGTTCCTGTAAAGCTCTCCGGAGAATACTCCAATATAATGCTGCCCGGAAAAGCTGCAGCCCTTTCTTTTACCATATGAGCTCCCTTTACGGCAATTTCCGTTATATGCTGCTTATCCATATGAAATACTACATCTCTTTGAAGCGTGGAGGTGGAATTATAAATATGAACAATGGCCTTCCTGCAGCCCTGAATGGCCTCAAATGTACGATCTATCAGATCCTCTCTGCACTGGGTGAGCACCTGAATCACCACATCGTCAGGGATTAGCCTGCGGTCTGCCAGCTGGCGCAGAAAGTCAAACTCAATCTGACTGGCTGCCGGAAAGCCGATCTCGATCTCCCGAAACCCAAGCTTGATCAGATACTGAAACATTTCAATTTTCTCTTCCACAACCATGGGATCGATCAGGGCCTGATTGCCATCCCTCAGATCTACACTACACCATACCGGGGCTTTCGTTATCTCCCTTTCCGGCCATTTTCTTTCGGGAAAGTGGACCACAGGATTTTTACGGTATCTCTTATAGTTCAGCATTACAAAGGCCTTCCTTTCTCACTCCCCCAGTCCGTTTTCCACAGCCGCCACAAGGGTCTTCAATGCCTCCTCTTCATCCTCTCCCTCGCACACAAACTCAATTTCATCTCCGCATTTGACACAGGCTCCCAGCACACTCAACACACTCTTTGCATTTGCTGTATTGTCCTTAAAAGAAAAGGTAATCAATGACTTAAACTGCATCGCCTCTTTGCACAAAATTCCTGCCGGTCTCAGGTGCAAGCCAGTTGGGTTTTTGATAACTACTTTCTGACTTACCATATAGTCGTTCCTCCGCTTTCTTTCGCTTCTCTTTAAACTATAGCATGATTAGTCTGCCATGTCAAAACATAACGTCCTGCTTCCCTCAATCGCGGTAGCTTTCACCTGTCGCTATGATTCCTGCTGTTCAGTCACCACCATCCTTGCGTAAACATCGCTTTCTATATTGACATCCTCCGACAATTCAAAGGTAATTGGCATCGAATAAATTCCGGGGGACAACTCCTCCCGTTCTTCCTCTGCCATCCACGCGCCGATGTCAACAACGCCTCTCACGGCGCTCTGCTCCAAAGGGGAAATTACGGCGTCCAGTCCGTACACATTCAGCGTATAGCTGATCTCGTCCTCCTGAAGCTGAGCCTCTAATCCCTGAGGTAGATTTGTAATGCTGATGTTTTCAGCAGGCACTTCCAGCCTTTTTTCCACAATGGGTTCGATGTACACCGTGGCCGTAATCCTACCGCTGAAACCATTATCGGCCAATCTGGTATTCTCCGGCAAATAGTCTCTCAGATGAATAGTCTTTATAAGGGTTTCCTCCGCGCCGGAAATATCCAGCTCCTCCTCCGGTATACTAATTGCAGTTACAGAGGACAGCGCATAGGATGTGCCTGCAAGACGAACGGTTGCCGGACTGCTCTCTGCTACTCCCGTAGCGAGATAGCCCGCTGCCGGTTCACCCATTACGTTCAGCTCTATGGGAACCTCCTTCACTGCAAGAACGTCCACCGACATATGGACATAATTCACATTCTTTGTCACATTGGAAGCCTCAACCACATTTCCTTCTCCATCATACAGCTGTATTTCCACATTTGCAGACAGATTGCTGGTAGCGCCCGTAACGTCAATCTCCACTCCCGCATAGCTGATACTATCGATGACAGATTCCGGCCCTGTGACCTCAATCAGCGTCTGATCCGGAGAAGCGCCGGACACCATATAGCCCTCGGCAACCTCGCCTACGGTCCCCGACTGCAACCTCACCCATTTGCTGCTCTTGTCTTCCACACTCAGGCGGACTACATCGTGATCTCCTCTGATCCCATCTATTTCATAATTGACGGTATAAGTAATCGCCACCGTGTTAATATCTGTCAGCTTGCTGATATCCGCCTCAGCCACAATATCAGCCGCCCGAAGCTGTTCTCTGATACTGTTTGGCGCGCTGACCGTTACATCCACCGTATCGGTGCCGTCAAGCACCTCGTATACCTTATTCTCATTTTCCAAAAGTTCAGTATTGACCAGTCTTACAGTAATATTATTAAAGGTTTTGTTTCCAATGGGATCTTCTATCTGGACCACCAGAAACCACAAAATAAAAGCAAGAAGCAAAGAGGCAAGCTTCAGGCCCCAGTTCTTAAATATTCTTTTTCTCATCAGCGGCCTTGCTCCTTCCCTTCCAGATACGTTTGCTTTTGACTGTCTCCTCGTTATCCTTCTTTAAAATCTGTTGCAGACGTTGCTTGAGCTCCTCCGCATCCAGATTTCTGGAAAGCTGCCCCTCATAAGCCACACTGATCCTCCCTGTCTCCTCAGACACAATCACTGTTAGGGAGTCCGATACCTCAGAAATGCCCACGCCGGCTCTGTGCCTGGTGCCCAATTCCTTGCTCAGCCCCATATTATCGGAAAGAGGCAGATAGCAGGTGGCCGACGTAATCCTGTTTCCCCGGATAATCACAGCGCCATCGTGCAAAGGTGTATTATGTTCAAATATATTGATCAGAAGCTGGCTGGTGACAATACCATCCACGTCGATTCCTGTACGCTCATAATCCCGCAGAGAAACATTCTGCTCGATGACAATCAGCGCACCGGTTTTCACCTTTCCCATCTCTGCACATGCCTTTGTGATCTCATTGATGGTTTTCTGGGAAAACAGATCCTCCACCCCGCGTCTGGATTCAAATGGCAGCACTGATTTCAGCAGATTCTTTTTCCCCAGCTCCTCCAAAGCATTCCGTAGTTCCGGCTGAAGCACAACAATCAAAGCAGTCACGGCAAACCCCAAAATATTCTGCGCCATCCAGAGAATCGTCTTCATATGGAACACATACGCCAGTAACAGGAAAATCAGGATTACAATTAAGCCCTTTAGCAGAAGCCATGCTCTGGTAGTCTTCATCCATACTAAAATATAGTACAGCAAAAAGGCGATAATCAAAATCTCGAAGAGATCGCTTATCCCCATTGTCGTTCTGTAAATACTAAAGTCTTTTAAGTAATCAACTACCGTCTCAAACCACTGCATGATCAATCATCCCTATCATATAATATGAAAGCTCTGAAATGTTTTTATCTCAAAACAATTCTTCGTAGTCATCCCCGTTCTCGTCGGTCATATTGCTGTTGATGGTCACACTCCTGCCGCTGTTTATGGGATCATTTCTGCGCGCAGCGCCGGTCCCCTGGCTCCTCCTCTGGTCATATCTTCCGTTTCTCCCTGTACGGATCTGTCCGGAAGTAATTCTCTCCGTGGTTACATTTCTTGTTCTTTGGCCGGCTCCGCTTCTGGCGGCGGATGCTGCCCCAGCTCTGGTTCCCTCCCCCGTACTTCTGCCCGCAGGCGCAGGACGCCTCTGGGTATTAATCCTCTTTACTGTCTTTGTAGGCGCCGTAACCGTCATCTTGGGCACTGCCTTCACGTAATAATAATATTCATCGTCCTCAAACTGTACCTTCTCCGTCCTGCTGTAATCCACACAGAAGCGGAAAAATTCTATGATCTTTGCCGCTGCAATAGCGGCCGCCGTCCCCAGCACAGCGTTCAGCACAGACAAATTGGTGTTGTACATCAGGTCTCCCAGCAAAAGAATAACCAGATTTGTCATAGCCCCCGCTATCATAGCAATGGTCCAGCAGTGATCCACAGCCATCCTGCGAAGCAGATACACAACAATTACAGTAATGGCAAATGCAGCCACCATTACAAGCATTTCACGGTTATTCAGAATGCCGTCAATGATAAGCCTCAGCTTGGCAGTGGCTTCCTCATCTCCCATTGTGTTAATTGTGGAAGCGCTGCCTGAAACGGTCATAAACAGATAGTACACTATAACGCCGCAGGCCACTGAAACAGCTGAAGCCGGAGTTCCTAAAAGTCCCATGGCCACAGGCATGATATAGGGCACCTGCAGCACGCACAGAATGGGTGTAATCACCACTACAAGGGCTTCCTTATGACTGAACCGCAGAAACAGCAAAAACATCAGCAAATACACGCAGAAACCCACTGCAGCTACTTCCAGGGAAAGGGCATACATATGCGCCAGGCTGAACAGGAACGCAAAAAGGGCAATGCTGCCCATCGGCAGAAAAGAGCACAGTAGAGCAACGATCAATACAACGGCAATATTATCCAACTGCGTCATGTAGCCCAGCTGCCCGTTCACAGTGTTCAGTACCATAAGTGCCAGCAAAAACTTTATAAGGGGTAAAATCAAAAATTCATTTTTACTGTAAAACAGCTTTAATTTTTCTCTAAATTCCAGTAAACCAGTCATTCTATCCTCCAGGTAACGCCTAATGCCGCTATTCTCCAAGCGCCGAATCCCAGCGACCAGCGCCGGTGCTATTCTTCGTACAGAGAATTCAGCTTTTTCAGATTATGATAATAGCATTTCAGGCTTTTCTTTGCTTTTGCATATCGGTAAGAATGCAGAATGTATGCAATTACGCCATAAGCCACCACCGTAATCCCATAATACAACAGCACTCTCTGGGCAAACGTAATCAGATCCATTTTATAAATATCCTGCATAAAAAGCTCAAAATCATAAAACACAAAGAGAGCAAATACAATCGCATAGGCTATGGTGGCGCAGAAAACAGACTTCAGCACCTGAAGACCGATATAGTCGCTGCGAAAATATTTGCCGATAGCAACGTTCTCCTTACCCTTATGCTCCTCATAGGAAGCCATTTTGGTCATAAGGATAATACGTTCTTCATTCAGCATAACCGCTCCTCCATTTACAGAAATCTCATTCTTGCATTGTCATGATCCACAGGCTCCTTTTTCGGCGGCTTTGGCTTATTGCTTTCAATGATTTTCTTAAAGCCCTTGGTCATATCAAATTTGCATTTGTCACAGTACCGGCCGGATCGAATAGACGCGCCGCAGATTTCACATGTCAAAAAGATGGGAGAATCCTCCGTCACCTCCAGACGCTCATCACGCAGCCACTGCCTGATCTGCGCCGGATCTACATCACAGGCCTTCGACACCTCGGAAATACCTACTCCCGGGTGGCTGCGTATGTACTCCTTCACCTCTTGAAACTTGCCCTCCAGAGATTCCCTGCACGCCTGGCATAGAACGGGCCCCGACACATAGTTAAATATTCTACCGCATACTTTGCAATTTCTAATGTTCATAAAAATAACCTCCGCCCATGTTTATCATACGCTAAACTCCGGTGCCGCTTGCAAGGGTGATAAAATATACCCTCTCCGCCCCATGCTCTCCGAGCACCTTCGCCGCTTCATCCATCGTGCTTCCAGTAGTATAAATATCATCTATTATTATAATCGTACTTAATTTTACATCATTTTGCCATATATGGAAAGCCTTTTTCAAATTATTTTGCCTTTCTTCAGGATTTTGGCGCTTAAGAGGCGCCGTATTTTTCACTCTTTTAAGCAAATTTTCATAAACTGGCACTCCCGAATACTTTCCAACGGCTCTTGCCAAAAGAGCCGCCTGATTATACCCTCTTGTCCTGCGCCTGCTTCTGTGAAGAGGGATTGGCACCAGAGCGTCCGGTTGTATTTCCCGAATAAACCCTTCCAAAAGGCGACTGATCTCCTCTCCGAAAAAATCCGCATATTCTCTGCGGTTTCCGTATTTAAAACGATAAATGCAGCCTGCCACACTCTCATATTCATATAGTGCTCTTCCGCGGACAAAATTATGTTTTCTTTTTCTGCAGTCTCCGCAGTATTCCTCCTGATCCATCAGCTTTTTTCCGCAGATCATGCACCTTGGAGGTGTCAGAAGCTTTAATTTCTTCATGCAGTCCAGGCATATTTTTTCGCCATATGGGCGCACGATACCATCGCACACAGGGCATCGCAGCGGAAAAAGCAGCTGTATGACTTGTCTGCCCGCCATGCTGCAGAAAGAATAAATTTTTGTCTTTTTCAAATCAATCATGATCCGCCTTTCGGACCCTCTCCGAAACTTTGATTTCTCTTAATCCGCTTCCATATCTGCGGCAATTTCCCTGATCCGCTGGGAAAGAGCAGTATAACGCTTATTTTCACCGGCATTATCGATCATTTCTCTTACAGTGGCGCTGCTGCCCAGAATGGTAACACAGCTTTTCGCCCGGGTAATTCCTGTATACAGTAAGTTTCTGTTCAGCAGCATCCTGGGGCCGCCTAGCAGCGGCATTATTACCGCAGGATATTCGCTGCCCTGAGCCTTGTGTATGGTTATAGCATAGGACAGCTCCAGTTCCTCCAGCAAAGAAAAAGGATAAGTGACTCTCCTGTGCTCGTCATATTCCACCACCAGGCTTGCTGCGGCATCGCTGATTTCCACAATTCTTCCCATATCGCCGTTAAACACTCCCACACCGCGGTCGATGGGAATACCATAGCGGCTTACAATCTCCCACTCCAGCTGATAGTTATTTTTGACCTGCATCACCTTATCCCCCTCCCTGTAAACTCCATTCTGACCGGCATACTCCTTTTTGTCTGGAGAAGGAGGATTCAGATGTCTCTGAAGAATTCCGTTTAAAGTCTCGCACCCCAGACTGCCCTTTCTCATGGGAGTAAGTACCTGTATGTCATAGGAGCCCGCATTTACATAAGGCGGCAGTTTCTCCCGAATCAGCTGTATCATATGTTTGTAGATAATATTCACGTCCCTTCTTTCCAGCAAAAAGAAATCCCGGGATTTATTATCCAGCGCTATCTGCTCTCCCCTGTTGATTCTATGCGCATTTACCACAATATCGCTTTTCTCCGCCTGCCGGAAAATTTTCTGCAGAACCACCATGGGAAAGGTCCCGCTGTCCATAATATTCTTGAGCACCTGCCCGGGACCTACGCTGGGAAGCTGATTCACATCCCCCACCAGAATCAGCCTGGTTCCCGGCGCCACTGCACGCAGCAGGGACTGGAAAAGCTGGATATCCACCATTGACATTTCATCAATGATAATCACATCCGCCTCCAGAGGATTTTGTTCATTCTTTTCAAAGCTGATCCTTTTGGAATCCTCGTCAGAGAGCGCGCTGTTGAGCTCCAGAAGCCGGTGTATGGTTCTGGCTTCAAAACCGGTAGCCTCCGTCATCCTCTTCGCCGCTCTTCCCGTGGGCGCCGCCAGAAAAATGTCAAGACCCTGGGTTTCAAAATACCGTATCATCATATTGATAGTGGTAGTTTTTCCCGTTCCAGGTCCTCCCGAGAGAATAAACAGGCCGTTTCGGATGGATTCCATAACGGCCTTCAGCTGAAGGCCGTCCAGCTCCATCTGCAATTCACATGCCTGCTTTTCCAGATTCCTGTAGGCTTTCTCCTCCCAGGCTGCGGCAGCGGAAAAACAATCCTGATCCTCAGGAGAGCCCTGGGCTTCCTTCCACATAGAAACATTCAGCTCATGGAGCATTCTTGCACAGTTTAATTCCGCATAGTAATAAGAGGCTGTAAAAACGCAGTCCTGTCTGATCACCAGCTTTTTATCCATCATAAGATTATCCGCCTGGGGACGAATATCCGCTTGATTTACACCCAATAATATATGCGCTCTCTCAAGCAGAATATTCATGGGCAGATAGCAGTGTCCTTCCCCCGCCGCCTGCATCAGAGTATACATAATCCCGCTTCGTATGCGGTATTCGGAGTCCATGCGTATGCCGGTTTTGGAAGCAATCTCATCCGCTCTCTTAAAGCCTACGCCGCTGATATCCTCTGCTATTTTATACGGGTTTTCCTTTAAGATTCGATAAATATCCATTCCATAAGCGTCATAGATTTTCACCGCCAAAGCGTTGGAGATACCAAATTGCTGGAGATACACCAAAGCCTCCCTTAGCTCTTTTTTTTCTTCCATTTGGACGGCGATCTCCATTGCCTTGCGCTCACTGATCCCTTTGATCTCCGCAAGCCGTTCCGGTTCCTGCTCTATGATGCGGAAGGTATCGTCCCCGAACTTTTTTACAATACGGGCTGCCAGTGCAGCTCCCACCCCCTTTACCGCACCGGAACCCAAATATCGTTCCATGCTGACGCTGTCTCCAGGAGCCGTCACCCGGTAAGCGCTAATCCTAAACTGAGTTCCATACACCGGATGCTCCACCAGCTCTCCCTGTGCGGTTATGCTTTCTCCCCGAGTCAGACCCCCGCACATTCCGACGCAGGTGATCTCTTCTCCCTCCACTCCAAGGCTCATCACAGTATAGCCGTTTTCACTGTTTTGAAAAATAATATGTTCAACATACCCATTAATGGTCTCCATGCCTCAACATCCACCCAGCTTTTTGATAAAGCAAAGAAAGCTGCCTGAAAACAGCAGCTTTCCCACATCTTAAAAATTATAAGCCATAATTGCGTTTCATTTGTTCGTAAAGCATCTGTGCCAGTCCCAGGCTGTTCTGCTCTGTGGACTCCGATGCAATATTCTGCACCATCATATCCTTATAATAATCCACAAGCGATGAGGTGGAGCCGGAAGAGCTCTCGCTTTCCGGAATGGTCTTGACCATCTCCTTAAACATCTGCTCCAGAAAGTATGCCTCGAACTGTTTGCAGGCATCCATCAGCTCATCGTCATTTGCCTGGGTATAGTCCGTCTTTAACTGATTTTCCAGCTTGGATGCCGTCTGATTGGACGCGTTTGCATATATATCACTGTACGCAGAAGTTATACTGCCAATATCCATAGATTACTGCCTCCTTTATCTTCTGAGATTGTTGGCCTGCTGCAGCATCTCATCGGACGCCGTAATTGCTTTTGAATTCAGCTCATAGGCGCGCTGGGCCACAATCATATTCACCATTTCATCCACCACCTGAACATTGGAGCCTTCCAGATACCCCTGTACTACGCTGCTTCTTTCAACAGCGTTATTGGTAGCCTCATTGATTGCAGCTCCGCTGGCAGCAGTCTGGGCATAAAGGCTGTCTCCCATCTTTTCCAGTCCGTTAGGATTGCTGAACTGGAATACTCCTATGGTAATCCCCATGGGCTGAAGATTCTCGTTGGCATCCGGGTAATAAAGGCTGCCATCCTTACCCACAGTGATATTGCTTACAATGTAGTTGCTGTTTATGATTATGGGATTACCCGTCGTGCTTAACACGGGAAGTCCATCCGTAGTGGCAAGCATATTTCCGTTTGTCGCAAGGGAGAACTGGAGGTTGCCGTTTCTGGTATAGTATGTATTGCCATCCTCTCCCCTCACCGCAAAGAATCCTTTTCCATCAATGGCGAAGGCCGTATCGCTTTCAGAAGCGATCAGATTTCCCTGCGTAAAAACAGAAGTGATGGAAGCGTTTCTCACTCCCAGGCCCACTTGAGCGCTGGTCGGCTTATTCTCTCCGTTTGCGCTGGTGGTCTCCGTCTGTATGGTCTGATAGAGAAGACTCTTAAATTCATTCACCTGGGTCTTGTATCCTTGGGTATTTACGTTTGCCAGATTGTTTGCAATCGTATCAACATTTGTCTGCTGGGCAATCATTCCAGTTGCCGCTGTCCATAAGCTGCGTACCATATTTTTCTCCTTCTCAATTCCTGCGCAATTGATTTTCCGTTATTTTGATTCTCTGTTATCCGGTTTTCCAAATTCATTTTTCAAACCGGGATGCTGGCGGGCGTTTACTGAACTCTTCCCAGCTGGTTCACCGCTATCTCGAGAGAGCTGTCATAGGTCTGCACAATTTTCTGATTGCTCTCGTAGGCTCTGGTAATGCTGATCATATTTACCATCTCGGAAACGATCTGTACATTTGCCATCTCCAGATAGCCTGAATTCACCGTTGCATCCGAGTTTGTCAGCTGCGCCCCCTCCACCGGCTGGAAATAAGTCTCCCCGTATTTCTCCAGATAATTATAATCCTCAAAATCCGCTACCTGAATCTGTGCTACACGAGCGCCGTTCTGGCTGATTGTGCCATCGCTGTCTATCTCAGAATCCAATAGCGTATTCAGCTGAATTCTTCTATTCTGGGTATCCAAAACATAATCTCCCTCCGGAGTCACCAAGTATCCATCCCTATTCAGCGTAAACTGTCCGGCCCTGGTATACTTGGTAGAAGTTTCTCCCGCCTTGTTTGTATATTCGATCACAAAAAAACCTTCTCCCGATAGTGCCAGATCATAGGTATTGTTAGTGATACGGAAAGAGCCCTGGCTGTAATCCGTGTAGTTCTCCCCGATTTTTACACCTGGGTTATTGATACCCGTCCTCTCAATATTCTGCACCCCCACGGAGGCATCCTTGATCTTAACTGTCAGAATATCATCGAAGGACTGGCTGGTGGAGCCTTCCTTCTTAAAGCCCACAGTGGAAGCATTGGCCAGATTATTGGTCATAATGTCCATTCTGTTCTGTTCATTGATCAAGCCTGTGTGAGCCGTATACAATCCTCTCAGCATAGTATGTTTTCCTTTCGCCTGTTTTCTCTTTATTAAAAAATTGTTTTTCAATTCTCCCGATAGCCGGCCAAAAATTCCACATACTGACCGGTGCCGATAGCCACAGCTGTCATAGGATCCTCCGCTGTCATGGTATTAATTCCTGTTTTTGCCGAAATCAAATCCTCCAGCCCCCGAAGAAGGCTTCCTCCGCCCGTAAGTACAATTCCCCTGTCCGCAATGTCGGCAGCAAGCTCGGGAGGCGTCTTTTCAAGAACACTGTGTATGGTTTCAACAATCTGCGCCGTAGTCTCCCGCAGGGCTTCCTCCGTCTCCTCCGAAGAAACCTTCACGGTTTTCGGGAGGCCCGTCACAAGATTGCGGCCTCTCACATCCATGTAGTCTACCTCAGGACGCTTGTACGCAGATCCGATTTTAATCTTGAGATCCTCGGCAGTTCTCTCTCCAATCAGAAGATTATGCTTCTTGCGCATGTAGCGGACGATGGCTTCGTCAAAATCATCCCCTGCAATCTTAATGGAAGCGCTGACCACAGTACCGCCCAGAGAAATCACTGCAATATCGGAGGTTCCTCCGCCAATGTCCACAATCATATTTCCGCAGGGCTTTGAAATATCTATTCCGGCTCCGATCGCTGCGGCAATAGGCTCCTCTATAATAGACACCTCTCTGGCTCCGGCCTGATAGGTAGCGTCCTCCACGGCTTTCTTTTCCACCTCTGTGACGCCGCTGGGTACGCATACCGCAATTCGCGGCTTCCGAAAGGTCCTCCTTCCCAAAGCCTTCTGTATAAAATATTTCATCATTTTCTCAGTAACGGTATAATCTGAAATCACACCCTGACGCAGAGGTCTCACTGCCACGATATTGCCCGGCGTTCTTCCAAGCATCAGCCTGGCGTCCTCTCCGATTGCTTTTATTTTATTGGTATCTCTGTCAAAAGCAACCACCGAGGGCTCTTTCAATACAACACCCTTTCCTCTAATATAAACAAGAATACTGGCTGTTCCCAAGTCAATACCGATATCTGTGCACTGCATAAATCATATACCCCTTTCTAATGGTATCCATATATAGCATAATGTTTCTAAACTTTCAATTTTTAGTCATACATTAGCTATTATAACTGAAATACTTTTATTTTCATAGGGGTTTCATAAAATTTTAAAAAAATAAAGCAGACACGGAAAAAAGAACGGTTCCTTCCGTTCACTTTCCGCATCCATGCTTTTTCTTCCGGTATTCTCTTGAGCTATATTTTACATTTTAAGATTTATCGACAGAAAAACTTTTCTTCTTTAGCCCTTTTCCAACATTTTTTTCACATACAGCCCCGTATAGGATTTTTCATTTGACGCAATCTCCTCCGGAGTCCCCCGGGCTATCACGGTTCCGCCCTTGTCCCCTCCCTCCGGTCCTATATCAATAATATAGTCCGCAGTCTTTATTACGTCCAGATTATGCTCAATCACCACCACCGTATTGCCCCCGTCCGCCAATCTGTGCAGGATTTCCACAAGTTTGTGCACATCCGCAAAATGGAGTCCGGTTGTAGGCTCGTCCAGGATATATATGGTTTTCCCCGTGCTGCGTCGGCTCAGCTCTGAAGCCAGCTTGATCCGCTGGGCCTCGCCTCCCGACAGGGTGGTGGATGGCTGCCCCAGCTTTACATAGGAAAGTCCCACATCATAGAGAGTCTCAATTTTTCGCCGGATAGAAGGCACATTTTCAAAAAATCCCAAAGCTTCTTCCACCGTCATATCCAATACGTCATAGATGCTCTTTCCTTTGTATTTTACCTCCAGCGTCTCCCGATTGTATCGTTTGCCCCCGCAGACCTCGCAGGGTACATATACATCGGGAAGAAAATGCATCTCGATCTTCAGGATTCCATCCCCGCCGCAGGCTTCGCACCGGCCTCCCTTGACGTTGAAGCTGAACCTTCCTTTTCCGTAGCCCTTCGCTTTGGCATCCGCCGTGGATGCAAAGAGATCCCTGATCTGGTCGAACACTCCCGTGTAGGTGGCAGGGTTAGAGCGGGGCGTCCGGCCAATGGGCGACTGGTCAATGTCAATCACCTTATCCAGCTGTTCCAATCCCCGAATATCCTTATGCTTTCCGGGAATACATCTAGCCCTGTTTAAGTCCCTCGCAAGGCGCTTGTAAAGAATCTCATTAACCAGAGAGCTTTTTCCAGAGCCGGAGACGCCGGTAACGCAGGTAAGAACTCCTAACGGAATTTCCACATCTATATTTTTCAGGTTGTTCTCCCTGGCTCCCAACACCTTAAGCCAGCCCCCTGGCTCTCTTCTGAGACCTGGAATGGGAATCTTCAGCTCCCCGCTGAGGTACTTCCCTGTAACGGAAGCCGGTGACTGCATAATCTCTTCCGCCGTGCCGCAGGCCACAATCTCGCCCCCATGGGAACCGGCTCCCGGCCCTACATCCACAATGTAATCCGCCGCCAGCATAGTGTCTTCGTCATGCTCAACCACAATCAGTGTGTTTCCCAGATCCCGCAGATTTTTCAGAGTGCTCAAAAGCTTGTCGTTATCTCTCTGATGCAGTCCGATGCTTGGTTCATCCAGAATATAGCATACTCCCACAAGCCCCGAGCCGATCTGTGTCGCCAAGCGGATGCGCTGGGCCTCACCTCCCGACAGGGTTCCCGTAGCCCTGGCCAGCGAAAGATAATCCAATCCCACATCTATCAAAAAGCCCACCCTGGCTCTGATTTCCTTCAAAATCTGTTTTCCGATAAGCTGCTGCTGGCTGGTAAGCTGCATATCACGGACAAAATCATAGAGATTTCCCACGGATAAAGCAGTTACTTCATAGATGTTTTTATCGCAGACCGTAACGGCAAGAGATTCCTTTTTCAAGCGCATCCCTTTACACTCCCTGCAGGGAGTAATTCGCATGAAGGTCTCGTACTCCTGCTTCATAATATCCGAAGCAGTCTCCCTGTATTTTCTTTCCACATTGCGGATCAGCCCCTCAAAGGCTACAGGGTAAATGCCTTTGCCCCTCTGCCCCTGATAATGGACCTCCACTTCCTTTCCGTTGGTTCCATGAAGAATAATATTTTTGATTTTTTCCGGATAATTCTCAAAGGGGGTATCCAGATCAAAGCCGTATTCTCTGCACAGCGCCTGGAGTATGGCATTGGTAAAGCTGTTCTTGTCCGTGCAGGACTGCCAGCCCATCACCGCTATGGCTCCCTGGCTGATGCTCAGTGATTTGTCAGGGATCATCAGATCCACATCAAATTCCATTTTATATCCCAGTCCAAAGCACTCCGGACAAGCTCCGAAGGGATTATTGAAGGAAAAGCTTCTGGGCTCCACTTCACTTATGCTGAGACCACAATCCGGGCAGGAAAAGCTTTGGCTGAAGGTTATGGGCTCTCCCCCGATGATGTCCGCCACAAGAAGTCCTTCCGCCAGTTCCAGCACATTTTCAATAGAGTCCGTGAGCCTGCGCTGAATGCCCTCCTTTACCACAAGCCGGTCCACTACTATGTCAATATTATGCTTGATATTTTTATCCAGCTTGATCTCTTCCGTCAGCTCATACAGGCTTCCATCGATCCGCACTCTCACATACCCGCTTCTTTTGGCTCGGTCCAGTACCTTTATGTGCTCCCCTTTTCGACCACGCACCACGGGCGCAAGAAGCTGAATCCTGGTTCCCTCTCCAAGAGCCATAATCTGATCCACCATTTGGTCCACGCTCTGCCTGGAAATCTCCCGGCCGCATTTTGGGCAGTGCGGCGTACCGATTCTGGCATAGAGCAGACGAAAGTAATCATAAATTTCCGTAACGGTGCCCACCGTAGAACGGGGATTTCTGTTGGTGGATTTCTGGTCAATGGAAATAGCAGGCGAAAGCCCATCTATCCGCTCCACATTGGGTTTTTCCATCTGCCCCAGAAACTGCCGGGCATAAGAGGACAGGGATTCCATATATCGCCTCTGTCCTTCCGCATAGATGGTGTCAAAGGCCAGAGAGGACTTGCCTGACCCGGACATTCCCGTCAGAACCACCAGCTCATTTCTTGGTATATCCACATTCACATTTTTCAGGTTGTGCTCACATGCCCCCCGGATCTTAATATATTCCCGGTACACGGCTTCCTTCGGCCTCATCTTTTTCGTTTCTTCCATAATCAATGCCTCCCTGCCCGTTTTGGCGGGCATTCTCATCAGATATGTCTCTTATTCTTCTTTATCCATATCCTGCAGTTTTTTCTTCAAATCAATCATTTTGTCCCGCAGTTCGGCCGCCGCCTCAAAATTAAGATCCGCTGCCGCCTTCTGCATTTTTTTCTGAATATCGGCAATCAGCTTTTCCAGCTCCTTCCGGTTCATAGATTCAGGATCCTTGTCAAAGCGCAGCTCCTCCCTGGCAATAACTTTGGAAATGCTGATCAGCTCTCTCACAGCCTTCTTTATCGTCTGAGGCGTGATGCCGTGCTCCTCATTATACCTCATTTGGATCTCCCGGCGTCTGTTGGTCTCGTCAAGCGCTACCCGCATGGAGTCCGTCACCGTATCAGCATACATAATCACATGACCCTCCGCATTCCTGGCTGCCCGGCCTATGGTTTGAATGAGAGAAGTCTCACTTCGCAAAAATCCCTCCTTATCTGCGTCCAGAATAGCCACCAGAGAAATTTCAGGAATATCCAGTCCCTCCCTCAGAAGATTGATTCCCACCAGTACATCGAACACATCCAGGCGCATATCTCGTATAATTTGAGCCCTTTCCAGAGTGTCAATGTCCGAATGCAAATACTTCACCCTGATGCCCACTTCCTTCATATAGTCGGTAAGATCCTCCGCCATACGCTTGGTCAGAGTGGTGATCAGGACCTTATTGCGCTTTTCTGTTTCCTTATTCACCTCGCCGATCAAATCGTCTATCTGACCTTCCACCGGACGCACCTCAACCCGGGGATCTAAAAGTCCAGTGGGACGTATGATCTGTTCCGTACGCAGCAGTTCATGTTCCTCCTCATAATCCGAAGGAGTAGCGGACACAAACAGCATCTGGTCAATATGGCTCTCAAATTCCCGAAAGTTCAAGGGTCGGTTGTCCAAAGCCGAGGGCAGACGGAATCCGTAGTCCACCAGGGTAGTCTTACGAGATCTGTCCCCAGCGTACATGCCTCTGATCTGGGGTATTGTCATATGCGACTCATCTATGATAATTAGATAATCATCTCCGAAGAAATCCATTAGTGTCATTGGCGGAGCTCCCTCAGGCATACCGTTCAAATGCCTGGAGTAATTTTCAATGCCCGAGCAGAATCCTGTTTCCCGTAGCATCTCTATATCGAAATTCGTGCGTTCAGAAATCCTTTGGGCCTCAATCAGCTTATCCTCGCTTTTGAAGTACCGCACCCTTGCTTCCAGCTCCTTTTCTATATTATCGCAGGCAGCCTTGATTTTATCCTGGGACACCACATAGTGGGAGGCCGGGAAAATAGCAATGTGATTCAGAACAGCATGCACCTTTCCACTGAGGGGCTCCACCTCCGCAATGCGGTCTATCTCATCGCCAAAAAACTCAATGCGGATTAGATAATCCCCTCCCTGGGCCGGATTCACCTCAATCACATCCCCCCTTACCCGGAAAGAGCTTCTCTGCAGGTCCATATCATTCCGGGTATACTGTATATTCACCAGCTCTCTGAGCACCTGATCCCTGTCCTTAATCATACCCGGCCTCAGAGAAACCACCATATCTCTGTACTCATCGGGACTGCCCAGACCATAAATGCAGGATACGCTTGCCACCACAATCACATCCCGCCGTTCCGTCAGGGCAACCGTTGCCGACAGCCGAAGCTTATCAATCTCATCGTTTATGGATGAGTCCTTGGCAATATACGTATCTGAAGAAGGGACATAAGCCTCCGGCTGATAATAGTCATAATAGGAGACAAAATATTCCACTGCGTTATTTGGGAAGAACTCCTTAAACTCACCATAGAGCTGTCCGGCCAGCGTCTTGTTGTGGGCGATGATCAGCGTAGGCTTGTTTAACGCCTGGATGACGTTTGCCATGGTGAATGTCTTGCCGGAGCCGGTGACGCCAAGCAGCGTTTCAAATTGATTCCCTTCTTTGAACCCTCTGACCAGTTCGTCAATAGCTTGGGGCTGGTCGCCGGTGGGTTTGTATTCTGATACTAATTCAAAATGATCCATGGTAAATCTCCTTTATGAATCTAGTATTTTCATTCTTTCCCTCCATTATAGCAAAGTATAAAAAGAAAGTACAGAACAAACATTCGAATTTGTTCTGTACTTTAAATGAATCACCCCATATTACAATTGAAAATTGATTATTTCTTTAATTCCGCAATCTTTATGACTACACCAATACATTCATCGCAACAATTTTCTTTTGTAACATTCGCAACATGACATTCTTCAACTCTATCTTCCTCAATAAACTTAACAAAAGCTTGAGAGTAATATCTGGGAACATATCCTAACGTTTTTTGTTGCTCATTGACTACACGAATCGCATTTTCATCATGCGGATTATCAACTTCATGTTCCAGAAAAACTTCATCTCCTCTTGTAACTTGAATTGCCTCCGTACACTTATTTCCGTCACAGCCCAAATAATGCCTTGCTCCAGCCACATAAAATAATTTTTCAAAACTACTTTCATAATTCAAGATCGGATCAATAAATTGTAAATTATCAATCGGTAATTTAGCACCACTCTTCTTTAACAACTGATACGAATCATATTCTTCCAAACCGTATTTTTTTAAAATTTTTTTAATATCTTTTCTCTTTCTGTCCGGAAGTCTACTTGCAAAAACAGGAAACAATTTTTCCGATTTGTATACACCAGTTAAACTTTCAAACGACACTAAAGGTATAAATCCAACTTCAAGAGCCTTCTCTATTTCTTCACAATATTGAAACTCATATTGTCCATTTTTGGTAAGCTGACCAACAATATATTGTCGTCTATTTGAAGCACATTTCCAAATCAAATATAAATAGTCCTTGCCATCTTTAATTGCCACGCTACTCCTCCTCTCCAAAATAGAC
>CALWRA010000010.1 GCA_944383825.1 uncultured Acetatifactor sp. | reverse complement strand
ATCCACAGTATCTTAAAATAGCATAGTCGAACCTGTAGAAAAGGTAAAGAAAGACTATGACTTTATATAATAGTAGGTGGAGTATGGAAAAAAAGAAAACAAGGCTGGATGCCGTGAAAAGGACGCTGATGATTGTGGTTGCGTCCCTGATTATGGCAATCAACTTAAAGAGCTTTGTGCGTACAGGAGGGCTGATACCCGGAGGTTTTAACGGGCTTACCAGGCTGCTTCAGGAAATTGGCGTCCTGTTTTTGGGGATAGAGCCGCCGTTCAGCCTGATTAACTTTGTGCTGAATGCGGCGCCTGCAGTAATCAGTTATAAGTTCATCGGGAAAAAATTTACAGGGTATTCCTGTCTGATGATTATATTGTCCAGTATTTTGACGGATATTGTGCCAGAGAGTGTGGTGGTTACCGATACTCTCCTGGTGGCGGTATTCGGAGGTCTGTTTAACGCGGTAGCCATTAGCATCTGCCTGTTTGCGGGAGCTACCAGCGGAGGGACGGATTTTATCGCTATTTTTCTGTCGGAAAAGTTCGGCATTGATTCATGGAATTATATTTTCGCAGGAAATGTGGTGATTCTGGTCATTGCAGGTATGCTGTTCGGCTGGGAGAAAGCGCTTTATTCCATTATTTTCCAGTATGCGTCCACACAGGTTCTGCAGGCGCTCTATAAGCGCTATCAGAAGCAGACGCTGCTGATCATAACCCAGAAGCCGGAGGAGATTTATGAGGCCATTGCGGAGATTACCAATCACGATGCAACCTTGATCAAAGGAATCGGATGCTATCGGAAGAAAGAGTGCAATCTTTTGTATTCTGTTGTGGGCAGGGACGAGGTTCGTAAGGTGCTCAACTGCGTCAGGCAGACGGATCCTCACGCGTTTGTGAATACCATACGAACAGAAGGACTGGCCGGGAGATTTTACCAGAGGCCCAACGACTGATAGCATAATAGGCATAAAGTTTTATGAAAGAATGCCGATGTGACTACGGTATTTTTATAATTAGGCGGGCAGAGGATGACAAGCGGGAGACTGGTTCTCTGTTTATGAAAAATGAGGAGGAAGTATATGAAAAAATGGAGCCTTATGTTTTTGGCAGGAATGACGGTGGTTTTGTTAGGGGGCTGTGGAAGCGCTTTGCAAACGGCTTTTGAAGGAGCCGGTCGGGCTGAAGCGACTGCTTCCCGAATGGAGGAGCAGGAAACACTGACCGAGGCTGCGGCAGAGAGGGAGTCTGATGAGGCTGTGGCAGAAACGGAGATTGATGAGGTAATGATGGATCTCATCAAATATAACATTTATATTGAGCTTAATAACTACGCTGTTGAGGTCATGGATAACATTTACAGCTATTATATGGTAGTTGCGGACGAGGATGAATTTTCCTTGCTTCCGGATACGGGACTGAATTACGGATTTGATGTTTATTATTTGGACACCACTGTTTTGGATGAGGCCGAAGCGGTGGTAGATATGGAGCCTGGGTTTGAGGGAGTGGATGAGCTGGTGAGGGAGCTTCTTCCCCCAATGAGGACGATGATGGAAGCGTTCAATAAGGTGAGCGACGCTGAATACACATACGCGGATAATCAATATGCAATTCCAAAAGAGCTGCATCCTGTAATCCAGGAGAATGTAGCGGACTTTGAGGAAGCGGCTTATGCGTATTTTGCCGCATTGGATACGCTGGCAGATGAAAGGGTGCGGGCAGAAGAAGAAGAGATGCTTGCAGAAGGGAATCTGATTATTTATTATTCCAGCCGCGCAATCTCTCTGGGAAATAATATCGTGGATGAATGTATCAATCAAAATATAAATGACAGTAATCTGACGGAACTGGATCTGACTAATATTAAAGCATATTACAATGAGCTTTTAGAGGTTGTGGAAAATTATAATACGGCGTGCAGTGACAATAATCAGCTGATAAAGGAATCGCTGAGCACTTCAACGCCTTTTGACGGATTATTTGACAGTTTGATTCAGTCTGTGGAATGGATGATTGGACAGGTTGAAAGTCAGACTCCTATTGACAATCCCGAGAATGCGCCTCTTGGCTCTCTTGGTCATGTGACGGAGGTATTGTCACAGTGCATTGACAGATACAATACTGTTTTCACATCTTTTGCGTATTAGTAAGAAAGCGTTAAAAGGAAAGCGATGAAAAGTTCTTGACAATTCAGTGGAAGAAGTGTATCCTGAAGATACTTGATAAACCAGAGATCAGGGAGAGTAGCCGTTTGGAACAGGGACAGAGAGTTGCATGGGGTGGAATTGCAGCACTGGGAAACACGGTGAATGGGCCTGGGAGGGCGATTTGAAACCGGAGACGGAAGTAGATGAGACGTGTCTGCACGTTACAGCAGAGCGTGTATGTTGGTATACGGATGAGGGTGTTTCCCGCAGTGATATTCTGGCTTTTGAGAATGGAATTTCGGGAAATGAAGTTAGGTGGCACCGCAGAAGTAATTTTACTCCTGTCCTATCAAAATCTGATAGGCAGGAGTTTTTTTGTAGTATGGAATGCGCTGGTATTCCGGAAAGCCAGGTATCAGTTTGGAGGCTCCTCCAAATATTATACATTTGTCACAAATTAACGCCGCTGAAGCGGGTAAGGAGGTATAGAAATGGAAAAAAAGATTCCCTACAAAATTTATCTGGAAGAAGAGGAGATGCCCAGGCAGTGGTATAATGTGCGGGCGGATATGAAAAAGAAGCCGGCGCCGATTTTGAATCCTGCCACCTTAAAGCCGGTAACGGCCCAGGAGCTGTCTGCAATTTTCTGTCAGAAGCTGGCCCATCAGGAGCTCGATGACACCACTCCTTACTTTGATATTCCTCAAAAAATAAGGGATTTTTATAAGATGTACCGTCCCTCGCCTCTGGTGAGGGCATACTGCCTGGAGGAAAAGCTGGATACCCCTGCTCATATTTACTATAAGTTTGAAGGGAATAACACATCCGGAAGCCATAAGCTTAATTCGGCCATCGCTCAGGCTTATTATGCTAAGGAGCAGGGACTGAAGGGAGTCACCACAGAGACAGGGGCTGGACAATGGGGTACGGCTTTATCTATGGCGTGCGCATATCTGGGGCTGGACTGCCAGGTCTACATGGTGAAATGCTCCTATGAGCAGAAGCCCTTCCGCCGTGAGGTGATGCGTACTTATGGCGCGAAGGTGACGCCTTCCCCCTCGATGAATACGGACATCGGCAGAAAGATTAATGAAGAATTTCCCGGAACCACTGGTTCTTTGGGATGCGCTATCTCGGAGGCGGTGGAAGCGGCTACCAATCAGGAAGGCTACCGTTATGTGCTTGGCTCCGTGCTTTCCCAGGTGCTGCTTCATCAGTCCATTATCGGTCTGGAGACCAAGACGGCTTTGGACAAATACGGAATTAAGGCGGATACCATTATCGGCTGTGCGGGAGGAGGTTCCAACCTGGGCGGGTTAATTTCTCCCTTTGCGGGCCAGGTGCTCAGAGGAGAAGCGGATTATCAAATCATAGCGGTGGAACCAGCTTCCTGCCCTAGCCTTACCAGAGGCGTTTATGCCTATGATTTCTGTGATACCGGAAAGGTTTGCCCTCTCGCGAAAATGTACACTCTTGGCAGCGGTTTCATTCCTTCTGCTAATCATGCGGGAGGATTACGCTATCACGGCATGAGCTCCGTAGTGTCCGAGCTGTACGACCAGGGACTTCTGGAGGCCAGAAGCGTGGAACAGACGGCCGTATTTGAGGCTGCGGAACTCTTTGCCAGAGTAGAGGGAATCCTGCCTGCGCCTGAAAGCAGCCATGCCATTAGGGTGGCTATGGATGAGGCGCTGAAGTGCAAGGAGACAGGAGAAGAGAAGAATATTGTCTTCGGTCTCACCGGAACGGGATACTTTGATATGGTGGCATATCAGCGTTACAATGATGGAGAAATGACAGATTATATTCCTACCGATGAAGAGCTGCAAAAGTCCTTTGACCAGCTTCCCAAGGTGTAGCTGTAGCAGACACGTAGGCAATATTTCGGCTGGAGAAGCGCCAGGCCCATAAAAATAAATGTAATATGCGGGTTTCAGCTTACGCTGAGATTCGCATATTTTTTTGGAGATATGCCGACAGCCTTTGTGAAGGCCTTGAAAAAATTGCTATAGTCAGCAAAGCCGCTGCGCTCGAAGGCCTCGGCAACGCTGCTTCCATCATTTAGATGAGCCTTGGCGATACTGATGCGCCGCGCTGTAATGTATTTATTTATGGTGGTGCCTGTGGCGGCTTTGAAAATACGGCAAATATAGGAGCTGCTTAAGTAAAAATGGCCGGAAAGCTGCTCCATGGTGATGGTCTGGGAAAGATTTTGGTTGATATAAGACAGAATGTCCTCAACCTGGTGATTGTATTTATAGACGGAGTGAGCTGCCTGTGTGTCGTTTGCGCTGGAAAGAGCATTGATCATCACAAGAAGTTCCATAAAGGCTGCGCGCTCTATAATGTCATGGGCAAAGCCTTCTGCGGAGGTTATTTTGCTGATATAATACAGAAACCGTTTTTGCTGCTCCTTGTTTAAAGAAAGCTTGTGCTGGAAGTGTCCGTCCCTGGTGGAAAAGCAGTGATCCAGATCGGTTTCCTGCGTGGAAAGTCGCTTTACGAAGTCCGGATGTATGGACAGGACAATCCTTTCGTGAACACAGCTGTCAATCTGAGTCAGCTTATGACTTTCATATTGGTTGATAATAAACAAATCCCCCGGAGCGATGCTGTAAAACCGGTTGTCAATCAGAAACTGCTTTCCTCCTGAAATGGAATAATACAGCTCATAGCAGTCGTGTATATGCATTTCCATGGCTTTTTCTTCTTTGTATAAATGCGCTATCGAAAAAGAACGTGTCCTTTGGCAGTTTTCAATTGCGGCTTTACAGGAGATCAATTCTTGCATGGGATTTTCCTTTCTGATATGGTCAATCTGTTTTCAGTATAGCGCCCTGGTTCAAAATTTGCAATATTTTAACTCAAATTTGAATAGACCTAGAGAATTTTTTCCAGTATAATGTAGCTACAATCAATTTTTTCAAACAAAGATAATTTCATATTGGAATTGCTTATCCTTATATGCTATAATGTAAGTGCTTTCATGAAGAATTATCAGAAAGAGAGGCGAAAGGTGGAACTTAGAACAGCAGTATCACCGAAAGATGTGAAACATTATACCACTCAGAGGCTGCGGGAAGAATTTCTGATTCAGAATCTTTTCGTGCCGGGTGAGATTAAGCTGGTATATAGTCACATCGACAGAATCATTACGGGCGCGGCAGTACCTGTGAAGCCCATTGCCCTGACCGCAGGGGAGGAGCTTCGGGCCGCGTATTTCTGCCAGAGAAGAGAATTAGGCGTTATCAACATCGGCGGGACAGGAACCATCACTGTGGATGGCAGAGCGTATAGAGTCGGCTGCAGGGAAGCCATGTATATCGGCATGGGCTCCAGAGAGATTGTTTTTGCAAGTGAGGATGGAGAAAGGCCCGCGAAATTTTATATGAACTCCGCGCCTGCACATAAGACTTATCCCACTGTTTTGATTAAGCCGGAAGGCACCCCAGAGGAAGGCGTGGTAATTGTTAAGGATGAAAATAAGGTTGAGTTAGGCTCTTTGGAGGATGCCAACCACAGAGTCATATGTAAGTACATACTTCCCGGCCAGGTGGAAAGCTGTCAGCTGGAAATGGGTATGACAAAGCTGGAGCCGGGCAGCGTTTGGAACACTATGCCGTGTCATACTCATGACAGGCGTATGGAGGTCTATCTGTACTTTGACATCCCTGAGGACGCCTTTGTAATGCATTTTATGGGAGAACCTACTGAGACTCGTCATATCGTCATGAGAAACGAGGAGGCGGTCATTTCACCCAGCTGGTCCATTCATTCGGGATGCGGCTCGAGAGCCTACACCTTTATCTGGGGAATGGTTGGAGAAAATCAGGACTTTGACGATATGGACGGTGTGGACAACAGGGAATTGTCGTAAAGAAAGCATTTACAAATACAAATATATAAAATAAAAAAGGAGAGAATAAGCATGTCGGTATTTACAAATTTCTCATTGGAAGGCAAGGTCGCGCTGATTACGGGAGCGTCCTACGGAATCGGTTTTGCCATTGCTTCCGCTTATGCGGAGGCGGGAGCCACAATCTGCTTTAACGATATTAAGCAGGAACTGGTGGACAAGGGTATGGCTGCATACGCGGAAAAAGGAATTAAAGCTCATGGCTATGTCTGCGATGTAACCGATGAAGCGGCGGTGAACAATATGGTTGCACAGATTGAAAAGGAAGTGGGCGTAATTGATATTCTGGTAAATAATGCAGGTATCATCAAGCGCATTCCCATGACGGAGATGACCGCGGAACAGTTCAGGCAGGTGATCGACGTGGATCTGAATGCCCCTTTTATCGTATCGAAAGCGGTAATTCCGGCAATGATCAAGAAGGGACACGGCAAAATTATCAATATCTGTTCTATGATGTCGGAGCTTGGGCGTGAGACTGTATCCGCCTATGCAGCTGCAAAGGGCGGGTTAAAGATGCTGACAAGAAATATCTGTTCCGAGTACGGCCAGTACAATATTCAGTGCAATGGCCTTGGACCCGGGTATATTGAGACGCCTCAGACAGCTCCCCTGCGTGAGATTCAGCCTGACGGCAGCAGACATCCCTTCGATCAGTTTATCTGTGCGAAGACCCCTGCCAACAGGTGGCTGAAGGCTGAGGAGCTTACCGGTCCTGCTGTGTTCCTTGCTTCCGAGGCTTCCAACGCAGTAAACGGACACATCCTCTATGTAGACGGCGGTATACTGGCATACATCGGCAAGCAGCCGGAATAGTCCCCTGGAGCAAAGCAGGAAACCCGGGGCGTTTCGGCGTTTGTCCATATAAGGATAAGAATGAGAGATACGGAGCAGGCTGTCCATATAGTAAGGGCAAGTCGTGTAATGCCTGCCAGGAGCAGGCGGAAAGGAGCAGACAGAATTCATGAAAATTGCATTAATTAATGAAAACAGTCAGGCTGCAAAAAACGAATTGATATGCGCTACACTGAAGAAAGTGGTGGAGCCCATGGGACATGAGGTATTCAACTACGGCATGTGCGGAGCGGATGATCCGAATTCCCTGACCTATGTCCAGAACGGCATTCTGGCAGCGGTGCTTTTGAACTCCGGAGCTGCAGATTATGTGATAACGGGCTGCGGCACTGGAGAGGGAGCGATGCTTGCCTGCAATTCTTTTCCAAAGGTACTTTGCGGGCATATCGAGTCTCCGCTGGACGCATATCTGTTTTCGCAGGTGAATGACGGCAACTGTGCGTCGATTCCCTTCGCAGAGAATTTTGGCTGGGGAGGAGAGCTGAATCTGCAGTACATCTTTGAAAAATTGTTCTGCGCTCCCGGGGGAGGCGGGTATCCTCCGGAGAGAGTGGAGCCCGAGCAGCGCAACAAAAAAATTCTGGATAAAGTAAAGGAAGTGACCCATACGGATATGGTTACCATCCTGAAGAAGCTGGATAGAGAGCTGGTAAGGGGAGCGATTTCGGGAACTCCTTTCCGGGAATATTTTTATACAAACTGCAAGAGCGATGAAATTGCAGCATGTGTAAATGAGATCCTCAGTGCTTGTTAAACCAGACGCGAGACATAAACATGAAGTTCATAAGGGGCTGCGGAAGTGCGGCAACAGCAGATACCCGTAAATAAATCCGCACAGAAATGAGGATAATATGAACGCAGTATTGGAGCAGATCAGCAAAATCGGCATTGTTCCGGTGGTAAAAATTGATGATGCAAAGGACGCGCTTCCTTTGGCAAAGGCTCTCTGTGCAGGGGGACTTCCCTGTGCTGAGGTTACCTTCCGCACAAGTGCGGCTGCGGAGGCAATTAAAATCATGACAGAAAATTTCCCTGATATGTGCGTTGGAGCGGGCACCGTCTTAAATGCAGAACAGGTGGATGCAGCGGTGGCTGCGGGAGCAAAATTTATTGTGAGTCCCGGATTAAATCCCAGGACGGTAAAATATTGTATTGACAAGAATATTCCCATTACCCCCGGCACATCCAGCCCCAGTGATATTGAGCAGGCCATTGAGCTGGGACTGGATGTGGTGAAATTCTTCCCCGCAGAGCAGTCAGGAGGACTTGCAAAAATCAAGGCTATGGCTGCTCCTTATGTAAATATGAAATTTATGCCCACCGGGGGAGTGAACGCTAAAAATCTGAATTCTTATCTTGATTTTCCTAAGATTATTGCATGCGGCGGTTCCTGGATGGTTCCCGGTGATCTGATCAATGCAGGAGAATGGGACAAGATCCAGCAGCTTACGAGGGAAGCGGTACAAACCATGCTTGGATTTGAACTGGCGCATGTGGGCGTGAACGCCGAAAACGAAGAGCAGGCAGTGAAGGCTGCAAATCGTTTTGCCTTTATTTTCGGCATGTCTGTGAAGGCCGGCAACAGCTCGGTGTTTGCAGGCGCCGCTCTGGAAGTCATGAAGAGTCCTTATCTTGGAAAGAACGGTCATATCGCAGTGAGAACAAACTATATTGAGAGAGCGGTGAATTATCTGAGCACAGTGCTTGGCGTCGCGTTTGACGAGGAGTCTGCAAAGAGAGATTCAAAGGGAGCGCTGAAGGCGATTTATCTGAAAGAGGAAATAGGCGGCTTTGCGGTGCATCTTGTACAGCGCTGAAGGCAAAAAAGCCGGCTGTATGCAGAATGATAATTAAATACAAAATGATGTGGCAGGAGAGGAAGTAAAATGGCAAAAGTAATTACCATGGGTGAGATTATGCTGAGATTGTCCACCCCCAACAATGAGAAATTTATTCAGGCGGATGAGTTTGACATCAATTACGGCGGCGGTGAGGCCAATGTTGCGGTTTCCCTTGCAAATTACGGTCATGACGCAGAATTTGTGACTGCAGTTCCGGACAATGAAATTGGAGAATGCGCAGTTGCAGCGCTTAGAAAGTACAACGTAGGCACGAAGCATATTGCCAGATGCGGAGAGAGACTGGGTATCTACTATCTGGAGAGCGGTTCTTCCATGCGCCCCTCCAAGGTGGTGTATGACAGAGCGCATTCCTCAATCTCTACTGCAACGGAGACGGATTTCGATTTCGACGATATTTTTGAGGGAGCCGACTGGTTCCATTTCACGGGAATTACCCCTGCTGTATCCGATTCCGCTGCGGAGCTGACGGAGAAAGCTCTGATCGCAGCGAAAAAGCATGGAGTGAAAGTATCCGTGGATTTAAACTTCCGCAAGAAGCTATGGTCCTCGGAAAAGGCTCAAAGAGTTATGACGAGCCTGATGAAATATGTTGACGTGTGTATCGGAAACGAGGAGGATGCGGAGCTGGTGCTTGGTTTTAAGCCCGGCGCTACCGACGTTACCAGCGGAGAGCTGGAACTGGCCGGCTATAAATCTATTTTTGAACAGATGGTGGAGAAATTTAACTTTGAGTACTGTGTATCCTCTCTGCGCGTAAGTCATTCCGCTTCCGACAACGGCTGGTCGGCATGTATTTACGCAAGGGACACCAGGGAGTTTTATCATTCCAAAGAATACAGCATCCATCCCATCGTTGATCGTGTGGGCGGAGGAGATTCCTTTGCGGGCGGTGTGATCTGCGGGATGCTGGATGGAAAGAGCTTCAAGGACGCCCTGGAGTTTGGCGTGGCTGCTTCCGCATTGAAGCACACTATACCCGGAGATTTCAATCTGGTATCCAGAAAAGAAGTGGAGACGCTTGCAGGAGGCGATGCTTCCGGACGTGTTCAGAGATAAAAGCCTCACGGAATATAAGCATTGAGAGAAGGACATATGCGAGCAGAGCTCCATATGTCTTTTCTCCGTTTATGGCGGTTTGGCGTTCATGCAATTCCTACAAATTTTTGAAAAAGGAATTGACATTTTTTCTGTCGGATGGTATTATCATATGCGTGCGATACAGCAGGCGGAAGTGTCGGAACTGGCAGACGAGCAAGACTAAGGATCTTGTGATAGCAATATCGTGTGGGTTCAAGTCCCATCTTCCGCAGTCTAAAGAGTGAGGAGACCGAATTGGTTTCCTTTTTTCTTTTGCAGAGTTTTACAGAGCCGGTTAGGAAAGATCCGGAATGATCCTGCGGGCTGGAGGTCATAATAATCACAGGAAGGGCGGGATACGGTCTGTTCAGACGGATTGTGTCAAAAGCTGTCCGGAAAGTATGTGGAGAACGTTTGTGACTGGAGGTTTCAATGGAAAAGCATTCCTGTTTGGGGAATTTTGCTCGGTATGCTTTGCAGAATGTGCTGGGGATGCTGGGAATTTCTTTTTATATTCTTGCCGACACTGTATTTGTTTCCCATGGAACGGGGGCGGATGGCCTGACTGCTTTAAATTTGGCTATACCGGTATACAGCTTTATACATGGGACAGGAATGATGCTGGGTATGGGAGGAGCCACCAGATATTCTGTTTTAAAGGTTCAGGGTGCGGACCACAGGACAGACTGTCTTTTTGCAGGCGTTTTATATGCCGCAGGATTCTTTGCTCTGATATATATGGCCGCCGGGGCTCTTTGCTCTGCAAGGATAGCCGGCCTTATGGGCGCGGACAGTCAGGTTATAGAGCTGACGGATATTTATATTCAAACGGTTCTAATTTTTGCTCCGGCATTTTTACTAAACGACATACTTTTGTGCTTTGTAAGAAACGATGGAAATCCGGGGCTGTCCATGGCGGCAATGCTGGGAGGAAGCCTGTTCAACGTTGTGTTCGACTATATTTTTATTTTTCCCTGGAAACTTGGGATTTTTGGCGCAGCATTGGCAACAGGACTTTCTCCTGTGGTTAGTGTACTTATTTTGTCCGGTCATTTTTTTGGAAAAAACTGTGGCTTCAGGCTCAGACTTTTGCGTCCGAATATGTCTGAGCTATTTTCTGCCGCACTTTTGGGCACATCTTCTTTTATTACTGAAATTTCATCGGGAGCCGTAATCATGGCGTTTAACACAGTGATACTAAAAATCCAGGGAAATATGGGGGTGGCCGCCTATGGCGTTATTGCAAATCTTTCCCTGGTAACAACATCCATATATACGGGGATTGCTCAGGGTATGCAGCCTTTGGTAAGCAGAGCCTACGGAAAAAATCAGACAGAGACGGCGAAACAGGTTCTCAGGTATGCTCTGACTGCCTCCTTTGCGGTGTCTTGTGTGCTCTATCCTACAATTTTCCGGTTTTCCTCGGTAATTGCATCTGTTTTTAACAGTGAGGGAAATGCTGCGCTGGACAGAATTGCTGTGCCCGGGCTGAGGTTGTATTTCTGGGGAATATTCTTTACAGGCTTTAATATCATTACGGCATTGTTTTTTACTTCTGTGGAAAGAGCGGCGCCGGCACAGGCAATCTCACTGCTGAGAGGACTGGCGCTTCTTATTCCGGGGGCATTTTTGCTGTCTGCCCTATGGGGAATCACCGGAGTATGGCTGGCGGTTCCTTTGACGGAAGCGGCCGTAAGTGCCTTGGGCATGTTTTTCTTTATCAGCTTTTTCAGAAAATAATTTATTTCTGCAACTTTTGAAGCTGGGTTTTCATCTATATATCAGAACGGTTGATATTACAGTGAGGAAAATCATATGAAACACAAATTGTACAATAAGGTAGTGGCGTATATCACTGAAAATCAAGAAAAATTCTATCGGCTGGCCTTTAGTTACGTTCAAAACAAAGACGACGCGTTGGACGTGGTTCAGAATGCAATCTGTAGTGCATTGGATCACTACAATACGCTTAGAAATGAGGAAGCGCTCAAAACATGGTTTTACCGCATTTTGGTAAACGAGAGTCTTCTTCTTATTAAGCGGCGGAACAAAGAGCTTTTAGCGGGTGAAGATATACAGCTGGATACGCCATATTATGAAAAGGGCTATGAAAAGGACGATGAATTGTCCTGCCAGATCAATAGGCTTGATCCGGAAACCCAGAGTATTATAAAGCTCCGCTTTTTTGAGGAGCTGTCTCTGGCGGAGATTTCCAGAATTATGGAAATGAATCTGAACACCGTTAAAGCGAAGCTTTACAGAGGACTAAAACAGTTAAAACAAAATCTGGAGGTGGGTGCATGAAAGACATGAATTATGCAAAAGAGCAGTATGATGAGATTCCCATACCTGAGGAATTGGCCGAACGCGTGCAAAAAGCAGTGGAGCTCTCGGAGTCAAGACAAAAAATTCTGCGTTTGGAAAGGAGAAAAAACAAATTAAAGGGGGCGACTGCGGCTGCGGCTGCGGCAGTAGCTGCTTTCACTGTGCTGCTTAACACAAATACGGTATTTGCTCAGGAAATGAGCAATATACCGGTTATGGGAGCCGTGGCGAGAATACTGACTTTCCGTTCTTACGAAACAGAGGACGAGGACTTAAAGCTTTCTGTTGAAATTCCCAGCGTGGAAATGATTTCCCAGGATACGGGAGGACTTGACGATTCCATTAACCAGGAAATTTTAAGACTCTGCGAAGAATATGTAGAGGGAGCCGTGCAGAGAGCCGAAGAGTATAAAAAGGCGTTTATTGAGACCGGAGGAACGGAAGAAGAATGGGCGGCTCACAATATTGAGATCAACGTTGGCTATGAGATAAAAGCGCAGACGGAGGACTATCTGTCCTTTGCGGTAATAGGCAGTGAGAACTGGAATTCCGCTCATAATGAGACAAAATATTATACCATCGATCTAAAGGATGGAAAAATGGTAACTCTGGAGGATTTGCTTGGAGAGAATTATATTGAATTGGCTAATGAGAGCATATCCGCACAGATGCAGACAAAATCTGCGGAAGAGGGAATTACGTTCTGGACGCCGGAGGAAGGCGGATTTACAGGAATTACGGCGGATGCTTCCTTTTATGTAAACGAAAAAGGCAATCCGGTGATCGTATTTGATAAATATGAGATTGCACCGGGGTCGGCCGGAGAGATTGAATTTGAAATTCAGAGATAAATAGAAAGGCGGATAAAAACGATGAAAAAAACAGCAGCTTTATTAATGGCGGTTTTATTAAGCACAGGACTGGTTGCCTGCGGGACGGATCAGGAGGGGGACGCTTCCCAGATGCCCTCGGAAACAGCGCAGACAACACAGGAGGCTCCACAAACGGGAAGTCAGGCATTGCCTGACGACCCGCAGCAGCCAACCGCCGGCTCTCCGGCGGATGGAACACAGCAGGCGGAGAGTGAGCAGATGGAAAATACACAGGCAGAAAGCCAGACGGCCACAGAGGAGCAGAGCGGATACGAGGATAATTTTGCGGTTGACAGCATAGCGGCAGCGGAGTTTGCGGATAAAATAAAGGCTGCGGTGGCAGCTAAGGATCTGGAGGCTCTGGCTGACCTTACGTCATATCCTGTCTATGTGGGAATTGCGGAAAGCAGTGTATCCTCTCGGGAGGAACTGATCGAACTGGGAGCGGATAATGTGTTTACCGAGGAGCTTATGACTGCTGTGGCAGAGGCAGACACCTTGGCGCTTTCTCCCAGCATGGCCGGCTTTGTACTGTCGAATGGAGGAACAGCTAATATTGTTTTTGGCGTGGTGGACGGAGAGCTGGCAATTCAGGGAATTAATTATTAGTAATTGCAGAATGCAGAGAATGTCTGTGTAGAGGAGGATGATATGAAAAAGAAAACAGCAAAAAGGGGCCAGGGATTTCTGCTTGGAATGTTGGTTATTATGCTGTGTGCCTGCGGATCCGTAGAGAAAGATGAGACGATGGCGTCTGCTGTGCCGACGGAGGAAACGGGAGCTTATGGTACAGGAGAAGAAAAGGGCGAAAGCGCTACAGATGCGCAGGGAACCGCCCCGGTGCAGGAAGCCGAAAGGACGGAGGAAGGAACAGAGACGTCTGCGGATTCAAGGGATGATAGCCTGGAGGCGCTTGAAGGGCTTTTGGGTATGGATGACGCTCAGGCTGCGGAACAATTGGGGGGCGGACAGGAGAACTGGACAGAGGATCAACAGACCTTTATTGGCCGTATTTATCAGGCGGAGCTGTTTGGAGAAACTTATCCCGTATATACCAGTTACGACACACAAAACCTTGTGAATTCCGTTTCTGTGTGGATTTCCAGCGGAGAGCGGGAAGTTACCGAGGAAGAGGTGCAAGGGTGGGTTGAAAGACTTACGGCCTTTGCAGGAGTGGACCCCTCAGGAGGAGAAGTATCTTCGGAATCAGGAAGCATTAATTGGCGCTGGTTTTTGGGGGATAAAGACATTTCCCTGAATTGGCTTGAAAATAATTTGACCATCAGCATGAATGTGGTTATGGGAGAGCTGAAATGAGGGTGCAGAGATTTAATCTCTGCACCCTTGCTTTGGGTAGAATAAGGGAGGGTGGAAGGGGATGCCTTTACATCCTTCCCGAAAGCCGCTATAATACAATCAGGCTGAAAACATGATTTCAGTCAGTGAATGGAGAAAAAATTATGATGGCTGAAATGAAAATGAGTGATTTCCTGGATCGATTGTCTTCTCCGGCGCCGGTGCCGGGGGGAGGAGGCGTCTGTGCTTATGCAGCCGCTCTGGGGATGAGCCTTGGGAGTATGGTGGCAAATCTTACGACGGGAAAGAAAAAATATGCGGAACATGAAGAAGAGATTCGGGAAATATTGAAGAAGGCGGCTGTGGTTACCAAGGGCCTCGCTTCCTGTATGGATAAGGACGCGGAAGCCTTTGAGCCTTTGGCGAAAGCATATGGTCTTCCCAAAAACACGCCGGAGGAGATTGAACAGCGGACGGAGGTTATGGAAAATGCACTGTGTGCGGCAGGGGAAGCGCCTCTTGCGCTGATGAAAGAAATTCTGGAAGCTCTTTTGCTCCTTTCCAGACTGTCCGTGATCGGCAGCAGACTTGCCATAAGTGACGTGGGAGTAGGCGTACAGCTGTGTAAAGCTGCGTTGAACGGAGCTTCTTTGAATGTGTATATCAATACAAAGTTTATGAAAAACCGGCGAATTGCAGAGGACATGAATAAAAGAGCGAAGGAAATGGCTCAAAGGGGATCTAAGATGGCGGATGAGATTTTTGAAGAGGTCGCAGGAACCCTGTGCGGAAAGAAATGACAAAGATTTCCTGAGACTGGAAGGAAAACTTTACCGGATCGGAAGAGAAAATGGCCGCGTTAAAATGAAGGCGGCAGATTGAATATAGAAATGGGGATAATGAAATGAAGATATTGAGGGGGCTTCCCGTAGCGAATGCCATAAACGAGAAGATTTTACAGGAAATGAAAGAATGGAGGGGGGACTTCCCCCATTTGGCAATTATTCGCGTGGGAGAAAAGCCTGAGGATATTTCATATGAGCGGTCGGCCGCAAAGAAAATGGAAAAGCTGGGATTTGCCTGTACGGTATACGCTTTTCCTGCCGATATAGACAATGAAAGCTTTCAAGAAGATTTCGACCACATCAATAATAATCCTGAAATACATGGCATTCTACTGCTTCGTCCGCTGCCGGAGCAATTGGACGAAAGAGCCGTTCAGGAACGAATTGCACCGAAAAAGGATCTGGACGGCATGTCCCCTATCAATCTGGCCAAGGTTTATGCCGGTGACGAGAGCGGCTTCGCCCCATGTACTGCGGAGGCAGTGATAGAAATACTGGATTTTGAGGGTATTGATCTGAAGGGCAAAAGAGCCGTGGTGGTGGGCAGAAGCCTGGTCATCGGAAAGCCTGCGGCAATGCTTCTGCTTGGGAGAAATGCCACTGTGACCATATGCCACACAAAAACCGGAAACCTGCCGGAAACCTGCCGCAATGCACAGGTGCTTGTAGCGGCGGCAGGTTCTGCAAAGATGATAGACTCTGATTTTGCAGGGAAGGATGCGGTTGTAATTGACGTGGGGATAAATGTGGATTCGGAGGGGAATCTCTGTGGGGATGTGGACGCCGAAAGTTTGGAGGGCATTGTCTCGGCCATCACTCCCGTTCCCGGGGGCGTGGGAAGCGTAACAACCTCCGTCCTGGCAAAACATTTGCTGAAAGCTGCAAAAATGGTATGAAATGGTTAATTTTATCTGTATTTCTGCCGATAACTATGATAGAATAAGATTTGTGTAAGAGCATATGCAGGGCAGGGAAGCCCCATGTTATATCTGAAAAAAAGGGATACAAGGAGGTAATGTATATGAGTATTTCCATTCAGGCAAGACCCGATTATTCATTTTTATTTTCCAGTCTGGGAAGCGGCGCCGCAAGTGTGTCAGGAAGCACTTTTCTGATGGATTACGCCAGCATTAAAAACGGCAGCTATTATAAGCTGATGAAGGCGTACTATTCAGAGACCGGCAGCGATGAGGTGAAGTCGCTGGTTAATAACGGCACTTCAGGACAGGTGGACGCAAAGTCCTTAGCAAGGGTGCAGAGCTCCACCGATGCGCTTAAAGAGGCGGCGGACGCTCTTCTGGAAAAGGGCAGCGATTCTGTCTTTAAGAAGAAAGATATTACTACGGTGGACGAAAATGGCGTGGAAACCACCCGGCGTGATTATGACGCTGAAAGCATTTATAAGGCAGTGGATAACTTCGTGACCAATTATAATGCCGTGATAGAGGCAGTAGACGACTACAGAGGAGACACTGTGACCAGGCGCACGGAAAGCATGGTCAATGCCACCCTCAGCAACATCAAACTTTTGAATAAAATAGGAATTACTGTGAATGAGGACAGCACATTGTCTCTGGACAAGGATACGTTCATGAATGCGGAGATGTCTACTGTGGAAAGCCTGTTTGGGGAAAACGGCTCTTACGGGTACAGGGTTTCCGCTCAAGCGTCCCTGATCAATTATTCGGCGGACAGAGACGCCAACAGAGCCAATACATATACCTTTACCGGCGCATACAGCAATCTTTATAATGCCGGAAGTCTGTTCAACAGCTATTTTTAAGGAAATTTGCTGAATTTGAAAAAAAATAAAAAAAAATTACAATAATTCTATTGACATTTTGCAGGAAAACATATAAAATATGACTTGTTCGCAGGAATGGCGGAATTGGCAGACGCGCACGGTTCAGGTCCGTGTGGTAGCAATACCATGAGAGTTCAAGTCTCTTTTCCTGCATGACAAGAGAGTGTTAAGTATATCGCTTAGCACTCTTTTTTTCACTTTCAGAAATTAAGGGTGAAAAGAGGCATTCAAAGTGAACGAAGGGAGAGAGGAATGGAAAGAACGGGGCGCAGGGAATGGTATAAGCTGGATTTGTCTGCAATTGTTTATCCCACTCTTCAAAGGCGGGACTTTTCTTCCGTATACCGTTTGTCCGTGCTTTTGAAGGAGGACATTGATCCCGGGATGCTGCAGAAGGCTGTGGACTTGACGCTGCCCAGATTTCCCACTTATAAAGCGGCTATAAGGAAAGGGCTTTTCTGGCGGTATCTGGAGCCTAACAACAGGCCCGGACCTTTTGTGCAAAAGGATGTGAGAAATCCATGTCAGCCCATGTATTTTAAGGCGAACAACCGGTACCTGATCAGAGTGTATTACTACAAAAACAGAATTGCTCTGGAGGCTCATCACAGTCTGGGGGACGGCACTGGAGGTATGTGCGTGCTGCAGACTCTGACGGCGGTGTATTTGCGGCTTCTGGGGCATACGGAAATTGAAAGCGGGGGGTTTGTGCTGGACATTGACAGAGAGCCTGATCCGGAGGAGCTGGAGGATGCTTATATGAGGTATGCCAATGCCAAGGTCCGTCCTCCCAGGCCTGGAGAGAAGACCTATCGTGTGCGGGGAACGAAAGAACCGTTTTATACGCTCAATATTATCGATGGAATTATGTCCGTATCCCAGGTGATGTCGGTGGCGAAGAAATATAACGCCACCATTACGGAATATCTGAACGCTATATTGCTCTATGCTCTTATGACGAAGCAGGAAAAAGATTGGCATTTTCGTCTGCGTCCGGTAAAGATTGCCATGCCTGTGAATCTGAGAAGATTTTTCCCTTCCAAAACCTTGAGAAATTTCATTACAATGATTTATCCCGGAATCGATCCCAGACTGGGGGAATACAGCTTTGAAGAAATCGTGGCTCAGGTGCATAATTATATGCGTTATTATCTAAATGAAAAGTTTTTAAGAGGGGACATCACCACCAATGCGTCCACTCAGAAGAATCCTTTCATTCGAGTGGTGCCTTTGTTCGTGAAAGATTTTGTGGTTCGCCAGTTTTATACAAAGGTGCAGGACAAAAATTCTTCTGCGGGACTGACAAACATGGGGGCCATGAAGGTGCCGGAGAGAATGAAGCCTTATATTGAACGGTTTGACATTTATATGGGACAGCCCTTTTCTTCCAGAACAAATTGTGCAGTAATCAGCTTTGAGGATACGCTTACTGTAAATTTTGCAAGCAGTATTATCGAGGCAGATGTTGAGCGATATTTTTTCCGAAAGCTGGTGGCGGATGGCATACACGTTAAAATTGAAAGCAACCGTTTGTCTTATGAAGAAATTTCAGAGCTGACAGATCACCCCCGTTGAGATATAAGCGTTTTGACCGACGCGGAAAGGAATTATATGTCATATTGTGTAAACTGCGGCGTGGAACTGGAGGATTCCGCGAAGAGCTGCCCTCTGTGCAACACGCCTGTAATCAATCCAAACAAGCTGCAGGCAAAGGAAGCTCCCCTGGCATTTCCAAAGGAAAAGGGACAGGTGGAGACCGTAAAGAGAAAGGATCTTGGCATACTTTTGACCACAGTGGTGCTGGCCACGGCGGCTACCTGCGGAGTTTTGAACATTTTTGTGTTTCGGGAAACCCTGTGGTCACTGGCGGTGATTGGAGTCTGTGTAATTCTCTGGGTGATTATGATTCCTGTGGTGATTTACACCAGGCAGCCGGTATATGTTTCGCTGCTTTTCGACGGAGCGGCTGTGCTTGTGTACCTTTATATGATTGCGTACATGATACAGAGGGATCAATGGTTTTTCGGTCTGGGAATGCCCATCGTTTTGTGGGTGACCTTTTTGGCGGAATGCTTCGCTCTGTGCCTGAGAAAGCTTCCCAGATCCTTTCTCACTGTGGCTCTTTATGTCTTTACAGCCCTTGGGCTTTTGTGCCTGGGCCTGGAATTTTTGATTGACTTTTATCTGATGAACCAGGTATCTCTTCAGTGGTCGGCTATTGTGGCTACTGTCTGCGTTATTGTGGATATTGCCGTTATTACGTTGCTATCCAGAAGGAGGCTGCGCAATGAGGTTCGCAGAAGGCTGCACTTTTAATCTGCAGGATGTACAGGAGGATGTGAAATGAAGGGAGAAAACAAAAGAAACCAGAATCTGATGCAGCTGATCAGGCGCGTTCATGGATTGGTGGAGAGCGCTGATCTGGAGAAGCACAGGCAGTCCCAGGATCACATCGGGGCTATTCTGGGGAATACCAGGGATATTCGCTATAAGGAAATAGACATGGATGGCATGTATGGAGAATGGGTGAGTGTAAACAGAGCTCATATGAAAAAATACGTGATTCTGCATTGCCACGGGGGAGGATATTCCACGGGAAGCAGTATGTATGCAAGGACTCTGACTTCCAAGCTTGCAACCACCACTTCTATGGATGTGCTGTGCTTTGACTATCGTCTGGCGCCGGAAAATCCATATCCCGCAGCCTGTGAAGACGCCATGAAGGCATGGAATTATCTGATGCTTCTGGGATATGGTGCAAGGGACATTATTCTTACTGGGGATTCCGCAGGGGGGAATCTGGCCCTTTCCCTGACCCTTAGGCTGAAGGAGGAGAGAAGGCTGCTGCCAAGGGGACTGGTGTTGCTGTCTCCCTGGACGGATCTTACGTCTTCCGGAGAATCCTTTGAAACCATGGCGGAGCTTGATCCGGTGTTGAGCAGGGAATATATTGATGGCATGATCCATGCCTACGCAGAGGGAATGGACCTGCAGAATCCGCAGATATCGCCTCTGTTCGGTGATTTCCATGGATTCCCGCCCACATATATTCAGGTGGGGGAAAATGAGATCCTATTGAGTGATTCTTTAAGGCTTTATAAAAATATGTTGGAAGCGGATGTATCCGTTAAGCTGGACCGTTTTCCGGGGATGTGGCATGTATTTCAAATGTCGCCTTTTAAAACAGCCTATGAAGCCATGGATAAGAATGCGGAATTTATCTTTAACATCTGTAGATAGAAAGGGAACGCGTTACTGTTTGCCTGCGGAAAAGAAAAGCGGATTGTTCCAATGTCATGAAATGAAAGTAACGGTACAAAAAATAAAGGAATTTCCCGAAGGATGCAGAATATATAAATCAGGAGTATGTTGTAACGTGATGAGGTTTCTTGCTTGAGACGCAGCTGGGCAGACGCTGCAGAGTGCGGCCTGCGTCGGAAAAGAGAGGCAGACATGACAATAAGAGAAAGCTTGGAACAGTGGGAAAAGGATTATTTAAGCCCTTATGCATCCCTGAGCATGAATTCAAAGGGACGAAGAAAGTCTGAGGAGCAGTGTGATATCAGACCTGTGTTTCAGAGAGACAGAGACAGGATTATTCACTGCAAGGCATTCCGCAGGCTGAAAGATAAAACCCAGGTATTTCTGACGCCAGAGGGAGATCATTACCGCACGCGTCTGACGCATACTTTGGAGGTTTCCCAAAATGCCCGTACCATTGCAAAGGCTTTGAAGCTGAATGAAGAGCTGGTGGAGGCCATTGCTCTGGGACATGACCTGGGGCATACGCCTTTCGGACATGCAGGGGAGCGCGCCTTAAACCGCGTTTGTCCCTATGGATTTGAGCACAGTGAGCAGAGCGTACGTACAGTGGATATTTTGGAAAAGGGCGGTATGGGTCTGAATCTCACATATGAGGTGAGGGATGGGATACGTAACCATCAGACCATAGGAAAGCCTCACACCCTGGAGGGAAAGGTGGTGCGGTTTTCGGATAAAATCGCTTATATCCATCATGATATGGATGACGCCGTTAGGGCGGGAATATTGAAGGAAAGCGACGTGCCGGGTGAAATCACCGACGTGGTGGGAAAAACCACAGGGGAGCGCCTGGATCATTTTATTCACGACATTGTCACAGCCAGCATGGGAAAAAATGATATCCTTATGTCGGCTCCTGTGGCGGAGGCCATGAAAAAAATACGCCGCTTTATGTTTGAGCGGGTATATCAGAATCGGGAGGCCAAAAGCGAGGAAGGCAAGGCGGAAATGTTGATGGAGACGCTGTATCATCATTATCTGAAGCATATTGACGATCTTCCGGATGAATTTTTAAATCTGCTGTCGGAGGGCGAGCCCAGAGAAAAAGTGGTATGTGACTATGTGGGAGCCATGAGTGACCGTTTTGCAATTGCAAAGTATGAGGAGCTGTACATACCCAAATCCTGGCATATATAAGCATAAAGTGTGAAAAGAATCAGCGGGATTTTGCGGGAGTGGGAAAATGTATTATTCTGAGGAAATAATAGATGAAGTCAGAATGAAAAATGATATAGTGGATGTGGTGTCCGGTTATGTGAAATTGCAGAGACGGGGCGGCAGATACTGGGGGCTGTGTCCCTTTCACAATGAAAAGTCCCCTTCTTTTTCGGTGACCCAGGAAAAGCAGATGTATCATTGCTTCGGATGCGGGGCGGGAGGAAATGTCTTTACCTTTCTCATGAATTATGAGAATTTTTCTTTTCCGGAGGCGGTGAAGGCATTGGCGGACCGGGCCGGAGTTTCCCTGCCTGAACAGGAGTATTCGGAGGAAGTAAAGAGAAGGGAGAGCAGGAGGGCCAGACTGTTCTCGGTGAACAAGGAGGCAGCCACGTATTTTTATTTTCTGCTTCGTTCACCACAGGGAGCCGTAGGGTATCGGTATCTGCAGGAAAGGGAGCTTGGAGATGAGACCATGAAGAAATTCGGCCTGGGCTACGCCGGTAAGAGCGGTGGGGATCTCGTGGCATACTTAAGAGGGAAGGGCTTTGAGGATCAGCTGATCAAGGAGGCGGGACTGGCTAATTTTTCGGAGAGGCATGGTCTTTTAAGCCAGTTTTGGAACAGGGTGATGTTTCCTATTCAAGATATCAATCATCGGGTCATCGGCTTTGGCGGACGTGTTATGGGCCAGGGAGAGCCGAAATATTTGAACTCGCCGGAGACTCCCATATTTGACAAGAGGAGAAATCTTTACGGGCTGAATTTTGCGAGAACGGCCAGGAGCGGCAGCATTATTCTCTGCGAGGGATATATGGATGTGATTGCCATGCACCAGGCGGGCTTTTCCCAAGCAGTGGCTTCTCTGGGAACGGCATTTACTTCGGAGCAGGCTGCGCTGCTTCGCCGCTATACGGACACGGTGCTGCTGGCTTACGATAGCGATGGAGCCGGAGTAAAGGCTGCGCTGCGGGGAATCGGTATTCTGCGGGAGTCCGGTCTGAATGGTCGTGTCATTGATATGAGACCCTATAAGGATCCGGATGAATTTATGAAAAATCTTGGGAAAGAAGCCTTTGCGGAGCGCATAGAAAAGGCGGAAAACAGTTTTTTCTTTGAAATACGGGTGCTGGAATCAGATTATGACATGAGTGATCCGGAGTCTAAAACAAAATTTCACCGGGAAATAGCCAAGAAACTCTGTGATTTTACGGAGGATGTGGAAAGGGAGAATTATCTGCAGGCTGTGGCGGACAAATATCATATAGGGGCGGATAATCTGCGCAGACTGGTGCTGGCTGTGGCGGCGTCAACGGGAGGCGCAAGGCCGCTGCAGAGGCCCAGATCGGGAGTGCAGCCAAAGCATAGTCCGGAAGAAAACGCCGGAAAGTCCCAGAGGCTTTTACTTACCTGGATTACGGACGAGCCTTCATTGTTTTCTAAAATCAAGCCTTATATTTCTGCCGACGATTTTACCGGAGAACTGTATAGGAAGGTGGCTGAAAGGCTGTTTTCAGATTTGGAGCAGGGACAGTTTCAGCCGGCGGACATCATCAGTATGTTCGAGGATGAGAGCGATCAGAAAGAGGCGGCGGCAATTTTTCATACAAGCTTGCCCCGTCTGGAGACAAGGCAGGAGAGGGAGAAGGCATTCCACGACATCGTGCTGTCCGTAAAGAAAAATAGTTATGAGCATTACACGTCAAGGCTCGGATCCGACATATCGGCCCTCGATCAGGTAATTGCTGGAAAAAAAGCGCTGGAAGAGCTTGCAAAAACGCATATTTCCATAGATTAAGGTTAAGAATAAAAAAACAGTAAAAGACCATTACAAAGGAAGTAAATTTCCCAGGAAGGAAGGAACCAACAACATGGATGAAAACACACAGGCAAAATTTGACGAAAAGGTAAAAGAACTCTTGAACACGGCAAAAAAGAAAAAGAATGTTCTTGAGTATCAGGAGATAGGAGATTTCTTTTCCGATATGCCTCTGGAGGAAGAGCAGTTCGAAAAAATCCTTGAGGTTTTGGAGCAGAATAACGTGGACATTCTGCGCATTACGGAAGAGGATGATGTGGACGACGAGGAAATTATTCTGACCGAGGAGGATGAGGTGGATGTGGAAAACATCGACCTGACTGTTCCCGATGGTGTCAGTATCGAGGATCCTGTAAGAATGTATTTAAAGGAGATAGGAAAGGTTCCTCTCCTAAGCGCGGAGGAGGAGATTGATCTGGCGAAGAGAATGGAGCTTGGCGATCAGGAAGCCAAAAAACGTCTTGCGGAAGCCAACCTCAGATTGGTGGTGAGCATCGCCAAGAGATATGTGGGACGAGGAATGCTTTTTCTGGATCTGATTCAGGAGGGAAATCTTGGTCTTATTAAAGCAGTTGAGAAATTTGATTACCGCAAGGGATACAAGTTTTCCACATATGCAACCTGGTGGATCCGTCAGGCCATCACAAGAGCCATTGCCGACCAGGCCAGAACCATACGAATCCCGGTTCATATGGTGGAAACCATAAACAAGCTGATCCGGGTAAGCCGACAGTTGCTGCAGGAGCTGGGAAGGGAACCATCTCCGGAGGAAATTTCCCAGGAAATGAATATGCCCGTGGAACGGGTCAGAGAAATTTTAAAAATCAGCCAGGAGCCTGTTTCTCTGGAGACGCCTATCGGTGAGGAGGAGGACAGTCATCTGGGAGATTTTATTCAGGATGACAATGTACCGGTTCCGGCAGACGCCGCCGCTTTTACATTGCTGAAGGAACAGCTGGTGGAGGTGCTTGGAACTCTTACTGAAAGGGAACAGAAGGTGCTCCGTCTCAGGTTCGGCTTAGATGATGGAAGAGCCAGAACCCTTGAGGAGGTAGGAAAGGAATTTAACGTGACCAGAGAACGCATCCGCCAGATAGAAGCCAAGGCCCTTCGTAAGCTGCGCCATCCCAGCCGCAGCCGTAAGCTCAAGGATTATCTGGACTGATGAAGGGAACGCTTTCTCTTAGGCTGAGAACCCTGGCAGATATGGTGACGCCGGGGAACAGGGTGGTTGATGTGGGCTGTGACCACGGCTTTCTGCCCATTTACCTGGTGCGCAGCGGGATTAGTCCCTGGGTTTTGGCTATGGATGTGCGAGAGGGTCCCCTGACGAGAGCAAGGGAGCATGTTGCACAGTATGGGCTGGGAGAATACATAGAAACCCGTCTGTCGGATGGACTGCAGTCATATGAAGCGGGAGAAGCCGAAACATTGGTGTGCGCCGGCATGGGAGGACGTTTAATGGCCGGGATCTTGAGGGAGGGCTCCCGAAAGGCCAGAAGTTTCAAGGAAATAATTCTTCAGCCCCAGTCTGAGTTGTCTGGGTTTCGCAGATTTCTTTATGAGGATGGATATGAAATTACCAAAGAGAATATACTGTGTGAAGAAGGTAAATTTTATTTTCTCATGAAAGCGGTGTGGACAGGAACCAGAAAGGAAGCAAGGGAACCTCTCTACGAAGAATTCGGAGAGAGGCTCCTAAGGGAGAGAAATCCTGTGCTGAGAGATTACCTGGAGTACCGGGAAAATAGAGTGTGTCAGATCGAAAAGGAGCTGATTTCCCAGCCCGGTCAAAGAGCCGGAAAGCGGTTGCTGGAGGTTAGAGAGGAGCGGGAGCAGCTTCGGAAGGCGTTGGCGTTTTGGGAGCAAGCATGACCAAAAGGATGGGAAGAAAAATGATTACAGTGACGATAAACGGAGAAAAGAAACAGTTTCCCCAGGGAACCACCTATGAAGCCATCGTTGAGCCGTATCAGGAGGCATATGGCAACATGATCGCAGTGGTATCTGTAAACGGGAAAATCAGAGAACTGTTCAAAAAGGTGAAAAGGGACTGTACACTGGAATTTTTCACACTGAGTGACGATGTGGGATACAAAACCTATGTTCGCACCGCTACCATGCTTTTTTTAAAGGGCATATATGATATGTTCGGTGAGGAGGCCGCCAGGGGCAGCCGGGTGGAATTCGCCATAGGGCACGGCTCCTACATCAGAGCGGGAGCGGGGGTAAACGTTTCACAGGAAGGTGCGGAGAGGATCAAGAACAGAATGAAAGAGCTGGCGGAGCATAAAACGCCGTTTTTCAAACGTGCCTATCCTATGGAGGACGCGATGGAGTTGTTTCGTGCACAGAGGATGACGGATAAGGAAAAGCTTTTCCGGTACAGAAGAAGCTCCTTTGTGAATGTCTATGAAATAGAAGGATATTATGATTACTATTATGGATATATGCTGCCCAATGCAGGTTATGTGAAGTGGTTTGACGTGATTCCCTATGACGAGGGATTTATGCTGCTTCTTCCCACCAAAAAAAATCCTACAAGAGTGGAGCGGTTTGCGGAGAAAAAAAAGCTTTTTGCAACCTTGAAAGAATCTGAGCAGTGGGGCAGGAGGGTTGGCATTGAAACTGTTGGTGATCTGAACGACCAAATCTGCAGCGGCTCCTTCAGCGAACTGATTTTGGTACAGGAGGCGGAGCAGGAGCGAAAGATTGGCGAGATTGCCAAAGAGATTGCAGGAAGGGGAAATGTAAAATTCGTTATGATCGCGGGTCCTTCATCCTCTGGCAAGACCACCTTTTCACACAGGCTTTCCATACAGCTGCGCACGTTGGGAAAGATTCCTCATCCTATTGCACTTGACGACTATTTTGTGGATCGGGAGCTTACGCCCAGGGATGAAAACGGAGATTATAATTTTGAATGTCTTGAGGCCATTGACATAAGGCAGTTCAATGAGGATATGGCGAGGCTCTTAAAGGGAGAAAGGCTGGAGCTTCCGACATTTAACTTTAAGACGGGAAAGCGTGAGTACAACGGAAGGTTTAAGCAGCTTGGACCGGATGATATTCTGGTGATAGAAGGGATTCATGGACTGAACGAAAAAACCTCTTATGCACTGCCTGAGGAAAGCAAATACAAAATATATATCAGCGCCCTTACCAATGTAAATGTGGATGAACACAACAGGATACCTACTACGGACGGCAGGCTGCTGCGCCGTATGGTAAGGGATGCCAGAACCAGGGGAGCGGATGCAAGAAGAACCATTGCAATGTGGCCCTCCGTCAGAAGAGGGGAGGAGGAAAATATATTTCCCTTTCAGGAGGAGGCGGACGCCATGTTTAACTCGGTGCTGATATATGAGCTGGCGGTTCTGAAGCAGTTTGCAGAGCCCTTGCTGTTCCAGATACCAAAGGAGGCTCCGGAGTACCACGAGGCAAAAAGACTTTTAAAATTTCTGGATTATTTTTTGGGTGTACCCAGCGAAAGTCTTCCTAACAATTCTATATGCAGGGAATTTGTAGGAGGAAGTTGCTTTAACGTGTAGAGTGAAATAAGGAAAGGGGTGTCCTCAGTACAAATGAGGCAGATGAAGCAAACTGGAAGGGAAGAGCGCGGAGAGCGGCTTACTGCTCTTGCAAATTGGACAGTGCGTATTTTCGGCGGAGCGATATTTCTCTTTCTGACATGGTATTCCTTTCGATATACGCAGTATATGAATCCTGGAGGAAGCGAAGCGCCGCTGAATGTTCGTGACTCCATGTCCCGAAACCTGTTGGTCCTTTTGTTTGCGGCTGCGGCCTTTACGGCGCTGTTTGCCGCAGAGGAGCGCATGGGGGAAAAAGCTCGGCAGGCGGTCAGGAAAGCGGTTCTGGCAATGGCTGTGGTTTGGATTCTGGCAGCCGGCCTGTGGTGGATTACCTCTGCAGAAAGAATGCCGGAAGGGGATCAGGCATTTATCTACGGAGGTGCCTCTTACTTTCGGGAAGGCAGATATTTATTTCTCGACAAAGGAGGATACTGTGAGATGTATCCTCATCAGCTCGGACTGATTGCCCTGGTGGAGCTTTTGTTTGTATTTGTCGGCACTTACAACTATTTTGCTTTTCAGCTGATATGCGTTATTCTCGCAGCGGCGGCGGCGCTCATAGGAGGCTGCATTGTAAATGAAATTGACGGTCATATGAGCGTCTCAGTCATTTACTGTGTCTGCATGATGGGCTGCTTTCCCCTGATATTTTATACAAGTTGGGTGTACGGCGACATTCCCAGTATTTTCTGCGCTCTGCTGGCGGCGTGGATGCTTCTGCGCTATTCCAGAAAAAGGCACTGGAAATATCTTGCGGTATGTGTGGCCGCGCTTACTGCAGGAATGCTGGTGCGGAAAAATTCTCTGATTTTTCTGGTAGCCTTCTGCCTGGTATCCCTGGTTTGGGCTGTACGGCAAGGGGATCGTAAAATAATAGCGGCTGCAGGTCTTACGATTTTGCTGCCCGCACTTTTGTACGCGGGAATTTATAAAATGTATGAAGTCCGCTCCGGCTTTGCTCATACCGGAGGACTGCCGACGCTCTCCTGGATTTCCATGGGGCTCCAGGAACAAAACGGAAAGTATGGATGGTACTATGATTATCCCAAGGCCCTGTATTATGAGTATGACGGTAATGCCAATGCAGTGGAAGAGGTCGTTAAGGAGGATATTGAGGAGAGGCTGCAGGTGTTTTTGTCGAATCCTTCCTACGCTTGGACCTTTTTCCGGGAAAAGATTCTGTCCCAGTGGAACGAGCCTCTGTATCAGTCCCTGTATTTCGGCACAAAATATCCTGCTGATCATGATTCGAAAGAATCGCCCCTGGCACAAAGGGTAAAAGAGGAATATTTTACAAAAATTCTCTGGATCTGCGATCGGCTGCAGTTTATACTTTATTTCGGGATGCTCTTGTATTTCCTTTTTGCAGTGAAGCGGAACAGCAATATTCTGCAGCATCTGCTGGCGGCGGCCATCATAGGGGGCTTTCTATTCAGCATTTTGTGGGAGGCGAAGGCCAGGTATGTGATGCCCTACTACATATCCATGTTCTCTCTGGCGGCGGTGGGATACTTTCAGACCATCAGTCAGATTACGATGCTGATTGGCGGAAGAAGGAAGGGTAAGAAGGACAATATTACGAAATTCAGAAGAGCCGCATAGAGCAGTCGTAAACGCAGGCCGGGATGTTTTGCTTGCAAAAAAATCCAGGGAAGGATATAATCATGAGGGTGCAAGTAGGATAAATAATCGCGGCTGCATGATGTGCAGATGAGGAAAGTCCGGGCTTCACAGGGCAGGATGCCAGATAACGTCTGGTGGAGGTGACTCCAAGGAAAGTGCAACAGAAATATACCGCCGGGGCTTTCTCCACAGGGGAGAGATTCCGGTGAGGGTGGAAAGGCAGTGTAAGAGACTACCGTCCGTCTGGTAACAGACGGAGCCATGTAAACCCCATCCGAAGCAAGACCAAAAGGAAAGCGACAGGTTTGCCCGGCCTGCTTTCAGGTGGGTCGCTGGACGCGGCTGGTGACAGTCGTGCTAGATAGATGATTATTCGAGACATAACCCGGCTTACCGTCCTGCTTGCCCTGCGGCCCGTGAATGCGGAATCTTCCGTATTTACGGGCTTTTTTAGAAACTTTTTAGAGGTGGAATATTACTTTTATATTGATGGATCACTGCGTAAGCAGACAGGGATATAAGTATGAAAAAATTTTATTGGTATTTGGTAGGAGGGGCGGTATTTTTTGTTTTGGGAGCAGCGACATTCTTCCTGTGGAAATCCGGATTTTTACCGAGGCGGAAGGCGGACGGGGCGGTTACGGAAGCTTTGGTGCAGGTGTTGGCGGAGACCAGGAGCGGGAGCGGTGTAATTTACAGATATGACGCCCATACACTGACGGTGATCACCGCGGGGCATGTGCTTGAGGAGGCGAAGGAACCGGTATGGGTGAGCTTTTGTGATGGCTGGGCGGTGGAATGCAGTGATTATCAACGCATGGAGGATGCTGATCTGGCCTTTATAAAAGTGCCCATGGATGAAATTCCCGAAGAACGCCTGGAAGAGTACTGCAGTGCACCACAGGATAAAGAGAGCTTTGATCGGCTGCAAATTGGAGATAAGGTGAAGGTGATGGGATTTTCCAGCGAAGCCGGAGACAAAGTCTATGAAGGGGTGCTGGAGGAAACCTGGATCTGGGTGGAGGACTTTTCACAATATATGATGCTGGTAAAGGCTCCGGCGGAGGCTGGGATGTCGGGAGGCGGCGTATTTGACCAAGAGGGCCGGTTGGCGGGCATTCTTTGCGGAGGAAATGAAGAGGGCCTGCTGGCGGTGCTTCCTCTGAGCATAATAGAGGCGGAATATGCAGGGATCAGTTAAAGGATGCTATTTTAACATTATTTAAACTATGCTACAATAAAATACGAAATGGAAAATCAAATTCTAAAGGGGGATTTTAAAATGATAAGTCAGTCTTTTGGTTTTTCTTATCGTTATTATAAAGAGACTATTGACAAATATATAAACATGGATCCTAGAGAGATTAATTTTCAAAATCGAGTAATTCTTCCTATGCTGGAGGCCCTACTGACAAATACTGGGATTGAGGTAGTTGATGCTTCAACGCTCTACAGACCTTCAAAGGGTATAAAAGAGGAATGGTATAGAAGGAATGGTGATAAAGCGGTTTCTCCACCGGATCTGCTTTTGGTTAAAAATTGGAATAATACTAATATGGGGGCAAATAAGGTATTGACAGGAGGAAAGGAACCGGAATTTTTTGCGGCCGTTGAAATAAAACAGCCTTATTCTGAAGAACGCATCTGTGGAAAAGAGATGAAGGACTATACTGAAGGTTTAATGAGGCAAATTGAAGGTTATCTGGATTCTGAAAGAATTGAAAAAGTAATTTTAACAGATTGCTTTCGGTGGCAATTTTTTATGTCTGAAAAAGCCAGAAGAGATATTCTGGCAGGATGGAAAGAAGAAAGAATTTTAGGTAAAAAAATAATTTATTCTGACCCCATCGACTTCGTGAATGATAAAAAGCAGTGGAAACAAGGAGGATTGCTGAGTGAGGACAAAATGACGATTGGCGAGCCTGAAGAGTGGAACATGCTCCGGGAGAATCTATTGTATTTCCTGAATCTAAAGGGTATTTAATCTAATTGGATTCCTGCTCCTAAGCAGGGAATTGTCAGGGAAAAAGAGTAATTTAAAGTATTTGGAAAAGAAATGTAGAGTGTTTTAGAATATTTTCCGCTGCAGTTGTTGAAAATTTTTTACATAAGTTTTCTGAATGGTCTTATTGACAATACGGAAAATATAGAGGACAATAAATAACAGTTGGCAGATGGATGCTTTGAGCCGGCGAGGAAAGGAAGATAGAAAATGACAAAAATTCATATAGTATCAGGTTTTTTAGGAGCAGGCAAAACGACTTTGATAAAAAAGCTGCTGAAGGAAGCGCTGGATGGAAGCAAAACGGTGCTGATCGAAAATGAATTCGGGGAAATCGGTATAGATGGAGGATTTTTGGAGGAATCAGGTATTGAAATCAAGGAAATGAATTCCGGCTGTATATGCTGTTCCCTTGTGGGGGATTTTGGCGCCTCTCTGAAGGAAGTAATTGGCACATATGCTCCGGAGAGAATCTTAATCGAGCCATCCGGAGTGGGAAAGCTGTCCGATGTTCTGAAAGCGGTTGAGAACGTTGCTGCGGATCTGGACGTGAAGATTAACAGCGCTGTGGCGGTAGTGGATGCGGCAAAATGTAAAATGTACATGAAAAATTTCGGGGAGTTTTTCATCAATCAGATTGAGTATGCAGGAACTATTATTTTAAGCAGGACGGATAAGGTGTCTGAGGATAAGATTCATAATTGTGTGGAACTGATTCGTCAGCATAATCAAAAGGCGGTTATTATCACCACTCCTCTGGAACAGCTGGATGGCAGGACGGTTCTGGAGACCATCGAGGGAGAGGACAGGCTGGAGGATATGCTGCGGGAAATGGAGGATGAGCTTCACCATCATGAGGATGAGCGCGAGCATCATCATGATCATGAGAAGTGCTGCGGCCATGAGCATCATCATGATAAAGAGGAACATCATCACCACGATCATGAAGGAGGGACGTGTTGCGGGCATAAGCATCACCATCACGAAGGTGAAGGCCATCACCATGAGCACGACGAAAACTGCACATGCGGATGTCATGACCATCAGGGTCATCACCATGCGGATGAGGTGTTTACAAGCTGGGGCATGGAGACGCCCAATTCTTACAGCGCTGAGGAGATAGAGCAGATTCTCACGGCTTTAGATGGCGGAGAGTACGGGGATATACTCCGTGCCAAGGGAATGGTTCCAGGGAAAGACGGCGTCTGGATTTATTATGATTATGTTCCCCAGGAACACGATGTAAGAAATGGCAAACCCATGGTAACGGGAAAGATCTGTGTGATCGGAGCCAGTTTGAATGAGGATAAGCTGGCCAGACTGTTTGAACGGTAGTATTTGTAAAGCACGGGCCGCGGAAGGCGTCTTGAGCCCGGGAAAGACAGAGGATTCAATATGAAGCCGGTATATATTATCAATGGCTTTCTGGAAAGCGGGAAGACGGAATTTATCACCTTCACCCTGGGACAGCCTTATTTTCAGATTAAGGGAAGGACTTTGCTCCTTTTATGTGAGGAAGGAGAAGAGGAGTATGACAAGGAGCTTCTGCAAAAAAGCAGGACGCAGATAGAACTGCTGGAGAAGGAGGAAGACTTTAACCCGGCTCATTTGACAGAGCTTGAGAAAAGGCATGGGCCTGAGCGTATCATTATTGAGTACAATGGAATGTGGAATTTTAAAAATATGAAACTTCCCCGAAATTGGAGGGTGGAGCAGCAGATTACTATCATTGACGGTTCCACCTTTCCCATGTATTATACCAATATGCGCTCTCTTCTGGCAGAGATGATCCGGAATTCAGAAATGATTATTTTTAATCGTTGTGATGGCATTGGAGAGCTGAATAATTATAAGAGAAACATCAAGGCGGTAAATCCTTCTGCGGATGTGATTTTTGAGGATTCCAACGGAGAGATCGATGAGATATTCGAGGATGATTTGCCCTATGATCTGAGTCAGGACACCATTGTCCTGGACAACCAGGGCTATGGCATCTGGTATCTGGACTCCATGGATCATCTGGAGCGCTACTTCGGGAAAAAGCTGCAGTTTGTTGCCATGGTGCTGAAGCCCGAAGGATTCCCGGAAGGATATTTTGTCCCGGGGAGGCTGGCTATGACCTGCTGCGCCGACGATATGGCATTTTTAGGCTATGCCTGCGAATATGAGGGCGCCGCCAGTCTTAAGCAGAGGGAATGGGTGAAGGTGACGGCTACTGTTTCCAGAGAATATTGGGCAGACTATAAAGGGGAAGGTCCGATTCTTCATGCGGTGAGCGTGGAGAAGACAAAGGCTCCCAGGGATGAGATCGTCAGCTTTACCTGATATTTGGAGAAAAGAATGAGAAAAATCAACTGGCAAAAATGGATTTGTACCATCGCTTTTACCGGTATAATGATAATTGACTGGACCAGGGGAAGCCTGATATGGCATTGCTGGGCTGAGGCAATCAATCTGACGGGAGTGATTCTGGCGGTTGTTATGGCCTGCGGCTTTACCTGGAAAAAGCAAAGTATATGGAAGTATCTGCTTTGGATCGCAGTTTGGGCGGCGGGAACCGGGGCAGGGTATCTTATCTGGAGAAATGCGCCAGGGACTGTTTTTGAAGGACAGTATTTTACGGCGGCTCTTTCTGTGGGGGCTTTGGGCGTCATTGCTGTGCGCATGTTTCAGGAAAAGGATTTTTTCCTCGCTGTCAGGCGGCGAAAAAGACCTATGGTAGTTTTGACCGCAGCATTGGCGTTTTTAATGACCACATCCAGAAGCGGAGAAATCTGGCCGGTATGGTTCTTTTTTATGTTCGGAATGTTTTATCTGATCAGATATTCGCCCAAGGAATCCGAAGCGCTTTGGGAAACGCTTGCGGATGGGGTAATTATTGGTTTTTTTCTCATCCAGTCGTTTGCCTTTGGTTTCCGGCCCTATGACGTTGTGCGGTATAGCGGAGCGTATGCTAACTGCAATATGAACGCGCTTTTTTATATTGTCACATATATCATGGTGCTGTATAAGCTTCATTGCCTGAGACTGTGGGACATGAATGCCCCAGGCAGAAAGAACCGGCGTTTTCTGCTGATTTTTTATGGCGGGCTGGCGGGAGGATTATTTAACTTAACGCTGTTTACCATATCAAGAACCGCTTTTTTGGTAATTGTGGGAGTGACGTTCATATATGCAGGACTGGAATTTGTGATGAAAAAGAGGATGCAGACTGCAAAATTTGTGAGAATGCTGGTGGGGGGATGCCTTACAATCGTGCTTACCTTTCCTCTTGTTTATCTCTGTATCCGGTATCTTCCCACAATTCTCCATCATCCTGTTTGGTGGGAGGGAGAATATTCTACTGACAAGGTTCATTCCTTTGATCCTCCTAATTCGGATAAGTATGTTTCTTTAGAAGAATTTTTCAGTGAATTTCTAGGACGGATGAGTCTTATAAATGCTGGACGGGAGGAAGAGATTTCACTGGAACAGGAAAAAATATATTCTTTGTTTGCGGGGCCCGTCTCCTATTCTACGGCTCTGGCGGCAGAAAGCGTAAGCGCTGACGCCGGTCTTCTTCAGGGAAGCGATGCTGACAGCTCGGGAAAAATCAGAATTGAAATTTTTAAAAAATATATGGAAGGCCTGAATTTTTTGGGTCACAGTCCAAGCGAGGGGTATTTTCAGATTACGGAGACCTACCATTCCTGGCACGCCCAGAATGTTTTTTTGCAGATAGCGTTTTTTTACGGTATTCCTGCAGGACTATGTTTTGTGGTTTTGATAGTGTGGATAGGAAAAAAAGCGCTTTTGACCGCGTATTATGGGGAAGAGAAGCATGCGCTGCTGCCATTTTTGGTATGGCTTGTGTTTGTGGGATTCGGGATGCTGGAGTGTGTGTGGTATCCTGGGCAGAGCATTTTATTTCTGATTTGTCTTACCCCTAAAATATGGATTGACGCAGAGAGAAAACAGTTGACATAAAATAGATTCATAAGGAAAAAAGAGAAAGGCTTGGATACCATTATGGATATAATCATCGGACTTTTGCTGCCTTTTTTGGGTACAACCTTAGGAGCGTCCTGTGTGTTTTTTCTAAAAAATCAGATAAAACCCTGTGTTCAGAGGATATTTACAGGATTTGCCGCCGGAGTTATGGTGGCGGCTTCCGTATGGTCGCTTTTAATTCCCTCCATGGACATGTGTGAGGATATGGGAAAGCTGGCATTTATCCCGGCAGCGGCAGGGTTTTTGCTGGGGATTTTATTCCTGCTTCTGATTGACAGCCTGGTGCCACATCTGCATATGGGCAGCAATGTACCGGAGGGGAGAAGGAGCAGATTGGGAAGAACCGCTATGCTGATGTTTGCTGTGACCATTCACAATTTGCCGGAGGGTTCTGCCTGCGGAGCTATTTATGCAGGGGTGCTGAGCGGAGAATCATCGGTAACCATGGCGGGCGCGCTTGCGCTGTCTCTGGGAATCGCACTGCAGAATTTTCCTGAGGGAGCCATTATTTCTCTGCCTCTTCGGGGAGAGGGAAACAGCAGAGTGAAATCTTTTCTGCTGGGAACTTTGTCCGGCGCGGTGGAGCCGGCAGGGGCTTTTCTTGCCATCGCGCTTGCGGGTATTGTAACTCCTATTCTGCCTTATATGCTGTCCTTTGCGGCGGGAGCCATGATCTATGTGGTGGTGGAAGAGCTGATTCCGGAGGCAAGCGCAGGTAAGCATTCCAATGTGGGAACCATAGCTTTTGCGGTGGGATTTGCGATTATGATGATATTGGATGTGGCATTGGGGTGACGATATGACAGGGGCTGGAGAAAAGGACATGTTTCGACTGCAGAACAGGCTGAGGGAGCTGGCGGACAAATCTTTCCGGCAAAATCTTTTTACTTTTACGGGGTTTCTCGGATTGAGCGAACAGGAAATTTTCTGGAGAATGGAGAATGAGCTGCGCTATGCGGGATTTACGCTCTTTGGAGGAAGGAACGAGGCGGAACGCAGGCTGATCAGGTTCGGGAATGCAGGGGATCTCGGATATGAGGAGGCATTTCCTGTGGTATGTATCCATATCAGACCTGTTTTCCCAAAATTTGCGGACAGCCTGTCCCACAGGGATTTTTTGGGAGCGTTGATGAATCTCGGCATAGAGAGAAGTACTCTGGGAGATATTCTGGTAGGAGAAGGGGAGGCTTATTTATTCTGTCTGGATTCCATTGCACAGTACATATGCGGCAGTTTGGAGCAGATTAAGCATACCCGTGTAAAATGCGGCATTACCGCAGATTTTGCAGAGATACCTGTCAAAGAACCGGAAAAGCAAAGAGTGCAGGTAAACTCTCTTCGTGTGGATGCTCTGATCGCAAAGGTATATAACAAATCCAGAGGAGATTGCCTGGAGCTGTTCCGGGAGGGAAAGGTGTTTGTGGACGGGAGGCTTTGCGAAAATAATTCCAGAGCGCTTAAGGGAGGAGAAACCGTGAATGCCAGAGGATATGGAAAATTTATCTGTATGGGCGAGGCCAGGGCGACCAAAAAAGGGAAATTGGATGTGGAGGTTGCCGTATTCAGGTAGGGGGAGGATGAAATGAGCGGCTATACCATTGTACAATGGTTGTTTTTCTTTTATTTTTATTGCTTTTTTGGCTGGTGCTTTGAATCGGCATATGTTTCAGTTAAGTCAAGGCGCTGGGTAAACAGAGGTTTTATGAGAGGTCCGTTCCTTCCGCTGTACGGCTTTGGAGCCATAATGATGCTGGTTGTTTCAAAGCCATTTCAGGACAATCTTGTTCTGGTGTATTTTGCAGGCTGCCTGGGAGCCACCGCTTTGGAATATGTGACGGGAGTAATTATGGAGGCGTTGTTTAAGGTGCGCTATTGGGATTACTCAGGAAAAAGATTTAACTTTCAGGGACATATTTGTCTGGGCTCTTCGCTGGCATGGGGATTTTTAACGATTCTGATGACAGAGGTAATTCATAAGCCGGTGGAGCGATTTGTTTTGTGGCTGCCGTCTCAGGCGCTGGGAATTGCAACACTGGTTCTGACTGCCGTTATTTGTGCGGACTTTGCACTTTCCTTTCAGGCGGCTATGGATCTTAAGAATGTTCTTGTCAAAATGGAAAAGGCCAGGGATGAACTGCTTCGTGTGCAGAAACGCCTGGATGTGATTATTGCATTGGCTGCAGAGGATTGGGAGAGCAGGAAGGCAATTCTTGCAGATGGCTTTGCGCAGCGCAGGGAAGCCCTGACAGAGGGTGTTTCCGCGCGGATAGAGGATCTGAAGGAGCAGATTGACGAAGCTCTGGAGAACTTGAAGAATTTGGCGCTTACAAAGCACAGCGAGTATCTGGACAGTGTAAAAGAGGAAATTCTTGAGTTGAAATGGAAATATAAGAACAGTCTGGAAGAGAGAGAACGTATGAGCGGACTGAGAGATTTCTTTCAAAGAGGGCTGATTCGTTCCAATCCCACCATGAGCTCTGAACGGTTTAAGGAAGCGCTGGAGGAGCTAAAGAAAAATTCCGGGCGGAAGAATTCAAAAGGGAAAAAGGAATCATAAGGGAAAAAGAAGGGACAAGCTAAGAGGTTAAAGAAATCTTAAACACTTAGCTTGTTTTTTATTAAGAAGGACTTTGATACAATAGGAAAGCAGGAGGGCGGAAAATGTATAATATACTAATTTGCGATGATGAGAAAGACATTGTAAACGCGCTGAAAATTTATCTTAGGGATGAAAATTACACCTTGTTTGAGGCATTTGATGGAAAGCAGGCTCTCAGGATTATGGATGAGCAGGATATTCATCTTGTTCTGCTGGACATTATGATGCCTGAGCTTGACGGAATATCAGCCATGGTGAAAATGCGGGAAAAGAGCAATGTGCCCATCATTCTTCTAACTGCCAAGAGCGAGGATACGGACAAAGTTCTGGGATTAACCGTGGGAGCTGACGATTATGTGACAAAGCCGTTTAATCCGATTGAGGTGGCGGCAAGAGTAAAATCTCAGCTCAGGCGATATATGCAGCTGGGAAGCGGCAAAATCAAGCCGGATATTCTCAGGATAGGAGGGATTGAGCTGGACGACAAGGAAAAAGTGGTTACTTTGGACGGAGAAGCGGTATCTCTTACGCCCACGGAATATGAAATACTGAAGCTGCTGATGCAGAATGTGGGACAGGTATTCTCTCCCAGGGAGATTTACTCCAAAATCTGGAATGATCCCCCCTATGGCAGTGAGAATACAGTGGCAGTGCATATCCGGCATCTGAGAGAAAAACTGGAGATTAATCCGGCAGAGCCCAGATATCTGAAGGTGGTCTGGGGGCAGGGCTATAAGTGTGAAGGAAAGCACTAATCTCCAGTGGATAATAGGAGGAAATATGAATAAGGACAGACGGGATAAGAAATTGACGGGAAGTTCAAAGGCCAGAATAGCCGTATTTTTTCTTTTGGGATTCAGCTTTATCGTGGGTGCGGCATCGGCGGCGGGTTGCCTGTTTGTATATGCAGGAGGATATACGGATAGGGTGGCGCTGATCAGGGATATGATGTGGGAGAACGCTAGCGATGACCTGGATATGGTGGAAAGCTATTTTTATGACGAGATGTCCTACACAGAGGGGGGCATCGACAAAGAAGCATTTGGGGAAGAGTGGCTGACGGAATATTTTCAAGAGCGCAACAGCAGCGCGGAACTTTACTTGGATGGAGAGCTTGTTTGGAGCTGCTATGATGGAGAGGATACGCCCTATGATTATCTCAGGGTGGGAATGATTCCCTCACAGTGGCTGGAAGAGAGAGACACCGGACAAAGCCATGGCGTTTCATCGGAGGATGAGTTGACGGAGTATAACATTTATCTTTATGTGGATCCGGAATTTCCATTTTCAGACAGCTACAGGAACAACGCCGATCTAGGTCTGATGCTTTATGATTTGAGGATGGTACTGCCCGTTGCCGTGGTGCTGAGTGTTGTCGTTTTGATTTTAAGTTTTATTTTTCTTATGTGCAGCGCGGGCCATAAAAACGGGCAGGAGGGAATCTCACCAGGAGTCCTTACGGAGCTTCCGCTGGATCTTCTTGCTTTTGTCTTTGGATTTGTAGCTGTGCTGGGGCTGCTCTTTGTATACTCCTTTGTAAATTATTCCGTTCCTGTTTTCGCAGTCATTCTGATTTTTACAGGCATGCTTGAGGTTGTCTGGTGCACTATTTTCTGCATGGAATTTGCCCTGCGCCTGAAACAGGGTAAGTTTTGGAGAAATACGATTATCTGGAGAATACTCAGATTTTTGACCCGGACTGTCAGAGGGCTGGCAGTAATCCTTGGAAGGCTTTTCAAAAATCTGCCCTTTGCTTATCATGCGCTGGCTATCTTTCTGCCGCTGTGCTTTGTTGAACTTGCGGTCATTCTTTACTGCCGCAGTCCTGAGATAGATATTCTGCTTTTATTCTGGCTTTTGGAAAAGGCATTGATGCTGGCGGGGATTTTGTACCTTACAATGGTGTGCAGAAAGCTAATGCTTGGAGGAGAGGCTATTGCGCAGGGAGATTTGTCCTATCACGTGGATACCGCCGGAATGCCGCCTGTCTTTCAGGCTCATGGAGAGAATCTGAACCGGATCGGACAGGGGATTGGAAATGCAGTGGAGGAACGGATGAGAAGCGAACGGCTGAAAACAGAGCTGATTACAAATGTTTCCCATGATTTGAAGACTCCTCTGACCTCCATTATCAACTATGCTTCTCTGATTGGCAATGAAAATCTGGAAACCGGTAAGGTGAAAGAATATGCGGAAGTGTTGCTCCGCCAGGCAGGGCGCCTGAAAAAGCTTCTCGAGGATCTGGTGGAAGCGTCCAAGGCTACCACGGGCAACCTGGAGGTCAATATGGCACCCTGCGAGATTGGCGTGATGCTTTCACAGGCGGCGGGAGAGTATGAACAGCGCTTTGGGGAGAAGCGGCTTGAGCTGATAATAAAACAGCCTATGGAGGCAGTGCGCATTCAGGCTGATGGAAGACATTTATGGAGAATTTTTGACAACCTGCTGAGTAATGTCTATAAATATGCTCAGGAAAATACCAGGGTATATGTAAATGTAGAAATAAAAGAAAACCATGTGGAAATTATATTCAGAAATATGTCAAAATACGCCCTGGACGTTTCGCCTCAGGAGCTTGAGGAACGCTTTGTGAGAGGTGATAAATCCAGACACATGGAGGGAAACGGGCTGGGACTCTCCATTGCGGGAAGCCTTGCCCAGCTTCAAGGCGGTTCCATGCAGGTGGTTACTGATGGCGATTTGTTTAAAGTAATTCTTAGCTTTCCCACACTGGGATAGCACAGAAGGTTTCCGGAGCAAGAGCATGTCATAAATCAGAGCCGGACAGAATAAAATAAGGATATATCAGGACATGGGGGAGCGGCATATGTGGTGTTTTGAGGAGCTGGAGCAAAACTTGGGCGGCAGGCTGAAATCTGTAATGATTCTGGCACTGCTGTCGCTTCTCAGTGTCTGCCTTGGCGAAATTCAAAAACTGAGACTGACAGAGGAGACGGCGCTTCAGGCATCCTCTCCGGCAGAGGAAAATCCAATAGACGCTTATTTCCGACAGATTTCCACGGAAAATTTCAGTGAGGAGGAGCTATATATCTATACTCTGATTTATCAGGAATGCTGGGAAAAGGAATTAATGAATGCCTATACGCTGATGGCGCAGAAGCATCCCATTATGGTATCCGAAAAGAGCGGATTGCCGGAAGCGTACAATAATTTTATAAAATTTGCCCAGACCCAGGGAGAACTGGAGAAATACAGCGGACTGGCCGCAGAAAAGGAGGATCAAGGCGCAGAAACGGAGCTGATTAGAGAGCAGACGTTGAATCTTTATGAAAAGCTTTCCGCGGCATTGAAGGGTCCGGACAGTTTGCGGAGCTTGTTTGTTTTCTCCAGGAGGGAAGCAGAGCAGATGCTTGTACGCAGCGGCATTGGCGTCAGTTGATATTTGCCCGGAAAGCTATTTTGCTGATTCAGCGTATTTCTCTTCACAGTATTTACATCTGTAAATTTCTTTTTCTTCATCTGAAAGAATAAAAATATGGGGGAGTCCCTGCTCTATGGAGGTAATGCACCTGGGATTGCGGCATTTAATTACATTGCGTATCTGTCTGGGAAGCACCAGCTCCTTTTTGGACACGATTTCTCCATTTTTGATCACATTAACAGTAATATTGTGATCAATGAAGGCAAGAATGTCCAGATCAAGCATATCAAGGTCACATTCCACTTTTAATATATCTTTTTTTCCCATTTTATTGCTACGAGCGTTTTTGATAATAGCAACAGTACAGTCCAGCTTGTCCAGCTGCAGATGTTCATAAAGGCTTAGGCTTTTTCCTGCCTTGATGTGGTCTAGGACAAAGCCCTCTTCAATTTTCCCTACATTTAACATATGTTTATTCCTCCTAGACGGTAATGTTCAGCAAGGTCAGAATCAGAGCCATCCGCACGTATACGCCATAGCGGGCTTGCTTAAAATAAGCTGCTCTGGGATCGTCATCCACTTCCACGGAAATTTCATTTACCCGGGGCAGAGGATGAAGGATCAGCATGTCGTTTCTGGCCAGCTCCATTTTCTCAGAGTTGAGAATGTAGAAATCTTTCAAACGCACGTAATCTTCCTCATTAAAAAAGCGTTCCTTCTGTACACGGGTCATGTAAAGAAGATCAAGCCTTGGCATCACATCTTCCAGGCGTATCACTTCCTCATAGGGGATTTCTTTGTCCCGTAACATATCTGTTATGTAATCCGGTACGCGAAGTTCCTCGGGAGAGATAAAAAGAAAACGGATGTCATTGTAACGGGTCAGGGCATTGATCAGAGAGTGTACGGTGCGGCCGAACTTCAGATCTCCGCACAGACCAATGGTAAAAGCTCCCAGGCGGCCCTTTAGACTTCGGATAGTGAGAAGATCGGTGAGCGTCTGGGTGGGATGCTGATGCCCCCCGTCTCCGGCATTGATTACAGGGATGCCGGATTTTTCCGCCGCAACCATAGGAGCGCCCTCCTTTGGATGGCGCATTGCGCAGATATCGGCATAGCAGGAGATGATGCGTATGGTATCGGATACGCTCTCTCCCTTGGAAGCGGAAGAAGAGGCGGCATCGGAAAAACCAATCACCCGTCCTCCCAGCCTGGTCATGGCAGACTCGAAGCTTAACCGCGTACGCGTGCTTGGCTCATAGAAGCAGGTGGCCAGGATCCGGCCATTGCAGGCATGGGCATATTTTTCCGGGTTCTGTTCAATGTCGTTGGCAAGATCAAATAGCTCTTCCAGCTCTTCTGTTGAAAAATCAAGGGGACTCATTAAATGTCTCATTTTTCCTCCATTCTGCCGGGAAGCGGCATCCTTTATATTTATTTTGGCAGGCGGGCGCATAAGCGGTTTCCTGCGCAGCAGGGCGGCAGGCATAGAAAAGTCGAAGAGAAAAATCCCTTCGACTGTTATTTTATTCATGACAACGGAAGGTACGAGCATTCTTCCGGCTGAGAGCATAGATAGCCGTTTCAATAATTTTTATTTATGATACCACTTCTTGCAGTCACTTTCAATGCAAAGTTGCAGAAATGACAGGTTTTTTCGCAGAAAAGTTTTGCATTAAGTGCCTGCATCCACTATAATGAAGAGGATTAAACCATATCAGAGCATTTATAACAGAAGATAGGAGAGGAGACAAATGGTGGAATTTGCTGAAAGAAAACGCTGGCTGTTTTTTGGCCTGCCATTTACCTTTACAAAGTACATTGTCAAGGAGGATATGATTACCATAGACGCAGGCTTTTTAAGAAAGGTAGAAAACGACTGTTATATGTACAAGGTGCAGGATGTAGAGCATACGGCAAGCCTTTTGGAGAGAATATTCGGATTGGGGACGGTGGCATGCTACACGGGAGACACCACGCATCCCAAGCTTTTGCTCACCCATATCCGTAATTCCAGGACAATCAAGGATTTCATTCTGAGACAGTCGGAGGAGGCAAGGAGGAAAAGGCGCACGGTAAACATGCTGGACATCGGCTCCGATGAGCTGGAGGACGGAGGCTTGTCCTGACGGGTAGCCCTGCCTCATTCTTTCAATGCTCCTTTGGAGATGTAAGCTTTTCAAACAAAAGGCCGGCGAAGAACCAGAAGGGGGCATAGTCAAGACGGATATAGCGGTTGACATTCCAGCGGCTTCGCTTGTAATCCCAAGGACAAAGAGTGCGGCGGCTTAAAAGGCTTCCGGTGATATATTCCGTAGAAAAAATAAGACCGGTGTAGGTAAGGCCCCTCAGCCATATCGGCTTTTTTCTTAGAAGTTTGCCGATAGGAGCTAAAAAAGCGGCGCAACCATATATGGGGAACATCCAGATGGAGGTGTTACCCATAAGCTTCATGTCTCTGCGGCGAAAGGAGTCAAGAGAGGTAAAAAGGATCTCCATGCACCAGCCGGTGATGCCGCAGAGGATAAAATTGTGCAAGAAATTTTTAACACTGTTTTTCATGAAAAAGAGTATTGCCCAAATCCGGTAAAATATACTAAGATCTGTCAATTCAAAATAGGGATCAGATATTTTTGGGCAAAATGTGCGCACAGACCGGTAAAAAGACCTGTTATCACGCCGCTTAACAGGAGAAAGGGCAGATATGCCAAAACGCCGGGAACCTCTGTGATCAGAAAGGCTGTCAGGATCTGACCCGTATTATGGGCCAGAGCGCCGAAAATACTTGTGAGGAACAGAAAACGGCCGCCCAGCAGATGGTTCATAAAATACATAGCCGCAAGGCAGAACAGTCCTCCTGCAAGACTGTACATCAGACTCAAGGCCTGACCAAAGAAAAAGGAGGACAGGAGAATTCGCATCAGAAGTACAAGGGAGGCGTCCTTTGCGGAAAAGTTTTTTAACAACACAAGAGTTATAATATTGGCCAGCCCAAGTTTAATGCCCGGGACGGGAAGGAGGGGAGGAATCAGGCTCTCTACGGCGAAAATAATCAGAGCCAGGGCGGTAAACATGGCCAGGGTAGTTATTCTTTTGACTTTCATAAGCTCTCCATAAAATGTCCGCGGAGTCGGATCAGTCTGCTTAGTATGCGATCATATCGGGGATAACCGTTCCCCCGTCTTCTGAAGCTGCATCGTGTCCGCGAAGCTGTATTACCAGCTTGTTGGGAAGGCAGGTTATGGGAAGAAGCGGGCTGCCGATAAAGCCCTGACGGACGCAGATCTGATCGGGACAGTCGGCAGATATTATGCCGATGCTTCCGGGGCGTACTTCAACGACGTTGGTACAGCCGTTTTCTCCGGTTACCGTAAGAGTGTAGGACTCCGGCACAGCGGAAAGGTCAATGCTTTCTATCAGAACTCCGTCCTGATAGACGTCCGCCGTGACGCCTTCTTCTTTTTTGCTTCCCAATGTAATCCATAGCGCACAGACCGCAATGAGAAGCAGCAGAAACAATATGAATATGCATGCTTTTCTTTGATAGTGATTTTGGGTTTCTCCGGTATCTTTCATGTTTTTTAGTATAGCAGAAAAAGGAAAGAAAATGAATCCTTTTTGGAACAATATTTCCATTCCTCAAAATGAAAAACAATGATATAATGGTGATATGCACGGCAGGAGGGATCAGGATGGAAGAAAACACATATATCCATGCGGACGCAGAAAGCGTCAGGATGATAGAGGAGAAAATGCCCCCTCAGGAAGAGATGCAGGATCTTGCGGAGTTTTTTAAGGTCTTTGGAGACGCCACCCGGCTGAAGATTCTGTATGTGCTTTTGTGCTCGGAAATGTGTGTGTATGACATTGCCGCCATACTGGGAATGTCGCAGTCGGCGATTTCCCATCAGCTCAGAGTATTGAAGCAAATGGATCTTGTAAAGAACCGCAGAGAGGGCAAAACCATATTTTATGCCCTGGCTGATTCTCATATCGTTGCCATTCTCAGCCAGGGACTGGATCATATAGAGGAATAAAGGACAGGGCACAGAGAAGCGGCTTATTTTTCGTTCAGAGCGGCTTCTCTGGCCTCGGAGAATTCTTCATAGATACCGTAGCCAAGGCGGCTATGGTAATAGGAAGCGTCATTTCCGTATTCCTGAAAATACACATATTGTGAGGTCATATTTATGTTGGTATAATTGCCTTCGGCCAAAACGAAAGCATCGGTGCCGTCTTCGCGCATACAAATCAGCTGCGGAGCGTCGCCGTTTTTTTGATAGTAAATATAACCGTGTCCCACATTAAAACAGTCCACCCGATCCTGGGTGAGGACCTCGGTTAGTCCCTGGGACAGGTTGTAGCGGCAGAGACGGTAATTGCTTCCCACATCCAGAAAATAGATATAATCACCTTCAATGCAGGGATACCACAGGTTTCCTTCCCAGATCACCTGGGGCATATCGGTATCCGTATCCATCCGGTATAGATAGTGATCGGTTTGTGTGCCGTTATAATAAAGGAAGCCATCTGACGCGCAGGCGGGATTGATTTCATAATCAGCCACCAGAATTTCTCCGGAGCCATCGGTTTCTATTTTGATAAGCTTCATAAGCTCCCCGCCGGGGACAAGCAGATAGAGATAATTATCCACCAGCTGAGCGGTGATCACATAATTTCTGGAAAGACTGCGGATATTGGATCCGTTTGGAGAACAGCGGCTGAAGGAATGTACGCTGAGAGCCGACTCCAGCGCGGTACTGCCGGAGGCCCCGCGCTGGAAAAAATATAATGAATCGCCTCCGGCCAGAATGCTGCGCACATTTAATCCATTGAGCCGTCGAATATTTTCTTCTGTGCTGTCCATGGCATACAGGCTGCCCCCATCGTAAGCATTGGAAAAAAAGACGGTGCCGTCATACTCGCAGAACAGTCCTCTGTTGTTTAGATTACCAGCAGTGTTTCCCACTGTTCCCTCGGGATTTGAAGCTCCTTGTCTCGAAAGGTAAAAGATGAAAACGCCGACAATCAAAATGACGGCAAGACACATAACAACGATAAAGGTCTGGATTTTTGAAAGCATATTATTCCCCCCTGCTTTTGAGCGGCTTCCGCTCCAAGGCAGATTCCGCTGCTTGATAAAGTGTAAGTGCGGCACGTAAAACTTATGTAAAACAATGAAAAACGGATGACGGGCCATGAAATTTATGGTAATTTATACACTAAGTATACAACGCCTTCCTCTTGCGATCAAGTTTATTTTAGTATAAGATATTTTGTGATGCGCAGGACAAAAAATATTGATAAAACGGATGAGAAGGAGTTAAATATGGATTTGTCGGAGCTGAGAGCCAAAATAGACGATGTGGATGAACAGATTGTGGAGCTTTATGAAAAGCGCATGGACATTAGCAGACAAGTTGCGGAATATAAGATTGAGACGGGAAAGAAGGTTTTTGACCGGCAGAGGGAGCAGGAAAAGCTTGCCCGGCTGAAATCCCTGACGCACAATGAATTTAACAGTCATGGAATAGTGGAACTGTTTGAACAGATTATGTCCATGAGCAGAAAGCTGCAGTATCAGCTTCTGATACAGCGCGGAAGTCTTGGAAAGCTTCCCTTTATCGGCGTGGACAAGCTGGAGACAAAAAGAGCGAGAGTGGTGTTTCAAGGAGCGGAGGGAGCTTATTCTCAGGCTGCTATGATAAAATATTTCGGGGATGAAATCAACAGCTTTCACGTGGAGACCTTTCGGGACGCCATGAGCGCCATAGATGAAGGGAGCGCAGATTTTGCGGTGCTGCCCATTGAGAATTCCACTGCCGGGATTGTCAGTGAAATATATGATCTTTTGGTGGAATTTGAAAATTACATCGTAGGAGAACAGATCATTAAAATAGAACATTGCCTGCTGGGGGTGCCCGGAGCAGAGCTGTCCGACATCAGGATCGTGTATTCTCATCCACAGTCCCTGATGCAGAGCGCCAGGTTTCTGGCAGATCATAACTGGCGTCAGATCAGTATGCAGAATAATGCTTTCGCAGCGAGAAAGGTGGCTGAGGATGGTGATAAGACCCAGGCGGCTATAGCGGGTGAGCATGCAGGTGAAGTCTACGGGCTGAAGATTCTCAGAAAGGGAGTAAACCATGCCGGAGCCAACTCCACTCGCTTTATCATTGTCACCAACCAGAAAGTATTCAGAAAAGACGCCGCAAAGGTCAGCATTTGCTTTGAAGTGCCTCACAGAAGCGGCTCTTTATACCATATGCTGTCCCACTTTATTTATAATAACCTGAATCTCACAAAGATTGAGAGTCGGCCCATAGAGGACCGCAGTTGGGAGTATCGCTTTTTTGTTGACTTTGAAGGAAATCTTGCGGACAGCGCTGTGAAAAATGCTCTCAGAGGTCTTAGAGATGAGGCCAGAAATATGAAGATTTTGGGAAATTATTAATGCGTTTGCGGATTCACCCGTATTTCGTTTGAAAGATTGGTCTGCAAAGACGCGATGCGGATAAAGGAGCGGTTTTTGGCATGAGAGAACAGGAATTGATCGTATACAGGGATTTTGAGGATGGGCAGCTGCTTCGGGATATGGCCTGGCTTATGTCTCATTATGACGATGAGAAGTCCAAAAGGGATGATATGGCCGCGCTTTTTTATGACTGTATCCACAGACTGATTGAGTTGGCGGGAAGCTATGGCTTTCATGGTAATCTGTGGCATTGCTATCTTGCCAATCTTTTGGTAAACAATGAAAATAGCTACAGCTGCGGCTGTGAGATCAGAGGAGAAATTAATGGAACTATAAATCAGGCTGTTCTTCACGATATTGTGATACTGAAGGAATTTTATGATTTTGATTTCCGGCCCCTTATGGAGAAACTTAAGGTTCCGGAATTTGCCTTGGCGGAGAAGTATGAAAGCAGCAGCCGGGAGAGCAAGGTTTACAATGCCAGAATCTGCGCCAGGATCTGTGAGCTGGCGAAGAAATTCTGTCTGGATCACACGCCGGAGGAGATGAAAGACACGCTGACTCAATTTTATCGGGAATATGGAGTGGGGAAATTCGGACTGCATAAGTCCTTTCGGATTGTACACGAGGAGAACGGCGTGCATATGGAGCCTATACTGAATATCGCTCATGTTCGTCTGGATGATTTGGTGGGCTATGAGACTGCCAAGAAAAAGCTCAGGGATAATACGGATGCCTTTGTGAGCGGGCGACGAGCCAATAACTGCCTGCTTTTTGGGGACGCAGGCACAGGAAAATCTTCCTGCATGAAGGCCATTGCAAATGAATATTATGACAGAGGACTCCGCATGATTGAGGTGTATAAGCATCAGTTCAGGGACTTGAATGAAGTAATCAGCCAGATCAAAAAGAGAAATTACAGATTTATCATTTATATGGATGATTTGAGCTTTGAGGACTTTGAAATAGAATATAAATATCTGAAGGCGGTGATCGAGGGAGGACTGGAGAGGAAGCCGGAAAACGTTCTGATTTACGCCACCTCCAACAGAAGGCACCTGATTAGGGAGAACTACGGTGACAAGGAAGAAAGCCGTCAGGATATGCACACCGGCGACACAGTGCAGGAAAAGCTCTCGCTAGCGTATCGCTTCGGCGTTACCATTTACTTCGGAGCGCCGGATAAAAAACAGTTTGCTGTCATTGTAAAGACATTGGCAAAGCGTTTTGGCGTAAAGATGCCGGAAGAAGAGCTTTTGGCCGAGGCAAACAAATGGGAGCTTTCCCACGGCGGGCTTTCGGGAAGAAGCGCTCAGCAATTTATAGACTATCTTTTGGGAAAATGTGATGTGTGAGAGGAGTCCATATGAGCATAAGGATCTTTGCTGCAATTGATGTGGGAAGCTTTGAGCTGACTATGAAAATATTTGAGTTTACCGGAAAAAACAATATGCGGGAGATAGACTGCATCAGGCGTAGGCTGGATTTGGGAAGCGATACTTACGCCACCGGGAAAATCAGAAATGATAAGCTGGAGGAGCTTTGCAGGACGCTGAAGGAATTTTCGGTTATTATGGATTCATACAGGGCGGACGCCTATAAAGCCTATGGTACCAGCGCCATTCGGGAAACGGAGAATTCTGCTATTGTTGTGGATCAGATTGAACAGCGCACCGGAATCAGGGTGGAAATCCTCAGTAACTCCGAACAGCGGTTTCTGGATTACAAATCCATTGCTTTGAAGGGAGAAAGTTTCCGCAGGATTATCGAGGAAAAGACCGCCATTGTAGATATTGGGGGAGGGAGCATTCAGCTTTCCTTATTTGACAATGATGCTTTGGTATCGACCCAGAATCTCCGTCTGGGAGTGCTTAGGATACAGGAATATCTCAATCATCTCAATGCCGGAAGAAATCAGGTGGAGAGTCTGGCCGACGAGTTGGCCACAGCCCAGCTTTCCAATTATAAAAAGCTGTACTTAAAGGACAGGACGATACAGAACATTATTATTGTAGATGATTATATTTCTCCATGGGCGGTGAAACGACTGGGAAGAGATGGCGGGCCTGCTGCGGATTTGAAGGAATTCGAGGGATTTATGGATTCCCTGAAAAGCAGAAGCGGCAGTGAAATTGCGCTTTCCATGGATATTCCGGAGGAAAAGGTGCCTCTGGTTTTGATCAGCGCGGTTTTGACGAAGCGGATTGCACAGCTTATGGGAGCGGAAAAAATCTGGGCTCCGGGCGTTACGCTCTGTGATGGAATTGCCTATGAATATGCGGAAAAAATGAAGCTTCTTAAGGGAGAGCATGATTTTGAAAAAGACATCATTGGGTGTGCGGTGAATGTCAGCAAGCGGTATCTGGGAAGCAGAAAGCGGGGAGAAACACTGGAGAATATAGCTGTGTCCATTTATGACAGCCTGAAGCGGGCTCATGGTCTTGGAAAACGAGAAAGGCTATATCTTCGGATTGCGGCGATTCTTCATGATTGTGGAAAATATATCAGCATGGTGAACATAGGAGAAACCTCCTACAACATTGTAATGGCCACGGAGATAATCGGGCTTTCCCACATGGAAAGAGAGATTGTGGCGAATGTAGTAAGGTTCAACCATAGTTCCTTTGTCTATTATGACCGGCTTCAGTCACAGGGAAGCGGTCTGGATAGGGACGCATATCTGACGGTGGCCAAGCTGACGGCCATATTGAGGCTGGCTAACAGCCTGGACCGCAGCCATAAGCAGAAGCTAAAGGGAATCAAGGCTGCACTCAGGGAGAATCAGCTGATATTGACGGCGGATACGCCGGAAGACATTACGCTGGAAAAGGGATTTTTTGAGGTGTGCTCCGACTTTTTTCAAGAGGTATTCAGTGTGCAGCCGGTGCTGAAGCAGAGAAAGAATTTTTAAAAGAGGAAGGATATGGGAGAGAAAGAATTTATAAATCCAAAATATTACACCAACAGGGAGCTTAGCTGGATACTGTTTGACCACCGGGTTTTAAACGAGGCCAGGGATAAAAGCATTCCCCTGTTTGAGAGACTGAAATTTTTGAGTATTACCGCCTCCAATCTGGATGAATTTTTTATGATACGAGTTGCCTCGCTGAAGGATATGGTGAATGCAGGCTACGAGAAGAAGGATATTGCGGGAATGACGCCTGCAAAGCAACTGGAGGCTCTGAATGCGGCGATACACAGCTTGGTGGAGCTGCAGTATTCCACATTCAACAGGTCGCTGCTTCCGCTTTTGGAACAAAACGGGCTTCATATCATCAGGCATCATGAACAGCTTACGGAGAAGGAGGCTGCTTATGTGGATGGGTATTTTGAGGATAATGTATATCCGGTGCTGACGCCCATGGCGGTGGATTCCTCAAGGCCTTTTCCGCTGATTCGCAATAAGACGTTAAATATCGGCGCTCTGGTTCGGAAGAAAAACAGCAAGGAAGAGCTGGAATTTGCCACGGTGCAGGTGCCGGGCGTACTGAGCCGAATTGTGCTTCTTCCCTCTGAGGATGAGGGAAGAAAGGTCATTCTTTTGGAGGAAATCATTGAGAGAAATATCCAAAAGCTGTTTTTAAACTATGATATTATCTGTGCTTACCCATACCGGATTATGCGCAACGCTGATCTGACCATTGAGGAGGACGAGGCGGCCGACCTTTTAAAGGAAATTGAAAAACAGCTGAAAAAACGCCAGTGGGGACAGGCCATCCGTCTGGAGGTGGAGTCCGGAATGCACAAGCATATGTTGAAATTTTTGAAAAAGCAGCTTGGCATGGAGGAGGAGAGTGTATATGAAATCGACGGACCTTTGGATTTGACGGTTCTGATGAAGCTGTATGGGCTGGAGGGATATGAACATTTAAAGGAGCCCGTTCATAAACCCAGGCAGGTTCCCGAGCTTTTGCCCGGCTGTGATATTTTTGAGGAGATCAGAAAAGGGGATATTCTGCTTCAGCATCCTTACCAGACCTTTACGCCGGTGGTGGAATTTATCCGGCAGGCCGCAAAAGATCCTACGGTTCTTGCCATCAAGCAGACTCTTTACCGTGTCAGCGGACATTCGCCCATTATAGCCGCTCTGGCGCAGGCAGCGGAAAATGGTAAGCAGGTTACGGTGCTGGTGGAGCTGAAGGCCCGCTTTGATGAGGAAAACAATATTGTATGGGCCAAGATGCTGGAGAAGGCGGGCTGTCATGTGATTTATGGCCTGGTGGGCCTGAAAACCCACAGTAAGATTACATTGGTGGTGCGCAGGGAAGAGGATGGCATTCGCCGTTATGTGCACCTTGGAACCGGTAATTATAATGACGCCACCGCAAAGCTGTATACGGACATAGGACTGCTTACCTGCGCCGAAATGGTGGGAGAGGACGCCACCGCGGTGTTTAATATGCTGTCAGGCTATTCGGAGCCTCTGATGTGGAATAAACTTTCTCTGGCGCCCCTGTGGCTGAAAAATAAATTCCTTTACCTGATCGGGAGGGAGAAGAAATATGCCGGAGAAGGTCGTCCGGCCCGGATTATTGCAAAAATGAATTCCCTGTGTGACAAAGATATAATTGCCGCTTTATATGAGGCAAGCGCTGCCGGAGTAAAAATAGATCTGATTGTCCGGGGAATCTGTTGCCTTAAGGTGGGCATACCGGGAATCAGTGAAAATATTACGGTGAGATCCATTGTAGGAACCTTTTTAGAACACAGCCGGATTTTTTATTTTGAAAATAATGAGCATTATGAGATTTATTGCAGCAGCGCCGACTGGATGCCCCGAAATCTGGAGCGGCGGGTAGAGATTCTGTTTCCTGTGGACCGGCCGAAGTGCAAGGAAGAGCTGCTCCACATTTTACAGTGCCAGCTTAAGGATAATGTAAAGGCGTCTGTGCTGCAGCCGGATGGCACCTATGAAAAAGTGGACAGGAGAGGAAAGCAGCGCTTCAACTCGCAGGAGTCCTTCTGTGCGGAAGCCAGGGAGAAGGAGAAAGCGGTCTCAGAGGCCCCTGTAGGAGTTACAAGAACATTTATACCGGAGACTTCCCATGAGAAATGAAAGACAAAAAGCAGAGAGGAAAATCATACTTGCATCAGCCTCGCCCAGGAGAAAATCTCTTTTGTATCAGATAGGCCTGGATTTTGAGGTAATGATCAGCCGAACGGAAGAGAAAATAACCACGGATATTCCCTGGAAGGCAGTGGAAGAGCTTTCCAGGCAGAAAGCTCTTGCATGCCGGGATATGCTTGCAGGATCAGGATGTCGGAACGCTCTCATTATAGGCGCGGATACGGTGGTGGCTGTTGACGGCAGAATACTGGGAAAGCCATCAGGGGAGCAGGAAGCCGCCGATATGCTTTCGCTGCTGCAGGGGCATTCTCACCAGGTATATACAGGCGTAACGCTGGTGCTGTTTGAGGAGGAAGACAAACCGTTCCAGGTAAAAACTTTCCATGAGGTCACTGATGTGGAATTCTATCCTATGAGCCGTCAGGAGATTGTTGATTATGTCCGGACCGGGGAGCCTATGGACAAAGCGGGAGCATATGGGATTCAGGGACTTTGCGCCAGATATATCAGAGGAATACGGGGAGATTACAATAATGTAGTGGGACTGCCGGTGGCGAGATTATACCAGGAGGTAAGAGATTGGCTATGAAAAAGGCGGTGATTTTCGACTTGGATGGAACGCTTTCCGATTCTATCCACAGCATAAAACTTTGTGCGGATAAGGCCCTGGAGCCCTTTGGGTATGGTCCCTTTTCCGTAAAACAGTATTGCTATTTTGTGGGAGACGGGGCTGCAAATCTGATCAAAAGAGCTCTGGCCGCAGGAGGGGACAGGGACCTTGTGCATTTTGATGAGGCCTTTGAGCGCTATCTGGAAATATTTGCACAAAACTGCATGTATGAAGTAAAGCCTTATGAGGGCGTCAGGGAGCTTCTTGCCTCACTGAAGGAAAAGAAGATCGCCATAGCGGTGCTGTCCAACAAGCCTCATGAGGAAACTGTCCGCGTGATTGAGAGCCTGTTCGGCAGGAACTTTTTTGACGTCATCCAGGGACAGGAGGAGGGGCTGCCCATTAAGCCCAGCCCCGAGGGGGTATTCCGGATATTGGACCGGCTGGGGATGGCGGCCCGGGACATATTGTATCTGGGGGATACCGCCACGGATATGAAAACGGGAAAAAGTGCTGGGGCGTTTACCATAGGAGCCCTTTGGGGGTTTCGGGACAGAGAGGAGCTGGAGGAGAACCATGCGGACGCGGTGATAGAAAAACCCCTTCAGCTGCTTGATTATATAGGGCGAGAGCCCTGACAGTTATAAAATGCTGGGAAAACAATAAAAGGAGAATTGCATATGCACGAGTTTGACGATGTGGTATTGAAGTGTTTTCTGAAAAATCAGCTTCAGCTGTTTCCGGAAAGAGTGGCTGAAACCCTGGAAGAGGCGGAGAGCTTTCTTGAGGATTGTATGGCCGTAGTGGCGGATTCCCCGGAGGAGGTGGCCGCTTACTTTGAGGAAGAGGGGATAGACATGGAGGGCGCTTCTCCTGAAGAAATTCTGGAGGCATGCGAAGTTTTTGATGTAGGCGATGGCCGCTACCTGATTGTGGAGGGATAGCTGTCGGCTCCTTTGGCAGCGGCCTCTGGCCGGTGAAATGTTCCTGAATATTTTCCGTTTAATATTGAGCTTAAACAAAATACTGATTGAGAACTTCCAGAAGTCCGTCATGATCATTGTCCGCCCGTGTGATAAGCCGGGCGGCTTTTTTTACCTCCAAGGAGGCGTTGCGCATGGCAATGCCTACATGGGCGGCCTGAAGCATGGAAATATCATTTTCCGCGTCTCCCGCTGCGAAGGTATGGGAGCGGGGAGCGGGCAGATAATCCGTCACAAAGCGAAGGGCGTTTCCTTTTCCGGCCGAAGCAGGCAGGATTTCCAGATACTTATCATTGGAAAAGATGAATTGAAGGCGGCCTTCGCAGCAGGAAAGCAGGCTTGAACGAAATTGTTCCAGAGCCTCATGATCCGTCAGATGAATGACCTGAAGCTTATAACTGCCGTGGGGAAGAGCCGTGGCCAGATTGGGCACATATTTTACAGGCATATGGATGCGCTGCCTGTAAAACTGAAGCTCCGCATTTTCCTTTTCCAGAGTACAGATGATTTCCGACTCCGAATAACCGTGCATATGAAGACCGGCCTGACGGGCTTTCTCTTCCAGGAAGGCAATATCCTCAGGGGCAATGCGGTGTTCCAGGATGGGAGCCTGGAGACTGCAATCGTAGATCAGAGCTCCGTTATTGGCTATAATCATCATATTGGGAAATGGAGAAGGCCGATTTTCCGTAAGGCCTATCCGTCCGCACACTTCGAGGATACTGGGCAGAGGACGGCCTGAAGTGAGAATCAAACGGTGTCCTGCCTGGGTCATGCGTTCCAGGGCTTGCTTCATGGCATCAGAAACTGTACTGTCCTTTAAAAGAAGAGTACCGTCTAAATCCGTGAAAAGAAGATTCTTTCGGCTCTGGCGAATCAGTGTCAAAAGCTCTTCGGAGACGAAGAGCCTTCCGTAACCTGTGCCCAGATCCAGACCCGGCTTGTTGGGGCCGTGGAAATCGGAGCCGCCGCTGACGAGAAGATGGTACTTGCGGGCAAGAGCGCGGAAAAAACGCTCTTCTCCTGCATGATAGGTACTGTAGACAGCCTCTATTCCCATAAGGCCCTTTTCTTTCAGGAGAGAAATCAGTTCCACCATTCGGGAATCGCTCATATGATACAGGGCAGGGTGGGCCAGCACAGGGATGCCGTCCGCCTTCAGTATCAGCTCCACCGCCTCTTCGGGCGTTACCTTTTCCCTGGGCACAAAGCAGGGACAGTGATCTCCTACATAGCGATCAAAGGCTTCTTTAATGCTCTTTACATAGCCCCGACGAAGCAGATATTTTGCATAGTGGGCCCGAGTGATTACGGCGTCCGGAAATTCCTTCAGAAGTTCATCATAGGAGATCTCAACGCCGGCCTCCTTCAGAAGAGCGCACATTTTATGATTACGCAAGGTTCTGGATTCTGTAAAGCGTTTGAGCCAGTGCAGAAATTCAGGGTTTTTGTAATCAATATAAAGTCCTACAATATGAATATCCTGTCCCTGGTATTGGGTGGATAATTCAATTCCCGGAATAACCTCGGGGACGGAAGGATTGTCTTTCAGACTGTGGGCATAGCGTACCGCCTCATCCAGCCCGTCCACAGTGTCATGATCTGTCAAAGCAAAGGCTCTCAGACCTTTTTCCATGGCATAATCCACCAGCTGGCGGGGGGAATAAGTGCCGTCGGAGCGGTTGGAATGGACATGCAGATCAATGGCCGCCGGTTTGTGAACATGAGAGTAAGTCATAATCCTCAATCCTCGTCGTCTTCTTTGTTGGCTGTGAAAACAGTGCGTTTTCTGGCCATCTCGTCGTTAGCCAGATATTCGTCGTAGGTGGTAATTTTATCAATTAGCCCTCCGCCGGGAAGCAGCTCCATAATGCGGTTAGCCGTAGTTTGCACAAATTGATGGTCGTGGCAGGAGAAGAGAGCTACGCCCGGAAACTTAATCAGTCCGTTGTTCAGAGCGGTAATGGACTCCATGTCCAGATGATTGGTGGGCTCGTCTAAAATCAGACAGTTTGCCCCGCTGATCATCATCTTGGACAAAAGACAGCGTACCTTTTCCCCTCCGGAAAGCACCCGTACTTTTTTCACGCCATCCTCACCTGCAAAGAGCATACGTCCAAGAAAGCCTCTCACATAGGTGGCGTCCTTGACGGGGGAGTAGCCTGTAAGCCAGTCTGCGATGGTCAGGTCGTTGTCAAATTCAGCAGTGCTGTCCTTGGGAAAATATGCCTGAGAAGTGGTGACGCCCCACTTATAACTTCCCTCATCCGGTTCCATTTCACCGGCCAAAATCTGGAATAATGTGGTCTTGGCAAGCTCGTTGCTCCCCACAAAAGCAATCTTGTCGTCGTGTCCTACAATAAAGGAGAGATCATCCAGTACCTTTTCCCCGCCGATGGTTTTTGATAAATGCTCGACCGTCAGTACCTCGTTGCCAATTTCGCGGTCCGGTCTGAAATCAATGTAGGGATATTTTCTGCTGGAGGGACGTATTTCGTCCAGCTGGATTTTTTCCAGAGCGCGTTTTCTTGAGGTGGCCTGCTTGGACTTGGAAGCGTTGGCAGAGAAACGGGAAATAAATTCCTGCAGCTCCTTGATTTTCTCTTCCTTTTTCTTATTGGCCTCCTTCATCTGGCGGATAAGAAGCTGACTGGATTCATACCAGAAATCGTAGTTGCCTGCGTAAAGCTGAATTTTGCCGTAATCGATATCCGCGATATGCGTGCAGACCTTATTGAGGAAATAACGGTCATGGGAAACTACAATCACAGTGTTTTCAAAATCAATGAGAAAATCCTCCAGCCATGCAATGGCATCCAGATCCAGATGGTTGGTGGGCTCATCCAAAAGCAGAATGTCGGGGTTGCCGAAAAGAGCCTTGGCCAGAAGCACCTTGACTTTCAGGCTGCCGTCAAGATCCTTCATTATGGAATAATGATATTCGGTGTCTACTCCCAGACCGTTTAATAACATGGCGGCGTTTGACTCCGCCTCCCAGCCGTCCATCTCCGCAAATTCCGCCTCCAGCTCGCTGGCCCGTATACCGTCCTCATCGCTGAAATCCTCTTTTGCATAGATGGCTTCTTTTTCTTTCATAATCTGATAGAGCCGCTGGTTGCCCATGATAACGGTGTCCATGACCGCCTGATCGTCATATTTGAAGTGATCCTGCTCCAGCACGGACAGACGCTGACCGGGGGTGATAGAAACGTCTCCCCGTGTGGTTTCAAGCTGACCGGATAGAATTTTTAAAAAGGTGGATTTGCCGGCGCCGTTGGCACCGATTAATCCGTAGCAGTTTCCCTCTGTAAACTTGATATTTACGTCCTCAAATAACGCTTTTTTGCCGATTCGCAACGTTACATTGTTTGCACTGATCATTTTTTCAAACCTTTCCTTATTTTCATATATTGAAGAATGTCTGCGGGGCATAAAAAACCCACCGTTTCCTATTTTACAGAAATAGCCGGAAAATGCAAGTAAAATGCGCAAATTTAAAGGGATTTCCCAGGGCTGGGTCGGAGATTGTGCACAGCGTTGACATTATCGAAGAATTGAATTAAAATAAATTAATTCCAAAGGAGGCTTTATGCGGACGAAATTAAATTACAGAAGAACATTTTTCATAGGAATGGCATTTTTAAGCATCTGCGCTTTCTGGCAGATGTATGACAATATGATTCCCTTAATGCTTCAGAATTCCTTTGGGCTGGGAGAAACGGCTACGGGGACGCTTATGGCTCTTGACAATGTATTGGCGCTGATTCTGCTTCCGGTATTCGGTTCTTTTTCCGATAAGGTGGAGACCGGCCTGGGAAAGAGGACGCCTTTTATTTTGTGTGGAACCGTTCTTGCCATAATTTTTATGATGCTTTTGCCGGCGGCAGACAGAAACGGGAACTTACCGCTTTTTATGGGCGCGTTGTTTGGAGCTTTGCTGGCCATGGGGCTTTACCGTTCTCCGGCCGTTGCCCTGATGCCTGACCTGACTCCCAGTCACTTAAGAAGCAGGGCCAATGCGGTGATCAATCTGATGGGTGCCATTGGCGGCGTCTACGCTTTGATTATGATCAGATTTTTGGTGGGGGAGGGCGAGAGACCTGATTATTTTCCTCTGTTTATCAGCATAGCTGCCCTTATGGCGCTGGCAGTGGGAATCCTGCTTGTCACTGTCCGGGAAAACAGGCTGAGAGCAGCGCTGCTTGCTGAGAAGGGAGAAGGCGGTAAAGATAAAGAAGGAATAGAAGTCCATCTGGATCACGGAGGGGAGGCACCAAAAGAGGCGCTTCCTTCTGCGGTGAAGCACAGCATGATATTTATGCTGGTCTCAGTTTTCCTCTGGTTTACGGCATATAATGCAGTTACAACGGCGTTTTCCAGATATACCAGAGTTGTCTGGGGAATGGAGGGAGGCAGCTTTGCAGACTGTCTGATGGTGGCAACGGTGGCTGCTATTTTGAGCTATATTCCTATTGGAAATTTATCGGCAAGACTTGGGCGGAAAAAAACCATTATGGGCGGCGTGCTTCTTATGGCCGCCTGCTATGCCAGCGCTGTTTTTGCGGTGCGGTATCACCCTCTGATCAATGTGGCTTTTGCCTTGATCGGCGTGGCCTGGGCGGCAATCAACGTAAATTCTTACCCTATGGTTGTGGAGATGGGGAAGGGAGGACACATCGGTAAATTTACCGGAACCTATTATACCTTTTCCATGACAGCTCAGATCATAACGCCTGTCCTCTCCGGATTTTTGCTGGAAAATGTGTCATATGGGACGCTGTTTCCTTACGCTTTTGTTTTCTCTCTAATGGCTTTTGTGACAATGACGCAGGTGCGGCACGGAGATGTGAGGCCTGAGCGAAAGAAGAGTGTTCTGGAAAATTTTGATGTTGAAGACTAATTTCCAGGCTTAAAATATGGAAACGGCCGAAGCATAATGAAATGGACGTCCAACGAAACGGATAAGGGGTGTAGGAATGTACATTATAGGAATTACGGTTTTTCTTGGGGCTCTGCTGCTTGGAACTCTTCTTTATTTTTTGATGATTATGCCCAGAATGCCGGGCAGGCCGGATACGGATTATTTCAAACAGTGGCTGTATGCTCACAGAGGTCTTCACGACAACAAATCCGACGCCCCGGAAAACTCCATGAGGGCTTTTGAGAAAGCAGTGGAAGCGGGATTTGGAATCGAATTGGACATCCAGCTGTCCAGAGACAGGGTGCCGGTGGTGTTTCACGATTTTACCCTGAAAAGAATCTGTGGCTGTCCGGGGAAGGTAAGCGACTACACATGGGAGGAACTGAGCCGGTTTAGCCTGTGTGGGTCCGGCGAGTACATTCCACGGCTGGAGGATGTGCTGAAAATGGTGAACGGAAGAGTTCCTCTGATTGTGGAATTTAAGATTGAGCGTTTTGATTTGTCCCTTTGCAGGGAGGCGGACAGGCTGCTTTCGGCATATCAGGGAAAGTATTGCATGGAATCCTTTCATCCCCTGGGAGTCTTGTGGTACCGCAGAAACAGAAAGGATATTGTGAGGGGACAGCTTTCCGATGGATTTCTCAGAGAAGGAGAATATTCGGGCGTTCTTTATTTCCTGCTCCAGAATCTGTGCTTCAACTGGCTGGGAAAACCTGATTTTATCGCATATAATCATAAATATCCGAATATACTGTCAAGGAGACTGTGCCATGAATTGTACAAGGCTACGGCTGCAGCATGGACTGTAAAAAGTGAGGAGGAGCTTCAAAGAGCAAGAAGAAATTTTGATATTTTCATTTTTGACAGCTTCCTTCCGAAAACGGATTGTGGCGCCAGAAATGCACTCAATGGTGCTTCTTTTTAAAATGTAAATGCTTACATTTGTGTGAACTCACAAGCGTAAGTGTTTACATAGCAAGATAGTACTATACTAAATTGACATATTAAAAACTAAAAATTTGTACAAAATAGACGAAAATTTTTGGTGTGTCAAAAAATTGTCAAATTCGTCTTGATATTCCATTGGCAGATTGTTACAATATCCAAGTACTTAAACTTAGGTTAGGTTACTAATTAAAAAGGGAGACAAAAAAGCATGAAAAAATGGGTCTACAAATTCAAAGAGGGAAATGCCGGCATGAGAAATCTTCTTGGCGGCAAAGGGGCTAATCTTGCGGAAATGACCAATCTTGGCCTGCCGATCCCTCAGGGCTTTACTGTTACCACAGAGGCCTGCACGGATTATTACGAAAACGGAAAGCAGATTTCCGATGAAATCAAGAACCAGATTTTCGAGTGTCTGGCTGATTTGGAAGAGCTGATGGGTAAAAAATTCGGCGACACGGAAGATCCTCTGCTTGTTTCGGTCCGTTCCGGCGCCAGAGCATCCATGCCCGGTATGATGGATACTATCCTGAATCTTGGCCTGAACGATGTGGCAGTGGAAGGATTTGCGAAAAAAACGGGAAATCCCAGATTTGCATATGATTCCTACCGTCGTTTTATTCAGATGTATTCCGATGTGGTTATGGAGGTTCCCAAGTCCTTTTTTGAGAAAATCATCGATGAGATGAAAGAGGAAAAGGGCGTTCATTTTGATACGGATTTGACAGCAGAAGACCTGAAGGTTCTGGCTGATAAATTCAAAGCAGTATATAAAGATGCCATGAATGGAGAGGAATTCCCTCAGGATCCCAGAGAACAGCTTATGGGCGCCGTGAAGGCCGTATTCCGTTCATGGGACAATCCCCGCGCCATTGTGTACAGACGTATGAATGATATTCCCGGCGACTGGGGTACCGCAGTAAATGTACAGTGTATGGTTTTCGGAAATAAGGGTGAGACCTCCGGAACGGGAGTTGCCTTCACCCGTAATCCTGCAACCGGCGCAAAGGGTATTTTCGGTGAATATTTGATTAACGCTCAGGGCGAGGATGTTGTTGCAGGTGTGCGCACGCCTCAGCATATCAGCCAGATGGAGAAGGAGCTTCCCGATTGCTATAAGCAGTTTATGGAGCTGGCAGATAAGCTGGAAAAGCATTACCGTGACATGCAGGATATGGAGTTTACCATTGAGGAGGGCAGGCTGTATTTCCTGCAGACAAGAAGCGGAAAAAGAACAGCGGCTGCGGCAATCAACATTGCCTGTGATTTGGTAGATGAAGGCATGATTACTCCTGAGGAGGCTGTCTGCCGTATTGAAGCGAAGTCTTTGGATCAGCTTCTGCACCCCACCTTTGATGCGAACGCACTGAAAGCAGGCGAGGTGATCGGTTCTGCGCTTCCCGCGTCTCCCGGAGCGGCTGCAGGTAAGGTGTATTTTACTGCTGAGGAAGCAAAAGCTGCCGGCAAGGGCGGCAGAGGAGAGAGGGTTATTTTGGTTCGTCTGGAGACCTCTCCTGAGGATATTGAAGGCATGCATGCAGCTGAAGGAATTCTGACGGTTCGCGGCGGAATGACCTCCCATGCGGCAGTGGTTGCCCGTGGTATGGGAACCTGCTGTGTATCCGGATGCGGCGACATCAAGATTGACGAGGAAGCAAAGGTATTTTCACTGGGCGGATATGAGTTCCATGAAGGAGATTATATTTCCCTGGATGGAAGCACCGGTAAGATATACAAGGGAGACATTAAGACGGTAGAGGCATCCGTAGGAGGCAACTTTGGCCGTATTATGGCTTGGGCGGATCAGTTCAGAAAACTTCAGGTGCGCACCAATGCGGATACTCCGGATGACACAGCAAACGCTGTAAAACTGGGCGCAGAGGGAATCGGTCTGTGCCGTACGGAGCATATGTTCTTTGGTGAGGAGAGAATTCCCAAGATCCGTAAGATGATTCTTTCCGATACTGTTGAGCAGAGAGAGGCGGCATTAAATGAACTGATTGTGTTCCAGAAGGCTGACTTCAAGGCTATGTATGAGACTTTGGAAGGAAAGCCCATGACCGTGCGTTATCTGGATCCGCCTCTCCATGAGTTTGTTCCCACCGATGACGCTGATATTGCAGCGCTGGCGAAGGACATGGGGCTGACTGTCGCAGAGGTAAAGGCAAAATGTGATTCTCTCCATGAGTTTAACCCCATGATGGGACACAGAGGTTGCCGTCTGGCAGTGACTTATCCTGAAATTGCGAAGATGCAGACCAGAGCCGTTATGGAAGCGGCCATTGAGGTGAAGAATGAGAAGGGATACGACATTGTTCCCGAGATTATGATTCCGTTAGTGGGAGAGAAGAAAGAGCTGAAGTTTGTAAAGGATATTGTTGTGGAAACTGCAGAGCAGGTGAAGAAAGAGAAAAATTCCGATATTCAGTATCATATCGGAACGATGATCGAAATTCCCCGTGCGGCCCTTACAGCAGACGCCATTGCGGAGGAAGCAGAATTCTTCTCCTTTGGAACCAATGATCTGACGCAGATGACATTTGGTTTCTCCCGTGACGATGCAGGAAAGTTCTTGGATGCGTATTATCAGGCGAAAATTTATGAGTCCGATCCTTTTGCGAGACTGGATCAGACAGGTGTTGGACAGCTTGTACAGATGGCGGTTGAAAAGGGACGTAAGACTCGCCCTGAATTAAAGTGCGGTATCTGCGGTGAGCACGGCGGAGATCCTTCTTCTGTGGAATTCTGCCACAAAATCGGTTTGAACTATGTGTCCTGTTCACCGTTCCGTGTGCCTATTGCAAGATTGGCGGCGGCACAGGCGGCGCTCAATAACAAGTAAGACAGGCTATCCATGGCTGTTGGATTTGTGTAATATGGCATGCGAGAAAAATATTATGAGATGAAGATGATATAATTTAAAAAATAAGCAACGCTCTGTTCTTTGGAACAGAGCGTTGTATTTTAATAAAAGAGCTGAATAAAATGTATTTTAAATTGCTCTTTCGGAAAGTCGGTATTTATATTATAATAAATAAAAGAAATGATATATAGAGGGATGAAACAGGTCGAAATGAGGAGGAGTGGTTACATAAGAAGAAGCGGTCACAGAGGGAGAAGAAAGAGACTCATTTTTGCGTGTGCGGCGTTTTTTGCGCTGGCAGCGGTGATAGGAACGCTTATGTTTATTTTCAGCCGTATCGGTGGGGCGGCAGGTGAAGAGGCGGTTTGGGCTTCGGGAGAATTGACAGAGGGGGAACAGAAGCCCGCGCAGCTGCAGCCTGAGCCCATTGGAAATCCGGAAGAAACCGAGACGCAGGCGGAAGAAATCATCCAGACCGATCAGGAGCGTCCGGAGGTAAAGGGAATCTATGTGACAGGTCCAATGGCTGGAAGCAGTGGAATGGAGGATTTAATCAGACTGTTGGACGAAACGGAGCTGAACGCCATGGTCATTGACGTAAAGAACGATGAGGGAAACATTACCTGGCAGATGGATTATGACATGGCGCAGGAAATGGGAGCCTGTGTCGGTTACATACAGGATATGGAGGGGCTGATGAGAATCCTTAAGGATCACGGTATTTATACCATTGCAAGGATTGTCTGCTTTAAGGATCCGTATCTTGCCGGAAGCAGTCCTGAGCTTGCGCTGAAAAAGCCTGATGGAACACCCGTGACGGACGCCTACGGCCTGGCTTGGGTAAATCCCTATCAGGAAGGCGTATGGGAGTATCTGACCCAGGTGGCTCTAGAGGCGGCGGAAATTGGGTTTGATGAAATCCAGTATGATTATGTTCGTTTTCCAATTGGAGAGGAAGCGGACGCAGCGGATTATGGGGTGGACATGCAGGTGTATCCAAAAAAGGAAGCTATTACCGGCTTTCTGTCTTATGCCGCAGAAAAACTGCATGAAAAAGGAATTCCTGTTACAGCGGATGTATTCGGTACTATTATCGGCAGCAGTGTGGATGTGGAACAGGTTGGGCAGGATTACGTGGAGCTTGGCAGAGTAGTCGATGTGCTCTGCCCGATGGTGTATCCCTCCCATTACGGCAATCATGTATTTGGCCTTTCCGTTCCGGATGCCCAGCCCTATGAAACTGTATTGGCGGCTCTGGAAGGATCTGTGGAAGAGTTGTCACAAGTACCGGAGGAAGAACGGGCAAAGGTGCGGCCATGGCTGCAGGCTTTCACCGCTACCTGGGTGGAAGGCCATATTTCATACGAGGGGAAGCAGATCAGGGAACAGATTCAGGCTGTTTACGATGCGGGGTATCGGGAGTGGATATTGTGGAACGCTTCCAACAGGTATTCTGCAGAGGGACTTTTGCCGTAGGAAGGAATCAGTACAAAGGAAGGGTATTTTAAGTTGAAAGCACTGAAAAGAATTTTTTATATTATCTGTATTATTTTAACGCTGAGTTGCGCCGGTGTGGCGGTCTGCGCTTTTAATCCGGCGATTACGCAGAGCCTTGCCGCAGCCTTATACGGACAGGAAAACGGGAGGGAGAACGCAACAGAGGAGCCGGGATCAGGACAGGAAGGGCAGACGGTGCAGGAAACGGGAGCTGAAGAAGCCCAGGGACAGGATTTGTCGGCGGAGGGAATTTCCCCCACGGTATCGGAGGGGAGCTATGTGCTTCCGGCCGGAGGTCAGATTGTCCTGCCGGAAACCGTTGAGGGCAAAACCGGTTATACGCCCGTTAGGGAAGAGCGGCAAGAGATTGACTCGGAAACAGGAACAGCCCAAAGCACAGCCTCTGTGGGAGCTACCGGTGAGGAGCTGACCTTTGATGCGGAGATCTATCCCTATTATGGAATGCTGCAGGAGGATATGCAGCAAGTGTACCGACAGATTTATGCCAATGCGCAGCAGCTGACGGAATCCTTTTCTCCGGTGACTGCAATCAGTGTAAATCAGCTTAAAAATGTTTTTGAGGCGGTTTACAATGATCATCCAGAACTGTTCTGGCTTGAGACAGAGTATTCCTGTAAATATCTGCGGGGAGGACAGTGTGTGGAGATCACCTTGCAGTTTAACGAAACGGCGGCATATTTGGCAGAGGCAGGACAGCTTTTTGACGCTGCGGCGGAGAGTATCTTAGAGGGGGCCAGACAGTTGGAGAGCGATTTGGACAGGGAGAGATATGTGCATGATGCTCTTGTGGAGCTGGTGGATTATAATGAGACGGCAGATATGAACCAGAGCGCTTACAGCGCTCTGGTAGGCGGCAGTACTGTATGCGCCGGTTATGCCAGAGCATTTCAGTATCTGATGCAGCAATTAAACATACCGTGTTATTACTGCACAGGCTATTCAGGACAGGATCATGCCTGGAACATTATCAGAATTGGACAGGAATATTATAATGTGGACGTGACCTGGAACGATACGAACCCTTCTACTTATGATTATTTTAACAAGTCGGATGAGGAGTTGGCTTCCACTCATATCAGAAGAGGCCTGTCTGTTTACCTTCCTGCCTGCAGGGCGTCTTCTTCACAGGAGGAGGCGCAGGAAACGGATGGGGAGGAAGATGCTTCCCAGGAAGGCTATCTGATTAATCCGAATCCCCAGGAGCCTCTCACATGGCAGAGCACATGGAACAATAACCGCAGTCAGGACACTGGAGTCTCAGAAGAGGACAATTTGTCACAGGCGGGAATCACAGCGGACGAGGTTTTAAGCACCATGGAAGAATATTATGCGGACTGCCTTTCACAGATGGTTGAGGCCGGCAGCGGTTTTCAGCAGTTTACCAATGTGGTGCCCGAGAGCCTTTGGCCAACTATCGAAAGAGCATACAGTGACAGCAGCTTCCGCACTCAGTATGTGGAGGAAGCCTTAAAAGAGCTGGGAATGGAGAATTTTGCCATCCAGCTTCAGGTACAGAGACTTGGAGGGGGCTACTACAGGCTGTATCACAATATTTCTACTTGGAATTGAATTGCGGGATTTAAGAATTTGAAGGTGTGGATATAATAAATAAAACAGGGCCCGCTTGAAAAATAAAGTGGCCCCGGGAGCTCAGAACTCTCTCCTTGTAGGTTACCACATATACCAATACTCCATATTTTAAAGTTATACGGATAGGGAGCAATTCATAGTCGTATATAAGACATTCCTGGTGACCCAAAAGTGCGGGAGCTTCACTGGGCCCTTGGAACAGCTGCCTTGCGGTAGCTATTTGGAATGATAGAACAGCGTTTTGCGCTTTCCAGGTATATTGTATTGCCCGCCCTGTTTCTGCACTTCGCAAGCCGAATAAATACAGGCTTTTAGTCCGTTTAAATATCCACGCCAACATGGAGAATTGCTACGCGGTGAAAAGTCGCAGTAGAAGGAAGTGTTCAAGTATTATATCTTCTCTGACTTTTACCTGTGTTTTGTTCCCGCATATCGGGCATAAGACCCATTGAAAATTTGCCATATTATCACCCTGTTATTTTACAGGCAAATACTATTTATTACTTTCCCGGGCTATTTTTCTTGGATACCATTTTTGGAACCATGCAGTAAATATTCCCATTATTGCCGGAAGTATGGAATTGATAATTCCAATATAGCTTCCTGCGGCAGTGCGCATAATAAAATATGTCCAAATAGATGTAACTAAGTAGAGAATACCCCATGCCGCAGTTAAGATACGGTTTGTCTTGATAAACATAGGATTTCGCAAGGCATCGTCCCCGCCGTAATCATTCATGGAATATTCGGCAGAAAGAGGTATTTTCAGACAAGCAGATATACTCCACATCACACCAAACGCTAAATAAGACAAAGGCATCACAATAACTGCCGACAAGTTGATAAGCAGCAGCATTGAAAATACGCTTACCAATGCGCCGGAAATTACATCATATACTGTTTTCTTGTTTTTATAGAACAGCAGAGGCAATAAGCAACAAACAAAAATGCTAATTATGCTTCCCCAAAAGATATGGATATTTGCAGTTATCCAAAACACAGTCCAAGGGATTAAAACATAGCGCATATCAGTTTTCGCGTTTGATGTTGACTTATCTTCTGTTGCATTCGTGTTTTGACGCTGCCCAAAATAGACGTCCCATTTCAGCATTAGATCAAAATCGCCTTCGACAGAATATAAGTGTTTCATTAAAGCATCGGCACCTTCTATTTCTCCGGCAGCAATGGATTGCCATACATGAAAGGGCGTATGAATTACCGTTGTTGGTTTCTCATTAAACTGTTCCACAACACGGCTCTCAGTTTTCCCCAAGATAACGCGATAACGCTTTCCAATATCTGTATAATCCATATCTAAAATTATATCTGTTCCTCTATAAGCTGCTGGATTATAAAGAGCCGCCATTTGCTTTGTAAAAGTCAATGAAAAATCTTCTTTTTCGCCGGCTTGCGTTACCCCCCAGCTTGCGTCTGCCATGCGCTCAAAAACATCCCTTGGGAATAGTAATTCTTGCAGTTTCGCGTTTGTTTCTGCTTTTATACCGCCGGAAACATACTCCTGCCCGGCCTGCTGAACAACTGCAAGATATTCTTCCGTACGGTTTGACAATTCCCGTACTCTGAAAAGTTCGCCTTGTCCACAAAACAAAGCGGTATAGTTTCCTTTGCCGCAAATCCTGTCAAATTGTGCTGTTACACTATCGTAATTTGACTTTGCTGTATAAAAACCGCAAGTAGAAATTAAAACGGTTTTTTTTCCACTCATATCGTATCTTGAGGGGTGGCCGCCTCCCTCTGCATTAGACAACATAAAAGGTAGCATTAAAGGAAGCTGGCGATCCATTACAGTTTTTAGCTTGCCGGGCAAACTAAAATAATATAAAGGGAAACTCCAAATAGTTAGATCAGCCCATAATAACTTTTCAATGACTGTTTGCATATCGTCGCAAATGCGGCATTTTCCGGGTGTGGCTTTCCAACAGAAAAAGCAGCCTTGGCAGTCGTTAATATCCATGTGCGCGATATTAAGCATTGCAATTTTAGGCAGGATATCTTTTTGGGCATAACAAATTCCCTCTAAGAAGGCGTTAGTAAGACGAAGCGTGTTGCTGCGTTCACCCTTTGGGCTTCCGTTGATTACAAGGATATTCATTGTCATTCCTCCATGCTTTCCACAAGGTGGATACAGCTTTCCGTCCAATCAAGGTACATCTGCATATATCGCTTTCCGAAATCTAAAGTCATTTGCCAAAACAGTGCGTTCCTTTTATCCGGTATCATTTCTCGATATAAATTGATAGAATTATTCGCTTTTTGAAGGTTGCTCAAAACAATGCGATATTCTTTGTTAAGTTCTTTAAAAAATTCTAAGCTTTTTGAAATCGGCAATTCACCCATAAAAAAAGTTTTCATCAAAGTGGAAGAGCGTATATCCATATCTGCATCAGGTTCCGATAACCACCGCAGCAATTCTTTCCGACCTTCATCTGTAATAGAGCAGATATTTTTGTTTGGCTTTCCAGCTTGCTCAACAGTCCGCTTTTCAATCCAACCGTTTTTCTCTAATCCCCCAATTTCACGATAAATTTGACTGGTCTGTGCGGTCCAGAAATAGTTTAATGAGTCCTTAAAAACCTGGCGAATTTCATAGCCACTCATATCCCCGTAGTTTAGCAATCCCAATATTCCGTGTTTAAGCATAATAAGATTTTTCCTTTTAATAAAATTTAGATATTCAACAAGTGGAATATAAATATTATATTCTACTTGTTGAATATTGTCAAGTGATTTCTGATATTTTGGTTTCTGATAGAGGGGGTAAAAAAGATATACGATAATTTGAATAAATCAGTTGCTCCGTCCTTTGTCCATATCAAGTCATAACAGAACTTTCTGAAAAAACTTCCTCGAAACTTTGGAAAAAATAAAAGTTTGCGCGTTGCATATAGTGAGAGGCAAGAGTACAACAAAAAACCGATTTTTCAGCAGACAGACAGAGCAACGAGGAATGCGCCGCCCGACAAGAAAGGGAAAACAAATATGTTCTCCGGCATTGTGCAGAGAAGATAGGGTATAATTTTTCCGTAAAAGTTTATTTGGCATAATAAATAAATTTTACGCCAAGAGCCAGTCCCTGCACAGACCTGGCTCTTATTCTTTGCAAAAAAAGGCTGCCGCACTAAAATTTAGTGTGGCAGCACCTTGGCTTATTTTTTCTTTTGGTAATACGTATAAAACAGAAAACTACATTGCCTCATGGAAAGTACGGCTGATAACGTCAGCCTGCTGCTCGGGAGTCAGCTTAATGAAATTCACTGCATACCCGCTGACACGAATAGTAAGCTGAGGGTATTTCTCCGGATGCTTCTGAGCATCCAGAAGAGTGTCTCTGTTCAGGACGTTGACATTCAGATGATGTCCGCCCTTTTCTGCATAGCCATCCAAAAGATTTACAAGATTGTCAACCTGTGCGCTGTTTGTACTCATATCATATACCTCCGTGACGTGAATTGTGATTATTATAAAAAATAATAATGATTACTGTTTATCTGGTATAAGAATATCACTTTCCTTTATATTTGTCTATCATTTTCAGGATTTTGGATGTTCTTTTTTTAATACAAAAATAGGAATATCCTGGAAGGGGATTCATATATTGTGAAAGAAGGAAAAGGCTTGTATCAAAACCTGAAAAGCCTGTATCCCGGGAGGTTGGATATGTCAGGAAAGCTGTTGCAGCTGTTTCCCATGGAGAATAGAGATTTTTGGAAGCAGGTAGCGGGAATGGAACGGGAGATACAGGAAATACGTCTAAGAGCAGCAAAGCCCGTTATTGTTTTGATGAAGGGCAGGGAGTGGTATCTGGATCAGGATGGCCGATTTACGGACAAGCAGGAACTTGCCTGCAGGATTTCTGAGGATGAGCTGGAAGGGATTTTGCAGCATATCTGCCATTATTCACTGTATGCCTTTGAGGATGAGCTGCGCCAGGGCTTTATCACCGTCAGAGGAGGGCACAGAGTGGGAGTTGCGGGGCAGGTGGTGCTGGAAGCAGACGGAGGGGTGAGAACCATAAAGCATATCTCTTATATGAATATTCGGGTTGCTCATGAGGTAAAAGGGGCGGCAGACAAGCTTCTTCCCTTCGTGTACGTGGCGGGGCATTTGAAAAATGTATTGATTATTTCTCCCCCTGGCTGTGGCAAGACAACCCTGCTTCGTGATCTGATCAGACAGATATCCGATGGAAATCCCTACGGGGCCGGACTTGGCGTGGGAGTAGTGGATGAGCGCAGCGAGATCGCCGGTTCATTTATGGGATGCCCGCAGAATGACGTGGGAATTCGGACGGATGTGCTGGACGCCTGTCCGAAAGCTCTGGGGATGATGCTGCTTCTTCGGTCCATGTCTCCCAGAGTGGTAGCGGTAGACGAGCTTGGCGGGAAGGAGGATATGGAGGCGCTTCATCTGGCGGCCTCCTGCGGTAGCAGAATCCTGGCTACCGTACATGGGGAGGATCTGTGGGACATTCGGAAAAAGCAGGGCTTTGAACAAATATTTGAAGAGAAACTCTTCGACTGCTTTGCAGTTTTGGGAAAAGAAAAAGGAAATTGTGTAATCAGACAGGTTTACGGAAGGGAGGAGGCCTATGCTGAAAATTTTTGGGGCGATTATGATTGTGTCGGGGAGCCTTGGATTGGGGCTGTGGTACCGACAGCAATTTATGGGACGACTTCAGGCGCTTCGGGAGCTGGAGGAGATTCTGGAGCTTTTGATGAGTGAGATCCGTTATGGAAAAGCCACCCTTCCGGAATGCTGCAGGCGTATGGCAGGCCGCCTTAAGGAGCCATATGGAGAAGCCTTTCGGGGAGTGTATGAGGAAATGGAAAAAAATACGGGGACTGGCTTCGGGGATGTATTCAGAAAACATATGGAAGGATGTCTTGGGAAGCTGCCCATAAAAAAAGAAGATGGGGAGAACTTTCTGCGTTTTGTTTCCGAAAGCAGTTTTGCGGAGGAAAAAATGCAGCTCCGCTCCATTGACATCAGTAAAGAGCTGATCCATGGCGGCGTAGAAGCGCTTGAAAGAGAAAATGGGGAGAAGTGCAGACTGGCAGTGGGGTTGGGAGCCATGAGCGGCCTGCTGCTGGTAATCGTTTTATTATAGAAAAAGCTGTGTACCGGCAGAATGTGAGGAATTATGGAAGTAAGTCTGATTTTTAAAATAGCGGCAGTTGGAATTCTTGTCACCATATTGAGCCAGGTATTAAAGCACAGCGGACGGGAGGAGCATGCTTTTTTAATCAGCCTGGCGGGATTGTTGCTGGTATTGACCTGGATTGTACCTTATATTTACGATCTGTTTGAGACAATACAGGCGCTGTTTTCGCTTTAGACGGGACAGAGGGAGAAGAGACAATGGGAGAAATTATAAAGGTGGGACTTTTGGGAATTGTAGGGGTTCTTCTGGCGGTGCAGTTTAAGGGACAAAAGCCGGAGTACGGCATATATATGGGGTTTGCAGTGGGAATCCTGATTTTCTGTTATGTTCTTCGGCAGGTAGAGGCGGTGGTGGCTCAGCTTGATCTGATTCAGACATATCTGGGAGGAGCCAGCAGCTATCTTTCCATACTGCTGAAGGTCATCGGCATAACATATATCTGCGAGTTCAGCGCAGGTATCTGTAAGGATGCAGGTTATGGAGCCATTGCTGATCAGATAGAGATACTGGGAAAGCTGTCAGTGATGTTCGCCGGATTGCCCATACTTTTTGCGGTAATTGATCAGATACAGAGCTTTATGGGATGAAAGGCACGGACGCTGAAGCAAAGGCCGCTGATGCGGCAGAATGAGAGGAAAGATGATAGAACTGGAAAGCATCTGGCAGGATTACGGATTGGACAAACTTGAAGAGGGGATGGGCAGACTTTTTCCCGATGTCAGCTTTTCGCTGTCCGATCTCATGGAAAGGGTTATGTCGGGGGATGTTCTGGGCGCTATCGGATACCTGTTTCAGGGAAGCCTGGGAGAGGTGGCGGCTCAGCTTACGGGGATGAAAAATATATTCGTGTGGCTTTTGGTGCTGGGAATTGTGTCTGCGCTAATGGCTCATTTTGTGGAGGCGTTTGACAGGCACCAAATTGCGGATATGGCTTTTTATTTTATGTACCTGCTCTTTTCCGCAATTCTTTTGAGGTGCTTTTCCCAAGCTGCCCAAACCGCGGCGGAAACGATAGAAAATATCGTATTGTTTATCCGTCTGTTGATTCCCACTTATCTGATTTCCGTGGGAGTGGCAACGGGAACCGCTACGGTAGGAGCTTATTATCAGCTGCTTCTGCTGATTATTTATGGCGTGGAAAATATTCTGATAGGGGGAGTGATGCCCTTTGTGTACAGTTACGCCATGCTTTCGGTAATCAATGGCATATGGATGGAAGAAAAGCTGAATCTTTTGATAGAGTTTCTGGAAAAAGGCATTGGCTGGGTGCTGAAGGCAGCTCTGGGAGTTGTGACGGGGATCAGTATTTTCCAGGCGGTGATTACTCCGGTGGTAGATTCTGTAAAAACCTCCGCGCTGCAGAAACTGATTTCGGCCATACCTGGCGTGGGAAATGCGGCGGATGGCGTTGTGGAGCTGGTAGTGGGCTCGGCAGTGGTGATCAAGAATACCATTGGAATCGTTTTGCTCATTCTCCTCTTGGTGATGTGCGCCGCGCCCCTTTTGAAAATTTTTCTGATCGCCTGCCTTTTAAAAGGAGCGGCCGCCCTTATGGGAATTGTAAGCGATAAACGAATTACTGCCTGCGCGAATAAGACAGGCGACGCCGGAATGCTTTTGTTTCGCACCACGGGGACTGCGCTGCTTTTGTTTTTGATTACTATATCCATTGTGGCTACGGCTACCAACAGGGGGTTTTGATATGCAGTCAGATTTTTTTAAGGCAATCTGTCAGATGGGAATTTTTATGATCTGTGCACAAAGTATTGTACACTTCCGGCCCAAGGCGGCTTATGAAAAGTATCTGAAAATGCTGGTGGGAGCCATGGTGCTGATTCAAATTTTTCTTCCGGTGGGAAGGCTGCTTTTCGGCAGGGATGGAGCTGCTTTTTCGGAGAGCGTAAGGCAGTTTGAAGAAAATTTGGAGGGGAGCATGGACGAGGCTTCTGAAAATGCCGACCGCTCCTGGCAGATGCTGGAGAATATGACGCTGGAGGAAGTGAGAAAACGTTTGGAGGAGGAAGAGGCTCAAAGAGACGGGACAAGAGTGCAGGGCGGAGAAGAAAATGGGGAAGCTCCGGAGGAGCATATGGAACTGTCTGCGGAGGGAGATGGTATGGAGCCTGTTTATGTGGAACCAGTGGAGGAAATCAGGATCGAAACGGATTCAGAATGATTTTGGCGGATGCAGTATTACGGGAAATGAGGTAAACATGAAGGAAGCATGGAAAAGATGGATTGAAAAAAAGGGAATCCGCAAGTGGTTTCAGAGGGATAATTTCATAATCCTGATTCTGTCGGGGGTGCTGCTGTTCATTATTGCGTTGCCTACAAAGGAGACCGGGGAAGGGACGGGAGGCCCGACGAATGAAGATATTGCTATGGAACAGGAGATAACTGCAGATGAGGGAGAAGAAGGAGGCGGAGGGGAGGAGGAAAGGGTGTCCAAGGTGCAGTCCCTGTCCCAGGAGGATTATTGCGCTTATCTGGAGGAGAAGCTGAAGAACACTCTTTCAGGGGTCAGCGGAGTAGGCAATGTTCAGGTTATGATTACACTGAAATCCTCGGAAGAGCTGGTGGTGGAAAAGGATACACCAATAAGCCGGAGCAATACCACAGAACAGGATTCTCAGGGCGGCAGCCGGACTCAGAGCCAGGTGGACAGTTCGGAGAGCACTGTATATAAAACTCAGGGAAATGACAGTGAACCTTACGTGGTAAAGACTCTTCTGCCAGAGGTGGAAGGCGTTGTGGTTGTGGCCCAGGGAGCCGGAAGCGGAACCGTCAATAAGAGCATTACGGAAATTGTACAGGCTCTTTTTGATTTGGAGGCACATAAGGTGAAAGTGGTGAAAATGAAAAACGACGGTTAGCATATATCCATTTTATGGCTCATACAATAAAGTAGTAAAGTTGAAAAGGGAGAGTACCGTGAAAAACTTAATCAAAAAAAATCAGCTTATGATTACCGCACTTGCCATTATGATAGCGATTGCGGGGTACTTGCAGTTTGCGGGGACAAATCTGGAGGAGGAATACCTGACGGCCCAGGAGGGGACTTCAGGGGACAGTGCAAGCGCTGTGGACTCCAGCGGAGTGATTACCGAGAATTATACGGCGGAAGGACTGGAAGAAGCGGCATCTGCAGACGGCCTCCTGGATTTGTCGGAGGAAGATCTTTTGTCCTCTGATCTGACGGAAATTGAAAGCCTGGATTCAGATGTGGATGTGATCATGGAGGATTATCTGGAAGAGGATATGGAAGTGGCCCAGGCGGATCAGACTCAAGATCAGACTCAGGTGGCTGAAGGGGAACAGACGAACGCCCAGACTCAGGTGGCGGAGGCAACTCCCGATGAAGGGGAGGTTCCCGGAGAAGCGGTGTTTACTTCCACCGCAGGCGTCACAGTTCTTTCCGATGCGAAGCTTTTGAAAGAACAAACGAGAGCAAAGAATAAGGAAACTCTGCTGGAAATCATTAACAGCGGGGGCTTAAGCGATGAGCAGAAGCAGGAGGCTGTAAACAGTATGGTGGAGATGACAGAGGTGGCGGAAAAGGAAGCCGCTGCTGAAATCCTTCTGGAGGCCAAAGGATTTTCCGACGTGGTTGTGAGCATCAACGGGGATGCAGTGGATGTAGTTGTAAACGCTGTAGAGCTAACCGACGCACAGAGAGCGCAGATTGAGGACATCGTAAAGAGAAAAACAGAGATTGCAGCGGAAAACATTGTAATCAGCACTGTAGTGCAGTGATGGACGGAGGGCTGAGTTGCAGCATACATATGCAGAAAATGCCAAAAGTCGTGTAAAATACATAAAAGTGTGTTATACTGAGCAAAACGGACGGACGAAAGGAAAAATTACATGAAGAGAGTATTTTTGATCGTTTTGGATAGCTTCGGAATTGGAGCTATGGAGGATGCCGCTTCTTATGGTGATGAAGGCGTCAACACCTTAAGAAGCGTATCCGCAAGCCCATTTTTTCATATGCCCAATATGGGTGCGCTCGGACTGTTTTCAATTGACAGTGTGGAGGAAATTGCTGCAGGTAAAAGCTTTTCCGATCCCATCGGGGCCTACGGGCGCATGAGAGAAGCGTCAAAGGGAAAAGATACTACGATAGGCCATTGGGAAATTGCCGGTATATATTCTCCCAAGCCGCTTCCTACCTATCCTGACGGCTTTCCCAAGGAGATTCTGGATCAGTTCAGCGCAGTCACGGGAAGAGGAGTGCTGTGCAATCTTCCCTATTCAGGTACGGAGGTAATACAGAAATACGGGGATGAGCACATGCGGACAGGGGATCTGATTGTGTATACCTCTGCGGACAGTGTGTTTCAGATTGCGGCTCATGAGGAAATTGTGCCAGTGGAGCAGCTATACGAGTACTGCCGCAGAGCCAGGGCAATCCTGAAGGGGGAGCATGGTGTGGGAAGGGTGATTGCCCGCCCCTTTACGGGGCCTGCGGGGGGGCCATTTGTCAGAACCTCAAGACGTCATGATTTTTCCATTCTGCCGCCCTCTGTCACTATGCTGGATCAGCTCAAGGACAGTGGACGGGATGTAATCGCAGTAGGAAAGATCAAAGATATTTTTGCGGGCAAGGGTATCACCCAATCCGTTTACACCGGAGGAAACGAAGAGGGTATTCAGCGGACGCTGGAATATCTTGATCAGGATTTTGAGGGACTCTGTTTTATAAATCTGGTGGATTACGATATGCTTTACGGACACAGAAGAGATGTGGACGGTTATGCAAAGGCTTTGGCTTATTTTGATGAAAAACTTCCTGAAATTATGGAAAAAATGAGGGATGAGGATATTCTGATGCTGACTGCGGATCACGGCTGTGATCCGGCGTATCTGAAGACCACGGATCACACCAGAGAATATACGCCTTTTTTAATGTACGGGAAAAATGTCAAGCCGTGCAATCTCGGCACGAGGAAAACCTTTGCAGATATAGGGGCGACTGTGTTACAATATTTTTCGGTCGCGCCCCAGTTTGCAGGAGAATCCATGCTGCGCTGACGCAGACATCATCGATATGGAGGACACGAAAGTGAGTCATTATACAGAAGAGATTAAACGCCGCCGCACCTTTGCCATTATTTCCCACCCGGATGCGGGAAAGACCACGCTTACAGAGAAATTTCTGCTTTACGGAGGAGCCATAAATCTGGCCGGAAGCGTAAAGGGGAAGGCTACTGCAAGGCATGCTGTGTCGGATTGGATGCAGATAGAGAAGGAAAGAGGGATTTCCGTCACCTCTTCCGTGCTGCAGTTTGAGTATGACGGCTATTGTATCAATATTCTGGATACTCCCGGACACCAGGACTTTTCGGAGGATACCTACAGGACGCTTATGGCTGCAGACTCTGCAGTGATGGTGATTGACGCCTCAAAGGGAGTGGAGGCCCAGACCAGAAAGCTGTTCAAGGTGTGCGTTATGCGAAAGATTCCTATCTTTACTTTTATAAATAAGATGGACAGGGATGCAAACGATACCTTTGAGCTGCTTGACGACATTGAGAAGGAACTGGGAATTGCCACCTGCCCGTTGAACTGGCCCATCGGTTCAGGGAAGGGGTTTAAGGGAGTATACGACAGGGAGAAAAAATGTGTGATTTCTTATTCTGACACGGAAAAGGGAACCAAAGAGGGTACTGCCACGGAAATTTCCGCGGAGGATGAAGCACGGCTCAGGGAAGTGATCGGAGATGAGGCGGCGGACAGGCTTCTGGAGGAAGTGGAGCTTTTGGATGGCGCCAGCGCGGAATTTGACTTAGATCAGGTGAGGGCTGGAGATCTGACTCCCGTCTGCTTCGGGTCGGCACTGACGAATTTTGGCGTGGAAATCTTTCTGCAGCATTTTTTGAAAATGACCACAACGCCTCTTCCCAGAAAGGCGGATATTGGTCTGATAGATCCTGTGGAGCATGATTTCAGCGCGTTCGTTTTCAAAATTCAGGCCAATATGAACAAGGCCCACCGGGACAGAATTGCATTCATGCGTATCTGTTCCGGCAAATTTGATGCACAAATGGAGGTGCGCCATGTGCAGGGAGGTAAGGTCATGAGACTTTCCCAGCCTCAGCAGATTATGGCGGATGAACGCAAAATTTTGAGCGAAGCTTATGCAGGGGATATTATCGGCGTCTTTGATCCGGGAATCTTCTCCATCGGAGACACCATCTGTATGCCCAGAGAGAATTTCAAATATGAGGGAATCCCCACCTTTGCGCCGGAGCATTTTGCCCGGGTCAGGCAGGTGGATACGATGAAAAGAAAGCAGTTTGTAAAAGGGATAGAGCAGATCGCCCAGGAGGGAGCCATCCAGATCTTCCAGGAGTTCAATACGGGATTGGAGGAAATTATAGTAGGAGTGGTAGGCGTTCTGCAGTTTGACGTGCTGAAATACAGGTTGGAAAACGAATATAATGTGGAGATTCGTCTGGAAAATCTGCCCTACGAGCATATCCGCTGGATTGAGAATCAGGATGAAATCGATATTTCCAGGCTGACAGGAACCTCGGACATGAAAAAGGTAAAGGATATGAAGGGGAACCCTCTGCTTTTGTTTGTCCATCCCTGGAGTATCGGTATGACTCTGGAGCGAAATAAAGGACTGGCTCTCGCTGAGTTTGGTCGTAATTAACGATTGACATGGAGTTTGGCATGAAAAAACGAGCATTGACTGGCAGATTATTGGGAATCGTATTTCTCACGGCCTTTTTATGGACGGGCTGTGGGGAGCAGGAGCTTTCGGGGGAGATCCTTTTGGATGATGGAATTCCCCAGACGGCGTTGTACCAGGATACGCAAAGCGGGACAATGGAAACGCAGGCGCAGCCGCCTGCAGCGGAGACGGAGGCGAATGCTTCGGAGGAGACAGTTTCCTTTTTGTCCCAAAACGCAGCTTCTGTGTCTCATTATGCCTATGACAGTCTTTCAGATGTGGAAAAGCTGTGGTACCGTGATATGGAGCAGGCTCTGGGAAGCATGGCTGAGTCGGTGCGTTTGTCTTCAGCCGGTCTGGAAGCTGGCCTGGACGAAACCTGTATAGATAAAATTTTTCAGTGTGTGCTGATAGATCACCCTGAGCTTTTTTTCGTGGAGGGTTATACCTATACGAAATATACCAGGGGAGAGAGTCTGCTAGCCATTGATTTTGCAGGCAGCTACAGCATGGACAAGGACGCCGCTCTTTTGAGAAAGCAGGAAATTGAGGCGGGAGTGGCCTCCCTGCTTGCCGGAATCGGACCTGAGGCATCGGAGTATGACAAGGTAAAATATGTCTATGAGACATTGATCAAGAATACGGATTATGATTTGAATGCCCCGGATAATCAGAATATATACTCAGTTTTTGTGAATCATTTTTCCGTCTGTCAGGGCTACGCAAAGGCTACCCAGTATCTCTTAAACAGTCTGGGAGTGGAGTGCACGTTGGTTATGGGAACTGTGGATACGGGAGAGGGCCACGCATGGAATTTGGTAAGAGTGGATGGAAATTATTATTATGTTGACACCACCTGGGGGGATGCCTCCTACCGCCTGGAAAATCCGGGGGATTCCTCCGGTCAGGCCATGCCTGACATCAATTATGATTATCTGTGCGTTACCACAAGAGAGCTGTTGCGCACTCACACTTTGGGAGGAGTGGTGCCCATGCCGGAGTGTTCGGCTGTGGAAGCCAATTACTATGTGAGAGAGGGAGCCCTGTTCACCACCTATGACAGGGAACAGATGAAAGCTCTTTTTGACCGGGCGGCGGGCGAGGGAAGAGCCGACGTTACGGTGAAATGTGCGGACAGCGCGTGTTTTCAGGAAATTCTGGAAGCTTTAATCGAAAATCAGGAGATTTTTGATTATCTTGCCAGTGAAACCGGAACGATTGCCTATGCCCATAACGAGAAGCAGCTGTCCCTGACATTTTGGGTGACAAATGCGTAATATATGTGGTATACTTATACATTATAGAATCATAACAGGAGGAAGCCCATATGGAAAAAGAAATAGATAAGAACGCGGTAGTTTTGAAGTCTGATGAGAATATAGGAGCAGTACAGATTGCCGACGACGTGGTGGCAATGATCGCCTCTCTGGCTGCCACGGAGGTAGAGGGGGTAAACGCCATGGCAGGCAATATCACCAATGAGCTAATGAGTAAGGTAGGAATGAAAAGCCTTACTAAGGGAGTAAAGGTGGATGTGCTGGAGGGCAACGTGACGGTGGATCTGGCTGTGACTATGGAATATGGATATAATATTCCCGCAACCTGCCAGAAGGTACAGCAGAAGGTAAAGGCTGCCATCGAGAATATGACAGGCCTTACCTGCAGTGATGTGAATATCCGCATTGCAGGCGTGAAGGTAAAATAGAAGCGGGGCAAGGGCAGGATAGGCAATGGGACGACATGAACAGAGAGAACAGGTTTTTCTGCTTTTATTTCGCGCGGAGTTTCATTCTCCGGAGGATATGCCGGAGCAGGTGAAGCTGTTTTTGGAGGATAACGAGGCCATCGTCCTTGAAAAGGATGCGGCTTACGTTTCCGGACGATGTGGGGAGATTCAGGACAAGCTGCCTGAAATAGACAGAATACTGGACGCGAAGACAGAGGGCTGGGATACGAAGCGTATGGGAAAGGTGGAACTGACCGTACTGCGTATTGCAGCCTATGAGATTCTTTTTGATAAGGATATTCCGGAGGGTGTAGCCATAAATGAAGCGGTGGAGATCGCCAAGAAATACGGACAGGAAACCTCAGGAAGATTCGTAAACGCCATTTTGGCAAAACTGATAAAGACGGGTGATTCCGATTCGTAATGTTTATACCGTTGGACAATTAAATGCTTATATAAAAAATATGTTCACTCAGGATTATCTTCTTCAGAGCCTCTTTGTGAAGGGAGAGGTCAGCAACTGTAAGTATCATTCCTCCGGACATATTTATTTTACTTTAAAGGACCTCAAGGGAACCATAAACTGCGTTATGTTTGCCGGGAACCGAGCGGGCCTTTCTTTTCGTCTTGAGCAGGGACAGCAGGTTGTAGTGGGCGGCACGGTGGACGTCTATGAGAGAGATGGAAAATATCAGCTCTATGCAAAGCAGATCGTGTTGGATGGCGCAGGGCTTTTGTATGAGAGGTTTGAACGTTTAAAGAGAGAGCTCGAAGAGCTGGGGATGTTTGCTCCGGAGTATAAGCAGCCCATACCCAAATATATTGAAACCCTGGGAGTGGTTACTGCACAGACGGGGGCTGCTGTCCGTGATATTATTCAGATTGCCTCCCGGAGAAATCCCTATGTGCAGATTATTTTGTATCCTGCCATTGTACAGGGGGAGGCGGCTGCCCCGAGCATTGTCCGGGGAATTAAAGCCCTGGAAAGCAGACGGGTGGATGTGATGATTGTGGGAAGGGGCGGCGGCTCCATAGAAGATTTGTGGGCCTTCAACGAGAGAGAGGTGGCGCAGGCGGTCTTTGACTGTTCAGTGCCTGTGATATCCGCAGTGGGACATGAGACGGATACTACCATTATCGATTATGTTGCGGATCTGAGAGCCCCTACTCCTTCCGCCGCGGCAGAACTGGCAGTCACGGACATCAGGGAAATTTTCGGCGAAATGGAGGGATACCGTGAAAAGATTGCCGGTCTCATGCAGCAGAAGCTGACCGGACAGAGGGAGAGGGCGGCCCGGCTGGGGACGATGCTGAAGTATTTAAGTCCTGCAGGCCGCATTCGGGAAAGGAAAACGCGTTGCCTTTCCCTGGAAGAACGTTTGCAGGAGAGGATGCAGGGGATTCTGGGGCGAAAGCGTCACGAGCTGGAGCTGTATATTGAGAGAATAAAAGGGCTCTCCCCATTGGATAAATTAAGCAGCGGGTTTTCCTACGTGGAAGATGCGGAAGGGAAAAATATCCGTTCTATTTCACAGGTGGAGCAGGGGCAGCCTCTGACGATACATGTGAGAGACGGTGTAATCAAGGCTTTGGTAACAGGAAAGGAAGGGAGCATATGAATCCGCAGCAGGAAGAAAAGGAAAAAAAGAGGGGATTGGAAGAAAATTTTGAAGCCCTTGGACAGATCGTAGAGCAGCTTGAGCGTGAAGATATTTCTCTGGAAGAAGCCTTTGAGGTTTACAGCAGGGGGATGGAGCTTTTGAAGGAATGTAACAGCCAGATCGACAGAGTGGAAAAAGAGGTGCTGAAGCTTGGACAAGAGGCATAAGCATACAATGGAAAGCATGTCGGACGCACTTTTTATTGTGTTAAATTGACGTCCGTTGAAACGGGTAAGGGGTGCAAGTATGGAAAAACAGGAATTTGAGAGACTTTTGCAGGAGAAGACAATCCAGGTGGAGAATATTCTGAAAGATTGGCTTCCCAGGGAAGAGGGATATGGGAAAACAGTGGCGGAGGCTATGAATTACAGCCTTCTGGCTGGAGGAAAACGTCTCAGGCCGCTGCTTATGCTGGAAACCTATCGGCTTCTTGGCGGAAAGGGGAAAGAAATCGAACCTTTCATGGCAGCCATCGAAATGATTCATACATATTCTCTGGTGCATGATGATCTTCCGGCTATGGACAACGATACTTACAGAAGGGGCCGAAAAACCACATGGTCCGTTTACGGAGAGGGAATGGGCATTCTTGCTGGGGATGCCCTGCTGAATTATGCTTTTGAAACAGCCCTTGAGGCGGCTTTTCCTGCTCAGGAGGGGACGTCTGAACCAGGAAAGCTAAGGGCCGTGATGAGAGCGCTTCAGATAATGGCCCGCAAGTCCGGTATATATGGTATGATTGGAGGACAGACGGCGGATCTGGAAGCGGAGGGATGTTCTGAGCCTCTCTCTCAGGAAAGGCTTTTATTTATACATGAACATAAAACGGCTGCCTTGATTCAGGCGGCCATGATGGCAGGAGCCATTCTGGCGGAGGCTTCAAAGGAGCAGATCGAAGCCGTGGAAAAATGTGCCTGTAATATCGGCATAGCCTTTCAAATACAGGACGATATACTGGATGTGGTGGGGGACAGCAGGGAGCTCGGAAAAATGGTGGGAAGCGATGCTATGAATAAAAAGCAGACCTATGTAACTGCAAGAGGCTTGGAAAAAGCCCGAGAGGATGTGGAGAGACTTTCTTCGGAGGCGCTGTATATCCTGCAGGAGCTTCCCGGAGATCGCGGATTTCTGGAGGATCTGATCAGAGACCTGATTCATCGCCGCAAATAAAGGTATGGATAGAACAGAGGTTGAGGCTATGCTGCTGGAAAAGATAGAACATGTGAATGATATAAAAAAGATTAACAAGGAGGATTATGGTGCTCTGGCACAGGAGATCAGGAATTTTCTGATTGAAAAAATCAGCGTTACCGGAGGACACCTTGGCTCCAATCTGGGTGCGGTGGAGCTGACTATGGCTCTGCATCTGGCTCTGAATCTTCCGGAGGATAAAATTATTTGGGACGTGGGGCATCAGTCCTACACACATAAAATTTTGACGGGGCGTAAGGAAGGTTTTGATGGACTGCGTCAATTCCGTGGCATGAGCGGTTTCCCAAAGAGAAAAGAAAGCATATGCGATGCCTTTGACACTGGTCACAGCTCCACTTCCATATCAGCGGGACTTGGCTTGGTAAAGGCAAGGGATATTAAGGGAGAGAAAAGCACTGTGGTATCCGTGATCGGAGATGGCTCACTGACAGGTGGAATGGCTTATGAAGCTCTGAACAATGCAGCGAAGACAGAGACCAATTTTATTATTGTTTTGAACGATAATAATATGTCCATCTCTGAGAACGTGGGGGGCGTATCCAAATATTTGAACAATATCCGCACAGCGGCAGGGTATCTTGACCTGAAGGAGGGAATTTACAATGCTCTGAAAGGAACCAAAACCGGAGACAATATGGTGAACAGACTGCGCAGGGCGAAGAGCAGCTTCAAGCAGCTGGTGATTCCTGGAATGCTTTTTGAGGATATGGGGATTACATATCTGGGGCCTGTGGACGGACATAATATCGATGGCTTGGTGAGGATCATTCAGGAGGCAAAACGAGTAAAGGGGCCTGTTATGATCCATGCGTTGACCCAGAAGGGTAAGGGATATGCTCCCGCGGAGCGGCATCCCGCCAGATTTCACGGGGCGGAGCCTTTTGAAATAGACACAGGAATTCCTTCTCATCCCAGAAACGAAGCCAATTATACGGATATTTTTTCTACTGTTATGTGCAAACTTGGACAAAGAGATGAAAGGATTGTTGCTATTACGGCGGCCATGCCGGACGGAACGGGACTGAAGCGGTTCCGGAATATGTATCCGCTCAGATTTTTTGACGTGGGAATTGCCGAAGAGCATGCGGTGACATTTGCCGCCGGGCTTGCGGCGGGAGGACTAAAGCCAATTGTGGCGGTTTATTCTTCCTTTCTGCAGAGGGCCTACGATCAGATTCTGCATGATGTATGCATCCAAAATCTTCCGGTAATTTTTGCCGTTGACAGAGCCGGTCTGGTGGGCAGCGATGGCGAAACGCACCAGGGTATTTTTGATTTTACTTATTTGTCAGGTATTCCTAATATGAATATCTGTGCACCGAAAAACAAGTGGGAGCTGTCGGACATGCTGAAGTTTGCCGTTGGGCTGAATATGCCCATAGCCATAAGGTATCCGAGGGGGGCAGCCTATGCAGGTCTGAAGGAATATCGGGCTCCCATAGAATACGGCAGGGCGGAGTGGATATATAAAGAGAGCGGCATAGCCCTGTTTGCGGTGGGAAGTATGGTGAAGACTGCTGAAGGGGTGAGAAACATTCTGAAGGAAAAGGGGTTTCAGGTGAGTCTGATAAACGGAAGGTTTATCAAGCCCATTGACGAAGATGCGCTGCTGGATGCCTGCGCAGATCACAGGATGATCGTTTCCATGGAAGAAAATGTGGCCTGCGGGGGATATGGAGAGAAGCTACTGGACTGCATGAACAGGAATGGAAGAACCAATCAATACCTCAATATCAGCCTTCCGGATGCCTATGTGGAGCACGGAAATGTAGAAGTACTGAAAAGGGACGTGGGTATTGATGCGGACAGTATTGCGGAGAGGATTGAACGAATGCTGAAGGACGGGCAAAAGGCATAAGTTTGGAAGTTCCTTTCAAACATTGGATTCATGCCAGCTAAGGCGGGCAAAGGATATAGGAATGAAAGAGCGTTTGGATGTGATTTTGATCAATCGGGGCTATGCGCCATCCAGAGAAAAAGCAAAGGCCATTATCATGTCGGGAAATGTCTATGTGAACGGACAGAGAGAGGATAAGGCGGGCGCGGCCTTTGATGAAAGTAAAATACAGCTGGAGGTGCGGGGAACCGCTTTAAGATATGTAAGCCGCGGGGGCCTTAAGCTTGAGAAAGCAGTGGAGGAATGGGAGCTTTGTCTGGAGGGGCTGATATGCATGGATATTGGAGCTTCCACAGGAGGTTTTACGGACTGTATGCTGCAGAACGGGGCGGCCAGAGTATACGCTGTGGATGTGGGGCATGGACAGCTGGCCTGGAAGCTCAGGACGGATGAGAGAGTGGTGTGCATGGAGCAGACAAATTTCCGGTATATGGAGAAGGGAGACATTCCGGATGAACTGGATTTTGCCAGTGTGGATGTATCTTTTATTTCTCTGACCAAGATACTGATACCGGCCAGGAAACTACTGAAAAGGGGAGGACAGGTGGTGTGCCTGGTGAAGCCCCAGTTTGAGGCCGGAAGAGACAAGGTGGGAAAAAACGGTGTGGTTCGGGAACCGGAAGTTCATAAGGAGGTTCTGGAAAGAATCATAGACTATGCGGACAGCATTGGATTTTGCGTAAGGCATCTGGACTATTCTCCAATTAAGGGACCGGAGGGAAACATTGAATATCTGCTGCATCTGTGTAAGGAAGAGCCTGCGCAGGAGATTGAAAATCTGTCTGAGCATGAAGCGGAGCAAAGACTGAATCAGCTTCGGGCGCAGAAAGAGGGGCTGTCCCTGCGGCCCGAATGGAAGAGCATCATTAAGGAAACCGTAGAAAATTCACACAGTCTGTAGAGGGACTCATATGAAGCATTTTTTGATTTATACCAACAGACATAAGGACAGGGAGCTGAGAATGACGGAGCGTATCCGGGCTTATCTGCAGGAAAAGGGGCAGTGTGTCACTGTAAAGCTTTGTGAGCTGAAAGAGCAGTATGAAGGCCAGGAAGAGGCGACATCGGATTTCCCCCCTGAGGCAGACTGCATGATTGTACTGGGAGGGGATGGCACAATGCTGCAGGCTGTCAGAGAAATCAAGAGGCTGAGCATCCCTATGATTGGCGTAAATCTGGGTACGCTTGGATATATGGCGGAGATAGAGCCGGCCGGTCTCGAAGAATCACTGGACAGACTGATAAGAGGAGACTATGAACAGGAATGCCGGATGATGTTAAACGGGAAAGTCTTCTTTCAGAACGGGAAGGAAGATGAAGGCTGGGCGCTGAACGACATTGTCATATCCAGAAAGGGCTCTCTGCAGGTCATTCACTTCAACATATATGTGAATGGACAGTTCCTGAATCATTACAGCGCAGATGGAATGATTGTCACAACGCCGACCGGATCTACGGGATATAATCTCTCTGCGGGCGGCCCCCTTGTGGAACCCAGGGCAAAGCTGATTATGCTTACGCCCATTTGTCCCCACACATTGAATCAGAGAAGCATTATATTGTCGCCGGAGGATACGATTGAAATAGAAATACCCAAGGGCAGAGAAGAGAGAATGCAGACGGTGGAGGCAAATTTTGACGGCAGGCATGTGATTCCCCTGTGCACAGGAGAACGCATTCGTATTGTAAAGTCTGAGAAAACAACGGAATTCATTCAATTAAATCAAGTGAGCTTTCTTGAGGTTTTACATAAAAAGATGAGTGAGGGCTGAATTGAATGAGGAACCGCTAAAGCGGTCAGGGAGGCTTACCTAATGAAAAAAATCCGGCACCGAAAGATTATCGAGCTGATTGAAAAATATGAGATTGAAACCCAGGAGGAGCTTGCAGGATATTTGAAAGAGGCGGGCTTTTCTGTGACGCAGGCCACTGTTTCCAGAGACATCAGGGAGCTAAAGCTTTCAAAGGTTCCTTCTGGAAGCGGAAAACAAAAATATGCGGTGCTGAAACACGATGAAAGCCGCATGGGAGATAAGTACAGCAGAGTCCTTCGGGACGGCTTTGTCTCTATGGATATGGCGCAGAATATTCTGGTGGTAAAAACCGTTTCCGGCATGGCGATGGCGGTGGCGGCGGCGCTGGATGCGCTGAAATTTTCCGAGGTGGTAGGGTGCATCGCGGGGGATGACACCATAATGGTGGCAGTGCGGACAGTAGAAGAGACCCGGGAGCTGATGGAAAGGCTCCATGTCATCATAGAGAGATAGGAGAGGGTTGTCATATAGCGTCGGAGAAGGTTCATAAGGAGAGACGGTATGTTACAGAGCTTACATGTAAAAAATCTGGCACTGATGGAGGAGACGGAGGTGGAATTCGGCAGGGGTCTGAATATACTCACAGGGGAGACGGGTGCGGGGAAGTCTCTCCTGATGGGTTCGGTAAATCTGGCCCTGGGGGGGAAGTTTGAGAAGGAGATGCTGCGCAGGGGAGCGGACAGCGCTTTGGTGGAGCTTGTCTTTGACGCGGAGGGCGAAAGAGTGCAGGAAAGGCTCAGACAGATGGAGTTGGAGCCCCTGGAGGACGGTACGGTCATTATCAGCCGGAAAATGCAGGTGGGCAGGAGCGTCTTTAGGATCAATGGGGAGACAGTGACGGCAAAACAAGTAAGGGAGCTGTCCGAAGAGCTGATCGATATTTATGGGCAGCATGAGCACCAGTCCCTGCTCCAGAAAAAGAAGCATATAGAGATATTGGACGCTTATTGCGGAGAAGAAATACAAAGGCCTGCACGCAGAGTGGCTGAGGCATTTAGGCTGTGCAGACAGCTCCAGAGGAGGCTGGATGAAGAAACAATGGATGAGGAGGCAAAGGCAAAGGAGCAGTCGCTGGCCGAGTTTGAGCTGCAGGAAATTCAGGAGGCAAGGCTTGTGCCCGGAGAAGATGAAGACTTGGAGCAGAGCTACAGACGCATGGCAAACAGTAGAAAAATTGCTGAGAGCCTTGCAGAAAGCTACCAGTATTCGGGAAATGAGGTTCAGAGCGGAGCGGGAAGCAGCTTGAGCCGCGCTTTGCGCGCATTGAGAAGCGTTGCCATGTATGACCCTGCTCTGGAGGAGCTGGAGAGACAGCTGGCGGAGGTGGACAGTCTTCTTGCAGATTACAATAGGGATGTGGCGGAATATATTCATGACTGTGAATTTGATCAGGAGAATTTTCTGAAAACGGAGGAACGTCTGAACCTGATTAATCATTTAAAGGGTAAATATGGCGGGGGCATAGAGGAAATTTTGGCCTATGGGGAGTCAAGGCAGCAGCTTTTGGAAAAGCTTCTGGATTATGATGCCTATATGGAAGAATTGAAAAGACAGCTTGGGGCAGAAGAGAAAAAGCTGAAAGAAGCGTGCGCGGAGCTGTCCGCAGTCCGCAGTAAAAACGCTCGTCTTTTGGAAAAACAGCTGAAAGATGCTTTGATCAGCTTGAATTTTCTGACAGTGGAGTTTCAGATTGCCATTCGTCCCACAGGACAGGCCGGGGCAGGCGGCTGGGACGATGTGGAATTTCTGATTTCCACAAATCCCGGAGAGAGCCCGAAGCCCTTAGGCCAGGTGGCAAGCGGGGGAGAGCTGTCACGGATTATGCTGGCTGTCAAGACTCTGCTGGCAGGGAAGGATGATATTGATACGCTGATATTTGATGAAATTGACACGGGCATCAGCGGGAAGACCGCGTGGAGGGTGTCGGAACAGCTGGATGTGGTAGCCCGCGCCCATCAAGTGATCTGTATCACGCATCTCCCGCAGATTGCGGCAATGGCGGATACTCATTTCGCCATTGAAAAGAGCAGTGACGACGGCCACACCATAACTCAAATCAGGTTACTGACAGAAGCAGAAAGTCTTGGGGAGCTGGCAAGGCTTTTGGGCAGTGACATTCTCACAGAAGCGGCCTTGTCCAATGCGAGAGAGATGAAAAGTCAGGCCCTGTCCCACAAGCAATAGTTCCACTCCACGGATAAAGCTTAGAAGCCCTGTTTTTTCAGAGAATTTACCAGCTGCACATAAAATTCACGCACATCAAATTCCGGGAGGTTTTCCCGGTTTAAGTCAATCATATCTCCGTGGGAGATGCCTCGGGCTCCTTTTACCGTAAGATACTGAAAGGATGACCCCCAAACAAAGGATTTTTCACTGACCAGGCCATCGTTATCCCCCTCAAAGTAGCCGCAGAGATGATAGGTAAAGTTTAAAGGGAAGCGCCCGCTTCTCGCCGCATTCAGACGGGACCCCACGCTTTGGTACAGGATGCCGGGAACGTCGGGGGTGTCCCTGTTAAAGGAGGCACAGAAGGCCCTGGTAAGATTGCTGACGGCGGCAAGAAAATCGGGGCAGGGATCTCCCAACCTTTTCAGCGCGGCGTTGTAGGACTTTGCCGCTATATTCTTCTGCTTTTCCGGAATTTTCTTCAACAGGTAATCTGCAAATTCACAACCTCTGTGGGGTGTGTTTATGGTGGTCAGAGTGGCCACATGCTGTGCAATTCCCGGAAGGGTAAGAGCGCTGCGGCAGTCCAGCCCTCCTTTGGAATGCGCAATGATATTAACCTTTTGGCAGCCGGTCTCCGTTACGATCTGAAGGATTCTGTCCGCAATTTCCTTTCCGCTGTCTGCAACGGAGGCGGCGGATTGATGCTGTCCGTAAAAAACTGTGGCCCCGTTTTTTTCCAACTCCTTTGGGATACGGCCCCAATAGTTCAGGTAACGAAAATCTCTGAAAAAAACGCCATGCACCAGCAATATGGGATATTTTGTTGCACAGATGGCTTCTTTACTGCGTTGTCTGTCCTGAAGGATTTTTTTGTTTTCAAAATTCGCCTCCTCTGAGACGGTGTGGATGATAAATCCCAGCACAACCAGATTTACCAAGGGAATCATTCCGCACAAAAGGCCGATGACGCGCAGGCGGATGCCCAGCTGAACGGAGCTCAGATATACCTCAAGAATACCTGTCCAGAAAATCAACGCCTCTCCCAGAAAAGCCCACAGGGAATTTAAAATCCAGAGCAGCGGTGTTTCCCATATGGGAGAAAATCCGAGAAATCCCGATGCCCCCAGAAGGAAAAAGAGCAGGGAAAAAACAGTGGATATCAGAAATAAAATTAACAGCTCACAGCCTTTTGCACAGAAACGCAGCCTTGCCGTTTCAGGAAGATTTTTAAAAAAAACAGGAAAAGCCAGGATAAAAAGGCAGGCGAAGGGCAATCCTTTCCACATGGGAGAAGGAAGGAGATTCTTCACCAGATAAAGATTTACTCCTGCGAAAAAGATCAGAGAATATAATAATCGCACAATATTTGTACATAAGAATCTTTTCATATCGTATACTATCCTTTTTATCTTTTCAATACGCGATGTTCCAGCCGCGGCCGGCCAAAGCAATCATAGAGAAAACACTGACTGTATTATATCATGTCCGGCTTTCTTATCCAATAATTTCAAAAAAATCTCTCCCCTTTTCATAACTAAAATCTCAAAACAATCGCATAATAAGTATGAAGTATGAAGGAAAGCACCGGGATAAAGTCAGGGCAGATGGGAGTATATGGATATATGAAATTGTGGATCAGCGAAAGTGACAGAATCAAAAAGCAGGCGGGAGATGAGATGATAATATTGCTCCAGGGCTGGAAAGGCAGGATAAAGAGATACCGCATTTACAGGTATTGTCTGTGTGTGGCTTTGATCCTTTGCTGCGCGGCTCTCGGGGGTCTGGGGTATTACTATGTGGACAGCAGCATTCCTTCAGTGCTCCATGTCAGGGCGGGGCAGGAGCAATCCTTTAACCTGGGAATTCCAGCAAAAGCAGACATTGTGAGCGTCAGCGAACAGGGAGAAAGCAATATTCCGCAGGGAGCGGTAACCATAGATTTAAATCAGACAGTCACTATGAAAACAGGCGGACTGAATGAGTACTTAATGGAAGTAAAGCTGTTTGGCTTTTTGCCTTTTAAACAGGTGGGTATACAGGTTATAGAGGATCAGGAGCTGATTCCGGTGGGAGTGCCCATCGGCATTTACGTGAAAACGGATGGTGTTCTTGTGATAGGAGCAGGAGAGTTTGTGGGTGAGGATGGAGTAAGCTATTCCCCCTGTAAATATATTTTAAAGTCGGGGGATTATATCCAGAAAGTAAATGGGGAGCCGGTAACGGAAAAGGATGATTTTATCAGGCGTATTGAAGAAAGCGGCGGAAATGAGGTGGTTCTTACAGTGGAAAGAGACGGCCAGTCCATAGAGACCAGGGTTAAACCCGTGCGTAATCAAAGCGGTGATTATAAGATTGGCCTTTGGGTGAGGGACAACGCACAGGGAGTGGGGACTATGACTTATATTGACAGCGAAGGCAGATTCGGCGCACTCGGACACGGAATCAATGATGTGGATACCAGCACGCTAATGGATATGGACGATGGAACACTTTACCAAACGGAAATTGTCTCCATTCGAAAGGGGGCAAATGGAAACCCCGGGGAGATGACGGGAATGATTGTATATTCCGATGAAAGGATACTGGGGGATATTACCTCAAACAGCGCTCGGGGAATTTTTGGAGTCTGCAATGAAAGGGCGCTCAGTCTTGCCGGGCAGGAACCTCTTCCCATTGGGCTGAAGCAGGAAATTCAGGAGGGCTATGCTCAGATTCTCTGTACCGTGGACGGTACGACAAGATATTACGATGTTGAAATTACGGCGGTTCATTTGGATCATGATAATATTAACCGTGGAATTGAGCTGAAGGTTACGGATCCGGAGCTGATTAAAATTACCGGCGGTATCGTTCAAGGAATGAGCGGAGCTCCTATTATACAAAATGGAAAGTTTATCGGAGCGGTGACCCATGTGCTTGTACAGGATAGTACCAGGGGATATGGAATTTTCATTGAAAATATGCTGGAGAATTAAGTAATTTGTCCAAAACAGCCTTAAATTTTTTGGCTAAGCTGACAAAAATAATTAGATTTCCGACCTGATAATTGACAAAAATTATCAAGAATGATATGTTTACCGTATAGAGAAAATTCGGATGGGAGGAACGAACTTGGTCATAACCAGGGAGACGGATTATGCGCTGAGGATACTGCGTATACTGCTGGACGATGATCTTCATACGGTAGGGGAAATCGCTTCTGCGGAGATGATTCCTCAACCCTTTGCTTACAAGATTATCAAAAAACTGTCAAAAGCGGGAATCATTCAGGTTGTAAGAGGGGCGGCAGGAGGATGCCGCCTGGCTGCAGATTTGAGTCAGCGATCTCTTTATGATCTGATGATGGACATGGGCGAGAAAAGCAGCCTGTCCTCCTGTATGGAGCCGGATTATATGTGTTCCTGGAAAGAAAATCATGGGGGCTGTACCATTCACTGTCAGCTTGCTGCAATCCAGAGTAAGCTTGATCAGGAGTTGCAGGCTCACAGCCTATGGCATATTTTGACCGGAGGGCACTGATTTTTTTAACCTAAACTGGATAAATTTTATCAAGTATAAAAGGAGGTAGTTACATGCTGTTTCAAACGACAAACGCTCATGAGGAGCTGCGCGCCAAGGTACGCGCTTATGCGGAGGAAGAAATTAAACCTATTGCGTTTCTTCTTGACCAACAGAATGAATTCCCCGAAGAGGCAATCCGGAAGCTCGGGAAAATGGGTCTCATGGGTATCCCTTATCCAAAGGAATACGGCGGAGCCGGACTGGATGTATTAAGCTACGCGATTGCTGTGGAAGAGCTTTCGCGCATAGATGGCGGAACAGGCGTTATTTTATCAGCCCATGTTTCCTTGGGAAGCTGGCCTATTTTTACATACGGTACGGAGGAACAGAAGAAAAAGTACCTGATACCTCTTGCGAAAGGCGAAAAAATCGGAGCATTCGGACTTACTGAGACCAATGCGGGCTCCGATGCAGGCGGAACTGAAACAACTGCGGTTCTCAAAGGAGATCACTATGTTCTCAATGGAGGAAAGATTTTTATAACAAATGCGCCGGTTGCGGATACATATATTGTTTTTGCTGTTACCACACCGGATATAGGGACCAGAGGAATCAGCGCTTTCATTGTGGAAAAGGGCTGGAAGGGCTTTTATTTCGGCGACCATTATGACAAGATGGGCATTCGCTCTTCCTCCACCGCAGAGCTGATTTTTGATAATGTGGAAGTACCTGTTGAAAATCTGCTGGGAAAAGAAGGAGAGGGATTTAAGATTGCCATGTCCACTCTGGATGGCGGACGTATTGGGATTGCTGCCCAGGCGCTTGGAATCGCCCAGGGAGCTTATGAAAGCGCGGTGGCATATGCAAAGGAGCGGATTCAGTTCGGAAAGCCCATTGGATTTCAGCAGTCTATTTCCTTTAAGCTGGCGGATATGGCTACCAAGCTGCGTTGTGCCCGTATGCTGGTGTACTCAGCGGCGGAGCTGAAGGAGAACCATGAGCCCTACGGGATGGAGGCCGCCATGGCCAAGATGTATGCCTCGGACATTGCATTGGAGGTGACAAACGACGCCCTTCAGATTTACGGCGGATCCGGTTTTATGAAGGGAATGGAGGTAGAAAGGGCTTACCGCGATGCCAAAATCACCACGATATATGAGGGGACCAACGAAATTCAGAGAGTGGTCATTGCCTCCCACCTTTTAGGCAAGCCTCCCAAAGAGCAGGGTAGCTCTGCAAGCCGTCCCAAGAAGCCGGCTCCTATCACCGGAGTGCGCAAAAAAATGATTTTCCGGGAGGGTACTTCCGCAGAACAGGTGGAGGCGCTGGCAGAATGCCTGAAAAAGGATGGGCACGATTTTTCCGTGGGCATTCCTCTTGACACTCCCATTAATCAGGCAGAAAGAGTGGTGGCTGCAGGAAAGGGAATTGGAGAAAAGGAAAATATGAAGCTGATTGAGGATTTGGCCAGAGCGGCAGGAGCTGCCATTGGTTCTTCCCGGCCAGTTGCGGAGACGCTGAAATATCTTCCTCTTAACCGTTATGTAGGAATGTCGGGCCAGAAGTTTACGGGCAATCTATATATCGCCTGTGGTATTTCCGGCGCCGTACAGCATTTGAAGGGTATAAAGGATGCCTCCACAATTGTGGCTGTGAATAAGAATCCAGGGGCGCCTATTTTTAAAAACTGTGATTACGGCATTGTGGGGGATGTGAACGAAATATTGCCTTTGCTGTCTGCGGCATTGGACAGCGGGGAAAAGCAGCCTGCTCCTCCCATGGTTAAGATGAAAAGACCACATCCTCCCAAGGCGGAACCTATTGGAAGCCGGTATGTCTGCGGCGGCTGTGGCTACGAGTATGTGCCTGAGGATGGCGACGAGGCGGCAGAGATTGCTCCCGGAACCCTTTTTGAGAAGCTGCCGGAAGATTGGGTATGCCCGGAGTGCGCCGAGGCCAGGGATCAGTTTATTCAGGCGTGAAGCAGGACGCTTAAGCAAGGAAGGAGAATAGATTATGTATTGTGTGAGACTTGTAACTGAAAATCTCTACTGGGTGGGAGCGAACGATCATCGTCTGGCCCTGTTTGAGAATATACATCCCATCCCGAAGGGAGTGAGCTATAATTCTTATCTGCTTCTGGACGAGAAATCGGTGCTGTTTGACACTGTGGATTGGTCCGCCTGCCGCCAGCTTTTGGAAAATATTGAACATTTGCTTGAAGGGAGACAGCTGGATTATTTGGTGATCAATCATATGGAGCCCGACCATGGGGCTTCTATTGAGGAAATTCTGCTGCGCTATCCCCAGGTCCAGATCATTTCTACGGAAAAGGCTTTTATGCTGATGCGCCAGTTTGGGTTCCATGTGGATGGCCATGAGTGCATACAGGTGCAAGAGGGAGATACCTTCAGCTTCGGAACGCATATGGTTACATTTGTGGGGGCTCCTATGGTTCATTGGCCGGAAGCCATGGTGACATTTGATACTACCAACGGCGTATTGTTTTCCGCCGACGCCTTCGGCTCCTTTATTGCTCTGGATGGAAAACTGTTTGCCGATGAGGTGGACTTTGACAGGGACTGGATTGATGAAGCTCGTCGCTATCTGACAAATATTGTAGGCAAGTATGGTCCTCACATACAGCTTCTTCTGAAAAAAGCCGGAGGAATTCTGGATCAGATTCGGTATATTTGTCCGCTTCATGGGCCTGTATGGAGAAAGGACATCGGTTATTTTGTTGATAAATATGACAAATGGAGCCGTTATGAGCCGGAGGTAAAGGGCGTTTTGATTGTGTACGCCTCTATGTACGGAAATACGGAGGCGGCGGCACAGGCGCTTGCTTCCCGGCTGTGTGAAAAGGGGATTGCGGATGTAGCTCTTTATGATGTGTCCAACACCCATGTGTCTTACCTGATTTCTGAAAGTTTTAAATACAGTCATATTGTATTGGCATCGGTGACATATAACCTGGGAATTTATCCGGTGATGAAGAATTATCTGGAGGACATGAAAGCTCTGAATTTGCAGAACAGGACTTTCGCCATTATTGAGAATGGTTCCTGGGCATGCAAATCGGGAGACCTGATGCAGAAGTTTATTGAGGATGAGCTGAAAAATATGACTGTGCTGAATGAACGTCTTTCTCTGGCCTCTGCTCTGCATGAGGACAAGGCGGTGGAGCTGGATGCGCTGGCTGACGCTGTTGTGGAGTCGTTACAGGAAAATCAGAAAAACAGCTGAAACGGAAAACATTAGAGTCATAAAAATATCTGAATATATAAATAAAAAGTACTTGCAAAAAGCGCCCTGATCTGGCAGAAATGCCATTTCAGGGCGCTTTTTATCTGTTCTGAGAGGACTGATTGCTGGAGGCACGCTTGCGTAGAGTGGAATCCAGAATTTTTTTACGGATACGCAGATTTTCCGGAGTTACCTCTAAAAGCTCATCTGTATCGATGAAATCCAGGGCCTGTTCCAAAGACAGGATTCTCGGGGGCGTTAGGCGCAGCGCTTCGTCAGCCCCGGCGGAACGGGTATTGGTGAGCTGCTTTTTCTTGCACACGTTCAGCTCAATATCCTCGCTGCGTCCGGTCTGGCCAACTACCATTCCTCCGTACACTTTTTCGCCGGGACCGATAAAGAGAGTGCCCCGCTCCTGAGCGTTGTAGAGACCATAGGTTATGGCTTCCCCAGCCTCAAAGGCGATTAGAGAGCCCTGCTTGCGATACTGGATATCTCCCTTATAGGGGCCATATCCGTCAAATACAGTGTTCAGGATTCCGTTGCCTTTGGTGTCGGTCATAAATTCACCGCGGTAGCCGATCAGTCCTCTGGATGGGATAGAAAATTCCAGACGGGTATAGGAGCTGCCGGAAAGGGTTCCCATATTGCGAAGTTCTCCCTTGCGCTGTCCCAGCTTTTCGATAACGGCGCCGGCGTATTCGCTTGGCACATCCACATAGGCCAGCTCCATGGGCTCCAGTCGTTTACCGCTTTCATCCGTGTGATAGAGTACTTCCGCCTTGCTGACGGCAAATTCGAAGCCTTCCCGACGCATATTCTCAATAAGGACGGACAGGTGCAGCTCACCCCTTCCGGAAACCTTGAAGCGGTCCGGGGAATCTGTTTCTTCCACTCTCAGGGATACGTCGGTATTCAGCTCTCGAAACAGTCTGTCCCGCAGATGACGGCTGGTGACGAATTTCCCCTCTTTGCCCGCCAGAGGAGAGTCATTGACCATAAACTGCATGGCAATGGTGGGCTCGCTGATTTTCTGGAAGGGAATGGGAACAGGATTTTCCGGGGAGCAGAGCGTATCGCCTATATGAATATCGGAAATGCCGGAAATCGCTACGATGGAGCCTATGGAAGCCTCCTTTACCTCTGCCTTATTGAGACCGTCAAATTCGTAGAGTTTGCTTACCTTTACCCGGGTCTGTTTACTCGGTTCATGGTGGTTTACGATTACCACATCCTGATTCATCCGTATAATACCGTTGTCCACTTTTCCAACGCCGATGCGTCCCACGTACTCATTGTAATCTATGGTGCTGATCAGTACCTGAGTGCCTGCGTCCGGATCTCCTTCTGGAGCGGGAATGTAATTCAGAATTGTCTCGAATAAAGGCTCCATGCTGGAGCCGGGCTGATCCGAATTCAGGGAAGCCACGCCTGCTTTGGCAGAGGCATATACAAAGGGGCAGTCAAGCTGGGAATCATCGGCATCTAACTCCAAGAAAAGTTCCAGAACCTGGTCAACCACCTCATCCGGTCTGGCCTCGGGACGGTCAATCTTATTGATGCATACTACAACGGGAAGCTTTAGCTCCAGAGCCTTCCTGAGGACAAATTTTGTCTGGGGCATGGCTCCTTCAAAGGCGTCTACCACCAAAATAACACCGTCCACCATTTTGAGAACACGCTCTACCTCTCCTCCGAAGTCGGCATGTCCGGGGGTGTCGATAATATTGATTTTAGTGCCTTTATAGGTAACGGCAGTATTTTTGGAGAGGATGGTGATTCCCCGTTCCCGCTCAATGTCATTGGAATCCATAATGCGCTCCACAACCTCCTGACCGGCCCGGAATACGCCGCTTTGCTTTAAAAGCTCGTCCACAAGAGTGGTCTTTCCGTGATCTACATGAGCGATGATGGCAACGTTTCTTATATCTTCTCTTTTCTGTATCATATTACTCCTTATTTCTTTGCCGGATAAGCGGCGGCGACTGCAGATATGGAACGACATTTGTGGAAGATTGTCGATCAATGTCACATCCTGGAAAAATACCCTGAGGATTGTTCCATATTGTCAATCATTTGTTCTGTCGAATTTTTAAACCGTTACAGTATATCACCAATTTTTGAGTGACGCAAGAAGGAATAGGGGTTTGCATGATTATTTTATGATTTTGCACACTGAAATATATGAAAAAAAAAGCAGTTTTATGCGTACATTGGCGAAACGCGCGATATTTTTGAGTACTATTTTGGCCTCAAATAGAGTATAAATAGTATTGCATTACAGGTATTGTTACCGGAAAAAGTCTTAAAGTGTAAGAAGGGAGAACTGGAAATGACAGATAAGGTAATTGAAAACAATCAGGTAACGGTTATGGGAGAGATTATCAGTCAATTTTCTTATAGCCATGAAATTTTTGGAGAAGGATTTTATATGGTAGATGTGAAGTGCAAGCGTCTCAGCGAGAGCTATGACATTATACCGGTTATGGTTTCTGAGCGGCTGCTGGACGTGACTGCTGACTATATGGGAATGCTGATCTGTGTAAACGGGCAGTTCCGTTCCTACAACCGGCATGAAGAGAGAAAAAACAAATTGGTGCTCTCTGTGTTTGCCAGGGAGATTTCCTTTGTGGATGAACTGGAGGAGAGCTCTAAGAGCAACCAGATTTATCTGGATGGATTTATTTGTAAGGAGCCTGTGTACAGAAAGACGCCGTTGGGAAGGGAAATTGCGGATCTTCTTCTGGCCGTAAACCGTCCCTATGGGAAGTCAGATTACATACCCTGCATTTGTTGGGGCAGGAACGCGCGTTATGCAAACACCTTCAAGGTGGGAGAAAGATGCGCCATCTGGGGAAGAATACAGAGTCGTGAATATATGAAAAAGCTGGATGAGGAAAATGTGGAGCGAAGAGTGGCATTTGAAGTGTCAGTGAGCAAGCTGGAACTTTTGGACGAGGAAGCGCAGTCCTGAAAAGCGGTAAAAGTTGCCAAGCCTCCGAAAATATGGTATGATAAATATCATCTTTTCTGAAGAATACTGTGAGGTGCAATATGGGAAAAGGATTGATTCATATTTATGCCGGGGATGGCAGGGGGAAATCGCCGGCAGCCATAGGAAGAGCCGTGCAGGCGGCGGTGGACGGCAAAAGAGTTGTCATTATTCAGTTCCTGAAGGGAAAAGGGCTTGGCGATTCCGACTTTGTGAGGCGAATGGAGCCTGAAATCAAGCTTTTCCGGTTTGAAAAATCCGATGAAAATTTTGCAGAGCTTTCTGAGGAAAAGAAACGGGAAGAGAGCATGAATATCAGAAATGGTATTAATTTTGCCAAGAAGGTATTGTCTACGGGCGAGTGTGATCTTTTGATTTTGGACGAAGTATTGGGCCTTGTGGAAAAGGGGATTATCTCAGTGGAGGATTTGAAAAATCTGCTTGAGTGCAGGGCTGAAACGAATGTGATCCTTACCGGCATTTCTTTAAACGATGAAATTTGTGTACTTGCCGATGAGGTTTCTAAGATAGAAACATTGAAATTTAAGGTCTGGGAATAGGGCCTTGGGGGCCTTATAGCCGCTATAGAAAACCGTTGACAGCAGATATGGAAAATGATATGATACAGCTAAATATGAAGGATAGAGGTTGCGTGTTTCAATAGTATTTTTTCTGATGTGGCAGGCACAGTTGAAGAAGGAAGAAAGGGGAAGACGCCGAAAGAGGAGATTGCCTGCGGGTCAAGTCTTGGGCATGCGGTTAAGAGCCGTATGACTGTCATCTGTTGCGCCGGCAGCAGATGGGGCGCTATCGAGGGGATATTTTATCTGTATTTCATCTGCCAGCGCTCATCACGCTGGCGTTTCTATTTGCAGAGAACGGAATCTGACTTGGAGATCAGCACGAGAATGGAGGATATGTATGGCGGTTTTTAAAGGCGCGGGCGTTGCCATTGTGACGCCTATGAAGGAAAGCGGAGAGGTGAATTACGAGCAGTTTGACAGGCTGCTGGAATTTCAGATCGCAAACAATACGGATGCCGTTATCGTATGCGGCACCACGGGGGAAGCGTCCACTCTTACCCACGAGGAGCATCTGGATGTGATTAAGCGCTGCGTTGAAACAGTGAAGGGACGGATTCCCGTGATTGCCGGCACAGGCTCCAATTGTACGGAGACGGCGGTTTACCTCACACAGGAGGCGGAAAAAGCAGGCGTGGATGGGGTTTTGCTGGTAAGTCCTTATTACAATAAGGCTACGCAAAACGGACTGTACGCTCATTTTAAGACAGTAGCTCAGGCAGTAAAGCTGCCGGTATTGCTTTATAATGTGCCCAGCCGTACCGGCTGCAATATTTTACCCGAGACCATTGTGAGACTTTGCAGGGATGTGGAAAATATCGTGGGAGTCAAAGAAGCAAGCGGGAATATCAGCCAAATTGCGCATTTAGCCGCTATAGCGGATGGATGTGTGGATATTTATTCCGGCAATGATGATCAGATTGTTCCCATTATGTCTCTGGGAGGCATAGGAGTTATTTCTGTTTTGTCTAATATTGCTCCCGGACAGACCCATGAAATTTGCGCGAAGTTTTTGAGCGGAGATGTGGAGGGAAGCCGGAAAATGCAGCTGAAGGCGCTGGATTTATGCAATGCGCTCTTCTGCGAGGTGAACCCGATTCCCGTGAAAAAGGCTTTGAGTCTCATGGGAATAACAGATGGATTTTTAAGAATGCCTTTAACGGAAATGGAAGAGGCAAATGCGGAGAGACTGAAAAAATCCATGCAGGCATACGGTATATTGTAGAAAAAGGCGGCGCCGAGCCGCCCGGCTGTTTATCCCGCCTGTGGGCTTCACGGGCGGGATTTTTTATACAATGCGAAAACTCTTTTTATGAAAACAGAATGATACAGGAAAGGTACGGGAGAAAGATGGTAAGGATTATAATGAACGGATGCAACGGTAAAATGGGACAGGTTATCAGCAGTCTGGTGAAAGAGGACGCTGAGACGGAAATCGTTGCAGGAATTGATATTCGGGACGGCGGACATAATCCGTATCCGGTTTTTACACGGATTGAGGACTGCCGGGTGGAAGGGGACTGCATGATTGATTTTTCCACGGCTGCGGCAGTGGATCAGGTTCTCGCATATTGCAAGGACAGAGGACTTCCCTGTGTGCTCTGTACCACAGGGCTTAGCGACGAGCAGATTAAGAAAGTGGAGGATACCGCAAAGAGTGTGGCGATTCTTCGGTCGGCCAATATGTCGCTTGGAATAAACCTGCTTTTAAGAATGCTGAAGCTGGCGGCAAAAACGCTGGCACCTGCAGGTTTTGATATGGAGATTGTGGAGAAGCATCACAGGCTTAAGGTGGATGCTCCCAGCGGAACAGCTCTGGCGCTGGCGGATTCCATCAATGAGGAGTTTGCCAATGAATATGAATATGTTTATGACAGGAGCGCAAGAAGGGAGAAGCGACCCGAAAGGGAAATTGGAATCAGCGCGGTCAGAGGCGGAACGATTGTGGGAGAGCATGACGTTATCTTTTCGGGTGAGGATGAAGTAATAACCTTTTCTCATCAGGCTTTTTCAAAGGCAGTATTTGGCCAGGGAGCTGTGCAGGCTGCAAAATTCCTGGCGGGAAAGAACCCGGGTCTGTATAAGATGAGTGATGTGATCGACGCGCAGATTATGTAATCGCTCTCAGAGAGGCTTTGGTTATTGTTGAAAACGCAGAAACGGGCAGAGAGGAATAGAGGTGGAAAAGGATGGACGAAAAGGAATGAAAGAACTTGAGACTTTTGTCTCATCAGTATAAAAACATAGCGGCAGCTTCCACGGAAATCATTAATTTGCAGTCTATTGTGAAGCTGTCCAAGGGTGCCGAGCACTTCCTTGCAGATATTCATGGAAGAAGAATAAGTCAAGCTGATAGCGAAGCGGCAAACGGGGAGATGGCTTGATAAAGCCATCTTCCCGTTCTTCCGCCGCTTACGGAGCTGGAGAAGTGGTAGCGTTGGAATTGTTGCCATCGCCTATGAGATCGTCTGTGATGTCGGATACGCCGTCTGCAGCGTCGTCAACAATATCACTCACAGCGTTCCCTGCATCGTCAAGCAGAGAACCGTCTCCGTTGTCCGTGGTGTCCATAGCATTGGTGTCGTCTACAGGATTTTCCGTAGAGGGAGAAAGGGTATCGGTTCCGTTATTTGTGACGTCATTGGTTGTATCTGTAGCAGAAGTAGCATTGCCTGATTCTGTTTGGGTGTCGGTTCCGGCCATGCTGCCGGAATCGCCGCCTTTTGTGTCATTGTTGGTGCAGGCCGCCGCCACACACATGTAGGCGAGCACCAAACCTATTACGAGAAGCTTTTTTCCTTTTTTCATATTGTCCTCCATTCTTTAAATAACGAATTGATTATTTCAGCCGCGGCAAAATATATTCCGGCTGACTTGGAAATAGTATGTGTATGAAATAAAAATATATACAGGAAGCGGAAATTTTTTAATGAAACGGAGAGGAACAGAATATGGAATTCAGACCTTGTATAGATATACATAACGGTCAGGTAAAGCAAATTGAGGGAGGTAGTCTTCAGGACAGGGGAGATTTGGCGAAAGAAAATTTTGTGTCCGGAAGAGATGCCTCTTATTTCGCAGAGCTTTACAAAAATGCCAAAATCACAGGAGGGCATGTAATTTTGCTGAATTCTTCCGCCAGCCCTTATTACAGCGCCACAAAGGCTCAAGCGCTGAAGGCATTGAGGACATATCCCGGCGGACTTCAGGTGGGAGGAGGCATTACGGCGGAAAACGCGGGAGAGTTTCTGCAGGCGGGAGCGTCTCACGTGATTGTGACTTCGTATATTTTTCACAACGGAGCTGTGCGATACGACAGATTAAAGAAGCTGTCCGCTGCAGTGGGAAGAGAGCATTTGGTGCTGGATATTAGCTGCCGCAGGACAGCTGAGGGTTATCTGGTGGCAACTGACCGCTGGCAGAAGCTGACCAGAGAGAAGGTCAGCCGGGCTCTGTTAAAGGAGCTGGAAGATTACTGCAATGAATTCCTGATTCATGCGGTGGATGTGGAAGGAAAAGGGCAGGGCATTGAACAGGAGTTGGTGGCGCTTTTGGGAGATTATGAAGGAATTCCCGTTACTTATGCCGGCGGAGTGCACAGTTATGAGGATTTGGAGCTGATAAAAGAGCTTGGAAAGAATCGCGTAAACGTTACCATAGGCAGCGCCCTGGATCTGTTTGGAGGGATGCTGGAATGGAGAAAGATTCTGACTCTTTGCAGGACATCTCTGCCGTAAAATGTAATGTCTGATAGGATGACAGATGAGAGGAAAGATCATGGAAGACGGGTGGATTTCTGTAAGTAGAAACATAAAAAGGCATTTGGAGTTTATCCGGAAATAATAAGGTTAAGACATGGTTATAGAGAAGAATCAAATAAACATCCCTGCAGAAATCTATCAAAGGACTTTTAAGCCCTGATTTCTGCAGGGATGTTTTGCCGTGCATCCATAAGGCTAAAAGTTGCTCTTTTCCGATAACCTTTTGTCACATAGATACCATGGTAAAACGATAGAAAGTTTATTTTCGGAAGATGAGACGCTAAATCTAAAAAAATTACACTATCGGAATTTAGTATTTTTAAGTAACCTTAAAATATCAAGGAAGCAGCCTTTTTGGAATTGCTCCTAAAGAGGCAGGAACCATATCCGTGAATGTGTGAAGGAGGGTATTGATGAGAGAGAGGGAAAGGAAGAGGGTAATGGCGCAGAGAAAGAAAAACGTGCGGATGAGATTGACCGCGGCGGCTTTGTCGGCGCTGCTTTGCAGCCTTG
>CALWRA010000009.1 GCA_944383825.1 uncultured Acetatifactor sp. | reverse complement strand
TACCCGAATTCCATGAAGCGCTGGAAAGATAACTGGGATGCGATTTCTCCGATTTTCAAGTTTTCAGCGGCTGTCCGAAAGGTGATATATACGACAAATGCGATAGAATCGTTAAATTCCACCTATCGGAGACTGAACCAGCAGAGACACTAAAAAACGAGTGTACAAATCTATACGAATTTGACAGCGAAGATATACTCTATCAAACAGTAGAAGAATTCGCATATGTTGACTACAATCATGTACGCCCACATAGTTTCAATAATTATCGCACTCCGTATGAGACACGGATAACAGCATAACAAATAAATGATATTTTTTAGCCACAAGTGTTACAAAAAAGCTTGACCACAACAGGTAACCAAGGACTCGAATGGTGGTGGATACCGATCCACATTGATGATATACTTTTAAAGCAATATCGATTTTCTCTTGCGAATACATTCTAATTCAGCTCCTTTCGGAGCCCTTGGGGAGTCCGACTTTTTATCCGCACCCCCCACTCGCATATTTTGGCGGTATCTTAAGAAATCATGTCTTTTACATTTCCCCAACAAGGCTTAAATCTTTCATTATGGGTAAAACTCCTCCACTTTGTGCTTAAAATCGCACACAGGGCTAACACAGGCTCTCACAAGGGCAAGAGAAAGCTGGCTCGCCTATCTGAAAATGATAATTGTGCAATATTACTCGTTTTTGTCTGTTTTGGTCTTTTGGCATAAAGGCAATTTTGTCGGCAAATCGCTAAATTTTCTTTCGCTTTTAATGACTTGCAGCCTTTTCTTTTCAGAGTTAACATTACACACCACGAAACAAAAATCTTTTGTCTCGTGTCCTGTATTCTGCAGGAGTATCCTGAAATCTAAAACCAGGAAACGGATTGGCTGTGCCACCCGTGCCGACTTCGCTGCCCAGTGCGTAATTTGGGGATACTGGCTTATCAATTGAGGTTGCCGGTATTTTGAAGTCAAAAGATTTGGGAGGAAGTATGTACGACAAAACAAAGGATATCTAAGTGGGACTTGACCTTCACAAAGAACAACACATGGCAGTCATTAAGGATTGCTTTCATGAAAAGCCCGGAGAGAATACCTTTCAGAATAAGCATTCCGAGTTTGGAAAACGAATCACCAAATATAAAAAGTATTGTGCTGACGGCAGGAGAATTGTCTTTGCTTTGGAGAATTCCTGCGGTTATGTAAGAGCGTTGGCTGCATTTTTGCGGTACTTTGGGCATGGGTGGCGGAATTGAGATTTTTGTAAATCCCGGGTGCCGCTAGGCTGTCCCAAAAAGAAGCTGGTTCTGCCCCAGTGCTGCTGGCAGAAGCATAACATAAAAGTGCGTAATGCAAAATATGTGAAAAAAGACTTGCAATCCCCCTGGATCAGAGCTAACATACCACACACCTTCAGAAGTGCAGAAGCATTTTCAGCTGGAGTAACCTGTGAAACCTTTGGTTATGGGAGCGGACAGGCTGTTTCCCCCTTGCGATGGCCGTAGCCTTAATGCGTAAATCTGTACCTAACGCTGATCAGTTAAGGTTGCCGGCGGTGCCATAGTCAGAGATGGAGGCAGGGAAGAAAGAAAAGACGGTTGCTGAGAAAGGAAAACGTCATCTATGTGGGGATTGACCTGCATAAGGAAACCCACACAGCGGTTATGCTGGACTGCTGGAATATAAAACTGGGAGAGACCACTATTGAGAATAAACCAGCGGAGTTTACCGGACGCTGGGTCAGATAGTCAAACGGAGAGACAATATCAACGTCCACCAGCAGAGATGAAAGAACCAGTTACATGAACAGCTCTACATGGCATATCCCAGCTATGGAACCCCCCAAAATAAATTTTTTAAAAATGAAAATAAATTAAAGTTATAGTCCTAAAGTTTGTACATTTCTTTGCGTTTTGCATAGTTGCGGGAATATACAATAAGAGGGCTTATTTTTTGTTTACATATTACTAAAAAGTTCCTCCTTTCAACAAAGGGGGAAGATAGATGCTTCGTAAACTATTAGATCAGGCTCAGGAACATGATGAATCAGCAATGCTTGAGCTAATTCAGAGATTTTATCCATTGTTCAAAAAGTATGCCATTAAGCTGGAGTATGAAGATGCCTATGAGGATTTGATTCTATGGTTCATTGAATTGATTAAATCTTATAAGTTGGCTGCCTTACAGGAAGAGGTCATTGTTTCCTATATTCAGGTTTCTGTGAATAATTATTACAACAAAAAAATAGGAAAAATTATTGAATCAAAGAGGGAGATTGCGTTATCCGCACTGTCTGAAGAATATATTTATTTTTTAGAGGCAAAGGAAGCGAAAGAAGATAGCAGAAATCTGTTTTGGGAACTGAACATATCGGAAATTTTAAATGAAAGCGAGCATCTAATTCTTCATTTAGTATTCAATCATGGATATTCTACGGCAGAGACAGCAAGGATATTGGGAAAATCAAGACAGACTGTTAATCAGCAAAAGAAAAGAGCGTTGAAAAAGCTTAGGAAAACTTTGGATAAAGCTGCTAAAAAACAAAGTTAGTATTAGGTCCTGTTTACATATCATGATGGACTTCCTCTTTATCAGAAAAGGAGGTGACAAGGTGAATGAAATGGAACTGGCAGTGAAGCTAGAAGGTCATGACCATAAAATCAGCGCTTTACAGCATCGGGTAGGAGAGCTGGAAGGGCAAAGTATGGCCATACAGGAATTAGCCATATCTGCAAATAAGATGACGGTGGTTATTGAAAATATGCTGGAAGAGTTGAATCAGCAGGGATTAAGACTGGAGCGGATGGAAAGAGGTCCCGCCGAAACAATGAACTTGATCAAGGTAACCATCATTACCACTCTGGTGGGTGGAATCGTGGGGGCAGTAGTAACTACAATTTTAAGTTTAGTATGAAAAACAGAAGGGAATGATGAAAAGATGAAAAATGAACAGACAAAAAAATGGATGAAAGCAGCGGGAATCAGAGCGGTGAAAACGATGGCGCAGGCAGCCATTGCGATTATTGGAACAGCAGCATATATGGGGAGCGTAGACTGGTCTATGGTAGTATCGGCTTCTGTCCTGGCAGGAATTTTATCTCTATTGACCTCTGTTGCTGGTCTGCCGGAAGTAAAGGCAGAATAAGTTAAGAAAAAGTACAAAGGAGGAGACAAAGTGAGGATTGGGATAAACTGTGGGCACACGATCAGTGGTCCTGGATACGGAGCGGTAGGTTTAATAAAAGAGTCAGAGCATACCAGACAGGTGGGATATGCTCTGATGGAAAAATTGATTTCTAAAGGGATAGAGGTAGTTGATTGCACCATAAACAGGGCGAGTGTCAACAGGGCATATCTGGAAATGGCTGTAACCCTGGCCAATCAGGAAGAGTTGGATTGGTTTATCAGTGTACATTTTAATGCTTCAAAAGAGCATAAAGGGAGAGGGATTGAAGCCTTTACTTATCAGGGGAAGCAGCACCCACAGGCAGTAAGGATATGTGAAAAAATAGAGAAGCTGGGCTTCAAAAACCGGGGTGTAAAAAACGGAAGCCATCTGTACACCGTAAGAAACACAAAAGCTAAAGCTATATTGATTGAAGTTTGTTTTTGTGATAATGAAGAAGATATCAGGCTTTATCAAGAAGTTGGGGTAGAAGCGATTGCGGCAGCGATTGCAGAAGGATTGTTGGAGGCTTCTGAAAGCCCGGGTACGGTACAGGATACAAAGAAAGAGATGCCCTTTGAAGAATTTGTCCGTTTTGTGGGAGAAGTCGCCCTAAAGGATTGGAAAGAGAGGAGGATTATGCTTCCTTCTGTTGTGATAGCACAGGCCATTAAAGAATCAGCAAGAGGGACTTCTGAATTGGCAAGAAAAGCAAATGCTCTTTTTGGAATTAAGAAAAATGGCTGGACAGGCAGGGTGTATGTAAAGGCAGCTACTGAGCAACGACCAGATGGCAGCTACTATGTTGTGGATAATACTCAGTGGAGAGCTTATGATAGCTGGGAGGAATCGATTCTGGATCACAATGACTATATTGCGACTAGAAGTACGGATGGAGGAAAAACTTTGCGCTACCAGCCGGTTATAGGCTGCGAGAACTATATTCTTTGCTGCCAGTACTTAAAAGAATGCGGGTATGCTACAGCTATGGATTACGATAAATCATTAATTAATGATTACATAGAAAAGTATAATCTGCTTTTGTTTGATGAAGGTTTGGAGTGGAAAGCGAACTAAAGGATAAACTTCTGATAAGTGTTGCGTTTGGAGGCTTAAAAGAAATATATTCAGTGCTATTTCTTGGGAAACATATAAGCATATGCAAAGTAGCTGTTTCTATACAAAAATGTATGGGAATGGCTACTTTTTGCTTTTCATTTAAAAAAGATTACGGCTTTGAGAAAGAAGACAGAGGGAATAATTATATTTGTATATTTAAACATAAAGGATTCAGCGCAATTTGACGATCGAAAACATAAAATGAATTGTCAGTTAGCAAGAATCATTTTCATGGGAAATGATCTTATTTGAATTATAGCTAACATTTTGATTATGAGGGAGTCATAAAGAAAGTAAAATTCTATGCACCAGAAGTAATGATTTCTTTTTGGTTAAATTATGTTATTATAATCGAAAAAGTGTATATACATTGCTTTTTAATCTTAATGGTTTATGAGAAGAAATTTTCGCTGGATCACAACAGTCATATCAATATTCTGTAACTTTATAAATTAGATAAATTTCATGCCATAATTCGTTTGCTATAAGTACGATTTTTGTAAATATTCTTTAATGATACAAAAATAAAAATAATTTACAAAACAGACTAAATATTATGCTCAGATAATTAAAATACATGTTGATAAGCATAAAAACTGTTATTATAAGATGTGCGAAATAGAGGCATAAATATACGCAAAGTCAGGAGGGAGAATATACATTTTGGAAAAGAAAGTTTATGAATTTAGGGCTGTTATTCAGCCGGTACCGGAGAAAAACGGCGCTTATATCCGATTTCCATATGATCTCCGGAAAGAATTCGGAAAAGGGCGGGTGAAGGTGCAGGCCACCTTTGATAACGTGCCGTATGAAGGAAGTATCGTAAATATGGGAGTCAAAAACAAGGATGGCTCTATTTGCTATATTATAGGCATTCGCAAGGATATTCGGGAAAAGATAGGAAAACAGGTGGGAGACACAGTTGAGGTAAGGATAGAGGAGATGTAGCTATATACGAAGTAGATTTTCAAAAGGAGGCTGATTGATCATTCAAAGGATATAAAAAGATTGCCTGAGCGGCAAAAGTGTATCCTGTAGAGAGGCGCAGAGAACAGGGTAAGGACAATGCAGGAGAGACAAAAATTACAAAAAGCAGACGCCGGATCGTGGCGGACAATGTGTTTACACTTTTTAATTTTCTGAATTTTCTGATTGCAGCTCTTTTGTTTGGGGTTGGCCCGTATTCTAATATGCTTTTTATTATGATTATTATTCTAAACCGTCCCACAATTTGTGTGCGCAGAGAAAACAAAGAAATGCGGGTGGAGCCGGAGGAGGTTGTAGAGGATGACCTAATGGTTCTTGAAAGCGGAAGCCAGATTTGCAATGATACAGTGATTGTGTGGGGAACGCTGGAGGTAAATGAATCCCTATTGACCTGGGAGAGCGATGCTATGGTGAGAGAAATAGGGAGCAGGCTGTATTCAGGGAGCTCTGTGATTTCGGGAAAAGCATATGTGAGAGTAGTTCATGTGGGCGGCGAAAATTATGCAGCAAAGCTTGCTAATGAAGTAAAGTGAGAGAAAAAAGTAAAGTGAGAGAAAAAAGTACAGTCACAGCTTCTGGATTTAATGCGCAAGGTTCCGAACTTTACCAGCTTTCTGATTATTCCTCAGGGGATTGCATTATTTTCAGAGGCTTTTTTCCTGCGTCAGACACCTTTTCCTCTAAAAGAAAATGGGGATGCATTAGCTTTGAGGGAATTGAGAGTGTTTTTATGGGCGCTCCGGAAATACTTATAGGAAATCTTCCTGAAAATCTGGAACAGGGGCTGGAAATGGGCCGCAGAGTCATTGCATTGGGATATTCGGGAAAAATATGGGACGAAGATGTCCGGCTGCCGGAAATTTATCCTTTGTACAGCGTGGTGCTGGAAGATACTATACGGCGCGATGCAGAAAAGATATTGGCATTTTTTGATTTGTCACAGCAGAAAGAGACTCTGGATTTTGACAGACTTTGTCAGGAATACGCTGTTTTTGCCCGGGTGACGCCCAGACAGAAGGAGGAGCTTGTCAGAGCGTTGAAGCGCCGGGGATGTCAGGTGGCGATGACTGGGGACGGAGTGAATGATCTGCTTGCCCTTAGGGAAGCGGACTGCTCCATTGCCGTAGCGGATGGAAGTGACGCTTCCCGACAGATTTCTCAGATGATACTCTTGAACTCCGCTTTTTCCTTTCTGCTTCTTTGGACTCTGGAACAGGCGCGCAGGCGTATGACAGGAAGATTAGAAGGAAAATAGGGAATTTATTTTATCCGGTATGGAAAAGAACAGAAGCTTAGGATATGATTAGAGAGGAAGAAAAGAAGCGAATGGAATGTCCTTAAAAAAACGAATGTTTCAGGCGAATATAATCTTTCTTTTGTCGGCGTTGCTCTCTCAAATAGCGATTATTTTTGTCGTATCGATACTCTTTGAGGATTCTTTTGAAGAGCAGCTGCATTCTATGGGACAAACTCGTATTGAAGAGCATGCGGTGCTGGCAGCGCAGGAGGTCAGGGAGGCTAAGACTGAGGATATAGAAGAGCTGCGGCAGGCAGTGGCGCAATGGGGGTATCAGGCTGCAGTCATCTCGGAGAGAAAAGTGACAGTCGGCTATGAAGGGAAGGAAATGCTGGAATTAGCGGAAGCTTTATGGACAGAAGGGGGAGTAAATGCAGAAATCGGTGTTTTTGTGTATCAGAAGGCAATGGTTGTCATAAAGCAAGAGAAGAATGAAAAGGAATCTTTGGCGGCAGTGTATTTTCCTGATGATGAGGTCTGGGATCCCCTTGTAAAGCGTTTCCTTTTTACTTTTCTTACAGCCGTTTTGATGATTGTCCTGGATTTTGCGGAGGTGCGGTTTGTGCTTCATGTATCACAGGAAATATTGCCGGAAATACCTGTGGATGTGGAGCAGGTACGGAGGATTTTTGATAATCTTCTGGAAAACAGCCGTAAGTATGCCGGAGTCAGACCAGTGATAATAACAATTTCCATAGATGAAACAAAAGATCATGTGATATTGGAATGGAAAGACAACGGCAATGGTGTGCCTCAGGAAAAACTTCCTTTGATTTTTCGGAGGTTTTACCGGTGTGATGAAGCCAGAAAAGAAAAGGGCAGCGGTATTGGCTTTTATATAGTGCAGTACATTATGGAACGTCATCATGGTGGAGTGCGGGCAAAAAACCAGGATGGGCTGAATATTTGAAAGAAAGAGGGAATGGGAAATGTGGCTTTTTTACGCAGTGGGTTCGGCTTTTTTTGCGGGACTTACTTCCATACTGGCGAAGTGCGGAATACGGAAAACAGATTCCACCGTGGCAACGGCGGTCAGGACAATTGTGATCCTGATTTTCTCCTGGGTGATGGTAGGAATTGCGGGCTCTGCAGAACAGATAATTTCTATCAGTGGGGAATCTCTGCTGTTTCTGATTCTCTCCGGAGCTGCTACAGGAGCCTCCTGGCTTTGCTATTTCCGCGCCCTGCAGCTTGGAGATATTAATAAAGTAGTGCCCATAGATAAATCAAGCACTGTGCTGACCATTCTTCTGGCCCTGATCTTTCTCGGAGAAGGGATCAGCGTTTCAAAGGCCCTGGCACTGCTGGTCATTGCGGCAGGAATACTGCTTATGATTGAAAGGAAGGATGTAAAGCTTGAAGGTTCCTTTCATGTATGGAGCGGCTGGCCGCTGAAGCGTACGGGAAGAAATAAAAATACAGAGAGACCGGCACGGGGCGGCTGGATGCTCTATGCTGCTGGCTCGGCTTTTTTTGCAAGCCTTACAGCCATTCTGGGCAAAGTTGGGATTTCCGGAGTGGAATCCAATCTTGGAACGGCCATACGCACCGTGATTGTGCTGATTATGGCATGGGTTATGGTGTTTGTGACGGGAAAGCAGGCAGAGGTACGGAAAATTGAACGGAAGGAGCTGGTATTTATCTGCCTTTCGGGGATTGCCACAGGGGCCTCCTGGCTCTGCTATTACCGGGCGCTTCAGGAAGGCCCTGCCAGCGTGGTGACGCCCATTGACAAGTTAAGCGTCCTTATTACGGTTATATTTTCCTATTTTGTTTTTGGGGAAAGACTGAGCAGAAGAGCGCTTGCGGGGCTGGCGCTTTTGACGGCGGGCACAGCCGCCATGGCATTGCTCTGATTTACAGCAATTACTCTTGAATTCGTATGAGATTGCTGATGTAAGGACGCTTTCCGGAGAGCACTTCATCATAAAAATTCTGCTTCCAGTCGATATAGGCAACGCTGTCCTCCAGTTCCTGAATGGAATTGCGCAGCGCCTCCTGCTTTTTCGCAAGCATCTCTTTTCTCTGGGGAATGGTGCCTTCTCCCTCCAGACACAAATCCAGATAATCCTTCATCTCCTGAATACTCATTCCGCATTTTTTCAGGCATACAAGATCCTTAATCCATTTTAGGTTCCTCTCGTCAAAAATACGACGGTTATTTTTATCTCGGCGTACATTGGGAATCAAACCTTCATTGCAGTAAAATTTTAATGCCTGATAGGTTAAGTCTGCTTCCTTGCATACCTGCATCATAGTATAGATCATAGCTGACTCCTGACAATAAATTAAAAATTAAAAAAACACTTGACCGATTGCAACAACCGGAAATTATAATCGATAGTATCAACCGATATGTTTGATCGGATTATAGCATGATTTTGACGATGGTGCAAGAAAATCAAAAAGGAGAGAATGATTATGAACAAATTTACTTTTTCTTATCCTACTAAGGTGTATTTTGGCAAAGGAATTGCGCAGGAGGCCTTAAAGCAGGAGCTTGTAAAAATGGGAGGAAATGTCATGCTGGCCTATGGCGGAGGCTCGGTAAAAAAGAGCGGCGTCTATGATGAGCTGAAGTCTCTGCTTCTTCAAAATGATAAACAGGTTGTGGATTTTTCAGGGATTATGCCCAATCCAACCTTTGCCAAGGTGCAGGAGGGCGTGGCACTGGCAAGAGAACATCAGGTGGACTTTATTCTGGCAGTGGGAGGCGGCAGCGTAATTGACTGCTGCAAAGTCGTTTCGGCTCAGGCTGTGATGGAAGAAGATATATGGAGTATGGAATATGAAAAGGGGAAATTTCCCGCAGCAGGCATTCCCATGGGTGCAGTTGTAACTGCATCCGGCACCGGAGCGGAAATGAATTCCGGTGCAGTGATTACCAATGAAGAAAAAATGTGGAAGGGACCGATTGTGGGCACGGGCGCTACCTTTGCAATACTTGATCCCGACTATACCGCAACTGTTCCTCCCATGCAGGTACTTTCGGGAGCTTTCGACACTCTAAGTCATGCTATGGAGACTTATTTGGGCAGCTCCGATCAGGATAATGTTTCCGATGACGTAGCGCTGGCAATTATGCGCAATACGGTTGTCAATATGCGTCGTCTGCTTCAGGATATCAATGATATGCAGGCCAGAGGAAATCTCATGTGGGATTCTGCCATGGCGGAAAACGGTATCCTGAAGGTGGGACGCTTGACGGATTTCCAGGCGCATCAGATAGAGCACCAGCTTGGGGCCTACACCGACTGCAATCATGGTCAGGGACTGGCGGTGATTCATCCTGTATACTACCGCCATATTTTGAAGGATGCACAAGAGAAATTCACTCGTTTTGCAAAAGAGGTATTTGGAGAGGATTCGGCAGAGGCGGGACTGGATGCTCTGACGAGTTTTATTCGGGAATGCGGCCTGCCTGCAAAACTGTGGGAGCTGAAAGCAAGGGTGGAAATTACCCCGGATTTGCTCAGAAAGGTAGCGGACACCTGTAATATTATAAAATCTAATCCACGTGAATTGAGCCGGGATGAAATTTACGATATTTTATGCGAGTGTATGTAAGGAGATATTTAGATGAAACGGGAAAAGCATTCCCGATGCAACGGCTCTAAAAATGCGGCAGTATGTTTGGTAGTGGAAAATGCTTAAAAATTGCGATATAATTTGAGACAAGCAAATAAAAATATCGTGGTGGACAGTATGAAAGCAATGCTGAAAAAGCTCCAAGAGGAAATAAGAAGCATTTCCCTTGCAGAGGGAGCGAATCAAACGGGGATTTCCTTTGTAACAGCCCATCGCTTCACGGCAGAAAAAATACAGATGCCCAATACGGAAAATCCATATCTTTATATTGTGCTTGATGGCATGCTCAGGCTCTATACGCCCTCCGGCATTATGGATTATATGGCGGGACAATATTCTGTATCCAAAATAGATACTCCCTTGTCCGGAACAGTCTTATCCTTTTCAAAACAACAGGATTTTCTGTCGCTTTCTGTAGAGTTTACAGCCAATGAGGTCATAGCGGCTGTCTTAAATTTGGATAGTGATCTGACGGAGAAAATTATGAATGAGAGCATGGAGGAGCAAGCCATGCGCATATCAGATCGTGCGGTGATTGGGTCTGTCTCCAGGCTTTTTCCGATAATGGGCTCAATGGTCCCCTCTGAATTTCTGCGGAAAAATATCATGCAGGAGGTTATTTATAATATACTCTGCGGTTCCTGCGGCAGACAGCTTCTACAGAGTATTGTGAATATTAGTAAGGCGGATGAAATGTATGAAGCAAATACCTGGATAAAGGAAAATTTCCGAAATTCGTTTACGGTGGAAGAACTGGCGGAACGGAGAAACATGAGTGTTTCCTTGTTTCATCAGAAATTTAAAAGCGCTGTGGGGATGGGGCCTCTCCAGTGTCAAAAGCGGCTGCGCCTGACCGAAGCCAGGCGTCTGATGCTGGACGAGAAAAAAATGTGACGGAGGCGTCTGCAGAGATGGGATATGAAAGTATGTCGCAGTTTATCAGGGATTACCGAAAAATGTTTGGCGCGACTCCCAAGGAGGATATTCTCCAGCTTCAGAACCAGCTGAAGAAATGAGCAGATTTTTTGAAGAAACAGGCAAGCGCCGCCAGGGAAAAAGCAGGAGAGCTTGGTGTGGATATTAGCTTTGCGGTCAGCGATGAGAACGGTCTGCCTAGAGTATACCGAAGGTTCGGAGAAGCGCTGGTGCTGAGTATTACCCTAGTGCCTGGCAAGGCGTATACGGCTGCCGTAACCCAGTGCAGAACAAAAGATCTGGCTTCATGTGCTGCCGAGGGCTCTTCTCTCATGGCGATTCAGTCAAACGATCCAAGAATCACTCTGGTAGCGGGAGGATATCCTTTGCTTGTGAACGGGAAAATTGCCGGGGGAATCGGAGTCGGAGGAGGAACAGAAGAGCAGGATTGCGAGATTGCGGAATACGTAGTGTCTGTGTTTGAAAAATCAATTGGCTGAGGCCATGACCGCTTTTGCTTTCTGAAGGTATGGAATTGATATAAAAAGAATGGAGAAACAGGCCGGGTAAAGGGAAGTCTTCCTTTGCCCGGCCTGCTTGAGCGCGCCCGAACAGACGTTGACTTCATGCAGTATAGAGATTGATATATATTGCGGATATGTGATATATTTAATCCGTGACAAATATTATGGGGTGGACAGGCTTTATGGAGTTTCTTCGATGTGTTGTGGAACGAATTACATATCAGAATGAGGAAAACGGATTCTGTGTCATTAAGTGTAAGGCAAAAGGGTTTCATGAACTTGTGACAGTGGTGGGCAGCATGCCGGATGTGCACGTAGGCTCTGTACTGCGTATTCAGGGCAGATGGAAGGTTGACGGAAAACACGGTAGACAGTTTCAGGCGGAAAAATGGGAGGAAACCCTTCCGGCTACCGCCTATGGCATGGAAAAGTATCTGGGAAGCGGCCTTATCAGAGGGGTGGGGCCGAAGTTTGCGAAGCGTATTGTTGCGGTATTCGGCCAGGCTACGCTGGAAGTGATAGAGACGGAGCCGGATCGTCTGGCGGAGGTCCCCGGCATTGGGCATAAGCGAATTGGACAAATAAAACAGAGCTGGCAGGAGCAGAAGGAGATCAAAAATATTATGATTTTTTTGCAGAATCATGATGTCAGCACCGCTCATGCTGCGAAAATTTACCGAACCTATGGAAATGACAGCATTCGGATCGTAAAAGAAAATCCATACCGCCTGGCTGATGATATTTGGGGGATCGGCTTCAAAACAGCAGATACCATAGCTGGAAAACTGGGAATTGAAAAAGACCGCTTCATGCGCCTGCGCAGCGGAATTCTTTATACGCTGAATAAGCTCTCCGAGGAAGGACATTGCTTTGCCCTCCGAAATCAGCTGATTGATGCTGCCGTAAAACTGCTGGAAGTGGATTTCCCGGAACTGGAAATTACATTGGATGAAATGCTGCGGACATCGGATGTTATCATGGATGAAGAGGCGATTTATCTGCCGCCCTTTTATTTTTCGGAGACAGGCTGCGCAAGGCGCCTGCTGAGGCTTTTGACCGCACAGAGAGCTGTGGCGCTGGATACGGATGAGGTGATGCGTCAGATAGAGAGTGAGGCGCAGATTTCATATGATGAGGTCCAAAAGCAGGCAATACGAAAAGCGGTTGATTCCAAAATAATGATCCTCACCGGCGGGCCCGGCACGGGAAAGACTACCACTACTCTGGGCATTATCTCTGCATATCAGAGGGCGGGCTGCCGAATTGCTCTGGCAGCGCCTACTGGGCGGGCTGCCAAACGTATGTCGGAGGCCGCGGGGATGGAGGCGAAAACCATTCACCGACTGTTGGAGTTTAAGCCAGCGGAAGGGTATCAGCGAAATGAGGAAAAGCCCCTGGAAGCGGATGTATTGATTCTGGATGAGTGCTCCATGATTGATATTATTCTAATGTATAATCTGTTAAAAGCCGTACCGGATCACATGACTTTGATTCTGGTGGGAGACACGGATCAGCTTCCCAGTGTGGGTGCAGGGAACGTGTTGAAGGATATGATTGCATCGGGCAGTATTCCTGTGGTGCGCCTGACCAGGATTTTCCGTCAGGCCCAAAACAGCCGCATTATCTTGAATGCTCATCGCATTAATGAGGGAAAAATGCCTGATCTACGGGGAGGAAGGGATTCCGATTTCTTTTTTGCGGCCAAGGATACGAATGAGGAAGCGGCGGAGCTTTTGGTGAAATACTGCACAGTCAATCTTCCGAGATACTATCATGTGAATGCGGTACGGGATATTCAGGTGCTGACTCCCATGCAGAGAGGAATCTGCGGCGCGGCAAACTTAAATCAGGTACTGCAGGAGGCTGTGAATCCCGGGAGGATCTGCCTGAAAAGAGGCGGCACCGAATATCGGGAGAGAGATAAGGTTATGCAGATACGCAATGATTATGACAAGGAAGTTTTTAATGGGGATATAGGCTTTATCACAAAGGTGGATTTGGAGGAGAGGGAACTGACAGTGAATTTTGATGGCCGGGAAGTGATTTACGATGCGACGCAGCTGGATGAATTGACTTTGGCCTACGCAACAACCATCCACAAGGCTCAGGGTTCAGAATATCCCATTGTAGTCATGCCATTTACTATGAGCCATTATGCTATGCTCCAGAGAAATCTTTTATATACGGGGGTGACGCGGGCAAAAAAGGTTTTCGTGCTGATTGGTGAGAAAAAGGCCCTTTCCTATGCGATCCGGAACGAGATTACAGGGGCCAGAAACACAAAGCTCGCTCTGCGTTTGGAAAAAAGAGGAGAAAGGAATTACGAGGATCATGAAAAAAGGTAAAGAAAAAATGTTTATAATCCTGCTGCTGTTGCTGCTTTTCAGCGGGATGACGGCCTGCCGCGGCGCTGGTGGGACAGATACGAATACTCCGAGCGGTACCGTGGCAGAGCAGGGTGAAACAGCAGAGCTGCAGACAGCATCTGCAGAGAAGAAATTGACAACAGAAGATAAGACAGGCGGCGCCCCGGAGACGGTAGGAAATGAACTGTCAAAGGAAACACAGCCTGTCGTTTTAGGTGAAATGTATACGACGGCAAAGGTCAACGTACGAACCGAACCCTCAATGGACGCAGAAGTATTTTCTTCCCTGAATGCCCATGAGCTTGTGCAGGTAGTGGAGCAGGACAGCGAATGGTGCGGAGTTTTGTTGGAGAACGACATATATTACGTTTCCAGTCTTTACCTGCGTGAAAAGGCAGAAGAGCCAAACGGCTTTCTCGTTGTGATTGATGCGGGACATCAGGCGAAGGGAAACTATGATACGGAGCCTATAGGACCCGGAGCCAGCCAGACAAAGGCGAAAGTTTCCAGCGGCACCAGCGGTTCCGCCAGTGGTCTCAGCGAATATGAACTGAACCTGCAGCTGGCATTGAAGCTGGAGATGGAGCTTACGCTGCGGGGGTATGAGGTAATTATGGTTAGAACCACCAATGATGTGGATATCAGCAATGCAGAAAGAGCTGCGGTCGCCAATGACGCCGGGGCGGATGCCTTTATAAGGATTCATGCGAACGGGTCAGAGGACGCTTCTGTAAATGGAGCAATGACCATTTGTCAGACCAAAGATAATCCCTATAACGGTTCGCTTTATGAAGAGAGCAAAGCGCTTTCAACTGCGGTCTTAGATGAAATGACTGCTTCAGCGGGATGCGCCAAGCAGTATGTATGGGAAACCGATACAATGAGCGGAATCAACTGGTGTCAGGTGCCGGTGACCATTGTGGAGGTGGGATATATGACAAATCCCCAGGAAGACGCTCTGCTGGCCCAGGAGGATTATCAGTATAAACTCATAACAGGAATGGCAAACGGAATTGACAAGTATTTATTGGAATAAGTAAATCCGGGATTGTTCCGTAAGGGCTGCAGTCCCGGATTCCATATATATTTCAGAAAATATTGCCGGTCTGTGTTTATTACTTGGCTATGGGGGCCATCAGAACTTTTCCGGTTCCGCGGTATACGTTTACAAGTCCTTCGCCGGAGGCCGCGCTGCCGATAAGGGACTTGCCGGAACGCTCCACGGTAAATTCCAGGCTGCCGCTCCAGGCAATCGCCATATTTCCATCAATCTTCAAAACATCATTCTGAAGAGTGACCTCGATCAGTTCTTCCTTGGGGCTGGGTGACTCCAGGCACAGGATGCCATCGCCGGAGACCCCCAGATTAAACAGTCCCTCGCCGCCGGCCAGACCGGAGGAAAGATTGGAGCGCATAACGGCCTTCTGCTTCAAACGGGAATCGCAGGCCAGAAACAGACCGTCGTCCAGAACAATGGAGCCGTTCCACTGGCTCAGGTCCACAAGCAGGATGTAGCGGTAGGTGGGCTCAAGAACCAGCGTGCCGGTTCCGGTGTATTCCGGTTTGATGGCGCTTTCTCCGGTTACCTTGCCCCGGACTGCCTTGCCGAAAAGATCCCCGACGCCCTTGATTCCTGTGTTGCTGCTGACATCGCCTGCCATCCACTGCATGGCTCCAGCCTGAAGGGTGAGGGCTGCTTTGGACAAATCGCAGATTACCTGCCTCCTGCGTACATTCATGGCAGCGGAGAAATAGGCGGTCTGAGCGCTCTGGGGCGTTACGCTCAAATCACGCTGGTACTCCACGACTGTGAAGGGACCGAGAGTCTCCAGAACTTTCACATCATCGTTGTTTGTAAAATTATGAATCTGATACATAGCAATCCTCCATTTTTATATTGAACACTTTCTTTAATATTAATCATAACTTTGTGCGGACTGTCAAGACAATCCGCAGAGGAATGCGAAGGATCAGATGCGTCCGGTATGTCTCGGGCGGCAGACATGCGAAAAAAGCATGAAATGCCATAAAGTACAGGCATTAGACAATAAATTGCGCTTTCTTTATAATAAAATCGGTATTCATTTCACTGTACAGAGATGGAAGATGCAAATTGTTTTTATTAGTGCGGCGTTCTGCCGGTAAGGCAGGTGCGGGCTTGAAGAAAAAGGAGGGCATAATTCATGAAAACGCTGGCGAAGGTTAAAATAGCTGTGGATGTGCTGATGACTCTGTTGTTACTGTTCTTAATGGGATATCAGTTTTGGGGGGATACGGCGCATGAATGGGCGGGAGCCATAATGTTTATACTTTTTATCGTGCATCATATTTTAAACCGGGGCTGGTATAAGGGGCTGCTTCGGGGGAGGTATACCGCATTCCGCATTCTTCAGCTTGCCATAAATCTGCTGGTATTTGTGAACATGATCTGTCTTATGATAAGCGGTGTCATATTGTCAAACCATGTATTTGATTTTCTGCCCATTCAAGGGGGAATGGCTTTTGCAAGGCTAATGCATATGGCTGCGTCCTATTGGGGCTTTACTTTGATGGCGCTGCATCTGGGACTACACTGGGGAATGATTGTGGGGATTGCAGGGAAAGCGCTTAAATTGAAAAAGTCTTCCCGGGGCCGCCGGATTGTTCTTCGCACATGGGGCGTCCTGATTGCCCTTTACGGAGCTTTTGCTTTCATACGCCGTGATCTGCCCACTTACATGCTGCTTAGAACAGAATTTGTTTTTTTGGACTTTGGGGAGCCGAAGCTTTTGTTTTATCTGGACTGCCTGTCCATGATGGGAATCTTCATTTTTCCGGCTTATTATGGCTCTGCGCTGCTTGGGAAGCTGACGGCAAAGCATTGAGAACCCGGAAGAAAATATAAGGAAAAATTAAGAACCTTCAGCTTGCATACTCAAGGGCGGAAATGGTATACTGAAAATCCGATACAGCACATAAGCAAAAACAGGAAATAGGAAGGGAATAAACATGAAAAAATGGAATTGGATGAAAAGAGCAGTGTCAATGGGTTTATGTATGGCAATGCTGACAGTCGGGGGAATGACGGCTCAGGCGGCTCCCAAAGCTGCGGCAGACGAGGCTTACCGGGCAATCTTTGATGCAGAATATTATTACAGCCAATACTCGGATCTTCAGACGGCTATAGGGATGGATCCGGATGCGCTGTTCGCACATTTTGTTAATATCGGGATAAGAGAAGGGCGTTCCGGCACAGCGGACTTTAATTTGAGAGCCTATATACAAAATAATACAGATCTCATGTCCGCTTTTGGAGAAAATCTGGCGGCATACTGTGAACATTATATAGCTGCAGGAAAAGCGGAAGGACGCCAGGCTCTTCCGGGAGAAAGCAGCGACGAAGGTCTGGGCTCCTATTCCACTGCCTATGACGTGACTCAGCAGAGGGCCATAAATGTGGAACTGGCCGCTGAGAGAATTAACGGCGTTGTGCTGCAGCCAGGAGAGGAGTTTTCCTTCAGCAGTCAGGTTCGGTCAAGAACCTATGCAAACGGCTATGTTTTGGGACCCTCCTATGCGGCGGGCAGGGAAGTGATAAGCGTGGGAGGCGGAATCTGCCAGGTATCTTCCACCTTATATGTGGCGATGGTCCGTGCGGCTATTCCAGCTACGGAGAGGTGGACGCATTCGGCTGTGGTGGATTATGTGCCCCAAGGCTTGGACGCCACAATTGCGGAGGGAACCAAGGATCTGAAATTTGTGAATATCTATACAAAACCGCTTGTAATTACGGCTACGACTCAGGATGGCATATTGACGGTCACCCTGGATTTTCAGAATGAAGCGTAAAAATGAAATATAAAGACGGACGAAAAAGGCGTTTCCCAGGTCATGAAAGGAGCTGGAAAACGTCTTTTCTGCAAATGAACGCAAGAGCTGTCCGTACAAAAAAGCCGGCGTCTCTCTTTTGCTTTTCATAAAATTTTGATCGCCGGGCTAAAGTATTCTTTCCGTCCGCCGATAAAAATAGTAAGCAGCGGTACGAAGGGAATGCAAATGGGAAAGGAGGAGTCAGAAATGCGTGTTGAGGCTTATACACAGGTACAGCAGATTTATCAGTCCCAGACAGTCGGCAAGAACCAGAAAAGCAGCGGCTCGGGCCGGGCGGATAAAGTGCAGATCAGCAGCTTTGGAAAGGATATTCAGGCCGCAAAGGCAGCCTTGGCGGAAAGTCCTGATATTCGGGAAGAATTGACGGCTCCCATAAAGGCGCAGGTTGAAAACGGTACGTACCAGGTAGATTACAGTAGTCTTGCGGAGAAGCTGCTGGAGAAATATAAGGAAATGAGGTAGTCCCGTGGCCAGTCTAATGGAAAACCTGATAGATGTACTGAACAGGGAATGCAGTGAATACGAGGGACTTCTTGAGCTGTCTCAGAGGAAAACGCCGATTATAGTAAGCGGCAATTTAGAAAATTTACAAAAAATCACGGATGAGGAACAGGAGCAGATAGGCAGGATCAGCCGCCTTGAAAAAGAACGGGCCGAGGTAACTGCGGATATCGCCAATGTGTTGAACAAGGATGTTGCAAATCTAAAATTAGTGAATCTGATTCATATGCTGGAAGGAAGACCGGAAGAGCGCATGCAGCTTGAGCGGGCTCATGACAGACTGCAGAAAGCGGTACGAGGGCTGCAGAGGGTAAATGAACAAAACAGTGAGCTTCTGAGCAATGCGCTTGAAATGGTGGAGTTTGAAATGAATTTGCTTCAGGCGTCGAAAACGGCGCCGGAAACTGCTAATTACAACCGGGGAGCGTACAGCGCAGGCAGTACCATGGGGGTAAGCAGCAGAGGCTTCGATGCGAAGCAATAATCCTTGTGAAATGAGAGGTGATTGATATGCCGTTAATGGGCAGTTTATATGTAGGAGCATCCGGATTACAAGCCAGTCAAAACGCGTTGAATACTACAGCGCATAATCTTTCTAATGTGGATACTACGGGTTATACCAGACAGCAGGTACAGTTGTCTGCAAGACCGTACGTTACACTTTCTGTGAATCCCAAGTCTGTTTCCGATCAACAGACAGGTCTGGGGGTCGTTTATTCCAGAGTAAAACAGGTAAGAGACTACTTCCTTGATAAGACATACCGGAGAGAATCCGGACGAAGTATGTTTTATGAGGTGTCCGCTGAGGCGCTTCAGGAGGTGGAAAGCCAGCTGGGAGAGCTGCAGGGGGAAGCCTTTCAGACTTCTATAACTGATTTGTGGACGGCGGTACAGGAGCTGGCAAAGGATCCCAGCAGTTCTGTGACCCAGGGTGTTCTGGTTCAGAGAGCCGCAGAATTTGTGGAGAGAGCTGCTTCTGTGTATGAGGGACTCTCCACATATCAGGACAATCTGAATACCCAGATCGCACTTTATGTGGATCAAATCAATGAATACGGCCAGCAGATTCTGCTGCTCAACGATAAAATCAGATCAATTGAGGGCGGTGGGATCGAGCAGGCCAATGACCTTAGGGACGCGAGGAACCAGATTTTGGATGAGCTGTCGGAGCTCGCCAACATTACCTATACTGAGGATATTTATGGAAATGTGTCCGTGCAGATTGAGGGCGTGGATTTCGTAAAGGGCGACAACTGTTTTGAAATTGCTCTTTACACAGATGCAACTACAGGATTTTACACCCCGTTTTGGCCCCAGAACGCTTCCTTTGTGACTCTGCCGGATGGCACGAGATCCTATAATATAGATGGGGCGGAAGTTTTTGACCTGAGCAGAGGAATTTCTTCTGACCTGAATACAGATATTGGAGGCCTTAAGGCCATGCTTTTGGCAAGGGGCGACCACAGAGCCGACTACACGGATATCGCGGGCGGCAATTACGATCAAGTGTCCCAGTCTGTCGTGATGAATATTCAGGCGGAATTCGACCAGTTGATTCACAATGTGGCGACAAAACTGAACGACATTTTGGCCGGGGCGGCAGGTTTGCAGACGGGGGATCTGACGTTGGCGGATGGAACGGTTCTCACCGGAGTGAGATACTGTCAGTCTGATCCTGACGGATATATGCGCAATGAGGACGGCTCCCCCATACAGCTTTTTGCAAAGGCCACAACAGACGGATACCAGCTGGTGGAGGGTGCTGATGGAAATCAGTATTGGGTTTATGCGGAAGAAAACGCAGATAATCCGGACAGCCTATATTCCATAAAAAATCTGGAGATCGACCAGAGGCTGATGAAAGAGCCGGCGAAGCTGGGATTTATTCTTTCGGATGGCTCCGTGGATTACGACACGGCAGAGGCGTTAAAAGCTGCGTTTACAGAAGAGGAATATACTCTGAATCCCAACGTCAAGAAAAAAACCTCTTTCGTGGATTATTATTCTGATTTGGTGGCTCAGGTGGCGAATTCCGGATCGGTTTACAGAAGCATTTATGACAATCAGGTCAGCACTGTGGAGGCGACTCAGGCGGCCAGAGAACAGGTGCTGGGCGTGGCTTCTGACGAAGAGCTGTCATATATGATAAAGTTTCAGAACGCGTATAATGTTTCCAGCCGTTATATCAACGTAATCAGCCAAATGCTGGAGCACATTATTGTCACAATGGGTATGTAATAGGGAGGAATTGATATGCCATCAACATTTTTTGGGCTTAATACAGCATATACAGGGCTTTTGGCCAGCAATGCCGCTTTGAACACCACCTCCAACAATATTGCCAACGTGCAGACGGAAGGCTACAGCAGACAGCAGGTGGTGCAGCAGGCCAGCGACGCCCTGCGGGTTTTTCAAACCTACGGGTGTGCCGGAGCAGGTGTGGATGTGATTGCCATTGAACGCCTCAGAGATGAGTTTTATGATTTCAGATATTGGAACAATAACGCCAAGCTGGGCGAATACGATATGAAGCAGTATTATATGCAGCAGCTGGAGACCTATTTTGATGACGATGGAAAAAACGCAGGGTTTAAAACCGTATTTGATCAACTTATGGTGACGGGACTCCAGGAGCTTTTGAAGGATCCCAGCAGCGATACGGCCAAGTCCCAGTTTATAGGTTATGCAGGCGCTCTGGCGGAGTACTTTAACGGTCTGGCCGGCAACCTGGAAAAACTGCAGAAGGATGTCAACCAGGAAATCAAGCTGAAGGTGGATGAGATTAATTCCCTGGCCGGTGAGATTGCGACCCTCAACAAACAGATTAATACGATTGAGCTTTCGGGAACCATGGCAAATGAGCTGAGAGACCGAAGAACGCTTCTGATAGATCAGCTGTCAAAAATCGTTGATGTGGAAGTGACGGAAACGCCCATCGTAGACACAAACAATCCGGACAGAGAAACAGGAGCCAACCGTTTTGTGGTAAAAATTGCCGGGGGACAGACCCTGGTGGACACCAATGAATATAATGGTCTTGAATGCGTGGCGCGAGCTTCTTATGAGAAGGTGAACCAGACGGACATCGATGGCCTGTATGATGTATATTGGGAGAACGGACAGGAGTTTAATTTGCATAATCCGGCAATGGGAGGCGATCTTAAGGGATTGGTTCAGATGCGGGATGGAAATAACGGAGAGAATTTTACCGGAGAGATTGTGGGCGTGGGCACCACAAACGGAGGACTTCAGGATACAGTAACGATTCGGGCTGACAAGAATTATTTGCAGGATCTGAACAAGTGCAATTTGTCGGATCAGGGCGGTATCATCAATTTGGGGAATCAGGAATTTTACTATGATTCCTGGGAATTTTCCATTAGTTATGACGCTGCAGGAAATCCTGTGTATTCCTATACTTTTACACTGTCGGACAGTGAAAAGAACAGCGCCCGGGTAACAAACGACAGAGTGGGCAAGATGGCAGATATAGGCGATTCTGTTTCTTATCAGGGGATTCCTTATTATATGAGTCAGATGAACGAGTGGCTGAGGACCTTTTCCCAAAAGTTTAATGATATACTGACCAGCGGATATACCGCCGACAATATTGAAGGGATCCCTATGTTCACCGGTAATCTGGCCGCGAATGACGATCAGCTTGACTTTCCGGATGATACCCGCTACGACAGCTTTACCCATGAAGATTTTATCAATGGCGGAAATGTGCCCCTGACGGTAAGTTCTTCAGATGACAGCTATTATCGGATGACCGCGTCGAATTTTGATGTTGTTGCAGCTTTGGAAAATGATCCCGGTCTGCTTGCTACAAAATATGATATTTCGGATGGAGTGGAGCAGAGCGACTTGCTTCAGGATCTGAAGGATTTCGCTTATGATAAGGATAAGATGAGCTTCAGAGGAAGTTCTGCTTCGGAGTTTCTCCAGTGCATACTTGCAGATGTGGCTTTGAATGCCAGCAGGGCAAATACCTTTTACACCAGCTTTAGCGATGTGTCCAGAACCGTTGGCAATCAGCGCCTGTCTATCTCCGGTGTGGATGAGGACGAGGAGGCAATTAATCTGGTAAAATATCAGAACGGGTTTAATCTGGCATCTAAAATGATTCAGACATTGACAGAGGTTTATGACAGATTGATTCTGGAGACCGGTGTCTGACGTAAATCGTTTCGGAATGTGAGGTAAATATGAGAATTACAAATAAAATCATACAGAATAATAATTTATCAAATATTAACACGAATAAGATTTACCAGGATAGACTCAGCACGCAGATGTCCACGCAGAAGAAGGTAAACCGTCCTTCTGACGACCCTGTGGTGGCGATCAGAGCGCTGCGGCTCAGAAGCAGTGTGACGGAAGTGACGCAGTATTACAGCAAAAATATTCCTGATGCGGAGAGCTGGCTTAATGTTACCGAGGATGCTCTGAACAATCTGACACAGATTATTACAAATATGATTTCTCAGTGTACTAAGGGTTCTAACGGAGATTTAACCAGTTCTGACCGTCAGATTATTCTGGAGCAGTTAAAAGCGCTGAGTGAAGAGGTATATAGTACAGGGGATGCCGATTATGCCGGACGATATGTTTTTACGGGGTACCGGACGGATACGTCTCTGAGCTTTCAGGATCCTCAGACACTCCGCTATGATATTACGGAACAGATTGACAATACAGTTCTGGAATCCATAACAAAAGTAAATATGGGAGAGCTTTTGGACATCAATTCCAGCAATTACAACAGGGTAAATGTTACCGAAGATGATATTTCTTCGGTGGAGGTATATCGGATTCAGCTTTCTTATGAGGATTGCTATGGGGATGCTGACGCCGCCCCTTCCATCAGCTTTCAGGTAGAGGATCCTGCCACGGGGCAATATAACTGGGAAGTATGGGATGTGGCAGGGGGCGAGATTACCATCATGCATGCCAGCGACAGGAACCCGGATCCTTATACACAGGCGGCGAATGATCCCGATGCCGTTATCTATGTGCCGGAAACAGGAGAAATGCTTCTGGGAAGCAATCGTTATGAGACGTTGATGGCAGTAAAGGATAACGGGACCACTGTGGCTAACGAGGGCGAGATCCGTGTGAGCTATCAGAAAGAGAACTGGGTCAAGGGAGATTTAAGACCAGAGCATTATTTCGCCTGCGAAGCGGGTGGAATCCGGTACAATGCTGATTATCTTACAGGGAATGCACAGCGCCAGAATATTGAATATGACGTGGGCTTTAATCAGACCATCCAGGTGAATTCCACTGCGGACGAATGCTTCCAGCATGGAATCGGCCGTACTGCAGATGATTTGGTGAACGCCATGCAGGAAGTAGTTGATATAGAAACTCTGATCACAGAGCTGGAGACGCTTAAGGAGTCGGCGACAGGTGCGGATGCGGAAAGGCTGCAGACACAGCTGGACGCTGCGAACAAAGCGCTGACATTTTCCAGGGATAAGTGCCAGAGACTTTTTGAGAAGGGAATTACGGTATTCCAGGGCTACTTAAACGATGCGAATTTGAGCATTACAGACTGTGGTACCAGAAGCAGCAAGCTGGAGCTGATTGACAATCGTATGCAGAACCAGAAGACCACATTTGAAACCCTGAAGAGTCAGAATGAGGATGTGGACATCACAGAGGTTATCATTCAGCTTACAAGCGCAGAGCTGACCTACCAGGCGGCATTAATGGCTACGGGAAAGGTAACGCAGAACACTTTGCTGAATTTCATTTAGGAAAAGCGGCGCAGGCATGGAACCGCGCGGATGGGAGCTCTCATGAGGATTAACACAAGAATTTTTGGAGAAATAGAAATTGCAGATGATAAAATCATTACTTTTGAGAATGGGATCATCGGATTCCCCGATTTGAAGAGATTTACGCTGCTTCACGATGAAGTGAAGGGGAAGGATGCGGGCATCCGGTTTCTTCAATCTCTTGACGAGCCAGGGTTTGCCATGCCGGTTATGGATCCTCTTGCGGTAAAAGCGGATTATGATCCCCAGGTAAATGATGAACTGCTCACAGCCGCCGGGAATATTACGCCGGATAATGTTCTGGTTTTGGTGACTGTTACAATACCCCATGACCTGACAAAGATGACTGTAAATCTTCAGGGACCCTTTGTGATTAACGCTGAAGAGCATAAAGCGTGTCAGGTAATTGTGGAAGGAGACGAGTATCCGGTAAAATTTCCAATCTATGATATTCTTCAGGCGAGAAAGGCGGGTGAATAGAATGCTGGCTTTATCCCGCAAAAAAGGCGAAGCAATCGTTATCAACAATAACATAGAGGTGACAGTGCTGGAGGTCAAGGGAGATCAGGTTAAAATCGGTATTTCAGCTCCAAGGGAGGTGCCCGTGTACCGAAAAGAGGTATATATGCAGATAGAGCAGTCTAATCAGGAAGCAGTAAATGTGAATATCAAAGAATTGAAGAATCTTCTGGGGTGATCTGATAGAAAAGCGCAAAAAGTTGCGCTTTTCTATTAATTTTTTTTCAAAGCCTACCGATAAAAAACATAGAAACTTGATTTTGGCTTTTTTTATGGAAAGCATGATAACGGTGCGTATGGATAGCGCCGTATTTTCACACGGAGGTGACAAAATGGCAATGGAAGCAATAGGCAGTGTAATGAGCTTACAGGCGCAGAGCATGGCGGCTCCGAAGCAGACGGTGGTGGAGAAGCCTGAGACAGCGGCAAGCACCGTACAGCAGGTGGAGAGAGTGGATAAGACTACTGCTGTGGTTGAGAATTCCCAGGGCAAGGGACAGACGGGCAGCGCTGCATCTCAGGGGCAGGAACAGAGCAACATGGAGCAGATCCGCAAGGCTCTTGAAAAGCTGAATAAGAGCATGGATCATGCGGAAGCGGTGTACGGCATTCATGAAGGAACGAACCGGGTCATGATTAAGATCATAGACAAGGATACCAAAGAGGTTATCAGAGAACTTCCGCCGGAGAAGACCCTGAATATGATTGCAAAGGTATGGGAGCTGGCAGGGCTTTTGGTGGATGAGAAAAGATAGGAGGATTTTGTTATGGCATTACGTTTAACCGGATTGATGTCCGGAATAGACACAGAGAGCGTTATCCAGGAGCTTGTGGCTGCAAGACAGAACAAGGTGGATGAGGCAAAAAAGGCGCAGACGAAGCTTTCCTGGAAGCAGGACGCATGGAGCAGTCTGAATACAAAGCTGAAAAATCTTCAGAGCAAATATCTGAGTACTATGCGCTTTGCGGATGCTTACAGCAAAAGGACCACGTCGGTGTCCAACGGCAGCTATGTCAGTGTGATTACCGGAGCGAACGCGGTGAATGGTGTGCAGTCCCTGCAGATAAACCAGTTGGCAAAAACAGGGTATCTTACCGGTGCGAAAATTTCAGGAACAAGCGGATCGGAGCTTACAGCTCTTTCCAAGGTCGGTGAGATTGCCGGAGGGCTTTCCGCTGGCGAGAGCGGTGTGATTTCCGTGACGGCCGGAGGCAAGAACGTGGATATCGCGATAAACAGTGACACGACAATATCTGATATTTTGACCCAGATGCAGGATGCAGGGCTTAACGCAAGCTTTGATGCAAAGCAGCAGAGGTTTTTTGTCAGTTCCAAGGAGTCCGGAGCAAGTAACGATTTTACCATCACTGGGGCCGATCCCAACGGAGAAAAGGCGCTTTCGGCGCTGGGTATGGGAAGCGCTGCTACAAAGATAATGGGACAGGATGCTGAAATTAATTTAAATGGCGCAATATTTACCAGCAGCACAAATGTGTTTGAAATAAACGGTTTGACTTTCACGGCCTTAAGCGAGACAAACGGAGAAACAATTACCGTAACCACTCAGGATGATACAGAAGGCATCTATGATATGATAAAGGATTTCCTTACGGAATATAATTCCGTTATCAATGAGATGGATAAGCTGTATAATGCGGAGTCGGCGAAAGGATATGAGCCTTTGACGGATGAAGAAAAGGATGCCATGTCCGAGAGCGAGATAGAAGATTGGGAAAAGAAGATCAAGGATGCGCTGCTGCGCCGGGATGAGAATGTATCCAGCATAGGCTCCGCCTTGAAGTCAATCATGTCGGCAGGGGTTGTGGTAAACGGCAAGACTATGTATTTGTCGGATTTCGGTATTAACACTCTGGGATACTTTGAAGCTGCTGACAATGAGAAAAATGCTTATCACATTGACGGCGATGAGGATGATGAATTCACCTCGGCCAATGCTGACAAGCTTAAGGGAATGATTTCCAACGATCCGGATACGGTAATTTCCTTCTTCACGCAGCTGTCCAAGGATCTTTATACCAAGATGACAGAGCTTTCTTCCTCTGTGGATGGCTACCGCAGCTACGGCAGCTTCTACGATGATAAGAAGATGAAGGAAGATCACAGTGATTATACCGCTAAAATTGCAGAGCTTGAGGAAAAGCTGGCTGATTATGAAGACAAGTGGTACGCTAAATTTGCGGCAATGGAGACTGCATTGGCGAAACTGCAGAGCAGCGCAAGCGCAGTAACCGGCTTGTTAGGAGGTTCATGACATGGCATTACCGAATGCTTATGCACAGTATAATAACAGTAAGGTGCTGACGGCATCCCCGGCCGAACTGACTTTGATGCTGTATGAGGGGGCAATTAAGTTTTGCAATATTGCTGAAGCGGCTGTGGATCAGAAGGATATACCAAAAGCGCATCAAAATATTTTGAAGGTGCAGCATATCATAGAGTACCTTCGTCAGACCCTGGATATGAGATATGCGGTGGCCGGGGATTTTGAGAGAATTTATGTGTATCTGGAACGCCGTCTGGTAGAGGCAAACACAAAGAAGGACAAAGAGATTCTAAAGGAAGTAAACGCTCATCTTCATTCTGTGCGTGACAACTGGAAGGATATTATGCGTATTAACAGAGAGAGAGGAAGTGTCTGATGGGGACTCGGCTGGATATCTTGTCAGAATCACTGGATAAAAAGCTGTTGGTGCTGGAAAAGATTCAGAAATATAATTTGGCTCAGGAGAAAAGTTTTCAGGACGGAGAGATGAAGCTGCAGGATTTTGAAGAAGCAGTAAGACAAAAGGGACAGCTCATTGAGGAAATTAACAAGCTGGATCAGGGTTTTGAACTTCTATATGCAAAGCTGGAGGAAGAGCTGAAAGAGAACAGGCAGAAATATGCCCTTCAGATCAGAGTTCTGCAGCAGAAGGTGAGGAAGGTTACTGAGATGAGCGTCGCGATTCAGGCTCAGGAAAGACGAAATAAAAAGCTGGTTGAAGATTTCTTTGCCGGACAGCGTATGCAAATACGGGAGGGGCGGAAGGCCTCGAAGGCGGCTTACGGTTATTATAAAAGCATGAGCGGTACAAATTATGTGCAGCCTCAATTTTATGACAATAAAAAATGATGGAAATGGCGTTATTCATTCATGCAGCAATCGTGTAGAATAACGTCATTTTCATTCCTGAAAACAGGAGGAGTCTAAGGCGAGACCGGGATTTCTTCATGGTCCTGCCGGAAAATAGTGAGCTTAGGTGAAAATTTATAAGAAAAAATGTAAAAAAAATTGTAAAAGCCCTAAAGTAATTTCCAAAATCTCCGATAATTAAATCAAGAAAGCAAAAGGGCTTGGGCCCAAGGCTTTTTTGAATGTGATTCCGGAGTAATCCGCACAATTACATAAGGATCACAGTAACACTGCCGGGAGGCGATAGGTGCGAATCGGACAATCGGCAGAATGCAAAATGGCCGCATGGATGCGGTGACATATTCAAGGAGGAATATATTATGATAGTACAACACAACCTTACAGCTATGAATTCTCAGAGAATGCTTGGACTGACAATGTCTTCTCAGGCTAAGTCCACCGAGAAGCTGTCTTCCGGTTACAAGATCAACCGCGCAGCAGATGATGCGGCAGGCCTTTCCATTTCCGAGAAGATGAGACGTCAGATCAGAGGTCTTACACAGGCTTCCCTGAATGCACAGGATGGTATTTCCGCAGTGCAGACTGCAGAAGGCGCTTTGACTGAAGTACATGATATGCTGCAGAGAATGAACGAGCTGGCAGTTAAGGCTGCAAACGGCACCAATCAGTCTGAGGATCAGGAGTACATCCAGGCTGAGGTTGATCAGCTGATCACTGAGATTGACCGTGTTGCACAGACCACCACTTTCAATGAGAGAATGCTGCTTGACGGTAGTTTCTCTGCTGTTAAACTTCAGGTTGGTGCAGAAGGAAATGCTGCTAACCAGATCACAATGAATGTTGAGGAAATGAGCGCTTCCAATATCGGCGTTGATGATGTTAGCGTAACCAGCATTGCTTCTGCACAGGCTGCTATTGGTACTATTAAGCTGGCAATCAAAACCGTATCCGAGCAGCGTTCTCATTTGGGTGCTGTTCAGAACCGTTTGGAGCATACCATCAACAACCTGGATAACGTTGTTGAGAATACCACTGCTTCAGAGGCTCAGATCCGCGATACGGATATGGCGGCTGAAATGGTTAAGTACTCCAATAATAACATTTTGGCACAGGCTGGTCAGGCTATGCTTGCACAGGCTAATCAGGCGAACCAGGGTGTACTGGCTCTGCTTCAGTAATTCTAAAAGAAGAAAAGCAGTGAAAAGGAGTTGGCTCAGGTCAACTCCTTTTTTATAAGGGATAAAAATGAGAAATGAGCAAAGGCATGAGCAATTGATTTCTCTAAAGAAAGAGATTGACTCCAAACTGCAGGATTTAAGCTTCCAGGCCAGAAAAGATTTGATCCTTTGGCTTTCAAAGTCAAAGGAATTTAAAAAATTGAAAATAAAAGACAATCAGCTGATTTATTTGGACAGAGCCTGCAATATCTGGATAAAGGAAAAGAAAACATTAACCTCCTTCGGAGTTTGGGAGGATTTTTTTTCCGGAATTACCCTTCTGGATGAACTGGAAGAAAAATATACGGCTGTAAAATTTGCGGCGCTGCGTTTTGAGACAGAGATGCCGACAGAGTATTATCTGGACGGAATTCATAGATGTATGAAAAGAGGGATCAGCGGAATAGCGATTTTTGAAATTTTAAAGAGGGAAACCCTTTATAAAGAAAAGAATTCGGTTGATTTATCCAGGCTTTTGAAAGAAGCCGGCTACAATATCCAGGCTCTTACGCTGCTTCAGGAAGCGGCAAAGGAATTTAATGAGAGCCAGGAAATTCGCCTGGAGCTGGCGGACTGCTGGCTGAGTGAAGAGCGGCTTGAAGAGGCGTACGCTTGCTTGAAGGAAGTAAAGAGCCCTTCAGATGAAATAAGGCTTTTAATAAAAGCGCTGGAGGAGGGGCTTGGATATGAAGAGCTACAATGACAAAAAAATATGTTTTATTATTTGCTTTAACAATAGACAGTATTTGGATGAGTGCTTGCTGTATCTCAGCCTTCTCACGGTACCGGAGGGATACGAAACAGAAGTGCTTACCATTCAAGATGCAGTTTCTATTACGGCAGGATATAATGAGGGAATGAACGCTTCTGACGCAAAATATAAAATTTATTTGCACCAGGATACTCTCATCGTTAAAAAGAACTTTTTGGAACGGATTATTAAAATCTTCCTCCAGGATCGGGCCATTGGCATGATTGGAATGGTGGGCGCCCCAAAGCTCTCCAAAGATGGCGTCATGTGGCATAAGGAGCGATGCGGCAATTTTTACCGCTTGGATGAGTTTCAAAATAAGGGCCTCAGAGAAATAGGAATTAATAAAATTGAAAAAGGCTGGCGGCAGGTGGAAGTTGTAGATGGGCTTTTGATTGCCACGCAGTATGATCTGCCCTGGCGGGAAGATATTTTGAAGGGCTGGGATTTTTATGACGTGTCTCAATGTATGGAATTCCGGCGCAAAGGCTATAAAATTGTAGTGCCCGCGCAAGAGCAGACTTGGACGATTCATGCCTGCGGAGCGCCTTCTTTCTGGAATTATGAAAAAAACAGGCAGATTGTTCTCCGGGAATATCCGGAAATTTCCTCTAATCAGAATGAGCTGCGCATCCTGTTTCTGACCAGCGATAAAATTGCGATTTTGGGAATTCCTCTTGGCTTTATCGAGCTTGGACACGAGGTGGTAGTGCCAAAATATAGTGTGAATTTAAGCATGTACATAGAGGAAGATCGGGAAATGGTGGAAGAATATCTGGAAGAAGGCCATTACGATCTTGTTGCAACGTATGATTTTTGTCCGAGTGTTTCGGAAGCCTGTCAGAATATGAATGTGAAGTACTTTGCCTGGGTATATGATTCTCCTTTTCTGGGGCTTTATTTGAAGCAGGTTCAGAACAGCTGTAATTATATTATGGTTTTTGATAAAAAACAGTTTGAACGGCTTCAAGGCATGCAAATTCCTCATTTGTTCCACCTGCCTCTGGCTACGGAAACAAGTGTGTTTGAAAGTACTGTGGTGACAAAAGAAGATGAAAAAAAGTATGCGGCCGATGTGTCATTTGTGGGAAGACTTTATAGCAAACGGGGATTTGAGGAATTGTTCGGCCCGGATGATGAGGATTTCCGAAAAGAGGCGGAAAGGCTCGCTCTGAGTCTTCGGTGTAAATGGGATAAAAACGTAAACTTTTTTGGGATGGCCTCTCCTGAACTAATTCATTTTATGTGCAGCAAGGAGAAGAAGGAAGTTTGGGAAACATATCAAATAGATAAGCGGTATTTTTGCGAAAGCCTGCGACTTGTCCGGAAGTGTAACGAATTGGAGAGAATTGGCATATTGAATGAAATTTCCCAAAAGCATCAGGTTGTGTTATATACCGATGATACTAACATAGATATGCTTCCTAAGGTAACCATATGCCCATGGGTAAATTATTGGAAAGAAATGCCAAAGGTTTTTTATATGAGCAAAATTAACCTGAATATTACCTCACGCAGCATTGAAAGCGGAATTCCTCAGAGGATATTTGATATTATGGCGGTGGGAGGATTTGTCCTTACTAATTATCAGCCTGAAATAGAGGATTATTTCCAAATAGGGGTGGATCTGGAGGTATTTCATGATTTAAAGGAATTGGAAGAGAAGATTCAGTATTATTTGACCCATGAAGAACAAAGAGTAAGAATAGGAATTAATGGTTACAAAAAAGTAAAGGCAAGGCACAGCTATAAAGAGAGGCTTAAGCAGGTGCTGAGATATATAAAGTCTGAGCAGACAGACAACTGAAAAAGGATGAATGAAGGTAAGCGCATTGAAGGTTGTGATGATAAATTCAAATCCAAGTCGGATGAATTTGGAGCTTTATAGAAAGCTGGAAAAGGCAGGATGGAAGGTACAACAGATTTCAAAAGATGATTTTACTGCGATTAAAGCCGGCGCTCCGGATTTGCTGGTGACGTTTAACCTGGAAGGCTTTCAAAACAGTACGTTGACAGACTGTGTTTCCTATAATTTACTGGATTGCAAGCAGGTTCACGTGATTCTCAATGATAATTTGCCTAATGAAAGATTTTTGCAAAAGCAGCTGAGCATTTCCATGTTTTTTTATTGCACAGTGAAAAGGTATTATGAGCAGCTGAAAAACGCCTATCCCGATATACCGTATTTGAAGCTTCTTGAGGGATGGCAGAGAGGAACGGAGGAAAGCGCGTGGAAGCATAATGCGGCTCTGCTTGCCGCGGCTGTTGAGGACGTTGCGCGGGTGTGCGGATTATCTTAACTTTGCAAGTTCAAGCATATTTTCTATCCGGGAGGGATAATCAAAATATGCTTGAACTTTTTTATTGCCCTTTTTTGAAATTTCCTTTCTCAAATCATCGTGTTTGATATAAAATTCCGCTTTTTCAAAAGCTTCTTCAAGGCTGCTGTACATCACGCAGTCTTCTTCATTGTTAAAATATTCGGCAAGCTCGGGCTGATAATTAGACAACAAGAATCCTCCTGCTCCCATAATATCTAAGGCCCTGAGAGGGATACCTGAGGAAATACATCTCAAGGTTGGACAGAGATTTATTTTGCTGTATCGAAAAACTCCCGGCATCTCGGTGTGGTATTTTAATGGCCCCCCAAGATGCACCTTTTTGTTTAAGGAACAGGGCTTTGTTGTATAAAAAACAGTAAAAAAATGTTCGCTGAATTCGTTGAGCAGGAAGCTTCTCTCCAAATGAGTGACAGCTGACGCAATAGAAAAGCATAAGCCCTGCCGTGTTAAGGAGAGATTTGTTTGACCAAGCTTGTAAAAGGAGGAATTTACTTGTGTAAGTATTTCATCCGTTATAAGCTCATCCAAAAAAAAGTACCCGTATATTCGAAGCTGCGCCTGCAAAATTCCCTCTATATAACCTCTTATATATTCCGGGGCAGCAGCAAGCAGTACATCCAGAGAAGAGTCATAAAGCTGACCCACAAAGGATATATCGGACTGATAAGCGGCAACCTGCTGTTGGCTGAATACCAGTCGATTCAGCTTTTCTGTATTTACTGCCAGAGGAAGATGAAATATCTGTTCGTATCCCATGGAGCGGTATTTGGAAACCTCCATGCTGTCGAACAAAAACAGATAATTTGTCTCGTAAGAAAAATATTGAGAAAGGCGGTCCTCCAAAGGGCTGTCATAGCACCAGGAAAGATATTTGATATGATATTTGCTGCATAATTTAGCCACCAGCGGAAAAAAGTTTATGCTCATTACAGCATCATAATGATTTTCCTCCAGATATTGTGAGAAACGACGGCAGAAGAACTCATCATGAAATTTATCCGGAAAATGATAATATACTGTCTTGACGGAATGTCCCATTTTTTTCAAATAGTAAGCAAAATCCTGATAGGTATAACTCCCCATATCATAAATCAAAATGTTCATAAAATCCTCGCAACTCAAATTTTTATTCTGATGTTTCGGTAATCTGTGTGTGATGCTTTCCCAGCAGATTTTTATAACGGCTGCAGAACAGCTGTCTGTAAAAATCATATTGAGCCATGTCAAGAAGGAGATTGTCATCATGCAGACACCAGGGATGCTTCTGACAGGGAACCGCTATGCGGTAACCGTTTTTGAGATAATTTATGCTTTGAAAAGCATCATAAAAATCCCAGCCCTTCAGTTGTGTGGTGTTCCAGGGCAAATCGTATGCCGTAGCCATAAAAAATCCGTCAATTTCAGCCACATATGAATAACCATCCTCTTGGAGAGAATACCGGTATTCAGGCAGAGAGGGGTAAGAAGCGGAAGATTTTGCGGAATAAACCGCACCCTTGCGGGGCATATGCCACATGATCCCATCAGGAGAGACCGTTTCATAGCCCACCATACCAATCATGCCAATCGAATGGTCAGAAAGAAAAATGTCCAGCAGATCTTTCAGGATATGCTTATTTAATACAAAGACGTCTTGATGGAGATATATTTTATATTTTGCATCCGTATCCATCATAGCTGTCTGGTAGGCAGTAGTTATGCAGGGCGCATCCTCTATAGTCAAGAAGTCAATTTCATAATTCTGTGGAATTTCCAAATGCCGGATATAGTGAAGACATTCGGAAAGCATCAGCCCGTCATTGGTACAGATAATAAAACAAAATTTGTGAGAATTCATTTTAGCTCCTTTTTAGGCTCGGTCAGACTTTGAAATAAAAGGGATTCTTGTTTTGACCAAAACTGAGAAGAGATATTTTCAATTTTTTTATAAAGCGCTCTGGAGGGAATGATAAGTTCATTGCTGCAGAGCACGTAAACGGCAAAGGGAGACAAACGGTTCTGCAAAAGAAAGCAGGCGGCTTCCTCCTCGGATTGAGATGAAAGTGAAAAAGCCAGCCTTCTCAAAGCAAACAGAGAAAGCATATACTTTTCCAGCAAATCATCCCAGCTTGAGACCTCACAGGTGAATGCTCTGAAGCCATATCTGTCTTCTAAACGCAGAATATAGAGAATCCTTAAAATGCGTCTGGTCTTCCCAATATATTGGAAAGCAAGATTTCCGTCTCCGTTTTCAATAAATGGAATTAAAGACAGCATTATGAGATGGTTGTTCTCACGCAGCCCCTCGTTCACAGTGCTTTGGATGCTTTGAAATGCGGCCAGAGCCAGGGGATACTCTTGTTTATATTTCTCAAAAAATATTTGATCCTTGGTAGCTGAACTCATAAGACGTCTTTAACCTCCTTTTGCACAACAAAATTATACGTATTATATCGGAAAAAAAAGAAAATATTTTACATTTGCAGAAAATATAGGAAGGCAGGAGCGAAAGGTTAAGTTAAGGTTTGGAGTTGCCGATACAACTATTAATGAAAAGATTTCTAGGAAATAATACATGTTAAACAGAAAGAAGTCATTCTGAGTTTAAAGGAAAGGATAACATGTTAAATGGTATATAATATAGCATTTCCCCCTAATTACACAGGAGGGATACGGACGTTTAAGGCACATTTTGCAAATTTTCCTGAATACAATTTGTTCAGTATTGATAAGGAAAGCTATGTCATAAAAGGCTTGGTTGAAAATTCGGATGAGGGTCATTCTCAAAATGGGAGAATGATACATAATCTTCAGATTGGGCGCTACTGCTCCATTGCGGAGGACGTTTATTTTTTGATTGGCCGTGGGAAAAATTATAAGCGCGTATCCACATCCAATGCAAAAGTATTGCATACCGCGCCTTCTGTAAAGAAAAATCATCGGGAAAAGGGCAGCATTATTATTGAAAATGATGTTTGGATTGGCAGAAAAGTTTCTATTATGTCAGGTGTAACAGTGCATAATGGAGCAATTATCGCTGCGAATTCGAATGTTGTAAAAGATGTTCCTCCTTATGCAATTGTAGGAGGCAATCCGGCCAGGATTATTGGTTATCGTTTTGCATAGGAGATTATTGATCAATTACAGATAATACAGTGGTGGTATTGGTCCGATGATAAAATTCAGGAAAACGCGGCATACTTCAATGATGATATAGAAACTTTCTGTAAAAAATTTTATTTGGAAGCAAAAGAAAATTTTGAAAAGAAGTATGGTGAACCGGTGGAGCCAGAAAGAGATAAGTATTTTATGGCAGTGGACTATAACGATCATTATTCTGTGCTTGAATCGGTGTTGGATGAATTTATATGCAATTATTATAATGACAGCCAAAAAGAAATCGTATTGTTTGTGTTCTCTGAAGAGGCAGGGGAGAGATACTTAGAAGAATTGACGGGTATAATCAACGATATAACTGCAGAATCACATATGAAAGCGTCAATTCATGTAAAAGGAGGGGGGATGAGCGAAGCTAAGGAGTGTCTGGCGTCGGCGAATCACTTGATTATAAACAGAATGCCGTGTACAGTTGAGCTAATGTGCTTCGCAGAGATGTTTGGGGGCAAAATAGAGGTTCTCTCAGGTGTGGATAGTATCATATTTGCTGAAAATGCAGATGAAAGAAGGAAAGAATAAGGATGAGGAGAGAATTAAGCGGAAAGTCTGAGGAAAGGGTTTATAAAAACTAAAAATTAGTCGATATACACTATATTATACAAGAAGAAAGCAAGGATGCTGAAACATTCAAGGAGGAAGAGAAAATAGAAATGTAGCCAATGTGAATATCATTATATTTCATAAGCAACAATGATACATGGCATTGGATGAAAGAGTCAATGCACGTTGGCTCTTTTTTGTGGTTCTTTTCCCTTTGCATTACTGGCAATCATATATTTATAGTGAGAGTTTTCAGCATGGGTGGAGGAAAAATGCAAAGAGATAAGTATTATGAAACATTGAGGCATATTGAAAATAGAATTGCAGAGCTGGATGTAGAGACGCTGAATCAATTATTGGAGCAGACCTTTCAGGTAAAGCCGGTGAGACTCAAGTGGTATTTAATCAAGGCTCAGGTAATGCTGAAGGAAGGAAAAAAGGTAGCGGAAATTAAGGATTTTCTTTCTGATAAATGTGCTCCATGGTATGAGTATGACGATGTGGAAGAATATTTTCAGCTTTTCAGCATTCTATCGGAGTACGATGGGGATTTGCTGGATAGCCAAAGATATTTATATCAGCTGGAAAAACTGAAATATCAGGAGAATATTGTAAGGAAGGTGTCTGAAGAATTAAATGCACTGGCAGATAAAATATTGAACAGCAAAGAGCCTGACTTAAGAGATATTGTGCGCTTGTCAGAATTATACTATATTTCTGGCGACATTTATTTGTACATGTTATGGGTAGTGGTTGCAGATAAGGTTTATAATGCCGGACTGGAGATACGCAGCTGGATTTTAGAAAAGATTAATGTGGAATATTTTTACGAGCGGTTGACTGAAAAAGAAACGGAAACATTTGTAATCCTCTCCACATCTGACCTGAAGGAGAATGCTTGCCTGTTAACAGAGAGAGCCCTGAAACTCCTGAATAAATTTCCAAGGGTGATACAGGATTTCCAAAAGGCAGAGGCGCTGCTGCAGGAAATTGCGGAAAAATATTCTGAAAATAATTTGGTCACGGTTTTGGGAAGCGGCATGGCCATTGAGGAACTTTCAATGAGCGCATCCATCAAGCCTAAATTGGAACGTCTCACTGAAGCGCAATATGACTATATGGAAGACCGTATGGCGGTAGGACGGTATGGCGATTATCTGTCATATATTGCGCGAATATATAAAACGACAAGAGAAGAAATTGAGAAGAAGCTTTATCAAAAGCCGGCCTGCCGCTTTTCCATTATTATTCCCTGTCGAAACGCCGGTGAAACATTGCTTTATACCCTAAAAACCTGCTTGAATCAAACGTATCAGGGAGAATATGAGATTCTTGTTAGTGATAATTCGGATATGTCCTGGGAAAAGGACACCCCTACATACAGAATATGTCAGGAAATTCAGAGTGCAAAGATACGTTATATAAGAACGCCCCGCAATTTGCCGTTGGCAAAAAATTTTGAATATGCTTATCTGCATTCTTGTGGGGAGTTTCTTATTTCCATGGGGGCGGACGACGGTATTTTGCCGTGGGCGTTGGAAGAACTTGACAGCATTATTATGGAATATCCGGACCAGCCTGTTTTATTATGGCATGAGGCTTTTTATAAATGGGCGGATGTGGATGCACGTATTATGGGAGGGGGAGGGAAGGCAATATTGCAGGTGAACCATCCCTACATGAAAAACAGCCCCAATATTAATTCCTATAATGCGGGAGAGTTATTGCGGAAAAGCTTTGAAACATACGGAGTGTTATATTATATGCCTCAGGTATATCATAATTGTGGAATCCGCAGAGAGTACATGCAAAGTATCTATGAGAAATGCGGAGCTTTATGGGCCGGAGGTCAGCAGGATATTTTTATGGCTGTTGTGAACAGCATACTGCAGAAAAACATTTTTATGATAGAGAATTTGTTTACGATAACGGGGATCAGCAATAATTCAATCGGAGCAAATGCAAGAATAGGAAATACAAGCCTTCGTCAGATACCGTTGGCAAAAAAAATGAGAAGTACATTTTGCCAGGGGTATAGAGCGCCAAGCTATATAGAAAGAATGTTCCCATCCTTTGGGACGGAGATGGGTGTGCTGTATACTGCGGTATTATGTGCGTATGCCTTGGGAGTTGTGCCGGATGAGGTATTGAATCAGATGGAATGGAAGAGTATGTTTGAGAGAGTGATTCCTTCCGTGTCCATACTGGATGTCCTCTTTGATGTGAAATGGCATTGGATGCGTTATGTCATTTCCTCGCATGGGGAAGAACTTTTAACATGGTTTGATAATAATTATTTTTATCAGCGATTGGAGCCTTCCCTTGTAAAGATACAGGATGGACAAAAAGAAGATCAGGGCGATGGCGGGGAGTCGGTTATTATTGAAGGCAAAGAGTTACAGGTGGAACCGCATAGCATTGATGATGTATATAATGTATCTGTTTTTTTGCAAAAAGTTTATGCAGGCGAATAAAAGCTTTGCAGTATATGAGGTACGTATGAAGATATTAATAACGGGCGCCGGTGGGTTTGTCGGAAGAAATGTAAAAGAATATTTGGAAAGGCAAAAAAAATATAAAATATACGCGCCGGCCAGCAAGGAGCTGGACTGTACTGACGAAGCGGCAGTAACGGAATATTTAAGGCAGCATTGTTTTGACTGTGTTTTGCACTTTGCCGTATATGGTAATGAGATTGATAAGGAAAAAGATGGAAGCAGAATACTGGATTATAATCTGCGGATATTTTTAAACTTTGCTAAAAATAATGAGTATTACGGCAAAATGTTTTATGCGGGCTCCGGCGCCGAATATGATAAGAGATACGATATTTCCCGGGTTACAGAAGGGGAAATAGGAAAAACCATCCCCGTTGATCAGTATGGATTGATGAAATACACGGTGGGGCAGATGATAGAAAACAGTAAGAATATTTTCAATCTAAGACTGTTTGGCATTTTTGGAAAGTATGAATATTACCCGGTAAAATTTATTTCCAATGTATGTTGTAAGGCGATTAAGGGAGTGCCGCTAACTATGCGGCAAAATGTGTATTTTGATTATTTGTGGGTGGAAGACTTTTGTCGTATGGTAGAATTTTTCCTGAATAATGAACCGCAGTACCATACATACAACATGGTGTCCGGTCAGCGAATCAGCCTGTTGGAAATCTGCGAAAGGGTGCTGGAGATAAGCGGAAAGAAATTACCTGTTTTTATTTGCCGGGAAGGACTGGCCAGGGAGTATACGGCGCAAAATCACAGGTTTATGCAGGAGTGCCAGGATTTTGTTTATACGCCCATAGGCCGGGCAATTGAGGGGCTGTACCATTGGTATTTGACAAGGGAAGAAGAGATAGATTTGTATAAATTACTTTATTGAGGATGAATAGGAATGGATTTACAAGACTTGATATTGACCGAAGAAGCAAGTGTAAAACAAGCAGTTGAACGGCTGGAAAAAGTCAGGTGCAGAGTAGTGTATGTGGTCAAGGGTAAAAAGCTGCTTGCATCGGTGTCAGATGGGGATGTTAGGAGATATACGTTAAGTGGAGCCGATATTGAGAAAAAAATATCGTGTATTGCAAACTATTCTCCCAGTAAGGTGAACGAATATGAGAAGGAAAAAAGTAAAGAAATTTTCCAGAGAACAGAACTGCAATCCATACCCCTGGTAAACCTAAATGATGAAATTGTAGGGGTTATTTTTCGAAACGGTAAGATTATTCGTGAATATAAGAAAATGAATGTTCCAGTAGTCATGATGGCAGGAGGAAAAGGAACACGATTACATCCCTATACAAAAATTTTGCCCAAGGCATTGATTCCTATTGGCGATATTCCAATATCTGAGCTGATAATGAACCGCTTTTTTGAATGTGGGTGTAAGGATTTTTACTTATTAGTAAACCACAAAAGCGCTATGATACAATCTTATTTTGATAATATTGATAAAAAATATAATATCCGGTATTTTCAGGAGACGGAGCCTCTGGGCACAGGCGGAGGACTAAGTCTTCTGAAGGATTGTGTTCATCAGGATTTTATTCTGACAAATTGTGATATTTTAATAGATGCGGATTATTCGTCTATTTACGATATGCATTGTAAAAAAGGTAATTTTATAACCATGGTATTATCACAATATGAAAATAACATACCTTATGGCGTGGTGTCCATAGATAAGGACAACAACTATCAGGGAATGACGGAGAAGCCTTCTTTTCAGCACTTGATCAATACAGGCGTATATGTTGTGAATCGACAGGTGGTAGAAGATATGCCGGAACAAACGCAGGTGAATTTTCCCGATATGATAGAACTGTATAGGAAGCAGGGGAAAAAAATTGGATGTTATATTGTAAATGAATCAGCGTATATGGACATGGGACAGTTTGAAGAGCTGGAAAAAATGAAGGAACGGCTGAATGTATTGTAAAAGAGGTAATATGAGATGATAAAACGGGTTGCCGATATTGTAATGGAAACGTTGGTGGAACATGGAGTTACAGATTGCTTTGCAGTAGTAGGCGGCGGCGCAATGCATTTAGATAATGCGCTGCTTGTTTGTGAGCAGATGAATAAATACTTTAATCACCATGAACAGGCATGTGCAATGGCAGCAGAGGCATATGCCCGTTACAGCGGGAAAATGGCTGCTGTATGCGTAACCTCTGGACCGGGGGCAACAAATACTTTAACCGGTGTCATGGGAGCATGGCAGGATAGCTTGCCTATGATTGTGCTGTCCGGACAGGTGAGATATGAGATTTCCGTGCCGAAGTCCGGACTGGATTTGCGTTATCGTGGCATTCAGGAATTTGAAATTGTTCCCACAGTGCGGAATATGACGAAGTATGCAGTAATGATTACGGATCCCTTGGAGATTAAAAGAGAATTAATAAAGGCAATGCGAATTGCAATGGATGGAAGAAGAGGACCGGTATGGCTTGATATTCCACAGGACATTCAAAATGCAAGAGTAGAAGAAGAGGATTTGTATCCCGTTGAGAAATTTGTCAGTGCGAAACCAATCTTGGAAGACGCTAAAGTCAGAGAAGTATTGGAAATGGTGCAGCAGGCTGAAAGACCATGTATATTGGCTGGCTCCGGTATTATCAGCAGCCACACGATGGATGAGTTTGAGCAATTTGTGGAATATATGAAAGTTCCAGTTATTGGGGGCTCATGGGTTGCTGATAACTTTTACATGGAACATCCTTGGTTTTTTGGCCCTTCTGGAAATGTCGGCCCCAGAACAGGAAATTTTATTTTACAGAATGCAGATGTGATTTTAACGTTAGGAAATAGTCTGGGATTTAGACAAACAGGATTTAATCAGGCGGGGTTTGCACCGAATGCACAAATATATATGGTGGATATAGATAAGGCGGAGGCTCAAAAGCCAGGTTTGAGGATCCGGAAGCATCTGCATGCAGATTTGAAAGACTTTTTCCGGATAAGCCTGCAATGTAGGGTTGAACTGAGAGAGCATAATAATTGGGTGCGATATTGTAATCGTTTGAAAGAAAGATTCAGCCCTTTTGAGGCGGCAGAGGGAATTGATTTATCAGAAAGAGTATGCTCGTATTATTTTTGGAATATATTTCAGAAATATGAGCAGGAGGACAGCGTATTGGCAATGGGAAATAGTACTGCCAATACGGCTAAGTTACAGATTGGGATCCGGAAAAAGGGCCAGAGGGTTCTGACGAATTACACCTGTGGGTCTATGGGCTACGATCTGCCTGCGGCAATTGGCGGAGCAGTGGCTTCAGGTAAGCGGGTATACTGTGTGACAGGAGATGGAAGCATTATGATGAATCTCCAGGAACTGCAGACAATAGTACAATATGATCTTCCAATCAGTATTGTTATTTTTAACAACAATGGTTATGGAGCAATCAGACAGACCAGTAAAAATTTCTTTCAAGGAAAATATATAGGATGTACGCCTGATAGCGGCGTCAGCTTCCCTGACTTTGCAAAAGTTGCACACACTTTTGGTTTTGATTATATGAGGTGCGAGACTAATGCTGAGGTGGATATAAGGGTTAAGGCAATGCTTGATTCCCATAAGCGAGTTCTTTTGGAGGTAATGCAGGCGTTTGACGATCCAGTTACGCCAAAGGTAATGTCTCGTTTAGATGAGAATGGGAAAATGCTGTCACCGGCATTGCATGATATGTATCCATTTTTGGAGAAAGATGAAATTGAGCGTTTAACGCTCTGGAAAGAAAAGTAAGGCAGAGAGCAATGATATATTTAGCAGAACCAAATTTATCAGGTAATGAAAAAAAGTACTTAAATCAGTGCATTGACACTACGTTTGTTTCCTCTGTAGGTGAATTTGTGACACGTTTTGAAGAGGACATTTGCAAAGTGTCAGAGGTAAAATACGGAACTGCAGTCTCTTCTGGAACTGCAGGATTGCACATGGCGCTGAGAGCTTGCGGTGTGGGGCGTGATGAGCTTGTCTGCATCCCTACCTTTACTTTTATTGCAACGGCAAACGCGGTAATGCATTGTGGCGCAGAACCATGGCTGATTGATATTGACGTAAAATCGTGGACAATGAATCCAGAAGTTTTGGAGGAGGAGCTTTTAAAAAAGGCCTATATACGTGAGGGAAAAGTATTTCACAAGGCGAGTGGAAGGCGTGTTGGGGCTATTATGCCTGTATATACGTTAGGGATGCCTGCTGATATGGATGAGATTAATAGGATCGCAGACAGGTACAATCTTCCGGTAATTGCAGATGCAGCAGCGGCGATTGGAGCCCGGTACAAAGGGGAAAATATTGGAGGAATTGCGAATGCGACCGTATATTCCTTTAATGGGAATAAGACAATTACCTGTGGAGGGGGAGGAGCAATTGTAAGCAATCAGGAAAGGCTGATAAAATTAGCGAAACATTTAGCTACAACGGCGAGATGCGGTATTGCGTATGATCATGATATGGTTGGCTATAACTATAGAATGACTAATTTACAAGCAGCCGTAGGATGCGCTCAGCTGGAGCGTGTTGAGGAGTTCTTATTAAAGAAAAAATATATTCGAAACTTTTATAATCAAAGTTTTCGACAAGTAGAAGATGTTTTGCTTTTTCCTGAAGTTAAGTGGGCCGACAGTGCATGCTGGTTCTCGGGATTAGTATTGAGCGACAGTTGTAAAGTGAAGAAATTATGCGAAGCTTTGAAAGAAAAGGGAATAGAGGCAAAAGCATTTTGGAAGCCGATTCACTTGCAAAAACCTTACTTGCAGGCTGAAAGGTCAGATATGACTATTTCAGAGAAAACTTGGGATAGGATCATAACTCTTCCTAGCTCCACTGGAATAACAGAAACAGAATTAGAATATGTAGTATCATCAGTTAAGGAATTACTGTAAGAGTAGTAAAGGTATATAAAAATCATTGGAAAAGATAATTTTAATAGGCTTTGGGGGTCACGCCAAGGTAGTGACGGATACAATTGAAAGCAGTGGGATATATCGAATAGCGGGATATATCGAAAAAAGGGATCTGCCAGAGAAAAGTTTTAGAGACTATCGAGTTATCGGAAGTGACTGCCAATTGAAGAAAATATATGAAAGCGGTATCCGCAATGCATTTATTTCCATCGGATTTTTGGGAAAGTGTGATATTAGAAAACAATTGTACGAAAACTTGAAGCTGATAGGATTTACTTTGCCGCCTATAGTAGATGGGAGTGCCGTTATTGCGAAAGATGCAGTGATAGGAGAGGGAACATACGTTGGAAAAAATGCTGTGATCAATGCTGGTGCTATTGTTGATAAGATGTGTATTATCAATACTGCAGCGGTCGTGGAACATGACAGTGTAATAGGCGGTTTTTCACATCTGGCAGTGGGAAGTGTTGCCTGTGGAAATGTGTCTATTGGAAAGAATGTTTTTATAGGCGCTAACGCCACTATAATACAGGGTATTCATGTGGGAGATAATGTCACTGTCGGGGCTGGTGCGGTTGTACTGGAGGATGTGCCGTGTAATCAAACTATTTACGGAGTTTGGAAATGATTTCACAAATGGAAGGTGCCTGAGATGAATCAAGTAGTAGTAATTGCTGAAGCTGGTGTAAATCATAATGGAAACATGGATATAGCTAAACAGTTGATCGACAAAGCCAAAGAAGCCGGTGCGGATATTGTAAAGTTTCAAACTTTTCAGCCAGAGGCGCTTGTTTGCAGGAATGCAGGAAAAGCTGCTTATCAGAGAGAAAATACAGATATAAAAGAAACTCAGTTAGAGATGCTTTGCAAATTACAATTAACGGCGGAGATGCACAAAGAATTGAAAGCGTATTGTGATCAAAAAGAGATTATGTTTTTGTCGACGCCTTTTGATCTTGCCAGCATTGATTTATTGGAAGAAATCGATATGCCAATGTACAAGATTCCATCTGGGGAGATTACGAATCTTCCTTATTTGAGAAAAATAGGAAAATTGGGCAAAAAAGTAATTCTCTCTTCCGGCATGAGTAATTTGGAAGAAATTAGAGCCGCTGTCAGTATTTTGAGAGAGTATGGAACAACAGATATTTGTGTATTGCATTGTAATACGCAGTATCCTACCCCTATGGAGGATGTTAATCTGAATGTTTTGCAGACTCTGAGAAGACAATTGAAATTGCCCATCGGTTATTCAGATCATACGAAAGGAATTGAAGTGCCGATTGCGGCAGTTGCGTTAGGAGCTGAAATTATTGAGAAACATTTTACGTTAGATAAAGAAATGGACGGACCTGATCATAAAGCCAGTCTTGAACCAAAAGAATTGAAGCAAATGATAACCGCTATTCGTAATGTTGAAAAGGCACTTGGCAGTGCGGAAAAAAAGGTTACGAAATCAGAAGAAGCTAACATAATGATTGTAAGGAAAAGTATTGTAGCGAAACGGCCTATTTGTAAAGGTGAATGCTTCACAGAGGATAATATTACTGTGAAACGGCCTGGCAGCGGTATCTCACCGATGTTATGGGACAGTATAATCGGACAGACTGCGACACGGGATTTTGATGCGGATGAGATGATTGAAAGATGAAAAAGATTTGTATTGTAACAGGAACAAGAGCAGAATATGGGTTGCTAAAACCAGTGATAGACCGGATTAACAGTGATGAAGAGCTGGAACTGTGCCTGATAGCTACAGGAATGCATTTATCAACTGAATTTGGACTGACATATAAAGAGATAGAGTCAGATGGATATACTGTTAACAGAAAAGTGGAGATGCTGCTGAGTGCAGATACGCCCAGCGGTATTATAAAATCTATGGGAGTAGAAATGATAGGGCTGGCAGATGTTTTTGAAGAGGAAAAGCCGGATTTTATCATTTTATTAGGGGACAGGTATGAAATATTTGTGGCTGCTGCTTCTGCTATGATTCATAGAATTCCAGTTGCTCATATACACGGAGGAGAATCAACGGAAGGATCAATAGATGAAGCGATAAGGCATTCTATTAGTAAAATGAGCGCGATTCATTTTGCTTCTACAGAAAGATACCGCAGAAGGATTATCCAGCTGGGAGAGCAGCCGGAAAGAGTATTTTGTGTCGGCGCATTAGGGGTTGAAGGCATTAAATCCAGGAAGTTACTGTCAAAAAAGGAGCTGGAGAATAATATAAATTTTGATTTTGATGCTGAGACAGTCATGGTCACATTTCATCCGGTTACTTTGGAGAGCTGTACGGCCAGTAGTCAATTCAATGCTTTAATAAATGTTTTGGACAGATGCAAGGAGTTGAAAATTATATTTACCAAGGCAAATGCTGATACAGATGGGAGAATTATTAACCAAATGATTGATGAATTTGTTCAAAAGAATAAGCATAGGAGCATTGCATTTGCTTCCATGGGACAATTGCGGTATTTGAGCGCGTTGCAATTTTGCAGTGCTGTTATTGGGAATTCTTCCAGCGGCATTATAGAAGTGCCATCTTTTAGAATTGCTACAATCAATATAGGTGACAGACAAAAGGGAAGAGTATGCGCAGAAAGTGTGATACATTGTGAACCAATAGAAGATAAAATTGAAGAAGCGATAAGGTTGGGATTGAGCAAAGATTTTAGAAAAAAAATTGAAAATGTCAAAAATCCATATGAAGGCGTTGAAACATCTAAACAAATTGTTGAAACAGTCAGGAAGTTTGCTAAGCAGGGAATTTGCTTAAAAAAAATATTTTTTGATATTGAGAACTAAAATGCGAATATTTTTCAGAATTGAATGCGGTTGGAGTGATTACCGGGCAGACATCAAGTTTTAATGCAGATTTTGTGGATTTAGGTAAAGTCTGCATAGAGAATAACATTGATTTCCTGTATGCGAAAAATATAAATGATCCTGTATATGCAGCAACAAAGATTTTTAGGCATCCATATGTCAAATGTATAGTGACAATGGAGATTCCTTCTGAAACAGATTTTGGCAAACCCATGCATCCATTTACGCCAAATATGTATATTGATATAACGAATTATTTAGATAAGAAAATCGAGGCAATGAAGATATACAGGACGGAGATGGGAGAGCATCCTTTTCCGAGAAGTTTGAAAAATATTGAAGCACATGGAATAATGCACGGAGCGAGTGCGGGAGTAATGTATGCGGAAGCTTTTCGTGTAGTCAAGATTATATCGTAAATTGAAAATTTTGATTTGACAGAAGACTGGAGAATGTATGAAAAAGGTTTTAGTTACAGGAGCAGATGGATTTATCGGCAGCCATCTGACAGAAGCTTTGTTGGAAAAAGGATATGATGTAAAAGCCTTTACCTACTACAATTCTTTTAATACCTGGGGCTGGCTGGATATGTTGCCTAAGGAAAAGCTAAGGCAGGCTGAAATATTCAGCGGAGACATTCGTGATCCGAATGGAGTCAGGGAAGCAATGAAGGGAGTGGATATGGTATTCCATCTGGCCGCTCTGATTGCGATTCCCTTCAGCTATCATTCGCCGGATTCGTATGTGGATACCAACATAAAAGGTACATTAAATGTATTGCAGGCCGCAAGGGATCTTAACTCGGAGCGGATTTTGATCACCTCTACCTCGGAAGTATATGGAACTGCCAGGTATGTGCCTATTGATGAGAACCATCCGTTCCAGGGGCAGTCCCCTTACTCTGCAACGAAAATAGGAGCAGACCGTTTGGCAGAAAGTTTTTACAGGAGCTTTCAACTTCCGGTATCGATTGTACGTCCTTTTAACACATATGGACCGCGTCAATCAGCAAGAGCAGTTATACCCACAATCATTACGCAATTGCTTTCGGGAAAGGAGGAGATAAAGCTTGGCTCACTGACGCCCACAAGAGATTTTAATTATGTGAAGGATACGGCAGCAGGCTTTATTGCCATCGCAGAGTCAGATAAGACGGTAGGCGAAGAAATTAATATTGCCACACAGCAGGAGATTTCTATTGGAGATTTAGCGAAAGAAATTATCAGGCAAATTAACCCTGATGCAAAAATAATATGTGATGAACAGCGGATCCGTCCTGAAAAGAGTGAGGTAAACCGTCTGCTTGGTTCCAATGAAAAGATAAAGAGGCTTACAAACTGGGAACCAAAGTTTTCTTTTGAACAGGGTATTGAAGAGACGATTGAGTGGTTAAGACAAAATATGAATCATTACAAGGCGGATATTTATAATATATAAGGAGAAAGCACATGGCGGCAATTAGGCAGGGCAAAATTTATTCCAGAAAGAGAACCAATTTGGAAGATGTTATACCGTTGGAAGTTCCTTTTTCTATACAGATTGATATTTGCAGCGCATGTAATTTAAAATGCAATTTTTGCTTTCATTCTGATTTGGAGGCTATTAAACGTGCAGGAGTATCTTTTGGGTACATGTCATACGAATTATTTGTACATATTATAGATGACATGAAAAGACACTGGGCGGGAAAGAAGGTCAAAAAGCTTCGTTTGTTTAAAGTTGGAGAACCGTTATTAAATCCTCACGTGTGTGAGATGGTGCGATATGCTAGGGAAGCAAATGTGGCTGAGTGTATTGAAATAACTACGAATGGAACGCTTTTAACACATGATTTGAGTCAGGGGTTGATTGACGCCGGCTTAGATATATTAAATATATCAATAAATGGAATAAACGAAAAGCAATATGAGAATGTTTGCCAATATTCTATTAATTTTTTTGATTTTTACAAAGAAATCGAGTATTTTTTTGTGAACAGGGGGGAGTGTCAAATATTTTTGAAATATAGCGATATTGGATATTCAGAAGCAGAAAAAAATGAGTTTTATCAGTTATTTGATAAGGTTTGTGATGAAATATTTGTGGAAACCATATCTTCTACATTATGGCAGGATACAAATGTGGAAGAAAAAATTGCTTATACAAATATGGGAACTTATGGACAGGAATTAAAGCCTAAGCAAGTGTGTCCTTTCCTTTTCACCACGATGGTAATTAACGACAGGGGTATTGCACATTTGTGCTGTGCAGACTGGAAATGCGAATATATTTTGGGAGATTTAAAAACGGATAGTATTGCTGATGTGTGGAATGGGCGGAGGCTTCGGGAGTTTCAGTGCACACATTTAAGAATGAAGAAGGACAGCATAAAGCTCTGCCGGAAATGTGAAAGCCTTTCCGCAAATTCAATTGATGATATAGATCAATATGCAGAGCAAATATTGAAACGATTGGAAGATTAAGCTATGGGTGCTGAGTGGCATAGAAGTCTGTTATATATTGTAGAGCAAGCCAGAGAATATGGCCTTGTTTTGTATGGGGCAGGGTATTGGGGAAAAATTGCATATGATCTTTTTGAGCTCTTTCATGTAACCCCCTTGTGTTTTTGTGACGATGATGCAGAAAAAAAGGGTGCTTCTCATTGTGGAATACCTGTTTATTCCTTAGATGAGGCTGCTGATAAATATGAAAAAGCTGTTTTTGTAGTATGCATTGATGAAACCCCCTCTGCAGGTGAATGGAATCGTAGAACAAGAGCCTGTATGATAGGACGCTTACAGGAAAAAGGCGTCTATTCGGCAAATAGTGAAATGCATTTGCCGTTTTATGTGTTTCTGTTGGATACAGGCTTAGAGGTTGTTAGTCAGGAGATAGAGAGTACATTTATTCCGGAGGATATGTTTATTGCAGAAGAACTAAAGCGAATCATTTTGTTTAATAATATGTCTAATTCTGGAAGCTATTATTTGGAACAGCTGTTGGATGGGCATTCACATATGCTGTTTCTGCCATATATAGAATCATTGGAAAGAGTATATGTAAAAAGACTAAAATATTTAAAGGGCAAAGAACTCATAATTGAGATGCTGGCACAGATGTTAGGATATTTTCATTCTCAATATGAAGGAATTGGATGTGTAGGACAGCATAGATTTCAGAATTTTTGCGTAGACGAGCAGGGGGAATTTATTCATGACATATTAATTGATCCACGTGAATTTGTGATTGAGCTGCGCAAACAGTTTGGAGGATGTGTGAGATTAAAATCCTATGGCCATATGCTGAAAATTTATTTTGCAGCCTATAATAACTGCTTGGGCAGAAGAAAAGAGAAGGATATAGATTATTGGATGTTTTATCATATGCACCTGCCTAATTTCGAGGTTAGCTCAATGTATCATAATCTTTATCCGGAGGAATTCAGCAGAATTGAGAACTTGATTATCATAAGAGAGCCGGTGCAGCATTGCTATTCATGGATTCGCAGATTTGTAATTAAAGAAAAAAATAATGTTGCGGTCAGAAGGCCTTTGTTTTCCGCTATCATAAAAAGCGAATTGGGGATCATGCTGGAAAGACAAACAGGGTATAAGAATGTACGTGCAATTAAATTTGAGGATTTGAAATATCATACAAAAGCAACTTTGCAAAGTCTGTGCATATGGCTGGATATTCCATTTGAAAATCAAATGCTGGATACAACGGTAAACGGCTTTGTTATTTATTTTCCAGCCAATACGCCTACGGGTGTAAAATATATTACTGGAAATGATACATCCACTGTAAAGCTGACCGACTTTTCGGAAGTGATGACATTATGGGATCAAACCAGACTGAATATGATTTTTGGTAAATTTAAGAGAGCATATCAATATGATACATCAGTCCCGGCATTTTCTGAGTTTTCCAAAGAAGAGAGAACGCATATGCTAAAGGAAGGTTTTAAATTGGCTGATATTGTGGAGAATGTCATTTTAGAAAAGGGAAATGAAGATGAAATTTACGATGTGAATTCTTTTATAAAAAATATTTTTGAACAATATATGGATGGGTATCAGTTAGACACAGAGTATTACGATTATATTAGACCTGTGGAAAAAGAAGAATACTAGTACAGTGTGAGGAAAATAAATGCTTAGGTTGGGTACAAAGGCAGAAACATTATATGAATTGCAGGGAAAAATGCAATTTGCGGAAGTACTGCCGCAAATTACTTTTTCTGTGAATGATTGGCGGCAGAAAAGGGAAGATTATTGGGCAAAGACAAGGCTGCAATGGGAAGATGCAAAAGTAATCGTTAGAAGCAGCGCTTTGAGTGAGGATACGCAGGAGTCTTCGAAAGCTGGAAAATTTGAATCTGTTGGTGATGTAGACGGACGTGAAAGCTTTAATGCAGCAGTTGAGAAAGTGATCGAATCTTTTGACGACACAAATATAGATAATCAAATCCTGGTACAGCCCATGCTGAAAAATGTAAAGTATTGTGGCGTTGCTTTTACGTTAGATCCCAATACGATGGGAAATTATTATGTGATAAATTATGATGAATCAGGTTCCACTTCGTCAATTACACAAGGCAATGGCAGAGAGAATAAATTATTATATGTATTCAAACAAAGTAAACCGGAAGCTGAGGAAGTCATTGTTAATTTATGCAAGGCGTTGGAAGAGCTGGAAAAATTGTTTGGGAAGAATAACCTTGATGTGGAATTTGCAGTCACCAGGGAAGATAAATTGTATATTTTTCAGGTCAGGACGCTCTGCGTAAGACAAGAGCCCATCGCTTATGATAAGCAGAAACAAGAACTGATTAGAATTGAAGAAAAGATACGCAGGGACCAGACGCCCAAACCTTTTTTGTGCGGGAAAAAGACAGTGTATGGGGTGATGCCGGATTGGAATCCGGCGGAAATGATAGGAATTCGACCAAAGCCATTGGCCATGTCTTTGTACGAGGATATCATAACAGATAATGTATGGGCGTATCAAAGACATAATTATGGATACCGTAATTTGCGGAGTTTTCCTTTGATGGTTGATTTTTGCGGTCTGCCATATATTGATGTTCGTGTCAGCTTTAATTCTTTTATTCCGGCACAATTGGATGAAGAAATCAGCGAAAAATTGGTTAATTATTATATGGACAGGTTAGAATCGGATCCATCTAAACATGACAAAGTAGAATTTGACATTGTATTTTCTTGTTATTCTTTGGATTTACCTAAACGGATACGAGTGTTGTATAATTATGGTTTTACAAAAAAAGAAGTTCAGAAAATAGTAGATTCATTGAGAAATGTAACAAATGAAATCATTAATCATAATACAGGTTTGTGGAAAAAGGATTATGACAAAATAAAAATTTTAGAGAAACGATACGAAGAGATACTAAATATACCGGGGGAGGGTATAGAGAAGGTATATTGGCTTTTGGAGGACTGTAAGCGTTACGGAACATTACCATTTGCGGGATTGGCAAGAGCTGCTTTTATAGCGGTGCAGATGTTGCAGTCAATGGTAGCTGAAAAAATTTTGTCTGAACAAGACTATCATAATTTTATGAATGACGTTGCCACGGTAAGCTCTAATATGAGTCGTGACTATCATAATATGTCAAAGCAAAGCTTTTTGAAAAAGTATGGTCATTTAAGGCCGGGGACTTATGACATTAATTCTAAAAGATATGATGAAGCATTTGATTTATATTTTGATTGGAAAAAAAGGGATGACAAAGAAATAACGACAAAAGAGGCTAGTTTTCGTTTATCCTTGGAACAGATGAATAAATTGACCCATGCCTTAAAGGTCAATGGCCTAAATGATGATATATTGGGGCTTATGGGGTTTATCAAGAACGTTATAGAGGGCAGGGAATATGGAAAATTCATTTTTACTAAAAATCTCAGCAAAGCAATTCAGATAATTGGAGAAATTGGTGAAAGATACGGATTTTCCAGAGAGGACTGCTCCTATATGGATATTCGGACGATTCAGAGGTTATATGCGTCCACGCGAGATATTGAAACAGAGCTGAGATATTCTATTGAAAAAGGAAAACACAATTTTGCCGTAACAGAAGCTATTACGCTGCCTCCTCTTGTTACAAATCCTTCGGAAGTATGGAGCTTTTATTACCCTGACACGGAAATCAATTATATTACGCTGAATAAAGCGCAAGGGAATATTTGTATCTTAGAAAATGCAGAAGAAGTACAGGATATTAGAGATAAGATCTTACTAATTCCAAGTGCAGATCCTGGATATGACTGGATTTTCTCACATGGAATCAAAGGTTTTATTACGAAATATGGAGGAGCTAATTCTCACATGGCTATAAGAGCCGGAGAGTTGGGAATACCGGCGGCGATTGGTGTTGGTGAAAAACAATTTGAGGAATACAAGAAATCGCATTTAATCGAAATTGATGCACAGGGAAAAAATATTAAAATATTAAGATAAAGGAGTATAGTTCATATGAAAACGGAATGGGATTACACTGAATTGGCAGATGCTTACTTGAAAAGGCCAGACTATGCACAGAGTGCAATTGACAAAATGCTGGAGATTGCCGGAGTAAAAGAAGGAGATATGGTTTGTGACGTTGGTGCGGGAGCGGCACATTTAACTTTGAAGCTGGCACAGCATGGATTACATATTTGGGCGGTGGAGCCGAATGACGCAATGAGAGCTAATGGAATAAAGCGAACAAGTCAATACAAAAATGTTCAGTGGGCAGAAGGTGTTGGAGAGCATACAGGGATGGAAGAAAATCAATTTAAGTTAGTGACGTTTGGCTCATCCTTTAATGTATGCAACCGTCAGGAGGCTTTAAAAGAAACAAAAAGGATCCTGAAAGAAAAAGGTTGGTTTGCTTGTATGTGGAATCACAGAGATTTGAGGGATCCTCTGCAGATGAAGATTGAGGATATATTAAAGTCTCAAGTTCCCAATTATAGTTATGGAACGAGACGTGAAGATCAAACGGATGTTATCAATGAGAGTGGCTTATTTCAAGAGGTGATTTATGTTGAAGGCTCTGTCATACATGAAATATTGGCGGAGGATTTTATTGAGGGGTGGAGATCCCATGGCACAGTTCAGAGGCAATCTAAGGACAAATTTGATTTTATCAATGAAGAAATACGCAAAGTTATAGAAGCAACCGGGGAGCAATATATTAAAGTACCATATACAACAAGGATATGGATGGCACAGTTACGATAAGTGGTTTCGGGTATGGATGTTGTTTTTTATACGCAAAGAGTTGAAATTAAAGAAAAATATGGTGAAAGATGGGATTGCGCTGACCAGAATATTCCATTTTTTTTAGAGAAATGTGGTTATTTGTCAATACCAGTGCCCAATAATTGGGAAATTGCAAAAATGATGCTTCATCAATTTAAGCCAGTAGGAATTGTATTGACTGGCGGAAATAGCCTGAACAAATATGGCGGAGATGCACCGGAACGAGATGCTTTGGAAATAAAGCTTTTGAGTTATGCATTGGAGTATGACATTCCTGTGTTTGGCTTTTGCAGGGGAATGCAAGTGATTTTGGATTTTTTTGGATGTAGATTAGAAGAGGTTTATGGACATGTTGCGGTGCATCACGAAATCCATGGCATATTTGGTGAGCGGAAGGTTAATAGTTATCACAGACAAGCCTGTTTTTTGGCGAACCCACCGTTGGAGATTTTGGCAAAAGCTGAAGATGGAGTGATTGAAGCTGTCCGTCATAAGCAAAAACCAGTTTTGGGTATTATGTGGCATCCGGAAAGAGAAGAATTATTTAGTTCAGACGATATAAAATGTGTTCAAAAATTGTTTGGGAAAGCAGAGGAATAATAGTGAAGGTTATTATATTAGCAGCGGGACAGGGAACCAGGTTACGACCTTTGACAGATAATTGTCCCAAATGCATGGTCGAGGTAAAGGGAAAAAGCATCATAGAAAGACAACTTGACACTATGTATGGCTGTGGGATAAAGCCGGAGGATATTATAATTATTTGTGGATACCGAAATGACGTCCTGCAGGAAAAGCTTAAAGGAAGCGGTATTCATTTTGTGGTAAATAAAGAGTTTGAAACTACCAATATGGTATATTCCCTTATGTGCGCCGAAAAGTTAATGGAAGAAGAAAGAGATATTGTTGTCTCCTACGGTGATATTATTTACGAAGAAGCGGTGCTAAATAAAATATTGGCAGCACAGGACGATTTTTCCATAATCGTGGATGATGGCTGGCAAGAGTATTGGTCGGAAAGATGCGAAAATCCCTTGGATGATGCAGAAACTTTAATGTTTGATGAAAAGAGCTGCCTGACTGAAATAGGTCAGAAGACAACGGATTTAAAGAAGGTGCAATCTCAATATATAGGACTTATGCGATTTCAGGGCCAAGGTTTGAAGGCGGTTTTGGACATAAGCAGGAAAGCAAAAGAACGAAGTGAAAAAGGGCTTGCACTATGGAGAACAAGCAGAAATTATTACAAAATGTATATGACGGATTTGCTTCAAGGCTTAATTGATGAGGGCTATTGTCTTCGAGCAGTACATATTCATCGTGGCTGGTTCGAGATTGATAATTATAATGATTTGACAGTGGCTGAATCGAGAATGGATTAGAGGCTGGAATGGAGCATAAAATGGCAACAGTTTTTTGGATAACCGGGCTTTCCGGCGCAGGTAAAACTACGATTGGAAAGCTTTTATATGAAAAGATAAAGAGCGTATATGAAAATACAGTTTTCTTAGACGGTGATGTGATGCGCTGGGTTTTTGGTGATGATCTGGGATATTCCAAAGAAGACCGCTGCAAATGTGCGATGAGATATTCCAGATTGTGCGCTCTGCTTCAACGACAAGGAATGAATGTAATTTGTTGTACGATATCTATGTTTGACAGTGTCAGAGAATGGAATCGACAGAATATTGTTGGCTATAAGGAGATATATGTTAAAGTTACTATGGAGACTTTAAGAAAAAGAGACCAAAAGGGATTATACAGTGGTAACTTTCAGGGAGAGGAAAAAGACGTAGTTGGAATGCAAATTCAATTTGAAGAACCAAAGACGCCCGATTTAATTTTGCAGAATGACGGTTTGAACACACCGGAGGAACAGGTGGAAAGAATATTGAAATTATACGATAAAACTGCATTGTGACCGTCAGGAGGATAAATAAAATGAATGAGACAAAAGATTTGATCAGAATGGAATTGCTGGAAGAGTGGATGAAGCTGTTTGCAGAAGAAAAGGATTACTATATTTATGGAGCTGCCAATACTGCAAAACAGATATTGGCATTGGCTAAATCCACAGGAGTGGCAGATAAGGTTAAAGGTTTTGTGGTTACCAATGGGGAAGAGAATCCCGGTGTTGTAGAAGAACTTCCGGTAATGGACATACATTTGCTTCAGGATACCCAGGCCGTAATTTTGGTTCCTCACGCTGGCCTGTTTAAAGAGGAGATAAATTCTTTATTGGAAGAGCTGGGATTTGTCAATATTCAACTGATTAACCGCTTCTGCTATTTTGCGGCAAAACAAGGACCTCAAAGGGTTGCGGATTCTTATATGGAAAAAGCAAAAGAGATGACGAAAAAATATGACAGCGGCAAAAGTAATGAAGAAAAAGAACGGGATGCGCTGCTTCGAGAGCGAATATTGCAGATCAGGGAGGAGGGACAACCTGATTTTGGACAAGTTCAATTTTATCAGAGCTTTGAGAAAATAGGTGTGACGGGAACTCGCCCTTCCCTGTATCGAGTCATGAAATATGGTTTGGAAAACTTTTTGACAAAGGAGCAAGATATTCTGGATATTGGATGCAACACTGGTTTCCTGGATATGACGATTTCCCCCTTGGTTCATTCGATTACGGGTGTTGAGTATGATAGATCTTTGGTTGCCATAGCAAATTGTGTAAAGGAACATTTAAAGGCAGATAACTGTATGTTTGTAAACAGTGATTTTTGCGATTGGTATAAGGCAAACGACAGAAAATATGACGTTATTCTGTCCTTTGCAATACATCATTGGTTGAACTTAAGCCCTGAGGAGTATACAAGAAATATCAATACATTATTGGAAAAAAGTGGTTATTTGTGTTTTGAATCACATGATTTATCCGTACCGGATAAGGAGTTTGACGCCTGCTTAAAGCTTTTGCTGGATATGAATTATGTGATTAAGAATCGGGGAAGTATTATGGATGATGGTATTACGAAACGAGATTTTGTTATTTTATGGAAACCGGAATAAATAGCGAGGTGTGCGGAAAATAAATGAAAAAGTGTTTTGACTTGGAGAAGGATTCCAGAATATGGATTTACGGCGCGGGGTTAATTGCGGAAAATTATTGTCAGGAATTGCTAAGGCAAGGCTATAATGTTGAAGGATTTATCGATCAGAATCCTGACAATATTGTGGAGATCTGCGGAAGAATAGTGCGTCGGCCGGATATTGCGGAGGAAGTAATTTCCAGGGATGCAGTGGTCATTTTAAGTTTGAGAAACGGATTGCAGCAGGAAATAGTAGCTGAAAGATTAGGTAACGCCGGATTTTGTAAACTGCTTTATTTGCCCATGCATATAAAAGAACCGCTGTCTGTACGCAAACAATACAGGAAAAATTATGCTCGACTGCAGGAGTTTGATTTTGCACATATAAAAAATGTTCCCATTTACGGGTGCGAAATGGGAGATACTGGTGATGTGGTTATTGAGAAAAATGAAACGAAGGTTATATTTTGGTGTCCCATTACCAGTTTATATTCAGGAACACGTTTGGCAGACGAAATCAAAAAAAGGTGGAAAATCAATGATGAATTGATGACTCAATATATTGACAAGAGAATTGAAGAGATGTATCCGTATATAAAGCTATTTCAATATTGCCGGAATCAAGAAGCGGATCCCTCATCCTATTTGGAATTGCAGGGAAGGATAACACAAGAAGAGAAGGAGAGCTTATTGGAAGATCGAAAGAGACTGTATGAAGTCTTTGAACAGGCATATAAGTATGAAATGAACTTTTTTACGGATTCTCCGTCATTATGCTCTTGGAATGAAAGCGGACACTTCAATATGTATGATGGATTGCACAGAGCGTTATATCTTGTTTCAAAAGGATATAAGGAGGTTCCGATTGCTGTTTCCAGAGAAGACTTTGATAAATATATTTTAAGTGCAAAAAATACAGGGTGTGATCTTTGAAAAAGCTGATTTGATCAGGTAGCATGTATGCAGATGTAGCCGTGGGGTTGTAGCAGAGCCTCATGGCTTCTTTTTGCTTATGTAGCTGTACCTTCGATTGGATTATAAAAGTGTCGGCTCGATATTAGTATATTTTATCCATGCTTGAAAACAACAGTGGCATAAAACGCTATTTCCGCGGAAATAATAAGCTTTAAAAAGGTATACTGCATTGAAAAAGAAAAAGCTTATGAGACGGGTTTGGGCTGCGAAGCTATCTCTTGCGGCTGTGCTTATGCTTCTTTTGTGGACAGAGGCTGCGGAAAAGAAGGCCCACATCAGTCCAGGTTATCCCAGGGAGGATATTTCCCGTTTTACAAATCAGGCAGGTGAAGACCAAGCGTCTCTTACAGAGGAAGATTATGACCTTCTCTTCAGGCAGACGGGGCTTGGCCCCAGTGGGGTGAAGGCGTTGTGGGAGGCGGGTCTGCAGACTGAACTGCCGATACTCCAGGAGCGTTTTTTTTCAGAGGTGGAGGTGGAATGCTCCCCTAATACCATAGTTTCCAGAGCAGAGCGATTGACAGGGGAGGAAGGAAAAGGCCAGGTGATTCCCGTTGTGGAAGATGGCGATATTCTGATAAACTTCAACTGCCATTTTTTCGGATGGCGCAGCGGCCATGCGGGCATTGTAACAGACGCCGAAAGGCGTATTACTCTGGAGGCCAGAGTACCGGGAACAGATACGGCTTTTTTGCGTTTGGACAACTGGGAAGAATATCCTTCCTTCGCTGTTCTGCGTCTGAAGGATGTTTCTTCGGAGGAACGCAGTAGGATTGCCGATTATGCCGAGGAAAACCTGACGGGCGTGCCCTATAGGCTTACGGCAGGACTGTGGGATGGACAGGATAAGGAGGAATACTCTGCTGCCGGCAATTTATTTGAGGCGGATCAAGCTGCTGCAGAATTGAGCGGTACGCAGTGCGCTCATCTGGTATGGTATGCCTACAGCCTGTTTGGCTATGACCTGGACAGCGATGGAGGGAAAATAGTTACTCCAAGGGATATTTATGAGAGTCCGCTGCTGGAAGTTGTCCAAATTTATGGCATGGAGGCGCCTTAATTCTAAAGGTTTTGTTAAGAATCTTAATTTTTAGATTTTGTCTTGAAATAGCACACGCAATATCGTATATTAACTCTATATACTATACACAAACTGACAGAAATATGGAGGACATGAAGATGACAAAAGCAGAAATTTTAAAAAAGGAAATTTTGAGGCAGTACCGCAGTGTGCGCCAGTTTGCATTGGAAATGAACATCCCCTACAGCACGCTTGTTACGGCTCTTGAGCGTGGAATAGAGGGTATGGCTTACGGAACCGTAATTAAAATGTGTGACAAGCTGAGTCTCAATCCCGTGGATTTTTCATCTCTGGAAAGGGATACTTCACTGGGAGCCCAGCTTCTGGAGAACAGAGTTATGCAGTATTACGTAAAGCTGAACCAGACGGGCAGGGACAAAGTGCTTGAACTTATGGATGATTTTGTACAGATTGATAAATATAAGGCTAAAGGAAAAAAGAGCAAATGAAATTTGATTGGCTGATTGTCGGAACAGGCCTGTTTGGAGCTGTCTTTGCCCATGAAATGGAGAAGGCGGGGAAGACGTGTCTGCTGATCGATAAAAGGAAAAACATCGGCGGCAATATATATACCTGTGAAGAAAAGGGGATACAGGTGCATAAATATGGCGCTCATATTTTTCACACCTCCAATAAATATATATGGGAGTATATCAATCAATTCGCAGAATTTAACAATTATGTAAATTCGCCGGTGGCAATCTGGAGGAATGAGCTGTACAATCTGCCCTTCAATATGAACACCTTCAGCAGAATGTGGGGGATACGCACTCCCAAAGAGGCTATGGAGATAATTGAAAGGCAGCGCAGGGACTCCACAGTGGAAAATCCGCAGAATCTGGAAGAACAGGCTCTGTCCCTGGTAGGAAGAGATGTCTATGAGAAATTGGTAAAGGGGTATACGGAAAAGCAGTGGGGAAGGGACTGCAGGGAGCTGCCGGCTTTCATTATTAAGCGTCTGCCGGTAAGATTTACTTATGACAATAACTATTTTACAGACCGTTATCAGGGAATTCCCATAGGAGGATACACACGAATTGTGGAGAAGCTTCTGGGGAAAATGCAGGTGCGGCTTGGAATTTCATACCAGGAATTTCTGGCAGGAAATAATGAAAAGGCGGAGCCGGATGAATTTGAAAAGGTGCTGTACACCGGCATGATTGACGAGTATTTTGACTATTGCCTGGGAGAGCTGCAGTACAGGTCCTTGCGCTTTGAGGAGGAAATTCTGGAGGATTGTGCCAATTTTCAGGGAAACGCAGTGGTCAATTACACTGAAAGGCAGGTACCCTATACACGAATTATAGAACACAAGCATTTTGAGTTCGGAACGCAGCCGGATACGATTATTACCAGAGAGTATCCGGCTGGCTGGAAGAAAGGGGAGGAGCCCTATTATCCTATCAACGATGAGCGCAACAACAGACTCTATGAGCAGTATCGGGAACTGGCAGCCCGGGAGAGGAATGTGCTTTTTGGAGGCAGGCTGGGGCAATACCGTTATTACGACATGGATAAGGTCATAGAGGCGGCCCTTGCAATGGCGCAGGAGCAGCTTGGCCTATAAAAGGAAAAGCAGGCAGATGAAAAATCTGCTTGCTTTTTTATGGGAATACTGTTATCATGTTTAATAGTTTGAAATTCAAATAAATTGAAATTAAAATAATTTGGGAATTAAATATTATAGGAATAGGAGTTATCATGAACTGGGAACAAGCATTGGCAGATTTGGAAGAAAGAAGAGGAAAGGCAGCTCTCGGCGGAGGACAGCTGAAAATCGACAAGCAGCACGCACAGGGGAAAATGACGGCACGAGAGCGTTTGGAGATGCTGTTTGATAAAGATACCTTTGTTGAGGTTGACGGCTTTGTGGAATCCAGGATTGATGATTTTGATCTGGATAAACGCAGAACGCCGGGCGATGGTGTGGTGACAGGGTACGGCGAAATAGATGGGCGGTTGGTGTTCGCGGCAAGCGAGGACTTTACGGTGATCGGAGGAACTCTGGGAGAGTACCATTCCTTTAAAATTACGAGAATACAGGATATGGCTATGGAAATGAAAGCGCCGTTAATCTGTATCAACGACAGCGGAGGAGCCAGGATTGAGGAGGGTATTTCTTCCTTAAGCGGCTACAGCGGTATGTTTCTGCGGCATACGAAGGCATCCGGCATGATTCCTCAGATTGCGGTAATTCTCGGGCCCTGCTCCGGAGGCGCCTGCTATGCTCCGGCCATCTGTGATTTCATTTTTATGGTCAGGGAAACCTCCAAAATGTTCATCACGGGTCCTGACGTGGTAAAGACCGTAATCAACGAAGAGGTCAGCGTTGAAGAGCTGGGAGGGGCGGATGTTCATGCGAAAAAAAGCGGCGTTTCTCATTTTACCTTCGACACCGAGGGAGAATGTCTGATGGCTGTCAGGAAGCTTTTGGCCTATCTGCCGGGAAGCTTTCTGGAGAAGGCGCCGACAGTGCAGCACATTGAGGAGAAGGAGTCCCTTCTTTTTTCGGTAAACAAGGTGTTTGAAAAATTCCGATCCCATAGAAAGCAGCCGGCTCAAAGCAGTGAAAATCCCTGCGAGAGACTCCAGGACATTGTGCCGTGGAATTCCCGCAACGCCTACGATGTAAAGAAGGTGATCGCCTGCATTGTAGATAAGGACAGCTTCTTTGAGGTCCAGAAGGAATTTGCTCCCAACGTTGTCGTTGGGTTCGCAAGGATGAACGGGGAAAGCGTAGGAGTAGTTGCAAACCAGCCCAATCAGCTCGCGGGTTCCCTGGACTATCACGCTTCTGATAAGATGGCCCGCTTTATCCGTTTCTGCGACTGCTTTAATATTTCGCTGATTACGCTCGTGGATGTGCCTGCTTTTCTTCCGGGAACTGCCCAGGAGCACAACGGGATCATACGCCATGGAGCCAAGGTGCTCTATGCTTACTCTGAGGCTACCGTGCCCAAGATTACGCTGATTATGAGAAAAGCCTACGGAGGCGCATACATTGCCATGAATTCTAAGGAAATGGGGGCGGATATGGTATTTGCATGGCCCATCGCGGAAATTGCCGTAATGGGAGCGGAGGGAGCCGTAAACATAGCCTTCAAAAGAAAAATCAAGGCGGCATCTGATCCGGAGGCCATGCGTGCTCAGTGCAAGAAAGAGTATGAGGAGCGCTTTTTAAATCCCTATGTGGCGGCTGCCCGAGGATATGTGAACGAGGTGATTAAGCCGGAGGAATCCAGGGATAAAATTCTGAAGGCTCTGAAAATGCTGAAAACAAAAAAAGCGGAACAGCCGCAGAAAAAACACGGCAATATTCCGCTTTAACAATATCCGTTGAACATCATGCCGCTGTAGGAGCCTGGAGAATAGGGGCTTACAAAGCTATGACCGGGATTTTTGTAGGCCACCACCTTTTTTTCAACGTATTTCATAGGATTTAAGGATATTTGGCTGCTTTTGCGCAGCAGGCGGTTACAAAAATTTTTTATAAAGCCAAAGGTCTGAGCGGCATCCTGGGTTCGGGCGGCCGTCTGGTGCAGCAGCTCCCGCTCCACGCTCACGGTGCCGTCATCAGTGAGGCTCAAGCCCGCAGGCTCCATAAGACTGCTGTAGTCAGAGGCAATATCCTCCAGCTCGTGCATCAGCTGCAGACTCTTGGTCTGTGCGCTTTGGAGAGAAGAGACGGCTCTGATAAAGGCATTATAACCGTCCATAAGCTGGGTGATGTTGTCGGTAAGAGATTCGGTATCTGTTTTCAGTCCAATATGTACAGGCTTTTCTATGGGAGTAACCTTTTTCAGCAGGATGTCAAAGAAGCCTTCAAGAGTCATCTGGTTGGAAGATGAACTCTTCCTGCTTCCGTTGACGGAAATGGTGGCGTCGGACGCTTCCCCGACCATATTATTCAACCCCAGATAAGCTACAGTTCCTGGCATTTTGCTGGTATGGTCGTCGCTGACCTGGAATATGCGCGGCCTGCCCGAAGGAACTCCGGTTGTTTCAGATACCAATTGAAGGGAAGTGCGGGAATCGGACTGCGCCAGTGAGGCCCGGATACCTACAGCCGAGCTGTTGATCAGCCTGGCAAGGCGTTCCTGAAGCTGCCCGTTTGTCTCTGTTCCATCCAATGCAAATTGAAATTCATAGCTCATTTCGCCTATGCCTATATCGATTGAGTAAGAACCTGGCGCCAGCGAAACCTTCGTATCTTCTAAAAACAGCCCCTGGTTTTTCTGTGGAGAGGCGAGAGAAAAGACTTCCACATCAAATTCCGGCACGGTCTCTTTCGGTGAATGGGGACCTGTGTAGGAAGCGGACACAAACTCCGGATCGGAGGAGTAAGCGCTTTTCTGGTCAAACAGTCCGTTTTCTTCAAGGCCTCCAAGACAGGCAATAGTGTTGTGCAGATTGCGGGCGCTTTCTTTCAGCTCCACTGCATATTGCTGGGCCTGGGGGCTGGCGGGAAGATACCAGGGGGCGTCCCTGTTTATTTTTACCATGGAATTATACACATTGCGGAGCTCACTTCGCTTGTGTGCGTCAAAGCGTGTCAGCCGTCTGGAATTGTATGAAGCAAGATAATGATTATATATCATGTTAAGGGCTGCTCCCATGATGAGCCTCCTTCCTCTGCACGGAAAAGCTCTGTTTTTCCGCTGTCAGATGATCCAATTATTCTACTATATTCTACCATATAAAACGTCGGGAAACAATTAGGAAAAAAGGACTTCCCGTGCCTTTGCCGGCGTGCTGGAAAAAACTGTTGACGAAAAAGGCCCGGCTGTGTTATATTAGTCAGGCGAGATAAGATTTAGGTCTTTTTTTTATGCTTAAATTTATTACGAGAATCCTTTATTAAAGAGAAGAGAAAACATACGTGGAGGTAGAAAAATGCGTACAAAAATTACTTTGGCATGTACGGAATGCAAGCAGCGTAACTACAATACTACCAAGGACAAGAAGACTCATCCCGACAGAATGGAAATTAAGAAATACTGCAGATTCTGCAGAACCCATACGGTGCATAAGGAAACCAAATAATCAGCCGTTCTATTTATGGAGGTTAAAATGGGAGATTCCACAGAAAAGCAGGCGCGTCCAAGCTTTTTCAAAGGCGTAAAAGCTGAATTCAAGAAAGTTTCATGGCCGGACAGACATACTACCTTAAAGCAGTCCATAGCGGTTGTTGCAATTTCGGTCGTGGTGGGAGTGATCATCGCCATCCTGGATTATGTGATCCAATATGGAGTGAATTTCTTAACATCATTATAGAGCGAGGGTGATTGTATGGCAGAGGCAAAATGGTACGTAGTGCATACCTATTCCGGATATGAGAACAAGGTCAAGGCCAATATTGAGAAGACCATTGAGAACAACAAGCACCTTGCGGAGCAGATTTTGGAAGTGAGAGTCCCGATGCAGGACGTTGTGGAGATCAAGAACGGGGCCAAGAGAACTGTGCCCAAGAAGATGTTTCCCGGTTATGTGCTTCTTAATATGGAAATGAACGACGACACCTGGTATGTGGTGCGCAACACCCGCGGCGTTACGGGATTTGTGGGGCCGGGAAGCAAGCCGGTTCCTCTCACGGAAGCTGAGATGAAGCCCCTTGGCATTAAAACGGAAAATGTATCCATCGATTTTGCAGAGGGAGACAGTATCGCGGTGGTTGCAGGCGTTTGGAAGGATACCGTAGGTGTGGTCCAGAAGCTGGATTACGGCAAGCAGACGGCCACGATTAACGTAGAGCTGTTTGGCAGGGAGACGCCTGTGGAAATCAGCTTTGCAGAGGTCAGAAAACTTTAGATCTGCCGTAAAGGCTTAATACAGCTATTTTTTCGGCAATGCGGCCAAGAGCCGGGCCGTTAAAATATAAAGTGCGGAGGATTCATCAATCAAATTCCGCACGGAACGGGCCGATGGCCCGGGCAGCAGTGGGAGCAGGAGTGCGGAAAGCAGGATCCTGCGCCGAATTACCACATTATAGGAGGTGCCACAATGGCAAAGAAAGTAGAAGGTTATATTAAATTACAGATTCCTGCCGGCAAAGCTACACCGGCTCCGCCAGTTGGTCCCGCTCTTGGACAACATGGCGTGAACATTGTTGAATTTACAAAGCAGTTCAACGCAAGGACAGCAGATAAGGGCGATGTAATTATCCCCGTAGTGATTACCGTGTACGCGGACAGAAGCTTTAGCTTTGTGACTAAGACGCCGCCTGCGGCAGTTCTTTTGAAAAAGGCGTGCAACCTGAAATCCGGTTCTGCGGTTCCCAACAAGACAAAGGTGGCTACGATTTCCAAGGCAAAGGTTCAGGAGATTGCGGAACTGAAGATGCCGGATTTGAACGCGGCCAGCCTGGAAGCGGCTATGAGCATGATTGCCGGTACCGCGCGCAGCATGGGGATTGTTGTAGAAGAGTAGCGGCCGTATTGTGGAAATAGAATAATTTGGGAGACAATAAATGGATTGTCGTTAGAACCTAGGAGGTAAGAGAATGAAACATGGTAAGAAATATACTGAGGCTGCAAAGCTTGTAGACCGCACAGTATTTTATGAGCCCGAGGAAGCGATTGCGCTTGTTAAGAAGACCGCAAGCGCGAAATTTGATGAAACCGTTGAAGTGCATATCAGAACCGGCTGTGACGGGCGTCATGCGGAGCAGCAGATCCGCGGCGCGGTTGTACTGCCCAATGGAACAGGTAAGACGGTAAAGGTTCTCGTATTTGCAAAAGGCGACAAGGTAAATGAAGCGGAGGCCGCAGGCGCTGATTATGTGGGTGGAGAGGAGCTGATTCCTAAAATTCAGAATGAAGGCTGGCTTGACTTTGACGTGGTAGTGGCCACTCCCGATATGATGGGCGTTGTGGGCCGCCTCGGTAAGACTCTTGGACCTAAGGGATTGATGCCCAACCCCAAGGCCGGGACAGTAACCATGGATGTGACAAAGGCCATTGCGGACATTAAGGCAGGTAAGATTGAGTACAGGCTTGACAAGACAAATATTGTGCATGTGCCTGTAGGAAAGGTTTCCTTTACTGATGAAGCTCTTCAGGAAAATTTTAACGCGCTTATGGATGCTATCGTAAAGGCGAGACCCAGCGCGCTGAAGGGGCAGTATTTAAGGAGCATCACCCTTTCCAGCACCATGGGTCCCGGAGTAAAGGTGAGCGTTGCAAAGTATTAAGCAGAGTTTGAGCCATGGTTTCGGTTCGCCGGAGAAGTTTTACATGCCGCGCTGAGTGAACTGCGGCAGCGGTATAAACGAGATATAAAAAATAATGCCCGGGGGTTGACAGACCTCAGCCCCTTGTGGTATTATCCATACGGTCGCAAGACCGTGCCGAAGACAGTAGGTGTTGCAAAACATAAATCCTACCGAGGAGAAGAATATGAATTGATTGTGATACAGAATTGTGATACATCGATTACGTTATCTCTCTGAGTCTTCAGGGAGCTTTTTTTGGCTCTTCATTCTAAAAGGAGGTAAAGGAATGGCTAAGATTGAATTAAAAAAGCCCATCGTGGAAGAGATTTCAGCGAATATTCAGGGCGCTCAGTCCATAGTATTGGTTGATTACCGTGGACTCACTGTGGAGCAGGATACTCAGCTGCGCAAGAGTTTGCGTGAAGCTGGAGTTACCTATAAGGTCTACAAGAACACCATGATGAACTTTGCGTTTAAGGGAACCGATTTTGAAGGCCTGACAGAGTATCTTCAGGGTCCCAGTGCAATGGCTATTTCTACGGAAGACGCTACGGCGCCGGCAAGGATACTTGCACAGTTTGCAAAGACTGCCGACAAGCTTGAGATTAAGGGCGGTGTAGTGGAAGGGACTGTATACGATGCCGCGGGCATCGCGGCGATTGCCAACATCCCTTCCAGAGAGGTGCTTATTTCCAGATTGCTGGGAAGCATGCAGAGTCCGATTGCAAATTTTGCCCGCGTTATGAAACAGCTTGCTGAAAAAGGCGGCGCTGCTGCCTGCGAGGCTCCTGAGGCAGAAGAAGCGCCTGCTGCAGAGTAACAGAAAACTTTCTCCAGGCATGAGAGTTGTCTGAGGAAATCCGGATGGAAGAATGATTTTATATAATGGAGGAAATAAAAATGGCTAAATTAACAGCTCAGGAACTGATTGATGCAATCAAAGAGTTATCCGTATTGGAATTGAATGATCTTGTAAAAGCTTGCGAAGAAGAGTTCGGTGTGTCCGCGTCAGCCGGCGTTGTGGTTGCCGCGTCAGCCGGCCCTGCGGAAGCTGCGGAAGAGAAGACTGAGTTTGATGTTGAGCTTACCGAGATCGGCTCTGAGAAAGTTAAGGTTATCAAGGTTGTTCGTGAAGCAACCGGACTTGGCCTGAAGGAAGCTAAGGATCTGGTAGACAGCGCTCCTAAGGTGCTGAAGGAAGCTGCAAGCAAGGAAGAGGCAGAAGAGATCAAGAAGAAGCTGGAAGAAGTAGGTGCAAAGGTTACTTTAAAATAGTCGTGATAATCAAGCGGCTGCGTAACATAACAAAAGAGGACATCCCATGCTGACATGGAGAAGTCCTTTTTTGTTATGTAACATAGGTATGTGAAACACGCCTCTGAAAGCCGTCAGGCTTGCGGGGGGGGGAGCTGCGCAAACGTAAGCAATGCTATAATTTTCTCAATTAATGGAATTTTCTTAAACATTTCAAAATTTTTCCTTGACCTGGTTTTTATTTTGTGATAGTATGGATAGTGCACTATTGTGCGGTGCTATGCTTATTTGCCATCCAGTCTTTTATGAAGGCTTGCAGAGGATCAAAGACTGGCATGCTTCTTGCGGTGCATTTTATCGACAATTTCCGCATATAGACAGGCGCCAAATCAGAAAGAACGGGGTGAAGTGTCAATGGAAAAAAACAGAATACGTCCAAGTGCCGGCAATCGGGTTATGCGTATGAGTTATTCAAGGCAAAAAGAGGTTTTGGAGATGCCCAACCTAATTGAAGTCCAGAAGGACTCCTATCAGTGGTTTTTGGACGAAGGCCTGAAAGAGGTTTTTGATGATATCTCTCCCATTGCCGATTACAGCGGATCTTTGAGTCTGGAATTCGTGGACTTTGAGCTGTGCAGGGATGATGTAAAATATTCTATTGAGGAATGCAAGGAAAGAGACGCCAACTATGCTGCGCCCCTGAAAGTCAGGGTCCGCCTCTACAATAAGGAAAAAGAGGAGATCAGTGAACACGAGATTTTTATGGGCGATCTTCCTTTGATGACAGAGACGGGCACATTCATTATCAATGGCGCAGAGCGTGTAATTGTCAGTCAGCTTGTTCGCTCCCCCGGAATCTACTATGCAATCGGCCACGATAAGATCGGTAAAAGGCTGTTTTCCTGTACTGTGATCCCTAACCGCGGCGCATGGCTTGAGTATGAGACGGATTCCAACGATGTTTTTTATGTGCGTGTGGACAGAACCCGCAAGGTTCCGATTACAGTGCTCATTCGTGCTCTGGGAATCGGTACGAATGAGGAAATCCGTGAAGTATTTGGCGATGAACCCAAAATTGAAGCAAGCTTTACCAAAGACACTGCTGAGAATTATCAGGAGGGTCTGTTAGAGTTATATAAAAAAATCCGTCCCGGAGAGCCTTTGAGCGTCGAGAGCGCGGAGAGCCTTATCAACGCCATGTTTTTCGACCCCCGCAGATATGATCTGGCGAAGGTAGGAAGGTATAAATTTAATAAAAAGCTGGCCTTTCGGAATAGAATCAGACACCAGATTCTGGCGGCGGATGTGGTTGACCCCTCTACGGGAGAAATTCTTGCCTCCGCTGGGGACAAGGTAAGCGTGGAACTGGCTGATTCCATTCAGAATGCGGCGGTACCCTTTGTATACATTCAGACAGAGGAGAGAAATGTAAAGGTGCTCTCCAATATGATGGTGGACATTACAAGCTTTGTGGATTGCAGTCCCAGAGAACTGGGCATTCATGAGCGGGTTTACTATCCTGTACTGGCGCAGATTATCGAAGAGTTCGGGGATGACGCACAAAAGCTGGCGGAGGCCATAAAGAAAAACGTGCATGAGCTTGTCCCCAAGCACATTACCAAAGAGGATATTATTGCTTCTATTAATTATAATATGCATCTGGAGTATGGTCTGGGCAATGATGATGATATTGATCATCTCGGCAACAGGCGCATCCGTGCGGTGGGAGAGCTTCTGCAGAATCAGTATAGAATCGGCCTTTCCAGGATGGAGAGAGTGGTCAGAGAGCGTATGACCACACATGACGCAGAGGATATTTCCCCCCAGTCTTTGATTAATATTAAGCCGGTAACGGCTGCGGTAAAGGAGTTCTTTGGTTCATCACAGCTGTCTCAGTTTATGGATCAGAACAATCCTCTGGGTGAATTGACGCATAAGAGACGTCTGTCGGCATTGGGGCCCGGCGGACTGTCCAGAGACCGCGCCGGCTTTGAGGTTCGTGACGTGCATTATTCCCACTATGGAAGAATGTGCCCTATTGAGACTCCCGAGGGTCCCAACATTGGTCTGATCAACTCTCTCGCCAGCTATGCACGGATCAATGAGTATGGTTTTGTGGAGGCTCCTTATCGCAAAATAGATAAATCAGATCCGTCCAATCCGCGGGTGACGGAAGAAGTTGTATATATGACGGCGGATGAAGAGGACAATTATCATGTAGCTCAGGCAAACGAAGCCCTGGATGAAAACGGTTATTTTGTGCGTAATACTGTTTCCGGCCGGTACCGGGAAGAGACGCAGGAGTATCCGAAGGCAATGTTTGATTATATGGACGTTTCCCCCAAAATGGTATTCTCAGTGGCGACCGCACTGATTCCCTTTCTGGAGAATGACGATGCAAACCGCGCTCTTATGGGCTCCAATATGCAGCGCCAGGCGGTGCCGCTTCTTTCCACGGAGGCTCCTGTGGTGGGAACCGGCATGGAAATAAAGGCGGCGGTGGACTCCGGCGTCTGTGTTGTGGCGAAAAAGCCCGGAACCGTAAATTATGTTTCTTCCAATCTGATCAGAGTGACCTATGATGATGGTGAGAAGGAAGAATTTCATTTGACAAAGTTTTCAAGAAGCAACCAGTCCAACTGCTATAATCAGAAGCCCATTGTATTTAAGGGCGACCGTGTGGCTGCGGGCCAAGTGATTGCAGATGGTCCCTCCACTTCCATGGGAGAGCTGGCGCTGGGCAAGAATCCCTTGATCGGCTTTATGACATGGGAGGGATATAACTATGAGGATGCAGTCCTGTTAAGTGAAAGACTGGTGCAGGATGATGTGTATACTTCTGTGCACATTGAAGAATATGAGGCGGAGGCCAGGGATACCAAGCTGGGACCGGAAGAGATCACCCGAGATGTTCCCGGCGTGGGAGACGATGCCCTGAAGGATCTGGACGACAGAGGAATCATCCGCATTGGCGCGGAAGTCCGTGCAGGGGATATTCTTGTGGGTAAGGTGACTCCCAAGGGGGAGACGGAGCTTACCGCAGAGGAGAGGCTGCTGCGCGCGATTTTCGGCGAGAAGGCCAGAGAGGTAAGAGATACCTCCCTGAAGGTTCCTCACGGTGAATACGGTATTGTAGTGGACGCTAAAGTGTTTACCAGGGAAAACAGCGATGAGCTGTCTCCCGGTGTAAATCAGTCTGTTCGCATATACATTGCCCAGAAGAGAAAGATTTCCGTAGGAGATAAAATGGCGGGCCGTCACGGCAACAAGGGCGTGGTTTCTCGAGTTCTTCCTGTGGAGGATATGCCCTATCTTCCCAATGGACGTCCTCTGGATATTGTGCTGAACCCCTTGGGCGTGCCTTCCCGTATGAATATCGGGCAGGTGCTGGAAATTCATCTTTCTCTGGCGGCGAAGGCCCTGGGATTTAATGTAGCCACCCCTGTATTCGATGGGGCTAACGAGAACGACATTATGGACACTTTGGATCTGGCCAATGATTATGTGAACCTGGAATGGGAAGAATTCGAGGAAAAGCATAAAGATGAGTTGCTTCCGGAAGTGATGCAGTACCTGTCCGACAACCGGGAACACAGAAAGCTATGGAAGGGCGTTCCCATTTCCCGGGACGGAAAGGTTCGATTAAGGGATGGGCGCACCGGAGAATATTTTGACAGTCCCGTAACCATAGGACATATGCATTACCTAAAACTGCATCATCTGGTGGATGACAAGATTCACGCCCGCTCTACCGGACCGTACTCACTTGTCACACAGCAGCCCCTGGGCGGAAAGGCACAGTTTGGCGGTCAGAGATTCGGAGAGATGGAAGTCTGGGCTCTGGAGGCGTACGGCGCATCTTACACTCTGCAGGAGATTCTGACAGTGAAGTCCGATGACGTGGTGGGACGTGTAAAAACCTACGAGGCTATTATCAAGGGAGACAATATCCCTGAGCCCGGCATTCCCGAGTCCTTTAAGGTGCTTCTGAAGGAGCTGCAGGCCCTTGGTCTGGATGTAAGAGTTCTCAGAGAGGACCAGACGGAGGTTGAAATTATGGAAACCATCGATTACGGTGACACGGATTACCGTTATGAGATGGAGGGCGACCGGAAATATGATGATTATGACAATGGCTCCTTGGGCGAAATGGGCTATCAGGCACAGGAGTTTGACGAGGAGAGCGGCGAGCTGGTCAACGCTGAGGAGGATGATTTCGACGAGGCGTATGAGGATGACAGCTTTGCAGGCGACGAGGATGAATTTTAAAATTTCATTGAGAAGGGAGTGCCATTATGCCGGAAACAAAGAATGAATCAACTTATCAGCCGATGACGTTCGATGCCATCAAAATTGGCTTGGCTTCCCCGGATAAAATCCGGGAGTGGTCCCATGGAGAGGTATTGAAGCCGGAAACCATAAACTACAGAACACTGAAGCCTGAAAGAGACGGGTTGTTCTGTGAAAAGATTTTCGGGCCCAGTAAGGACTGGGAATGTCACTGCGGTAAGTATAAAAAAATCAGATATAAAGGCGTTGTCTGCGACCGATGCGGAGTTGAGGTGACAAAGGCCAGCGTCCGCAGAGAACGCATGGGGCATATTGAGCTTGCGGCGCCCGTATCCCATATCTGGTATTTCAAGGGGATTCCCAGCCGTATGGGTCTGATACTGGATTTGTCTCCCAGAGTGCTGGAGAAGGTTTTGTACTTTGCTTCATACATTGTGTTGGATCCGGGAGAGTCCAATCTGGAGCACAAACAGGTGTTGTCTGAGAAGGAATATCAGGATGCAAGAGAAACCTGGGGAAATAAATTCCGTGTAGGCATGGGAGCGGAAGCGATAAAGGAACTTTTGCAGGCTATTGATCTGGAGGCGGAAGCGGAGGAGCTCAAGACCGGGCTTCGGGAGTCCTCCGGCCAGAAAAGAGCCAGAATTATCAAAAGGCTGGAGGTTGTAGAGGCTTTCAGGGGCTCAGGAAATAAACCGGAGTGGATGATTATGGATGTGATCCCGGTGATTCCCCCGGATATCCGTCCTATGGTTCAGCTGGATGGCGGTCGCTTCGCAACCTCAGATCTGAACGATCTTTACAGAAGAATCATCAACAGAAACAATCGTCTGAAGAGACTTTTAGAGCTGGGAGCTCCTGATATTATCGTGCGCAACGAAAAGAGAATGCTCCAGGAGGCTGTGGATGCTCTGATTGACAACGGAAGAAGGGGACGCCCCGTAACAGGCCCCGGAAACCGGGCGCTGAAGTCCCTGTCCGATATGCTGAAGGGCAAGTCAGGCCGTTTCCGCCAGAACCTTTTGGGCAAGCGTGTGGATTACTCCGGTCGTTCCGTTATCGTGGTGGGACCGGAGCTGAAGATTTATCAATGCGGTCTTCCCAAGGAAATGGCCATTGAGCTGTTTAAGCCCTTTGTGATGAAGGAGCTTGTGGCAAAGGGAATCAGCCAGAATATCAAAAATGCCAAGAAGCTGGTGGAGAGACTGGATACCCAAGTATGGGATGTTCTGGAAGAGGTAATCAAGGAGCATCCCGTTATGCTAAACCGCGCTCCAACCCTGCACAGGCTGGGAATCCAGGCCTTTGAGCCCATTTTGGTAGAGGGTAAGGCAATCAAGCTGCATCCTCTGGTGTGTACCGCATTTAACGCGGACTTTGACGGAGACCAGATGGCAGTGCATCTGCCTTTGTCTGTGGAGGCCCAGGCGGAGTGCCGTTTCCTGCTTCTGTCCCCCAATAATCTGCTAAAGCCCTCTGACGGAGGCCCCGTTGCGGTGCCATCTCAGGATATGGTGCTGGGAATTTACTATTTGACTCAGGAAAGGCCCGGAGCGATGGGCGAGGGCAAGTGCTTTAAGAATGTGAACGAGGCTATTCTGGCCTATGAGAATCAGGCGCTTACCCTTCATTCCAGGATTAAGGTTCGTGTTTCCAAAGTAAACGCTCAGGGTGAAACCGTGACGGGTAACGTGGAATCCACTCTGGGACGGTTTATCTTTAACGAAATTCTGCCTCAGGATCTGGGTTTTGTGGACCGAAACGAGCCTGAGAACTTCCTGAAGCCGGAGGTGGATTTTCATGTAGGCAAGAAGGGTCTGAAGCAGATTCTGGAGAAGGTAATCAATACTCACGGCGCTTCCAGGACTGCAGAGGTGTTGGATGATGTAAAAGCCATTGGATATAAGTATTCTACCAGAGCCGCTATGACTGTTTCTATTTCCGATATGACGGTGCCTGAGAAAAAGCCGGAGATGTTGGCTGCCGCCCAGGCAACAGTGGACAAAATTTCCGCCAACTACCGCCGGGGACTGATCACTGAGGAAGAGAGATACAGGGCGGTGGTGGAGACCTGGAACGAGACGGATAAGGAGCTGACAGAGGTGCTTCTGGCAGGTCTTGACAAATATAACAATATCTTTATGATGGCCGACTCCGGCGCCCGGGGTTCCAACCAGCAGATCAAGCAGCTGGCGGGTATGCGCGGACTGATGGCGGACACCACCGGAAGAACCATTGAGCTTCCTATTAAATCCAATTTCCGTGAGGGATTGGATGTGCTGGAGTACTTTATGTCCGCACACGGCGCCCGCAAGGGTTTGTCCGATACTGCGCTACGTACTGCCGACTCCGGTTATTTAACCAGACGTATGGTTGATGTATCTCAGGAGCTGATCATCCGAGAGGTGGACTGTGCGGAGGGAAGAGCGGAAATTCCCGGTATGGTGGTTAAGGCATTTATGGATGGCAAAGAGACCATTGAAAGTCTGAAGGATAGAATCACCGGAAGGTATTCCTGTGATGAGATCAAGGACGGGGATGGCAACGTGATTGTTAAGCGCAATCACATGATTACCCCCAGCCGTGCGGCAAAGATTCTGAGCGTGGGCGTGGACGAGAACGGTGAGCCTGTGGAGGCTGTGAAGATTCGTACCATATTGAATTGTCGTTCCCGCAACGGAATCTGTGCCAAGTGCTACGGCGCAAACATGGCTACCGGCGAGGCGGTGCAGGTGGGCGAAGCTGTGGGTATTATTGCGGCTCAGTCTATCGGAGAGCCCGGTACGCAGCTTACCATGAGAACCTTCCACACAGGCGGCGTTGCCGGCGACGATATTACCCAAGGTCTTCCCCGTGTAGAGGAGCTTTTTGAGGCCAGAAAGCCCAAAGGTCTGGCAATTATTGCGGAGTTCGGAGGCAAGGCGGAGATCCGGGATACCAAGAAAAAGCGCGAAGTGGTTATTACCAACGACGAGACAGGGGAATCAAAGGCATACCTGATTCCTTACGGCTCTCGTATCAAAATTGTGGATGGCCAGGTGCTGGAGGCAGGCGACGAGCTTACCGAGGGAAGCGTGAATCCTCATGATCTCTTGAAAATTAAGGGAATCCGTGCGGTTCAGGATTATATGCTCAGAGAGGTACAGCGCGTTTACCGTCTGCAGGGCGTTGATATTTCCGACAAGCATATCGAGGTGATTGTGCGCCAGATGCTGAAGAAAATTCGCATTGAAAATCACGGCGACACAGATTTTCTTCCAGGAACTCTGGTGGATGTGCTGGAGTTTGAAGATATGAATGAGGAACTGATGGCCCAGGGAAAAGAGCCTGCGGAGGGAAAGCAGGTCATGCTGGGAATTACGAAGGCCGCTCTGGCAACGAATTCCTTCCTGTCGGCAGCTTCCTTCCAGGAAACCACAAAGGTTCTCACAGAGGCGGCTATTAAGGGCAAGGTGGATCCGCTGATCGGTTTAAAGGAAAACGTGATTATCGGTAAGCTGATCCCGGCGGGCACCGGCATGAAGCGGTACCGCAACACCAGACTCAACACAGATGAAATAGATACGATTTCCTTTGACGAGGATGTGCTTGAAGGAGAGGAAAGCTTAAGTTTCGGCGAGGGGCTTGCCTTCGGAGCGGAGCCTTCTGATCTGGATGAACATGAGACTGCAGAGGCGGAAGAGGCCATCTTGGAGTCTACTTTGGAGAATCTGTGAGGAATGGAATCCCATGTCAGTGAGGCTGCGCCAGGCGCGGACAGTGGATTAAATAAATAAGTTTTGAACAGCATAAATGCTGCCGCAGGGATGGATTTCATATGTCTGCGGCAGCATTTTGCGATGCCGGAATGTAAAAGGCCGTCTTCTTTGGAAGGAATGGATGACAGAAAGCAGATACTTTGTATTCGTAATTGTATTTCCGGCAATAATTGTTTATAATGTATGAGTGAGACATTCATGGCCGTGAATAACGGGCGTGAAATGAAAGGACAAATATCAAGAAATAAAGGCAGGTAAGGGATAATGAAGGTATTGGTAACAGGAGTGAGGGGGCAGCTTGGATTTGATGTGGTAAATGAACTGACTGCAAGAGGAATAGAGGCTCTGGGCGTGGATATTGACGAGATGGACATCACAGATGCCCGGAGTGTGGACAGGGTGATAAAGGAGGAAAATCCCGATGCGGTGATTCACTGCGCCGCCTATACTGCAGTGGATGCGGCGGAGGAAAACGAAGATCTTTGCCGAAAAGTCAATGTGGAGGGCACCAGGAATATAGTCAGGGTGTGTAAAGAGCTGGATATTAAGATGATTTATATCAGCACGGATTATGTATTCAGCGGAGATGGCGAGAGACCTTGGGAGCCGGAGGACGAGTGTCATCCGCAAAGTGTGTACGGACAGACAAAGTATGAAGGCGAGCTGGCTGTTGAAAGCGCTCTCCAAAAATATTTTATTGTCCGCATTGCATGGGTATTTGGCGTTAACGGAAAGAATTTTATCAAAACCATGCTGAATCTGGCAAAGGATCACGATACCATAAGGGTGGTGAACGATCAGTTCGGATCGCCCACCTATACTTATGATCTGGCTAAGCTGTTGGCGGATATGGTCCAGACGGAAAAATATGGCATTTACCATGCCACCAATGAGGGGGTTTGCTCCTGGTATGAGTTCGCGTGTGAAATTTTCCGCCAGGCAGAGGCTTCTGTAAAGGTGATTCCCGTTACCACGGCGGAATACGCGGCGAAAGCAAAGCGCCCCTGCAACAGCCGTATGAGCAAGGAGAAGCTGACAAAAAACGGCTTTGAGAAGCTGCCCTCCTGGCAGGATGCACTGAAACGTTTTTTGAATGTGCTGAAAGAGGAAGGCAGCCGTCCCTTATAAATATCGGATAATGAGCCGATACTGCCGACTTTCTCCGGGAGACAGAGTCTGAAGATGATTTTTATCGGTAAAGGCTTCCCCCTCTCCAGAGCAGGGAGCGGAGCCGTTCCAGGGCTCAATGCACAAAAAGGGTGCTTTTTTATCGGCCATTGTCCAGAAAGCCACTGTGTCATAGTCAGGGAAGGACGTCTCTACACCGTGGCCGGTGGCGGGGTTCAGTAGCCTAGCTCTCCGTGAGCGCGGCACATCGAACCAAATGGCGTCGCTTAAAAACAATTCATAGGACAGAGGGATACGCTTTCCGTCTCCCGGGAAGGGCAGTCGTCTGCTTAAGTCAAATTCCCTTCGGGTCATATTGTAGGAACGATACCCTTCTGTCTCTTCTTCATCAAATTCCAGCACATAATCTTCAAAGGATTCTCCCTCAAAAAGCGGACAGATAAAGCCCGGATGAGTGCCTATAAAGTAAGGAAGCCTGTCTGTTCCTGTATTTTCCACAAGACAGCTCATGCTCAGTATTCCGTCTGTAAGGGCGTATGTGACTTCCAGGAGGAAGGGAAAGGGATACATAGAGCGGGTGGATTCGGAGTCCAGAAGAGTGAAAACCGCCCGGTTCGGTCCGGGCTGCTCTGCAGCCAGCTCAGAGGTTTTTACGAAACCGTGTTTGGGAATTTCGTAAATCTGCCCTTCGATCATGGTGTGTCCGTCCCTCAGCGCTCCCACAATGGGAAACAGTATGGGAGAGCAGCTGCCCCAAAAATTCGGATCTCGCTGCCAGATATATTCCCGGCCTGAGGAATCTTTGTAGGAGACCAGCTGGGCTCCCAGTGTGTCGATGGATGCGGATGCTTTGGCGTCGCGCAGAGTGATAATCATAATATTTTCCTCCTGTTGTCATATTTGCTTTCTCAATGTTGATCCGGATAGTTTTCCCTACTCTGATCTCTTTTGGAGCCTGCCGGGTCGTCTGTAGGATGTGCAGCTTTCTCTGTTTGCCAGATAGAACGGAAGGCTGATCTTAACAGGCAGACGGTGTCCCCCCTCGATGCGGTCAATAAGGATTTTGGCAGCCATTTGTCCCATTTCCTGGGTTGGCACGTGAACAGTGGTAAGCATGGGAGAGAGATATTGGACAGTATCAATATCATCAATACTGATCAGGGAAATATCCTTGGGAATGTGAATTCCGTTTGTCTGAAGGGCTCGCATGGCGCCAATGGCCGTAAGGTCATTGCTGCAGAATATGGCGCTGACATCCGTATTTCTTTCAATTAATATTTGGGCGCCCCGAAAGCCATCCTCAGAAGACAGCTTCACATTAACAATATATTCGGGTCTTAGAGGGATGTCATGGGCGGCAAGTGCGTCGCAGTAGCCCAGGTAGCGCTCTTCGCTAATGGTTTCGCCAATATAAGCGATCCTGCTGTGGCCCAGGTTTATAAGGTGTTCTGCGGCGGCATAGCCTGCCTGACGGCCTGAGCAGATTACCTGATCATAATTTGCGTCCAAACTGTTAAGGCCTGCATAAACCACACTGTTAAAATATTGCTTTAGAAATTTCAGAGTTTGCTTATCGCAGCGGCCCAGGACGGCGATGCCGTTGACGTGATTGTCCACCACCAGACGGTAGGTGGAGGGAGCGTGGATGTCAAAGGCGCTGAAGGAATATTTCAGGATATAATTGTGCTGAAAGGCTTCCTGCTCAATGCTTCGGGCCAGAGAATTAAAAAAGAGATCCGTCATCATATCCGGGGTTCGGGCAAAAAGGCAGGCCAAGGAACGAGATACCGCCCTGTCCTGGAAGCGGCTTCCCATTTTAAGGTTTTGAGCCGCAGAATTTGGGATATACCCGGTGCGACGGACAATCTCCCATATGCGATCCTGCACTTCTCTGCTGGCAGCTTTGGAATTATTATTGATTACTCGGGATACGGTGGAGACAGAGACGCCGGCTTCCCGGGCAATTTCTTTCAGGGTCATAGAAGGGCCACCTTTCTGCATCTTTTGAAAAGTCTCTATCCTCAGTATACGGAACTTCTTGCTGAAAATCCATAGTTATTTTACGAAAACGTTTGGATAAATACCCTCTTTTTGTTTTCCAGAACATTGTGTTAGAATAATTCCACTACAGAAGCCATGGGAGGTTTGGCGCTCGCTGAGGCGGAAAGAGAGGTATAGGGATGGCATTCAATGTTTTGGTGATTCACGGGGGTGGCCCCACAGCTGTAATGAACGCTTCGCTCTACGGGGTTTTGGAGGAGGCGAAAAGGAATAAGGAGATTGATAAGGTGTATGGGGCAATGGGAGGAAGCCAGGCGATTTTAAGGGAGCGCTTCCTTGATCTGTTGCAGTTTCCTGAGGAGAAGCTGAAGCTGCTTCTTCAGACGCCTGCTACTGCCATTGGCTCTTCCCGGTATGCCCTCACAGAAGAAGATTATCGGACAATGCCTGCAATTTTTAAAAAATATAATATTCGATATGTGCTGTTAAACGGAGGAAACGGCACTATGGATACCTGCGGCAGAATTTATCAGGCCTGCAAGGAGGAGGACATTCGGGTGGTGGGGATTCCCAAGACCATAGACAATGACATTGCGATAACGGATCACACCCCGGGCTATGGGAGCGCAGCCAGATATATTGCGGCCACCACGGCGGAGGTGGGGGAGGATGTAAAATCTCTGCCCATCCACGTATGTATTATTGAGGCTATGGGACGAAATGCAGGTTGGATTACGGCTGCTTCTGCTCTGGCAAGAAAGCAGCCTCAGGATGCGCCTCACCTGATTTATCTTCCGGAATATCCCTTCCACGAGGAAGAATTTCTGGAGGATGTCAAACGTCTTCATGAAGAGAAGGGAGGCGTTGTGGTGGTAGTCAGTGAAGGGTTGAAAAATGAAAAGGGAGAGCCCATTGTGCCGCCTGTCTTTCAAACGGGCAGGGCAACCTATTACGGAGATGTAAGCTCTCATCTGGCAAATCTGGTCATTAAAAGGCTTGGGATCAAGGCGAGAAGCGAGAAACCGGGAATTTGCGGGAGAGCCTCTATTGCATGGCAGTCCCCGGTGGATCAGGACGAGGCGAGGATGGCCGGAAGAGAGGCGCTTAAGGCAGCCGTGCGGGGCGAGAGCGGAGTGATGATAGGTTTTATCAGGGACGAGACGCCGGATGACTCATATCAGATTCATGTAGAGTCCATTCCCATTGAACGGGTAATGATGTATGAGAGGGTGATGCCTGATGTCTATGTGAATGAGCGCCGAAATGATGTGACGGAAGAATTTGTCAAGTGGTGCCGGCCTTTGATAGGAGGCAAACTTCGGGATTTTATTGATTTTAGTGACTATTATTATATGCAATAATAACAATCAAATGAAAGGAGATGCACGATGAGATTAGAGTTTGAGTACGGACAAGGGCTGATGCCGGCGGAGCTGCCGGACAGTACGGATGTTTTTATACCGGGGGTGACGGTTGCGGATCCGCCTCATATTCCGGAGGAGAGGCTGGAGGAGGAGACCTTAAAATCCATCCGTAATCCCATCGGAATGCCGCCTCTTACAGAGCTTGCCCATAAGGGATCTAAAGTGACGATTGTTTTCCCGGATCGGGTAAAGGGAGGAGAACAGCCCACATCACACAGAAAGGTTTCCATCAAACTAATTTTAAAAGAGCTTTACAGCGCGGGAGTGGCGAAAAAGGATATACTGCTGATCTGCTCCAACGGACTTCACAGAAAAAATACAAAGGAAGAGATTTACGGAGTTCTGGGAGAGGAGCTTTTTAACGAGTTTTGGTATACGGGGCAGATTATCAATCATGACAGCGAAGACTATGATCATCTGGTGGACTGCGGAAGGACGGACAGAGGAGATCCCGTATTTCTGAATAAATACGTCCATGACAGTGATGTAGCCATTCTCATCGGACATACGCAGGGAAACCCTTACGGCGGCTATTCAGGCGGCTACAAGCACTGCTCCACAGGCTTAAACCATTGGAGCTCCATTGCCTCCCATCATGTGCCTCAGGTTATGCACAGGAAGGACTTTACGCCTGTCAGCGGAAAGTCCCTGATGCGGAGTAAATTTGACGAGATCGGCATGAAAATGGAAGAGCATATGGGCAAAAAGTTCTTTTGCTGCGACGCGGTTCTGGATACGAAATCACGTCAGATTGAGATTAACAGTGGTTACGCGAAAGAAATGCAGCCAGTTTCCTGGAAGGCGGCGGACAAACGTACATATGTGCCTTTCGCTGAGGAAAAATACGATGTGATGGTATTTGGCATGCCTCAGTTTTTCCATTATGGAGATGGCATGGGTACAAATCCCATCATGATGATGCAGGCGCTTTCTGCCCAGGTGATCCGCCACAAGAGAGTCATGAAGGACAACTGCGTCATTATTTGTGCATCCATATGCAACGGTTATTTTCATGATGAGCTTTGGCCCTATTTGCGGGAATGTTATGAGATGTTTCAGCATGATTACATGAATGTGCTTACGGATATGGACAGGTATGGGGAGATGTTTGCCAACAATGAGGAATATATTCGCAGGTATCGGTTCGGAAATGCTTTCCATCCCTTCCACGGCTTTTCTATGATGAGTTGCGGACAGATTGCGGAAATGAACACTGCGGCCATCTATATCTGCGGCGCCCAAGAGCCCGGGTACGCAAGGGGAATGGGGCTTAAGACAAGGGCTACCATTGAGGAAGCTCTTGAGGATGCCAAAAAGAAATATGTTGGACCTGCTCCCAGAATACTGGCGCTTCCCCAAACCTTTAAGCTGTCCGCGGTCCACCTGATGATGAAGAACGAGGTTTATGATGGAACCAACGGATGTATTCATCCGGAGGCATATGAAAGGTAGATAGAATATGGGCAGGAAAATATTTTATAACGGACTTATATACAAGGACCATCATTTTCAGCCGCTGTCGGTTTTGGCAGAGGATGGAGTTATTACCCGAATCGGAGAGTGGATTGCGGATTTTGAGGCGGAGCGTGTGGATTTGAAGGGGCTGCGGCTGGCTCCCGGCTTTCTGGACATACATACCCACGGAGCCGCAGGAGTGGACGTAAACAGCGCTGACCCGGAGGGATATGAAAAAATCAGCTGTTTTATGGCCTCTCAGGGAACCACGGGATGGCTTGGATCCGTTTTGACGGATACAAAGGAACAGACAATGGCCTGCATCGACGCGTACAACCGTTGGAAGGAGCAGGAGCATAGGGGAGCCGCAATGTTGGGGCTCCACCTGGAGGGACCCTTCCTTGCCGCTGAATATAAGGGAGCCATGCCGGAGCATCTGCTCCAGAAAAAAAATATTCCCCTGATAGAGGAATACCAGCAGTCAGCCGGAGGAGCCATCCGCTATATCACAGTGTCTCCGGAGGTAGAAGGAATGGTGGAGGATATTCCCAGGCTGAAGGCGCTGGGAATACAGGTGGCAATAGGGCATTCGGGAGCAGACTATGAGACGGCTATGGCGGCAATCCGCCAGGGCGCGGCGGCTTCCACACACACAGGAAATGCCATGAAACTTCTGCATCAGCATTTTCCGGCAATCTGGGGAGCGGTGCTTGAGGATGACAGAGTGTACTGTGAGATGATCTGCGATGGAAGGCATCTTCATCCGGGAACAGTGCGCCTGATCCTTAAGACCAAAGGGCTGGATCGGACAGTGGCCGTCACGGATTCCATAATGGCTGCGGGCTTGCCGGATGGCAGTTATAAACTGGGAGTAAATGATGTTGTGGTAAAGGACGGGGACGCCAAGCTTGCTTCTGACGGCACCAGGGCCGGGAGCACTTTGACCACCGGAAAAGCATTTGAAAATCTAATTGCCTTTACGGGCAAAGGCCCGGAGGAGGTTCTTCGCCTGCTCACGGAAAATCCGGCAAGGCTTTTGGGAATGGAAAAGGAGCGCGGCTTCATCCAGGAAGGTCTGGCGGCGGATTTCGTAGTGCTGGACGATAATAACAGGGTGATGGCAACCTATGTAGGAGGGCGGGAAGTATTCAGCTCAGAGCAGTGGAAATATGGAAATTGATTTGATGAAGTGTATATTGATAGGGCTGTGGGCTGCTTTTTGTATGACGGGTATGCTCACGGGTACCTATCTGACCCGCTGTCTGGTGATGTCCGCAGGCGTGGGGGTGATACTGGGGGATATAAACACAGGTTTGATTATGGGAGCTGTGGGGGAGCTGGCATTTCTGGGCTTCGGCGTATCCTCCGGAGGAACGGTACCCCCAAACCCGGCGGGTCCTGGAATTGTGGGAACGGTGCTTGCCATTACCATGAAGCAAAGCGGAATGGACACGGAGGCGGCGCTGGCTTACTCGTTTCCCTTTGCCCTTTTGATTCAGTTTCTTATAACCGGTATCTTTACTATTTCCTCCGGACTTGCGGAGAAAGCCAGAAAAGCTGTCATCGGCGGACGGTTTATCAGCTACCGTTTTCTGGCTAACGGAACGATGCTTATGTTTGCTGCCGCGGGCTTTGGAATGGGCTTTGCCGCCGCATCTCAGGCCCAAAGGCTGGGACGGCTTCTTTCACTCATACCGGAGGGAATCACCGGCGGTCTGAGCATCGGAGGGAAAATGCTTCCTGCCGTAGGATTTGCAGTAATTTTAAGCGCAATGTGCGGCTGGGATACTGGTCCCTTTGTGATGCTTGGATATGTTGCGGCGGCGTATATTGACATGCCTGTACTGGGAATTGCTCTGCTGGCAGCGGCGCTGGCCTGGGCTACCCTTAACCGCCGGGAGGGAGAAAAAGAAACGGCGGAGAAAAATATAAGGGGTACAGAAGTTTTCGCAATCCAGGAGGATGGGGAAAAAGCGGAAAAAGAGAGTATCACTCAGACAAAACCCACGGGGGTACGGCAAATGTCCTGGAAGCGGCTGAGGCAGCTTTCCCGCTCCACGGCCATGCGGGCCTATTTTCTTCAAAATGGTTACAATTATGGGAATTATGAGGGATTGTCCTATTCCTTTGTCGTGTTTCCGGCCCTGAAGAAGCTTTTTCCCAAAGAGGAGGATTTAAAGCGAGAGATAGCGGACAGCATGAGCTTTTGCAGCGTAAATCCCAACTTTCTGCCCATATTAACCAGCTTTCATTTAATTACTCTGAACCGGGGAATGTATACCAGAGAAAGCCGGGATCTCCGCACGGCTATGATGGGACCGTTGGCCGGTATTGGGGATTCCCTGATTCAGTTCTGTATCGCTCCGGTAATGTCTACCATTGGTGCCGGACTGGCACAGAAGAGCAGTATGGCGGGACCCGTTATATTTCTGCTGGGAATGAACGGAATTCTTCTGGGACTTAAGCTGGCAAACGAGGCGCTGGGATTCCGTCTGGGGAGAGCCCTTGCAAGGAAGATGGAGAAAAAGGCTCAGCTTCTTTCCCACGGCGCCCGAATGGTAGGGTGCTCCGTTGTCGCCGGTCTCTGCGTCACAGGAGTGGAAATGAGGGCGGCTATCACATTTGAGAGAGAAGGGGAAATGCTTTTTTCTTTGCAGAATTTTCTGGATACTTTGATGCCCGGTATATTGCCGGCAATGTATACAGGAACTTTGTTTTATCTGATGAAAAGAAAAAAGTGGAGTATGAACAGGCTCGTGGCACTGACATTATCGCTTGGGATTCTGTTTCATTTATTGGGGGTGCTGGAGTGACGGAAATACATAACGATATGGATCTGTATGTTTACTGTGTTAAAATATCCAAAGGCATATTGACAAAAATACAAAATATGTTAATATAAACTATATACACACGTATTTATATATAAAAATTTGTGCGAAATTCAGGATGAGAAAGGAGCGTTATGAATCAGGAACAGAAAAAACTGCGCTTGGGGTTTGTAACCACTTATTCCGGCCGCTGGCCCAGAGAGCTTCCGGAACAGAGGGATGAGGAGTATGGCCGCTGGCTTTCGGAAAATCTACCCCAGGTCAAGGTAGTAAGAGCCGGCTGTATCGGATGCAACAGAGAAACCCTGGAGACAATCGTCGAAGAATTTAAGAAGGCCTCAGTGGATGTACTCGTCATGGTATACGGCGCTTTCACGGGGGATGATGCGGCAGCCTATCTGACAGAGATGCTGAAGGTACCCATTATTTTATGGGCTCCTTATGAGCTTCCCTTTGAGAAGAATGAGAGACTTTACGCCAATGCTCTGTGTTCCATGACCATGAATGCGGCGGCGCTTCACAGGCTTGGAGCGAAATACCATGCCGTATATGGGAGCAGAGAGGACGAGAGAGCTGCAGCAAAAATCAAATCATTGATTATGGCTTACCATACGGTCAAAGCAATGCGGCATACGAATCTCGGGCTTTTGGGATACAGGCCCACTGCATTTTATAATTGTGCTTTTGATGAGGGGCTGATCAGGCGTACATTTGGGATAAAGATGGAAGAGACCGATTTGAAGGTGATATTTGATACCATGGAAGCTTTACCGAGGGAGGAATGGGAAGCGGACATGCGGAGTATGGAAGAGGCCTATAACATGGATACGCTGCCGGAGGGACATTTGGAGAACCATTCCAGGCTATATCTTGCTCTGAAGGAAGTGATGAAGAATCAAGGCTATGACTTTGCCACCATAAAATGCTGGCCGGAGATGGGAAGCCTTCACACTACTCCCTGCGCTGTGCTGGGGCGATTGGCGGATGAGGGAGTCTGCATTGGCTGTGAAGGGGACGTGGATGCGGAGCTGGCTCAAATTGCCCAGCATTACCTTACAGGACTTCCCACATTCATCACGGATATGATTAACATTGATGAGGACAAAAATGTAATGACTTTCTGGCATTGCGGAAATGCAGCGCCCTCTCTCGCAAACCCCAGATACGATCTGGTGATACGCAACCATCCTCTGGCTGGCCAGGGAACTGCATTTTGGGGAGCTTTAAAACCCGGACAGGTGACAATTTCAAGATTTTGCAATATCGACGGGGAATATAAGCTGTTTTTGATGCGAGGCGAGGCTGTGGATGTGGACAGATATACCAGGGGCATTATGGCGAACGTGAAGGTTGAGCGTCCGGTGAGGGAGATCGTGGAACGCATTATTGAAGAGGGGATTCCTCATCATTACAGCCTGGTATGGGCTGATGTTGCTGAGCAGCTCAGAGAGATATGCAGCCTGCTGAATATCACTGTGATTGAACTCTAAGAAGTTAAAACAACTTAAAAGATGCCTAATAATTATTGACAGATTTCCAATTATATTATACTATTTGTATAGTACATACGAGTGTATATAGAAGAGGAATTGCGATGAGAATGGGAGAACGGGTGACCAGGGCTGATGTAGCCAGACTGGCTCAGGTTAGCGAGACCGTGGTGTCTTATGTAATCAATAACAACAGGTATGTGGCTCAGGATAAGCGAAAGCGTGTGGAAGAGGCCATCAGAACGCTAAACTATCGTCCCAATAATATTGCCAGGGCCCTGAAGGGTAAGCAGAGCAATCAGATTCTTTTCATTGCTGATAACATTACCAATGAATACTTCAGTAATATTGTAAGCGCAATGGATAAATATGCGTATGACTCGGGTTATCTGATTTCTTTGTGCGCCAACCGGAATACACCGGAATTTGTGGCTCAGGTAATTAGCAGGCAGTATGATGGGATTATAGTAAGCTCGGCTACGTTTCCGGAAGAGTACGTGAAACGCTTTGCTCAGGCTGGCATCCCTGTGGTAGTGTTCCGCAGAGTCCGTCATCAGAGATCCTCGGGCAATGTTGCGATTCTGGGAGCGGGGTTGTATGTGGGAGCCCGGGCGGCAGTCCGCCATTTGATTCAAAAGGGTTGCAGAAATATCATTTATGTGGACCGAATCAGTTCAAGAGGGCATTTCAGCACTCCTGACGACCTGAGATTTAGCGGGTTTATTGATGAAATGAAGGAAAATGGGTTTGGGGTGGATGAACAGAGCATTGTAAAGGGCTGCAGCACCCAGGAGGAGCTGAAGGAAGCTATAAAGCTTCTCATCAGCCAGGGAGAGGGCGCGGATGGCATTTTTGGAAGGAACGATATGCTTGCCTGTGTTGCCATGTCTGCGGTTCAGGAGCTGGGCTGGCGGATTCCGGAGGATATACGGGTAATCGGTTTCGACGATTCCAGCATCAGTCGCCTTTATTCTCCAAAGCTTTCCACAATCCGTCTGAAACAGGAGGAGATTGCAGCGGCAGCCATCAATATGCTGAACCAAATGATAAACGGAACACAACCCGAGGATGTGGACTTTGATATTACTCTGATAGAAAGGGAAAGTACAGAGTGAAAAGTCTCAAAGGGACCTCATTTGTTTTGTCAATATACATACGAGTGTATATAAAACAAAAAAGGCGACACAGGTATGGTTTTAATTTTAAGAAAGGAAGGATTATCTTATGAAAAAGAGAGTATTGGCATTAACTATGGCGCTTACCATGGCTTTTCTGACAGCTTGCTCCGGAGGCGGAGGACAGTCCGGCACGGCTGCGGATACGGGGGGCGGAGAAAGCGGTGGCGCGTCCGCTGAGACAGGCGGTAATTCGGCCGTCGATGCGGAAATTACGGAGCCTGTTACCATCAAATTTGCAAATTACGCAGTTCTGGAGGCCGGCTATGACGTATATTGGAATGGCCTTCTTGAAAAATTCCATGAAGAGAATCCCAACATTACGGTTGAACTGGTTACAGCGCCTTATGGAGAAATTGTGAATACCATCATCAATATGGCAGGCGGCGGTGATAAGGTGGATGTGATTTTTGGTGAAAATGACTGGATTCCCACTCTGGTGGACGCGGGTCTGGCTGCACCCGTTGAGAATGTTTTAAGTCAGGAACTGGTGGCTGATATTTATCCGAATATCCTTGAGGCCTGCTCCATGGATGGAGTTGCCTATGGAGTTCCCATGTATATATCGCCCTTCCTGATGTATTACAACAAGGATCTTTTTGAGCAGGCGGGACTTGACCCCAATTCGCCTCCCACAACCTATGATGAGATGCTGGAGATTGCTCCTAAGCTGGCGGCTCTTACCACAGAGGATGGCAATCAGGTGTATCCTTTTGGACTGACAACGGCTTCTGTTGCTGTTTCCGGCGCGTGTCTTACCTCTTCTGTATATAATTTCGGCGGAACTGTACTGGACGAAGAAGGAAACCTGGCGATTGATCAGGGCTTCAGAGATGCGGTGGAGATGTGGAAAACCCTTGACGACAACGGATACAATCCCCAGAACAGCAAGCTGAAGGATCTGCGTAATCTTTTTGCTTTGGGACAGCTCGCAATGTATTACGATCAGTCCTGGGGGTATAACGGAATCAGCTCCATCAATCCTGATGCGGAGAGCTTTATTGCTTCCGCGGCTCCCTTAAAGGGAGGAGACGGCACAGGCGAATCCGTGCTTCAGGCGGGAACTTTGATGGTAGTGGACAACGGAGATGCGCAAAAAGCGGCGGTTGCAAAGCTGGTGGATTTCATAATGTCGGAGGAAATGCTTACAGAATACTTTGAAACCGTTAGCCCGGCTTATCCTGCAAGACAGTCCATGGCGGATCTGGAGGTAATAGCCGATTCTCCCATTCTGGCGGGGGCGGCGGACTCTGTGAGCAATTTAAAGACGGTCACCTTTGTCCCTGCTTTGTCAGATCTGAATCTGGAGCTTTGTACTCTGGCTCAGGCTGTGACTGTTAGCGGGACGGACGTAGATACGGCAATAGCCGATTTTGAAACGGCTGCCAGGGGAATTCTTGAATAAGCCTTAGACATCCTGACACACCATAATAAGAAGGAGCTGGAGCCTTATGGAAAAGAAAGGATTTATGAAGATCCAAATGACCGCCCGGCAGCGGAATGATCGGATTTTTGCGGGAGCATTATTGCTCCCGTCCGTTCTGATAACGGTTGTTTTTATATTAATTCCTGTTGTGGATTCGGTTGTAAAAAGCTTTCTTGACTATGAAGTGAGAAATATTATTTCCGGTACGCCGGGAGAATGGAATAATTTTGACAATTACATAAGATTGTTTCGCAATGGAAGACTTGGTATGTCCATAGTAAACACCCTTGCATTTGTTGTGGGAGTCGTGGTTGTTCAGTTTCTTCTGGGTATGGCGCTGGCGCTGATTCTGAACTCCAACATAAAATTCGCCAGGTTCGTAAGAAGCATTATGATGGCGCCGTGGGTTGTCCCCACAATTATTTCCGGCCTGATTTGGATGTGGCTGTACCAGCCTCAGTACGGACTGCTGAAATATCTGATACAGATTTTTACAGGGGGAAGCGTTACAGATTTTGCCATATTGAATAATCCTCAGACGGCTATGCTTGGCATTGCCATTGCAGCTCTGTGGAAGCAGATTCCGCTTACGACTCTGCTTCTGGTATCCGGTCTTACGAATGTTTCGGAAGACCTTTTGGAGGCGGCCACCATTGATGGGGCAGGCAGTGTCAGGAAATTTTTCTCCATAACCATTCCCAGCATAATGAGTGTAATTAAGATCACCGTTTCCATGTCGATTATTGAAAACTTTAAGCAGTTTCCCCTGTTTTGGACAATGACCGGAGGCGGACCTGACAATTCCACCACTACCTTGGCAATTCTCAGCTACAGAGAGGCGTTTGTTTCCAATAATTTCGGCTCTGGAGCAGCCGTTACGACAATATGGATGCTTTTAATGATTGTGGTGATTTTTGTCTACAACCGTATTTTCCGGAATGTTGATATGAACTAAAGGAGGTGCGCCCATGAAGGCCAAATACAAGAGAATTCTTGTAGGCATGCTGAAATATGCGATTCTGTTGGTTATTCTGTTATTTTTGCTTTTTCCTCTGTATTGGGTTTTGATCACATCCTTTAAAACCAATATGGAAGCTTATCGATTTCCGCCCACGATGATACCGGAAGCACCTACGGCGAGCAGTTATGTGTCCCTGTTTACCGTTGACAATTTCTTTTTTACTTATTATATCAATAATTTTATAGTGGCGGGATCCACAGCGGTGATCACTCTGGTGCTGGCAATCATGTCGGGATACGCCTTGTCACGCTTTAAGATTGCATGGAACAGATGGATTGTGGCGGCCTTTCTGTCAGCCCAGATGTTCCCTATCATCAGCAGAATGATTTCTCTGTATGATCTGTTGGGGAAGATTCATCTGATCAATACACGGGCAGGACTGATTCTCGCGCTGACAGCGGCAATGCTGCCCTTTACGATCACTCTGATGGCCAGCTTCTTCGATGGAATTCCCAGAGAATTGGAGGAGGCGGCCATTGTGGATGGAGCCGGAAGAATTCAGACATTGCTGCGTATTATTATGCCGCTGGTAAAATCGGGAATGGTGGCAGTGGGGATTTACGCGTTTTTAATGACCTGGGACGATTATCTTCATGCAGTTACGCTGATTCAGAATGACAGCCTGAGAACGTTGTCCGCCGGAGTGGCGCTGCGCTATCTGGGTGAACTGTCCTATGACTGGTCAAAGGTAAATACCATTTCTGTAGTGGGAATACTGCCTATTATGCTTATATTCTTTTTCTTTCAGAAATATATGATCAAAGGCCTGGTAGCAGGAGCAGTAAAAGGTTAGGAGGAATCAATATGTTGACAACAAGCAAGCAGATGCTGATTCATGCATCGGAAAACAGCTATGCAGTTCCGGCTATCAATACGCAGGGAGGGAACTATGATATTATCTGGGCCATATGTAGAGCAGCTGAAGAGCTACATTCCCCCATTATTCTGGCCCATTATGTGAGCACCGGAGCTTATTCCGGCAATGACTGGTTTGTGAATGTGGCAAAATGGTGCGCAGCCAAGGTATCCGTACCGGTGGCGATTCATTTGGATCACGGAGATTGCTTTGAGATTTGTATGGATTCGCTGAAGCTGGGCTTTACTTCTCTGATGATTGACGGCTCCACTAAACCTATTGAGGAAAATGCAGCAATGACCAACGAGGTTATAAAGGTGGCAAAATGCTTTGGGGTGCCTGTGGAGGCTGAGATCGGCGAGCTGCTCAGACTGGATGATGCAGGTGAAGTAATGGAAAATAAGAACATTGTGGACCCCAATGAGGTAAAGCAGTTTTTGAAAATGTGCTGTCCGGATTCTCTGGCCATTGGCATTGGAAATGCCCATGGATATTACAGAGGTGAGCCGGATATTCATCTGGAGATTTTGGAGGCTGTGAGAAGTTTTACCGATGTTCCTCTGGTTTTGCACGGCTGTACAGGCATGAAGGATGAGGTCATAAAGGAGGCCATAAGACTTGGCGTAGCTAAGATAAATTTCGGCACGGAGATACGTTATAAATATGTGGCGCACTATGAGGAAGCTCTGAAGACACTGGACCATCAAGGACACTCTTGGAAGCTGTCCCAATATGCAAACGAAAAGCTTCAGGAGGATGTACGGAAAATCATACTGCTTGCAGGCTCTGAAGGTAAGGCAGGTAAGTAGGCAATCATCCGGAAGCTCCTTTCTCAATGTGGAACGGAAGCCCGTGGAGACGGACAAGGAGGTATATTTTGAAAAAAGGTGAATTTACATATAGGGAGATCTACGGACAGCCTGATTCTTTTCAGGCGGTTCTTGACAATTTGGATCAAATCTGCAATACATTGGATCAAGTATTTGCTCAGGACTATGAAGAGCTGATTTTTACCGGCTGCGGTACGTCCCTGTATCTGGCCCAGACTGCTGCCCATGCCTTTGGAACTTGCTGCGGCATTCCGGCAAAGGCAATGTGCTGCTCGGAGCTGTACTATTTCCCGGAAACATACGTGGGCAAGGGGAAAAATGTATTGGTGCTGCCCATTACCAGAAAAAGCTATACCACTGAGGTGCGGATGGCCGTGGACAGGCTACGCGCCTTTCCGGGAGTGACAAGCCTGGCTATTACCTGTGATCCTGAGAGCGCTTCATACAATGATTACATAATCCTGTCCCCGGACACTGCTGAGGAAAGTGTGGTTATGACACGATCCTTTACCAGTATGATTTTTCTGGCGGTGATTCTGTCTTTTTATGTGGGAGGAAGGCAGGAAAAGATTGGCGCCATGAAGGATTATAAGGCACAGTCCCTGGAATTTTTGAAAGCGGCCGACGCAGTGTCGGAAAAAATTGTGGGAGAGCATCCGGAATTAAATCTTTTTATTACGCTGGGGCAGGGTGTAAACTATGGTATTGCCAATGAGTGTATGAATAAAATCAAAGAGATGAGCCTAAGCAATTCAGAGGCTTATTATACGCTGGAATATCGCCATGGTCCCATGAGCCTGACGGATGATAAAACCATGATTATTCTTTTGGGCAATGAGGCTTCTGTGCAGGAAGATGCAAAGTTGATTGCGCAGATGAAGGAATATGGAGCTGTGGTTCTGGCGGTGGGAAACCATGCCTCTGAGGATTTTGCCTGTGCGGATTACACGCTGGATATGACATATGATTATGACAGTCTGCAGAATGCCGCCATGATTGGATGTATCGGACAGACCATGGGATATTATCTGGCAAAGAAGAAAAATCTGAATGCAGACGCTCCCCGCCACCTGTCCCAGGCAATTGTGATTAAATGACTGTTTCAGAACAAAATTGCTGCCCGTGAGGGCAATGGTTTGTTTTCTGCCGTTGATGTTGCGCAAGCTCTTTGCGAGTTGCTGAATATACCGATTCCCTGTTATGTGGGGATCAGAAAATGTCTGATGCAATCCTGAACACAGAGAACAAATATCCGCAACAGATTTCATTTGCATAGGAGGGTTGAAAGTGAAAAAAAGTCCCAATATATTGTTTATTTTTTCGGATCAGCAGCGATGGGATACTGTAAGCTGTTATGGACAGCCATTGGGGGGAGAAGTTCAGACTGACGCCCAATCTGGACAGACTGGCAATGGAGGGGACCCGTTTTGAAAATGCCATTACATGTCAGCCGGTCTGCGGGCCTGCCAGGGCATGTATTCAAACCGGAAAATATCCTACGGAAATAGACTGTCATGTAAATGGCCGGATGCTGCCGCTGAATGTAAAAGGAATAGCGTCATATTTTAATGAGAATGGTTATGAAACGGCTTATGTGAGTAAGTGGCATTTGGCGTCTGATTGTTCTTTTGGGCAGAAAACACAGGCGTACATAGATTATAAGACCAAGCCGATCCCGCCGGCTTACCGGGGAGGGTATCGGGATTTTTGGATCGCTTCCGATGTGCTTGAGTTTACGTCCCATGGTTATGGCGGATATATGTATGATGGAGATGGAAATAAAAGAGAATTCAGCGGATACAGGGCAGATGCAACCACAGATTTTGCACTGGAATATCTGTACAGGCCGAAGGACAGGCCATTCTTTATGTTTATATCTTTTATTGAACCGCATCATCAGAATGATCACCATTGTTTCGAGGGGCCGGAAGGATCGAAAGAGAAGTTCAGGGATTTTGAAGTGCCGGATGATCTGGAAGGAACTGAAGGCGACTGGCGGGAACAGATGCCGGATTACCTGGGGTGCTGTAAAAGCCTGGACGACAATGTCGGGCGTCTGATAGCTGCATTAAAAGAAATGAATATTTACGATGATACAATTATTTTCTATACTTCGGATCACGGCTCTCATTTTTGCACAAGAAATGGAGAGTACAAACGATCCTGCCATGAAGACAGTGTACATGTGCCTTTTATAGCAAAAGGAGGAGTATTTAATGGAGGGCATATAGTAAAGGAACTGACCAGTCTTATTGACATAGCTCCTACTCTTCTGGAAGCGGGGGGCATCCCTGTACCGGATGATATGCGGGGCATCCCTGTGCAGAGGCTGATAGAGCATCCCGGAATTCCTACACATGAAGAAGTTTTTATTCAGATCAGTGAGAGCTGTATAGGGCGGGCGCTTAGAACTCCGGAGTGGACTTATTGTGTGGAAGCCCCGTTGAATTCTTCGCAAAAACAGGAATTACTGCTTCCTGACTCCCCTTTATACGAAGAAAAATATCTTTATCATCTGCCAACAGATGAAGGACAGAAAAATAATCTGATAAAAGATGTACAATATCGAAAAATATGCGATGAATTAAGACAAAAATTGACGAAATATATCTGGCAGATAGAAGGAAAAACTCCGGAGATACGGGATCAGGGCTGTTGACTTTATTGCAGACTTATGCCAGAGAGACTTCGCCTTTATCTGGCTGACCAGTTCCCAAAACGGACATGGAAGCAGCGTTCATGCGGATGAAAGAAGATGTATCTGCAGAACACTGCTTCCGCAATGTCTCGAAATTCAAGGGATACAGATTGCATGAGGGGTAAAAGTCATCGGTGCTCTTACTGCTCCACAACAAAGCAATCGGCATAGAAAGCGGTGTTTCGATCAATATCCTGAGTGTCCAGGATTAGCTCGTCGCCTGCACGCTCAAAGGGGATTTCCTGTCCGGTACGCATGAGACGAATTCGTGAAGCCGATCCGGAGAGCTTCACATGGAGCCTCAGAGGAAGTGCGGCGCATTCATCGTAGAGGTAGAATACATAACGCACTGCCCCTTTGGCCGTATATCTGAATTTGCGGATAAAATAGGGTTCCGCCATTGTGGTGTTGTATATGCCCTCTCCGTGTATGCGAAGCCACCTGCCCATATCCCGGAGGGAGGCCACTGCTTTGGCGGGAAGTTCGCCGTCCGGCTGGGGCGCCAGATTTAATGCCAGGTTGCCTCCGCGGCAGACCACGTCAAGGAGCAGATGCACCAGCTCCCGGCCTGACTTAAAGTGATCCGTATAATGGAAGGAAAACCTTTCTCCCACTGTTGTGCAGGTTTCCCACGGTATCGTCATGGGATTTTCGGGAATCTGTTTTTCCGGCGTCACAATATTTTCAAATTTTCCGCCCACAGTCCGGTCGCAGACAATCAGATGGGGCTGAGGCCCTTTTCTCAGCTTGTCCACAATTTCCTCCAGGCGGATGTCCTGCCCAAGATTATCTTTATTGACCCAGCCTCCATCAAGCCACAGGCAGTCGATTTTTCCATACCGGGTCCCCAGCTCCTCTATCTGTCTGTGGGTGTAGGAGACGAAACGCTCCCAGAGTTCAGGATGCTCCTCAATGGAATAATTTACATTTCGTGTGGGGGCGGGGCCGAATTCCCGGTGCCAATAGTCATTGCTGTGCCAGTCCGGCTTGGAAAAATAAACAGAAATGGCCATATCCCTTTTTCTGAATTCGTCGTACAGGCTTTTTGTGACATCGGCATAAGGGCTGGTGTGAAAGGGGCAGGAGGGATCCGTGATTTTATAATCTGTAGTGTCCGTGTCAAACATACAGAAGCCATCGTGGTGCTTGGTGGTGAACAAAAGATATTTGAATCCGCACTCCTGCGCCAGCTCGGCCCATTTATCCGGACGGAATTTTACGGGATTGAAGGTTTTGTTTGCGTTGATATACTGCTGTTTAAAAGTTTCGATATCCGTCCAGTCCACATCTGCCTGGGACCAGGCTCCATCGCCGTCGGACAGGGGCCAGGATTCCAGAGTGCCCAGCTGGCAGCCGGGAGCCCAGTGCATCATAAAGCCCAGCTTTAGTCCCATAAACCATTGCAGATGATTTAAAACCGCTTCCTCCTGGGGCGGGACATACTGTTCCTGACCCGTGTAGCCATGCACGCCATCCTTTAGCATTTCTTTTTTCATCGTTTTTTCCTCCTTATTGGGTGAATATATTTATGAATCATATGCCCCAAAAAATATTCAGAGCATATTCTGTCATATGCTTGTGTCTATTCCCATTTTCCATCGCCTGTCAGAACAACGTGGGCGATTAAACTGCCGTTGGCCCCGTTGCTGTAAAAAATCCCGCTTCCCTTGCCAAAGCGCAGGTTAATGCGCTCGTTTACATTGCGGATACCGAAGCCGCTTGACACATTCAGATCAGTGTCTTCATAGCGGATGTGCCGGTTGAGAGTCTCAGCGTCGCAGTTCCTGCCGTTGTCATGCACCTCGATGATGGTTTGCGTCTCTTTTCTACAGGCACGGATAACTATGACCAATTTCTCATTTTCAGCCGTTCTGGCATGGCGGACAGAGTTTTCCACCAGGGGCTGCAGGGTAAATTTGGGAATCATAATTTCTCTTTCCTGAATGTCTGTCTGTAATATTGGCTGGCTATTGTGTCTTAGCCGATAAATGGATATAAATTCCTGAATATTTTCCATTTCCTTCCAAATCGGAACCATACTGTCCGCATCAGTGATGCTGTAGCGCATCATGTTTGCAATGGAGGAGACGATTCCGGCAATGTCGTCGCAGTTTCTGGACAGAGCGAGCCAATTAACCATATCCATAGCATTAAAGATGAAGTGAGGATTGATCTGGGCCTGCAGAGCGCGGAGCTGGGAACGCTTTTCACTCTCTTCATGTATTCGGATATTCTCGATGAGCTTATGGAAGCTGTTTTCCAACATAACAAGCTCCCTCTCTTTAGAGATGCGCAGCTTTGCCGGATCGTAATTTCTGGGATCCCGAATCTGCGCCACCGCATCTGAAAACCGGATCAAAGGACGGCTCAGGCGCCCTGTGATAATATAGATCCCTGCAAGGATTACCAGAGAAATACTTACAAAAATCAGGCTGTAGGTTCCGAGAGGCGACTGAATACTGTCCTCAATATCACTGCTGGGGGTGACAAATAAGAGCTGGATCCCGTATTGAGGCTGACAGTAATTCACCAAATATACCTGTCCGTCTGCGCGCATGGTGAATTCGGAGTCCTGTCCATATCCGGATTCCTTCCAGGCAGCGTCATAGATGCCGGATGAGGTCCGGGTGTTGCTGCGGTAGAGAATGGTTCCCTCATCGTTGAGGATAGCGTAGCCGCTTTGCGGAGTAATGGGAATGCTGGAAAATACGCTTTCAATCTGACTGCTAGCAACGCTGACGACTAAAACGGCGGTTCCGTTGGAATCGTAAGGTCCAATGTAGTAAGTATTGGTGATTTTCCTCGCGATGCAGATTTCATCGGTATCCTGGTTCAGGAACACATAGACATTTCTATCCAGAGTTTTCTGATACCATTCCTCCTCCTTTACTCTGGAATTGGAAAAAACAGAGTTGGAGCTTACATAGGGATTGTCATCCAGCGTACGGGGCTCAAAAGATCCGGCTATGGGAAGCAGATCCGAAAGAAAAAGAGTGCTTCTATAATAGTAAGAACTGTTCACCGCCTGATGGGTGGCGTAATGGGCGAACTGATCCTGGATGGCCAGTCTTGCCTGAATGATCTCCATAGGATTGCTGCTGTTTTCGCTCAGATATTCTCCCAGGGCCTGGTCGCTGACCAGCTGTACGGAAGTCTGGTAGATGGATTCCATGAAATTATCCGCCATCCTCCTGTTCAGCTCCACGTTGGTTCTTTGATTTATTACTGTCTCCCGAAAGATGGTGCGATAAAAATATAAGTACATAACGCTATAGGAGATAATCAGAATTATCAGTATAAATGCGGCTGAAATGAGGAAAAACTTTTTTCTAATTCCCATTGAGACCTCCCTGCTGAACAACCAGGTTTCTGTATTCGCTGGGAGTGCTTCCCGTTTTTTTCTTGAAGAGCTTGGCGAAATATTTAGCGTCCGAATAACCGGACAAAGCGGATACTTCGGAGACTGAATAACGCATGTCCGCTAAGAGATGCCGGGCTTTTTCCAGACGCAGCTCTGCCACATATGCGCTCAGATTGGTGCCCGTGGCCTGCTTAAACACTGTGCTCAGGTGGGAGAGGGAAACATGCATGGCATAGGAGAGCGCCGACAAATTGAAATCAGGATTGTCGAAATGTTCCTCGATATAGCGCAGCGCATAGGTTGCAATAGCGTCGGTATGTGCGTTTTTCTGCAAAGACACACCGGAAAGCAGATCGTAATATTTTGTGATAATATAATCTGCTTTTTCCTGAGGGGCGGTTATGTCCAGAAAGCTTTCCATGGTTTCGCTGCGGGAACGGGAGATAGCCTGAGGATTCAGATTCATGCTTTCCAGATAGAGGTAAAGATAGTTCAAAAGCTGTATGCCCACAGGATTACAGTCATTTCCGCCCATGAGATCGGAGAAAAGCTGGGACTGAAAAAATTCGTCCAAAGTATTCCGATCCCCTTTTTTCAACGCTTCCAGCAGTCGCTCCTTCAGAGAGTCGTCCCATACGGCCAGATAAGATTTATGCCTAAGGAGGGCCTGCTCTGTTTTCCTGATTAAAAGCTTATTGAGCTGCTCCAGTTTTTCCCTGGTGATGGGTTTTAGGATGTAATCGATCACACCATACCTGATGGCCTGTCTCGCATATTCAAATTCACCGTGAGCAGTGAGAAGAATGACCTGAATCTGCTTCTGATTTTCATGCACGCGCTTTGCCAGCTCAATGCCGTTCATCCCACCCATCTTAATATCAGATATAATAACGTCAGGATGAACGCTTTCAAGAAGGGCCAGCGCCTCCTCGCCGGAAGAGGCTGTGCCCACTAGCTCTCCTTGAAAGCAATCCCAGTTCAGCATGGAGATAAGCCCTTCTATTGCGTATTTTTCGTCGTCCACAAGCAGTATTCTGAGCATACTGATTCCTCCCTTGTACAATCCTGTGACGGATTCTATTATAAATCTTGTAAGAAACAGCGGCAATTACAATTTATGACAAACGAAAATAGTACACCTATTCTGAAAAGATTCTCATTGTTAGGTCGTTGCTTTGCTTTTTATAATAGAAGTGACAGAAGTGACAGAAGAGGCAGAAGAGGCAGATCGATGACAATGGCCTATAAAAAAATCCACCTATCATAAAAAAAGTCGCATTGTTGAGTGAGAGAAGAATTGTTATAGTAAAATCAGACGAAAACGCAAGGAGGCATAATGATGAAAACACGTACGAAAAGCCGGTGGTTCTGGTTTAAAAAAAATCTGCCGCTTACCCTAATGGCCTTGCCGGGAATTATTCTGATGATTCTGTTCAAGTATCTTCCTCTGTCGGGGTTGATACTCGCTTTTAAGCAGTACAATGTCCGGGATGGAATCTTTGGAAGCGCCTGGAACGGGCTGAAAAATTTTGAGTATCTTTTCCGAACAAAGGATGCATGGATTATTACGAGAAATACGTTGGGCTACAATTTACTGTTTATTGTGCTTGATTTAATATTTGCCGTGACCATGGCCATAATACTCAGCGAGCTGCATCAGAAAAGGGCCGCAAAGGTTTATCAGACCATCTTTATGGCTCCGTACTTCCTTTCCTGGGTGGTGGTTTCCTTTATCGCTTACTCTCTTTTGAGTGTGGACAATGGTTTTATTAACAGAACCTTTGGAATACATGTTACATGGTATTCGGAATCCTCGGTGTGGCCGTTTATTTTGGTTATTTTCCAGATCTGGAAGACGGTAGGCTATTCCACGGTAATGTATTTGGGATCAATTGTAGGGATACCAAATGATTATTATGAGGCGGCCCTAATGGATGGAGCCACAAAGTGGCAGCAGATCAGATATATTACGCTGCCGTGTCTGAAGGGAATGATGATTGTATTGACCATTTTGGCAATCGGGAAGATATTTTACGCAGATTTCGGTTTGTTTTACCAGCTGCCCAGAAATTCAGGTCCATTGTTCTCTGTGACAAACGTGATTGATACATATGTGTACCGGGCGCTGAAAGAAACGGGAAATATCGGTATGGCGTCTGCGGCGGGCCTCTACCAGTCGGTGGTGGGATTCATTCTGGTATTATCATCGAATTTCGTTGTGCGCAAAATTGACAGAGACAGCGCGCTGTTTTAAGGAGGCTTATTTATATGGAAAAAGTCGTTCATCACATACGAAAAGAAAAAAGAATCAATGCCATCAGTGTGCGGGCGAACACTATTTTGCTGGCTTTTCTAACCTTGCTTGCGGCGCTTTGCGTGCTGCCCACTCTGTTGGTGGTTATCGTTTCCTTTACGAGCGAGCAGAGTATATTTGAGAAGGGCTATTCCTTTTTTCCGTCGGAATTCAGCTTGGATGCATATAATTACTTTCTGCGTCTGGGCGATCAGATTGTAAGATCCTATGCTATTACTTTGTTTGTTACAGTGGTGGGAACGCTGTTCAGCTTGGTTGTGACTACGATGCTGGCCTATGTATTGTCCAGGCCGGACTACCGATATGGCAGAATCCTGATGCTGCTTCTTCTGTTTACCATGCTGTTTAACGGCGGTATGGTTCCCAGCTATATGGTAAACACACAGCTTCTGGGATTAAGAGATTCCGTTTGGGCATTGATTTTTCCCATGTCGCTGAATGTATTTTATGTGGTGGTTCTGAGAACCTTTTTCAGGGGAATTCCCATGGAAATTATTGAAGCTGCGCATATAGACGGAGCCGGGGAATTTTACACCTTTCTGAAGGTTGTGCTCCCGCTGTCCAAGCCGGGCGTGGCTACAATCGGGCTGTTTACCGTTATTGCTTACTGGAATGACTGGTTTTTGGGAATGCTTTATATTTTTGATAACAAAAAATATCCTGTCCAAACCCTGTTGCAGAGCATGCAGAACAGTCTTGAGGCTTTGAACCAGTCATCGGCAAATGCGCTGGAATATGCGGAGCTGGCTCAGAACGCTCCTACGGACAGTGGACGTATGGCTCTTACGGTTTTGGTTGTGGTTCCCGTTATGCTGGCGTATCCGTTCTTCCAGAAATATTTCGTGAAAGGACTGACCGTGGGGGGCGTTAAAGGATAGTTGTAATGACATGGAGAGATGAGAAAAAAAGATTTATAAAAATGTGGCTTGCTACATTTTGTAAATAAAGCAACAAACAACAAAACAGGAGGGAAAACAATGAAAATGAAAAAGCTATTGAGTACGGGACTGGCTCTGGTTCTCACCACGGCTGCGCTGGCAGGCTGCGGCGGCACCGAGCAGCCATCTGCGGCTACAAATGCAGCGGGTACGACAGATACTTCCGTTGCTCAGACGGAAACTTCCGCCGCTCAGGAAAGCGGTTCGGAGGAAATTGTTACTCTGAAGTGGTACATGTCTATGAACCCGGTGGCGCCGGATTCGGCTAAGATTATAGAGGCGCTGAACGAGTATACAAGAGAGAAAATAGGAGTGGAGATTGATTATACCATTCTCGCAAATCCGGATTATCAGGAAAAAATGCCGACACTGATTAATTCCGGAGAGTATTTTGACATTTGCTTTACGGCGAACTGGACCACAAACTATACGCAGTTTGCGGCAAGAGGCGCTTTCATGGATATTACAGAGCTGCTTCCCCAGTACGCAAAGGAAACTTATGATTTTATTCCTCAGGAGTTGTGGACCGCGGCCTCTATCAATGGAAAGGTTTACGGCGTTCCTTCCTATAAAGAAATGGGCTGGCAGGCCGGATTCTTTGTAAACAGCGATATGGCGGAGGAATACGGAATTGATCTGAGCACTGTGAAAACAATGGAGGATTATACCCAGGTTCTGCAGACCGTGAAAGAGAAATCACAGGCGGCAGGCCAAAATGTAATTGGCGTTTCCGGACTGGCTTTCAACATGGCTGTTCCTTATGAGAGTCTCACAGGCACGCCTACTCTGCCCGGAGCTTCCGCGGTCGCGGCTTATGCAAATTTTGAAGGCGAAGCAGAAGTATTTAATCAGTATGCAAGCCAGGAATACATGGATTACTGCACGCTGGTGCGGGATTGGTACAACAACGGGTATCTTCCCGAGGATCCTGTAAACTATGGCAACGACAATGCAAACAGGGATAATGACTTTGCAAACGGCAGACTGTTCTCTTATTTGATTCAGTATGCTCCCGGAGCGGCAGAATCGGAAGCTGCAAGAACCGGTCATGGCGTAACCTTTGTACCTCTTATGGATCCTCTGTTTGAAACCAGAAACGGAATGGGCGGCCTGCTGGCAATTTCCTCTGCCTCCGAGCATCCCGACAAGGCTCTGGAGTTTATTAACCTGCTGAATACGGATGAATATGTGGGAACATTGATTCGTCATGGAATTGAAGGCGAGCACCACACGGCGGTTGGAGACACCCAGATTGACAGAACCATGGGCGGAACCCTTGATCCCGCTGACAACGGATATGATTATACCTACGGCTGGCAGTTTGGAACACCCTTCAACCAGAAATGGGATATTTCCTATCCGGAAAATATAGAGGAAATGTTCACGGAATATAACGCATCTGCAGTTACAGGCCCTCATCTTGGCTTTACCTTTGACACGGCTCCTGTGGAGGCGGAAATCGCTGCAATCACTAATTCGGTGGCGGAATATGGCATGGCATTAGAATATGGCATGGTTGATCCGGCTGAAAATATTCCTAAGTTCCTTCAGGCGCTGGAAGACAGCGGCGTACAGGTTCTTTTGGATGAGATTCAGACTCAGCTTGACGCATGGGGCTCTTCGGCGCAGTAACAGAATAGCAAAAGGCGCAGAGCGCCGCAAAATCATCTTGGATGATTGGGCGGCGCCTTTGCCTTTGCCGGGATTGCTTTCTCCTTCCGGCTTTGATATAATTTTTCTAAATCCGGCGGCTGCGCATATGCCGCAATGCGAATGACTGTAAAAAGAGAGGATGCTTTCATGAACAAAAAGAAACCCAACATTTTATTTATTCTGGCGGATGATCAGGGAGCCTGGGCCATGAGGTGTGCGGGAAACACGGATATTTATACGCCGAACCTGGACCGCATCGCGGCTGGGGGATACCGGTTTGAAAACTTTTTCTGCACATCTCCTGTTTGCTCGCCTGCCAGAGCCAGCCTTTTGACAGGAAGGATTCCTTCCGCCCATGGAGTGCAGGACTGGATTCGCTCCGGGAATTTGGATAAGGAAGGGCTGGGAGAGCTTAAGGATGATCCCTACTATGCGCAGGAGGAGAAGCCCATCCGGTATCTGGAGGGAATGCTTACCTATACGGACGTACTGAAGGAAAACGGCTATACATGCGCATTGTCGGGGAAATGGCATCTGGGGGACAGCATGGAGCCCCAGCATGGCTTTGACAAATGGTTTACCATTGGAAGGGGCGGCTGCTATTATGACAAGGCGGATATTGTGGAGAATGGAAGAATTTATTTTGAGAACCGCTATGTCACCAATGTCATCACGGACAAGGCATTGGGATGGCTTGAGGAGTTTCAGGAAAGCAAAGAGCCCTTTTATCTGAGTGTGCATTATACCGCGCCTCATTCTCCCTGGGATGAGGATCAGCATCCCAAGGAGTACATAGAGATGTATCGGGACTGCAATTTTGAAGCCACCCCGGATCTGCCAATCCATCCCAATCAGATAGAGAGCGCTCCTTATGGTACCGGCGAGGTTCGCAAAGCCCTGCTACGGGGGTATTACGCGGCCATTACGGCAATGGACGCTGATATCGGAAGGCTTCTGGACAAGCTGGAGGAGCTGGGGATGCAGGAGGACACCATTGTTATGTTTATGGCGGACAATGGCATGAATATGGGGCATCACGGGATATGGGGAAAAGGAAACGGAACATTTCCTTTTAATATGTATGATACGGCAGTTAAGGTACCGTTTTTGGTGTCCTGGCCCGGGCATTACCAGAAGGGCCAGGTATGCTCCAGGATGTGCAGCCAGTATGATTTCTTTCCCACTCTGCTTGAGATGGCCGGCATTGACAGGGCGCTTCCCGAGGATCTCCCGGGAAAAAGCTTTGCGAATATTTTTGCGGGAAACACATCCGCCGAAGGATGGGTTGTGGTATATGATGAATACGGACCTACGCGTATGATCAGGACAAAGGAGTGGAAATATATCTGTCGTTACCCTTACGGGCCGGATGAGCTGTATCATCTTGAAAGTGATCCGGAGGAAAACAAAAATCTCATAAACGATCCGGAATACGCCGCCCTTGTAAACAGCCTGTACATGCAGCTGACGGAGTGGTTTTATACGTATGGGGATCCGGCAATGGACGGTGCAAAGGAAGCGGTAACAGGATATGGACAGCTCTGCCGTCCGGGGATATTTGCCGACCGACGAAAAGTCTTTATGGAGAAGTAAGAAAATAGAAAATATTGTTGACAATGCATCCGCAAACAAGTATACTATCATAGTGTGCGCGGGTGCATTTTTTTTCGTGCGCAGTAAACACACATGTCCGATCATCGGACAAAACGATTATTATTACAATCAGAAAGAGGTGAAACAGAATGCCAACATTTAACCAGTTAGTAAGAAAAGGACGTCAGACATCTGTAAAGAAGTCTACTGCACCGGCTCTCCAGAAAGGATATAATTCCCTTCACAAGAAATCTACGGACGTTTCCGCTCCGCAGAAGCGTGGTGTATGTACTGCTGTTAAGACAGCTACTCCTAAAAAGCCTAACTCAGCGCTCAGAAAGATTGCCAGAGTTCGTCTTTCCAACGGAATCGAGGTTACCAGCTATATTCCCGGCGAAGGCCACAATCTGCAGGAGCACAGCGTTGTTCTGATCCGCGGCGGCCGTGTTAAGGATCTTCCCGGTACCAGATACCATATCATTCGCGGTACACTGGATACTGCAGGCGTTGCCAACAGAAAGCAGGCTCGCTCCAAATATGGCGCAAAGAGACCCAAAGACGCAAAGAAATAATAGCGCCGGTTGTAAAGTAAAAGGCTTTTCGGACGATGAGGAGCATCGTCCAGTACCACAATAACGAAACTAAGAAAAGTGTTGGAATTCTGTAATGCAGATATAACAGCGCGAACACTTGGGGAAACACATGTGAGTACCGATGATCTATTTAAGTCGGCCTTAGGCCGGCCATATTAATAAGGAGGGAAGAAACGTGCCGCGTAAAGGACATATTCAAAAAAGAGATGTATTGGCAGATCCTTTATACAACAATAAGGTAGTGACCAAGCTTATCAACAACATTATGCTGGATGGTAAGAGAGGGGTTGCGCAGAAGATTGTATACGGTGCATTTGCAAAGGTTGAAGAGAAATCCGGCAAACCGGCTCTCGAAGTATTTGAACAGGCCATGAATAATATTATGCCTGTTCTTGAAGTAAAGGCAAGGCGTATCGGCGGAGCCACCTATCAGGTGCCCATCGAGGTAAGGGCGGACAGACGCCAGGCGCTGGGCCTGCGCTGGCTTACCATGTTTTCGCGCAAGAGAGGCGAGAAGACTATGGAGGACAGACTGGCGAACGAAATTCTAGACGCTGCAAACAATACCGGCGCTGCCGTTAAGAGAAAAGAAGACGTACACAAGATGGCGGAGGCGAACAAGGCTTTCGCACACTACAGATTTTAGGTTTCGCAGGCTTTTTATTAATATAGGAGGAAAAAATCTTGGCTGGAAGAGAATATCCCTTAGAGAGAACCAGAAATATAGGCATTATGGCTCACATCGATGCGGGTAAGACCACATTGACCGAGCGTATTCTGTATTATACTGGCGTTAACTACAAGATTGGTGATACTCATGAGGGTACTGCGACCATGGACTGGATGGAGCAGGAACAGGAAAGAGGAATTACCATCACATCAGCCGCTACAACCTGCCACTGGACTTTGGAAAAAGAAACCAAGCCCATGCCCGGCGCGTTGGAGCATCGTATCAACATTATTGATACTCCTGGCCACGTTGATTTTACCGTAGAAGTAGAACGTTCACTCCGTGTATTGGATGGCGCTGTGGGCGTGTTCTGTGCAAAGGGCGGTGTCGAGCCTCAGTCTGAGAATGTATGGCGACAGGCCGACACTTATAATGTACCTCGTATGGCGTTCGTTAACAAAATGGACATTTTGGGCGCTAATTTCTACGGCGCAGTGGATCAGATCAGAACCAGGCTTGGCAAAAATGCAATTGTTCTTCAGCTGCCCATTGGCAAAGAGGATGAATTTAAAGGAATTATCGACCTGTTTGAAATGAAGGCTTATATCTATAATGATGACAAGGGCGATGACATTACCGTTACGGATGATTTGGGAGATATGGCTGATGACGCGGAGCTGTACCGTTCCGAGCTGATCGAGAAGATCTGTGAGCTGGACGATGACCTGATGATGCAGTACCTGGAGGGTGAGGAGCCTTCCGTGGAAGAGCTGAAGAAGGCTCTGCGCAGGGCTACCTGTGAGTGTACGGCAATTCCGGTCTGCTGCGGTTCCGCATACCGCAATAAGGGAGTGCAGAAGCTTCTGGATGCAATTCTGGAATATATGCCTGCACCCACCGACATCCCTGCAATCAAGGGCGTAGATCTGGATGGCAATGAGGTGGAAAGGCACTCCTCCGATGAGGAACCCTTCTCTGCACTGGCATTTAAGATTATGGCGGATCCCTTTGTAGGAAAGCTGGCCTTTTTCCGTGTATATTCCGGAACCATGAACTCCGGCTCCTATGTCCTGAATGCAACCAAGGATAAGAAGGAGCGTGTGGGACGTATCCTGCAGATGCATGCGAATAAACGGGCAGAGCTGGATAAGGTTTATTCCGGAGATATTGCTGCGGCAGTGGGCTTTAAATTTACCACCACCGGCGATACCATATGCGATGAGCAGCATCCTGTAATTCTGGAATCTATGGAGTTCCCCGAGCCCGTTATTGAGCTGGCAATCGAGCCCAAAACCAAGGCGGGGCAGGGTAAGATGGGAGAGGCCCTTGCAAAGCTGGCAGAGGAGGATCCTACCTTCCGCGCTCACACCAATCCGGAGACCGGTCAGACCATTATCGCCGGCATGGGAGAGCTCCATTTGGAAATTATTGTGGACCGTCTGCTTCGCGAATTTAAGGTGGAAGCGAACGTAGGCGCTCCCCAGGTTGCTTACAAGGAGGCGTTCACCAAGGCGGTGGAGGTCGACTCCAAGTATGCAAAACAGTCCGGCGGACGCGGACAGTACGGACATTGTAAAGTGAAGTTTGAGCCCTTGGAGGCAAACTGTGAGAAGTTTGAGTTTGATCCCAAGGCAAACATTCTGATTAATGATCCGCCCAATCTTCTGTTTGAAACGACTGTCGTGGGCGGAGCCATTCCCAAGGAATATATTCCCGCAGTGGGAGAAGGAATTCAGGAAGCGGCCCGGGCAGGTATTTTGGGAGGATTCCCGGTACTGGGCGTTCATGCCAACGTATACGACGGCTCCTATCATGAGGTGGACTCCTCTGAGATGGCATTCCATATCGCAGGCTCCATGGCGTTTAAGGAAGCGATGCAGAAGGCAAATCCGGTGCTTCTTGAGCCGATTATGAAGGTAGAGGTTACCATGCCTGAAGAATATATGGGAGATGTAATCGGAGACTTGAATTCACGCCGCGGGCGCGTAGAGGGTATGGACGACATCGGAGGCGGCAAGATTGTGAGGGCTTTCGTACCCCTTGCGGAAATGTTCGGCTATTCTACCGACCTTCGTTCCAGAACCCAGGGACGCGGTAATTATTCCATGTTCTTTGAGAAATATGAACAGGTTCCCAAGAACGTTCAGGAAAAGGTTTTGGCTGCAAAAAGCAAGTAATAAAAGCAGGCAAATATATGAAAAATTACTTGAAAAACCTCTGATTATTTAATATAATCAGAGGTAGCCAAGTTACCGTATGCCGATTGCGCACAATATCGCTTCGGCGAGAAAATAATATGTGTTATCATTTTAAGGAGGACTTTAATAATGGCTAAAGCTAAATTTGAAAGAACTAAGCCCCATTGTAACATTGGTACCATTGGTCACGTTGACCATGGCAAAACCACTCTGACGGCTGCAATCACCAAGGTTCTGCATGAGAGACTTGGCACCGGCGAGGCAGTAGCATTTGAGAACATCGACAAGGCTCCCGAAGAGAGAGAGCGTGGTATTACCATTTCTACCGCTCACGTTGAGTATGAGACTGAGAAGAGGCACTATGCACATGTTGACTGCCCCGGCCATGCTGACTACGTAAAGAACATGATTACCGGTGCGGCTCAGATGGACGGCGCTATTCTGGTTGTTGCTGCAACCGACGGCGTTATGGCTCAGACAAAGGAGCATATCCTTCTGTCCCGTCAGGTAGGCGTTCCTTATATTGTTGTATTCTTGAATAAGTGCGATATGGTAGACGATCCCGAGCTGATCGAGCTGGTTGAGATGGAAGTTACCGAGCAGCTTGAGGAGTACGGCTTTAATGACTGCCCTATCGTTAAGGGTTCCGCTCTGAAAGCTCTGGAAGATCCCACCAGCGAATGGGGTGACAAGATCCTCGAGCTGATGAACACTGTAGACGAGTATATTCCTGATCCTCAGCGCGACACTGACAAGCCTTTCCTGATGCCTGTAGAGGACGTATTCACCATTACCGGACGCGGTACTGTGGCTACTGGCCGTGTTGAGCGTGGCGTTCTTCACCTGAATGACGAAGTTGAGATTGTTGGTATCAAGGAGGAGAAGAAGAAAACCGTTGTTACCGGTATCGAGATGTTCCGCAAGATGCTGGATGAGGCACAGGCTGGTGACAATATCGGCGCGCTGCTTCGTGGTATTCAGAGAACTGAAATCGAAAGAGGACAGGTTCTTTCAAAGCCCGGCACCGTTACCTGCCACACCAAGTTTACCGCTCAGGTTTACGTTCTGACCAAGGACGAGGGTGGACGTCATACTCCTTTCTTCAACAACTATCGTCCTCAGTTCTACTTCAGAACAACTGACGTTACCGGTGTTTGCCATCTTCCTGAAGGCACCGAGATGTGTATGCCTGGCGATAATGTAGAGATGACCATCGAGCTGATTCATCCCATCGCTATGGAGCAGGGTCTCACCTTCGCTATCCGCGAGGGCGGACGTACGGTTGGTTCAGGCCGTGTTGCTACAATCATTGAGTAATCCAGTAAAATCAAGGCTTTCGAGCTTTTGAAAATGGAATTTGCAACAAAATTGCAACAAATTTGCGAAGCGTAATGCCAAATAATGCGTGATAATGCGTTTTTGGTAGTGCGATAGTGAATCCAATTTCATATAATTTTGTATCAAATGGACACTTTCCAAGTGAAAACTAGGAGAGTGTCCTTTTTGTGTTATAGTCGAAAAATTATGAATTGGAGGAAAAGAACATGAGTAGTACAGCGTTAGGAGCAGGAGCCGAAAAAGCTCAAGAACTTATTTTTATCAGCGAAGCACATGAGAAATTCTACTATGAGAAATTGAAAGAGGTGAGGTATCAGGATGTGTACCACAAGGCACTTTGCTATTGTCTTGGCATTAGCGATGATACCAGAAGAAATGCAAATCGCATTTATGATTTTAAGACAGGCTGTGTAAAGACAGAATGTTTACACGAAGGCTGGCAGACCAGCGGAAGCGTGAAAGTAGTCAGAATGGCGTTTAATCTGTACTGCAACGGTACACCAAGCGTGGACGATTACAAGGACGCAGAGGAGCAGATCAATGAGTGCAGGCAGTATACAGTGGAAGAATTGTTCTGCTGTGCCTATGCACCGTATTTTTGGCAGGCAATACAAATCAGGTATCGGGAATATGCAACTTATAACCGGAAACTGTATGCCTTGTTTGGAGGAGCAGATTGATGTTAAAAGTTCGATTGATGGGAACAAAGAATGATATTAAATGGTTTGGGAAGATTTTGCAGAGAAATCCCAAGATTGAAGTAACAGAGTTTTCAGATTTATACCCGAATAAAGGAACAAAGAAATTCCACAGGGCTTATGTGGAAGTCAGAAAAAGCAACGTAAAAGAAAATGAGTAGAAAGCAAAGGAGAATTTATCATGTGTAGAGTTATAGCAATCGCAAATCAGAAAGGTGGAGTCGGAAAGACCACCACAACAAGCAATTTAGGAATTGGACTGGCAAAACAGGGGAAAAAGGTACTTTTGATTGATGCCGATGCACAGGGCAGTCTTACCGCAAGTTTGGGGTACACAGAGCCGGACGCAATCGAGATAACATTGGCATCGGTTATGGGCAGTCTGATTAAGGACGAGGAAGTTGAGCCAATGGAGGGTATTTTACACCATGAGGAAGGAATAGACCTTATGCCGGGCAACATTGAGCTTTCTGGTCTGGAGGTTTCCCTTGTGAATGTCATGAGCCGGGAGCGTATCATGCAGGAGTACATAAGCATGGTGCGGGATTATTACGATTACATCTTGATTGACTGTATGCCTTCACTTGGCATGATTACAATCAATGCCTTTGCCTGTGCCGACAGTATTCTGATACCTGTGCAGGCGGCGTATCTGCCCGTTAAAGGCTTACAGCAGCTTATAAAGACCATTGGCAAGGTGTCAATGCCAAAGTAAAAATGTAGGAAAACGCCGAAGAAATTTTGCATGTTTTTGACGAAAAAATATATTAGTT
>CALWRA010000008.1 GCA_944383825.1 uncultured Acetatifactor sp. | reverse complement strand
GGTCAAAGGTGAGGACGGAAGCCGGGAACAGGAGGTAGAAATCTTCTACCGCTTTATCGGCAAAATTGATTGAATGACACCAATATCTTTAACTATGTGATACCGGGGATTCTCATGCTGCAGCCGGGAGTATGGCTGGATGAGAAACGCCGGAGTGTCTGGGAGGAAGGCCGAGAGATATCCGTTACCAGGAGGGAATATGAAGTCCTGCATATGCTGTTCCGGAATAAAGGTCGTGTGCTGACATATGAACAGATTTATACGAGAGTGTGGAAGGAGGAATACTACGAGGGAAGGAACAGTGTGATCTGTCTGATGAGCAGGCTGAGAAAAAAAATGAAAATGGTAAGCTGTATCAGCTCCATACGGGAGATTGGATATATGTACCAGATATAGCCGAGCATAGCGCCCTGGCCTTTTTAAGAGGTCAGGGTATTTTTTTGCCTGAAAATCCAATTGACTGTGTTCTGAAAGTTTTGTGACATTCCGGTTTTTTATAATGGCTTCAATTTTACTGAAGAAACATGAAGTTTGCTGCAGTGTTTCCGGGATTGGAGGTTTACATGAAAAACCGGCATATAAAGAAATTATCCCATAGGATAGCGCAAGCGCTGCAGATTGGATGAGGTCTGCGGCTTTTTTCTTTTTCTGCGCCTGTTCCCTGTACGGACAGAGGAACAGATTTTTTTATGGCTGGAGCCGCGCTCCGCCGCTTGTCCTTCGTTTTTGCAATTCAAAAAACGAAGGAGGACAAGCTATGGCAAAGCCATACCGTATACCGGATTTTAGAAAAATGTATCCGGAAGCCAGCGAAGAAGTGATCGCTGTACTGAAAATTTCAGAGAGAAAAATGCAGTATCAGGAGTTTGACCTCAAGACGGAGCGCACAGTCGTAGACCGGGAGAGCCAGACAGTTACCGTCATACCAAGCCGGGAGGATTCCCTTGAACGGCTGCTGGAGCAGAACGTCCAGTTTACAGATGAAGCGGACAGTGCCGAGGAACAGGCGATTAGGAATATCCAGATCCAGCAGTTACATAGGGCATTGGCTCTGCTGCCTGAAGATGAGCAGCTGCTGATCCGGCAGATATTTTTTGAAGAACGCACGGAGCGGGAACTTGCGGATGAAATGGGCATTTATCATAATGCCGTACACAAAAAGAAAGAACGGATTCTCCGCAGGCTGAAAAAAATTTTAGAAAATTTTTGATTTCAAGGTGTGCAAACATCTCTCCCAACGTGGAAGTAAGTGAGAGGATCAAATTTCTCTCATTTGTCCTTTGAAAAACACCGCCCGGAGCGGTCATATCCAGCAGCATGGATACGTTGGCTGTTCAGCCCGGAAGGGGAAGCATAGCGGAGGACGCGCCAAGACCACCTGCAGGCAGTCAGAGTGCCTGTCAAATAAGATGACGTCAAAGGTGCCAAGCGGGAACCGTCCATCCCAAAGCGGCTTGTGGTGAGCCGCCTGCCATAACACTGAACAGCCTACAATGATACTTCCGTCCAGTCACAGCCCCGTAAGATGCGGGAACAGGCAATGAGGGCGGCTCGGAGAGATCCTCGGAGGGGTGAGATGCCCATGGCGGTTCCTGACCAGAACCGGTCCATGTATGCTGCCCATGGCGCAGACGTGTGTGAAATTCATACGGATGTGTCTGGCTCCGGGAAGTAGTGTCGAATAGGAGCCAGCAAGACGAAGAACAAGATTGTTTTATGTTTTTCATGATAGAAACTACGGCGGCAGCCCGTATACGGCTGAACACCTATCTGTTAAGCGGTCTGTGATTCAGGCTGCCGCCGCCCTTGTGCCATGAAAATACACGGAGAGAAAGGAGCAGAATGATACATGAAAAATGGAATACAAAGGGGTGATCTGTTCTATGCAGACCTGACTCCGGTGATTGGGAGCGAACAGGGAGGCGTCCGCCCCGTGGTGATTATCCAAAATGATGTTGGAAATCGCTATAGCCCAACGGTTATCGCAGCTGCGGTTACCAGCCGGACGGAAAAGAGAAAGCTGCCCACCCATATCCGTCTGCCGGAGAACTGTCAGGGGCTGCACCGGGATTCCACGGTTCTTCTGGAGCAGGTGAGAACCATTGACCGCACACGGCTCAGGGAATACATAGGAAAACTGAATGCGGATACCATGCAGGATGTGGACCGGGCGATAGCAGTCAGCTTCGGGCTGGACGGGATACTGGGGATGCAGGATGACTGCAAAAACCCGTCTCCGGCCGAACAGTTCACAGAGCGGCAGACAGGAAAAGGTGCATGGATCTACTGTGCCATCGATGCGCCGGAGGATACCCATGGCGTCCTGAAGGGGCAGTTTAAACAATTGGTGGATTATGGGGAGCAGATGGGATTTACACTTGCAGGAAGCTCCAGCGACATTGGGGCAAAGCCGCTGTGGAAACGCCGCGGTTTCCAGGATTTTGTCCGAGCGGTCAAAAGCGGCACGGCAAATATCTTGCTGATCACCAGTCGGAACAGCCTTTCCCGCTCTGCCATGCAGATCGCGCAGTTTCAGATCCTGATAGAAAAATATGGACTGAGCGTGTATTGTCCGTTGGAGGGCAGAATCTACTTTGATCATGACTGACAGAGAAGGAGATACATTGGCAGTGGACTTGCCTGAAAACGAGAAAAAGGTTGTCCTGGGAATCTACCGGAAAAACAGGAGAAAGAGAGAACAATATGACGCAGGAAGACAGAAAAATGGTGCGGGATATTCTGGACACAGAGAGTATGGGATATGCCTGTGTGTACCCATTGGATAACGGAGGACGGAAGGAATATATGATTTCCCTGTCCCCGGAAAATCTGGCGAATTTTATAGGAACATACGGTTTGGAAGCAGAAAAGATTGTTGTTACAGATCCATTCGACCGTCTGATCGTGAACACACAGATGTGGTTTCTGGACAGCTGCCCGGACAGGCAGCTTTGCAGGGAGCTGATTGCTTCACTGGCTCCGATCCAGATGGGAGAGCAGGAGGCCAGGAATCCTCTTGCTGTCAACAGGGAAACAGCGGATGAGTATTTCCGGGAAGAAGATCAGCTGGTAATAATGGCAGAACTGGCGATGCAGTAAAAGGCGATAATGGAAAAATTGAAACGTGGAGGGAGAAACTAAATGGGAAATATCCTGAGATTTTTATTGCGGCTTTTTCTGGCTCTGCCGTTTATCCTGACGGCGTTTTTCGGTCTTCTGGCAGTGGCGTTTTTGTCCGTGTCATCCTTTCAGACGGATTGAGAAGTTTTGTTGGTAATGCTTCGGTTTAGACACTGGAAACAGCGGTATTTTCAGTGGTCTTTGTGAATGGATAGGAAACGGATTACACGGTATACTGGGTATGGCGTTAAGGAAAGGAGGCGGGCGGATGAGACGGTACGCGGTAGATACGCTGACAGACGGTAAAGTAAAATACTTTTTTATCAGGGACTGCGAGACGCTGGAACTTGTCCTGCTTCCCTCGAAATACTTAAAGCATAAGATCAAAGCAAACCGTTCACCGAACACCGTAAAACGGGCGGCGTTTGCCATCTGCTACTATCTGGAATATTTAAAGGAGATCCCCATGGAGGCGGAGCAGGTGTACCGTCTGGACTATGAAAGTCAGAACGAACACTTTGTCAATTTCCTCCATTGGCTCAAGGCGGGGAACCACACCCAGGAAAACAATTTAAGGACCATCCATAATGGAACCTGCAACGCATATCTGGAAGATGTGTTCAGGTTCCATCTTTTTATGGAATCCATGGATGAAAACCTGGGGAGCCTGAAGGTGCTTTCCTACAGCTACCACATGGCGGTCAACGCCGTGGGCGTCCAGAAGAAACTGCGGTTTCAGGCGTTCAAGGGATATTTAAAGGCAGAGGAACGGAACGTGCGGCCTGCGGAGCATGAGGAAATCCTCCGGATTCTGCAGGCATGCACCAACTGCCGGGACCAGCTTCTCCTTCTGATGATCGCGGAAACCGGGTTCCGGATCGGGGAGATCCTCGGCGTGGATTATGCCCATGATATTGATTACCGGAACCACATGGTAAGCGTCTGCTTCCGGGAGGATAACGACAACGAAGCCAGAGCCAAGAACGCGGAATACCGGAAAGCGAAGCTCAGCAATGAAACCTTTGAATTCCTGATGTATTATCTGACGGAATACCGGGAGCTGCTGCAGCACCAGAGGTTCCTGTTCATCAATATCGCAGGGGAGAGCGCCGGGCAACCGCTAAAGGTTGACAGCGTCTATGACATGCTGAAAAGGATGGAGAAGAAAACGGGAATCGATCTGACGCCCCATATGCTCCGGCGGTATTTCGCCAATATGCGGCGCAAGGCAGGCTGGCGGCTGGAGCTGATCCAGCAGGCGCTTGGGCATAAGCACATCGATACTACGGTCAAATACCTGAATATCGTGGATGATGAGCTGCTGGAGGCCAGCGAGGAATTCTACGCGAAAAATTCCGCCCTGTACGGTGTGAAGGAACTGTTGTAGAAGGAGGTGGAAACGGATGGCTGTTTATGCGCTGCAGCCGGCAGAATGGGTGCGGGAACCGGTTCCGGTTATCCCAAGCCGGATAGCCGAGGAACTGGATGGGTGTACGGAAGTGGCCGGCGTTGAAAAAAGCAAGCTAAAGAAGTTCTTTCTGAAAAGGGAGGTTCAGAGCCTGGCGGATATGGATTATCCCTTGCGCCGGGAATTCGAGCATGAACTCAAAGAGGTACAGCATATCAAACAGGCAGAACGGTACCTGCTGGGGTATGACCGGGTGAAGCAGTATTCCATCCGCCAGCAGATGCAGACCCTCGCCGGGAGGCGGCAGTGCCAGTGGAAGCTGGAGGATAAGGTGCTGTTTATCCCATACCATTCGGATCAGACGCTTGCCATGGAATTTGATTCGGTCAGGAACCGTGAAAACATGGTGTGGGATTTCAGCCTGCCATGTTCAAAGATCCTGAAAGGGCAGATTTTCACTACGCTGAATGTGATGCTGGAACAGTTTAAGGACATGCGGAAGCGGGAGCATCGGCTGTCGGGTCTGCATTATCTCTACCATTTTTGTGCAGGCGCCGGGATAGAGGATATCGAAAAGATGGAACCAGAGCAGGCGGAGGCATTTGAAGCGTATCTGGACAGGAACACCAACAGCCGGAGCAGGAAAATGCAGCTTCTCCCCAGCCTGAACTTCTGCAGGAGGACGGTATTCCTCCAAGGAGAGAACATCCACTGGGAAGCGAATATCTGGTATCTGGAACGGATGAAGCTGCCGGACCACCGCATCAATCCCAGCGGTTCCTTCAGCAGCGTTTCCTTTATGGAGATCACTGCGGAGGGGAACCGGAGATATGCGCAGGAATTTATGAAGTACCAGATCGGCGTGACCGGGCAGTCCCTCAGCACCATCGTGACCAAGTTCGGCAGCATTAAAAATTTCCTGGTCTGGCTCAGTGAAAGAGGGCTGGATGCCAGCGGATGCACGGAGGGACAGATCGATCAATACCTGCAGGAGATGCAGGAACGGGAGATCATAGCAAAAACCTTTAATGAATATGTGACCGGACTGAGCCAGTTTTACCGGTTCATGGCGGTCCGCGGGTATGTGGAGCGGATGCCGTTCCATCCGGAATATTATTTAAAGAAGATAGTACGCCCACACAATGACCGGAGCGTCCCGGAGGAAACCTGCACGGAGATGCTGGGGCGTTTACATCTCCTGCCGGAGCATCTCCGGTGCATGTACCTGCATCTCTGGTGCCTGGGGCTGCGGATCAGCGAGGTGTGTACGCTGAAAGGAGATGCCTACGAGCGGAAGGACGGCGACACATGGATCAAGGTCTACCAGACAAAAATGAAAACCTACAAGCGGGTTCCCATTGCGGAAGGATTGTATAAAATCATGCAGGTTTACATCAGGCGGAACCGCATCGGGCCGGATGATTATTTATTCAGGAACCGGAACGGCGGAGCATACCGCACGGGAACCTTCCGGCAGCAGATGAAGAAGTTCTGTGAGGAACAGGGGATAGACGGCGGTGAGTATCTTTTTAAATCCCATGATTACCGCCACACCGTAGCAACATTTTTCTACGATAACGGGGCGTCCCTGCAGAGCGTCCGGGATTACCTTGGACACAGCTACCAGGAGATGACGGAGCGGTATATCGATTATATGCCGAAAAAGATCGCAAAAGAAAATGATGAATATTTCAGGCAGCCGGGGCATAACCTTGCGGCTGGTCTGAGGAAAGGAGGGAAACGTGGAAAACAGGCTGTATTACCGTGAACTGGAGTGCTGTAAGGATACGGATGAAACATTTTCACGGGCAGCAGGGGGAAAAGATTTTATTGATTTGTCCCTGCTCCCCTCAGAAACTATGCGGGAAGAAATCAGCAGATATTTCCGGTACAGAGGGATGCACGTGTCGCTGAATACCATACAGCATGAAAAAGTGGCTTACAAATTATTCTGTCAGGCGATGCAGGACCGCAGGGATCTGCCGGACAGTCTGTTGGGATGGGAAGAAAGCAGGTGGGTGCAGGTCATGAAGGGCTGCCTTTTGAAGAAAGGGATGCCGCTGACGCAGGAAAACCAGAGCGTTTATGGAACCACGCATATCCTGGATTCGCGGTATATTATGTTCGTGAGAAGGCTGATCCGGTTCCTGCAGCCGGAGGACGAACGCCCGGAAAGAGAGAAGGACATCTGGAACCTGGACAGGCTTGGCATTGAAATTAAACAGAATCCCATATACAGGACTGTTACGCTGGATTTCAGGGGGATTCATCAAACGGGTATCCGGGAGGAAGCAAAGCAGGCGGTTTTCCTGCACCTGAAATATGAAAACCTTGGTACGGTGAAACGGGAGATGAGTTTTCTCCGGCAGTTCTCAAACTATCTGGAGGAACAGCATAAGGGTTTGGATTCCTGCGGGGGCATCGACCGGGAATTGATAGAGGAATACCTGATACATAAAGCTACGGATGGAAACTTCAGAAAAGCGAACAGTGACAACATCATAAAACTGCGTTCGGTTCTGGAAACCATCGGAAAGCTTTATGGCTGGCCCCATCTGGAGAAGCTGTTCATCAACACGGACATTCCGCAGGAGGTCCAGGCGGAATTTAAGGCATATTCGGACAGCGAACTGAAACGCCTGAATGCGCATATCACGAAGCTGGACGAGCAGATCGCCAGATGCATGGTCCTCCACCAGATGCTGGGGACAAGGGTCTCGGACACACTGACCCTGCGGCGGGACTGCCTGTCAATGTCAGACGGTGTGAATATGGTGACGATCCGGCAGGTAAAAACGACCGTGTATGAAAAGCCGGTCAGCGCGGAGGTGGCGGCGCTGATCCGGAAAGCGATCCAGTGTTCCGAGGAACGGCATGGGGAGGCGGATTACATCTTTGTGGATGAGAAAGATAAAAGCCGCCCGCTCCAGTACACGACAGTCAAGCACAAGGTACTCAATATGATCCTGAAAGAAGATCTGCGGGATGATGCGGGGAAGCGGTTCCGGTTCAGCACGCATATGTTCCGGAGGACTTATGGAGCAAAGCTGACGGAGCTGCATCTGGATGACTGGACCATCGCCAAGCTGCTGGGGCATCGTGGAGTCCATGCAGTCATGCACTACCGGAAAATGAACAATGTGGTTCTGGCGGAGGAAACCCGGAAAGCGAGGAAAGCCCAGACCAGAATCCTGTATGCAAACTTAGACGGATGGGGTGAGGATTATGAGCAAATACGACAAAATGATTGAGGCCAACCGGGAACGGAGCGATGAGAAGATCACGGCGGCGAAAACGGCGATCCGGCGCCTGCTGGATGACGGGGAGCGGATATCAGTTCCCAAGCTGATGGAGATGACCGGCCTCTCCAGAGGGTTCTTTTATAAGAATCCCACAGTACGTTCGGAGATCGACAAGGCGCTGGAGCGGCAGGCAGGAACCATCGACCCACGAAGATCGATTCTGGATAAGGCGATGGACGGGAGGATCGAACTACTGCAGAAGCAGGTGGCGGAATTAAAGCGTGAGAATGAGAGCTTGCGGAAAGAGAATGAAAAGCTGAAGAAAGGGCTTGGTAAGAAAGACCGGAGCGTTTTCATGAAACTGTAAGGGATTTACTACATAGAGCCAGCGGTAAAAAATGACAGCCGCTGGCTTTTGTCTGTCTATACAGATCAGGCATGGAAGGGCATAGAACATAAGCATTTGCCAACTGGCGGTGGCGGAGGATAGAATGGAGATGATGGGATGCCGCACGGAAACACACGGAAAAGAAACGCTATACACATTTTTGTATGGCGTTAAAGCCAGTGTTTCCGCAGGGTTGGAGGGGTGGGCTACATTTTACTTTCCTAACTGGTGGGGAGATATGCCTCAGGCTCTATATACTTTTTTGGAGGGGTATGATTTTACCGGCAAGACGATTATTCCCTTTTGCCCTCACGGAGGCAGCGGATTTTCCCGTACGGAGAGTACCATAGCCGAGCTTGCTCCCGGAGCCGAGGTCAGCGAAAACGGACTGACTATTTCCCGTAACGATGTGGCTGATAGCGCGGAAGAGGTGGCTGTCTGGGCGAAAAGTCTGGGATTGTAAAATGTTTTGAGATGAAAAGGCCGAGGCAGAACAGAGGAATCGCACAGGAAAGGAGGCGCATTATACATGAAAAAAATTTTATTTGTGTTATTGACGCTTGCGATAGCATTTGGTCTGGCTGCCTGCGGCAGCTCACAGGACCCCTTGTCTCAATTTTCCGAAAAAACCAATGAGACAGATGGTGGCGTCCAAGGCAGGGAGGCAAACAACATGCAACACACGGACTCTGATATTTTAATTGCCTATGCCGCTCAAGAAGAGGATGGTGTTCTGGTGCAGACAGCTCGGCAGCTTCAGAAGGCAACGGATGGCCATTTGTTCTTGATTGAAGAAGGGAGGGAAGGTTGCCTCTTATGAATTTGTTCTGCTGGGGTTTGAAGCAGAAAAAAATGTAATGCCGGAAATTATTGAGACCTTTCTGGAAGCAAACGATTTTGGTGCAAAAACGATTCTGCCATTTGTAGCTGGCGGCACAAATGATTCTGAGAAAATTCTTGAGGCAGTTTCACTGCTTCAGCCCGGCGCGCTGCTGGGAAGCAGGGCTTTGCTGCTTTCAGAGGATCTCCAGCAGCAGGATGTGACTAAATGGATTGAGGAGGAGGGACTTTTGGATGAAGCCCTCGTCCCGAAAGATGAGGAAGGCAATACGGTGGCATCCGCTGTGATAACGCCCAAAGAGCAGCAGGTTTTATATCTATGGGAGAAGGGAAGTGCGCCAGCTGCCACAGAGTATACGGAAAATAACGGAAGATATTCAGATGATCCGGATTTCCGCCCCTATCTCACCAGCTATCCGGTTCCGGAGGGCACTGAAATCAAGGGAGCAGTGCTGATTTGTCCCGGTGGGGCCTTCCAGTTTAGAAGCGACCGGCCGGAAGGAATGGATGTGGCGGAAGAGCTCAGCGCCCTTGGGTATCAGAGCTTTGTAATTGACTACCGTCTGCGTCCTTATACGCAGCAGGAGGGCGCGCTGGATCTGGCCCGTGCGGTGCGGTTTGTCCGTGCTCATGCAGAGGAATATGGCATTGATGAAAAGGATATTGCAGTCATGGGGTTTTCCGCTGGAGGAATTCTCAGCGGAGAGATGCTGCTGAATTTCGATGGACAGGTGAATGGCACGGCGTTGGATTCTGGTTATGTTGCGGATGAGCTGGACCAGATTTCCGCCGACGCGGCGGCCTGCGGGATGATTTATTCCTTTTATGGACGTCTAAGCGTGGGAACCACAGATGTGGAGCTTCTGCGTTCCGGCAGTCTGCCTCCTACCTTTTACTGTTATGGAACTCTCGATCCGTTTTATGATCAGTTTCTTGCCAATGCGGATGCTGCGCAGGAAGCCGGTATTACCGTAGAGCGGCTGCAGCTGGATGGCATGCCTCACGGGTTTGGAGCTCAAGGAGATTGGATTCCTGCCTATGATCGGTGGCTGCAGAAAATCTTTGAGGGAAATTAGTGTGATTCGGGCTAAGGGTTTGCTTTTTCTTCCTGGAAAAGGAATAGTATCGGGTTTCAAGAGATCCAGACAGGAGGGCGTAGGGAGGAGGAGATAACCTGTAGGTTTATACTTTGTAACAAACGGAAACTTCTTTTTTTATTTATTTGGTCTATAATATAAGCGTGTTAAAATTTCAGGAATGAAAAAGCCGAAATGCAAGGAGGAACTAAAATGGAATACGCAGTTTTGAACAATGGAGTCAAGATGCCTATGATGGGAATCGGAACCTTTCTGCTGCAGCCGGACGAAGCGGAGGCATCTGTCCTCAGCGCGCTTGAGTGCGGTTACAGGCTGATTGATACGGCAAACGCATATGTCAATGAAAAGGCTGTGGGACGCGCTATGAAAAAATCCGGAATAAGGAGAGAGGAAATCTTTCTGGAGACAAAGCTGTGGCCCAGCTTTTATGAGCAGACGGACGCAGTGGAGAAGACCCTGGAAAGATTGGATACCGATTACATTGATCTGCTTTTAATCCATCAGCCTGCGGGAAATTATATTGCCGGATATAAGCTGATGGAAAAGGCGTACAAGTCTGGTAAGGTGAAAGCAATTGGCTTATCCAATTTTACAGTGGAGCAGATCCGAGAGATACTGAATATGTGCGAGGTAAAGCCTGCTGTGCTGCAGACAGAGGTTCATCCCTACTCCCAGGAGAAGGAGCTGAAGCGGTTTTTGGCAGAAGAGGGCATGGTCATCCAAGCATGGTACCCGTTGGGGCATGGGGATAAGGCGTTGATTCAGGAGCCGTTGTTTACGGAGCTGGCAGAAAAATATAGAAAATCAAATGCTCAAATTATTCTGCGGTGGCATATTCAGGCAGGAAATATTGTGATTCCCGGTTCCAAAAATCTTCATCATATTCAGGATAATTTTGATCTGTTTGATTTCTCTCTTACGGAAGAAGAGATGAGCGGGATTGCGGACATGGATCAACAGAAACGCTACTATGTGAGCACGCCGGAGCTGCTCCGGGGATATGCGGAGATGGTGCCTCCGGTAGATGAGCAGAAGTAAAGAGGCAAAGGAGTGTTAAACTTATGCGGAAAAATTTTGGAATAAAATCATGGTTCTATCCTCTTCCTGTGCTTATCATCGGCACATACAATGAGGATGGCACCGCGGATGCCATGAATGCTGCTTGGGGTGGCTTATATGATGCGGATAAGGTGGTGCTGTGTCTAAGCGCAGGGCATAAAACTACGTCCAATATCAAGGCCAGAGGTGCTTTCACGGTCAGCTTTGCAGATGCGGAGCATGTGGTTTCATCGGATTACGTGGGCATAGCTTCTGCCAATACAGAGCCTCGAAAGATGGAAAAAGCCGGCTTTCATGTGACGAAGAGCGAGTTTGTGGACGCCCCCTTAATAGAGGAGCTGCCTGTAGCTTTGGACTGCAGATTTCTGGGCTTTAATGAGGATGGGAACGTTATCGGGCAAATTGTGAATATCAGCGCTGAGGAAAGGGTTCTTGGAGAGGATGGCAGCATCGATCTTGCAAAATTTCGCCCGATTTCCTTTGATCCAGTACACAATGGTTACCATGTACTGGGAGAGAGAGTGGGAAGCGCTTTTCGGGATGGAAGCGTGTTGAAGTGACAGAAAATATATTTTCGGACTTTCTGATGCGGTGAATAAAAAGCATATCATATCAGCTTTGGTTCTTTGAATCGGAGCTGATATTTTTGTGCACCCGTTGTAATTGTGGCAATGACGCGGTCAGCAGGTTTCTACATATGATTTCTTTATTTGACAAATTAAATTGTAGCATACTGTTACGATATTTGATATAATGTTCGGTAAGGGCAGAGTCAGAAGCGAGCCCATAACGCACTGCGCTGCGGGACGGACTCCTGCCCGCCGCCAAATAAAGAGGAACCATACATGAAGAAACAAATCAAATTGAAAGGGAGAATCAAAACCTACATACAGTTTGGAATATATCTGGGAATTTTGCTGCTTGCGGTGGCGGCGGCAGTGTTTATGATAGATTACCGGGCGGGGATTCTGCTGTGTGCTTTTACGGTATTTTATTTTATTATTACGCTCACTCTTTATTTTTATAATAAACCTGTGATTATGAATGAGCTGGTCAGCTTTGCCACGGAATACGGACAGATACAGAGAAAGCTCCTGAGGGATTTGGATTTGCCCTATGCGCTGCTTGACGATGGAGGAAAGGTGGTCTGGACCAATATTGCCTTTGAGAATGTGATCCATCAGCCTAAGGGATATAATAAATCCATAACATCACTGTTTCCTACAATTACAAGGGACAGGCTGCCGGACGACGCGGGCGTGGATGAGGCTCAGTATGAGCTGGAGTATGAGGGCTGTGAGTATGTGGCGAAATTCAGAAAAATTTCCCTGAAGGAGATGGCTGAAAACAGCGATATGATAGAAGCTCAAGGGTATAACGGATATTTGATTGCAGTGTATCTGTTTGACGAGACGGCGCTGCACATCGCCTTGCAGGAGGTGGACGATCAGAGCCTTTCGGTGGGAATGATTTATCTCGACAATTACGAGGAAGCTCTGGAAAGTGTGGAGGAGGTTCGCCGATCTCTGTTGATTGCGCTGATCGACAGAAAGGTGAATAAATATATTTCCACGCTTGATGGCATCAGTAAAAAGCTGGAAAAGGATAAGTATCTTGTTATATTAAGAAAAAAGGCCATATCACAGCTTCAGGAAAGCCGCTTTGACCTGTTGGAAGAAGTAAAAACAGTAAATATAGGCAATGAAATGGCAGTCACCATAAGCATCGGAATCGGTCTCGATGGCCTGACCTATGCGCAAAATTATGAGTTTGCCAGAAACGCCATAGACCTTGCTCTGGGAAGGGGAGGGGATCAGGCGGTAATCAAAACGCCTGAAAGCATTACCTATTACGGCGGCAAAAGTCAGCAGGTGGAGAAAAACACCAGGGTGAAGGCAAGAGTAAAAGCCCATGCTCTCCGTGAGATCATCACAGGCAAAGATAAGGTGCTTGTCATGGGACACCGGATGCCAGATGTGGACAGCTTTGGCGCAGCGGTGGGAATCTACCGGATTGCCCAGACGTTGGGGAGGAAGACCCATATTGTGCTCAATGAAGCCACAAACGCAATTAAGCCCATGGTGGATCTGTTTCAAAATAATCCCGAGTATGATGAAGATATGATTATCAACAGTCAGCAGGCGATAGAAGCGGCAGGAAGCAATGCAGTGCTTGTGGTTGTGGATGTAAACAAGCCTTCCATAACAGAGTGCCCGGATCTGCTCAGATTCTGTAAGTCCGTGGTGGTGCTGGATCATCACAGACAAGGAACGGAGACCATTGAAAATGCAACACTTTCCTATGTGGAGCCATACGCCTCGTCCACTTGCGAAATGGTTTCCGAAATTCTTCAATATACTTACGATAATATAAAGATCCGCACGGAAGAAGCGGACTGCATGTATTCCGGAATAATGATTGATACGAATAACTTCATGACCAAAACGGGCGTTCGAACCTTTGAGGCAGCTGCCTTTCTGCGCAGAAACGGCGCTGATGTGACCCGGGTCAGGAAGCTTTTCAGGGAAAACGCTGCTGAATATAAGGCGAAGGCAGATGCGGTGAGCCAGGCTGAAATTTACAAGCAGTATTTTGCTATTTCCGTCTGTACGGCGGACGAGCTTCCCAGTCCCACCATTATAGGCGCTCAGGCGGCCAACGAGCTTTTGAATATTAAGGGGATAAAAGCCAGCTTTGTGCTCACGGATTACCAGGGAAAAATTTACGTCAGCGCAAGGTCCATTGATGAGGTAAACGTACAGATTATCATGGAGAGGATGGGCGGAGGAGGACATATGAACACAGCCGCTTGCCAGCTGGAGGGCACGGGGCTTGCGGAAGCCATTGGTGTTTTGAAGCGGACCATTGACAGTATGCTGGAAAACGGTGAAATATAACAGGAAAGGAACCACAGAAAAATGAAAGTTATTTTGTTGAAGGACGAAAAGAAGCTGGGAAAAGCAGGTGATGTCGTAGAAGTAAGCGAAGGATATGCCAGGAATTATATTATACCAAAAAAAATTGGTGTGGAGGCTACGGCGAAAAGTCAGAATGATTTAAAGCTGAAAAAAGCTCATGAGGAAAAAGTGGCGAAGGAACAGCTGGATGCAGCGAAGGCCCTGGCCGCTCAGCTGGAGACCAGGCAGGTCGTTGTTCGGATGAAGGCCGGGGAAGGGGGAAAAGCATTCGGTTCCGTTTCCACCAAGGAAATAGCGGCAGCCTGCAAGGAGCAGAACGGTATTGAAATTGACAAGAAGAAAATACAGCTTCCGGAAAATCTAAAAAATTTCGGGGCATATGAGGTGGCTGTAAAGCTGCATCCTCAGGTGACGGGAAAGCTTGTCGTAAAGGTAGTGGAGGCATAGGTAAAGCGGAAAGGTAAAAGTCATGCCGACTATGGAAGAAAATGTGTTGAAAAGAATATTGCCCCATAGTACGGAGGCGGAACAGTCCGTGATCGGTTCCATGATTATAGACCGTGAGGCGATTGTGGTAGCTTCAGAAATTATAAGCGGTGAGGACTTTTATAACAGGCAGTATGGCGTTTTGTTTGAAGCCATGGAGGAGCTGAATGAGGAAGGCAGCCCGGTGGATCTGATTACCTTACAGAACCGGCTTCGGGAGAAAGATGTGCCGCCGGAGGTCAGCAGTCTGGAATTTGTCCGGGATTTGATTACGGCGGTTCCTACCTCCGCTAATATCAAATACTATGCCGGCATTGTGGCGGAAAAATCTACGTTAAGAAAGCTGATCCGTCTCAACGAAGAGATTGCCAATACCTGCTATGCGGGAAAAGAAAGTTTGGAGACAATTCTGGAGGATACGGAAAAAAGGGTTTTCCAGCTTGTTCAGAAGAGGAATATGGAGGATTTCGTTCCAATCAGGCAGGTCGTTATGAATGCCATGGACAAGATAGAAAAGGCTTCCAAGAACAAAGGGAGTGTCACGGGTATTCCCACCGGGTTTACGGATCTGGATTACAGAACCGCAGGCATGCAGCCCTCGGATCTGGTGCTGATTGCAGCTCGTCCCTCCATGGGAAAGACGGCTTTTGTACTGAATATTGCTCAGTATGTGGCCTTTAAGAAAAACCTTTCGGTTGCCATCTTCAGCCTGGAGATGAGCAAGGAACAGCTTGTGAACCGTATGTTTTCACTGGAATCCAGCGTTGATGCCCAAAAGCTCAGGACAGGGCAGCTGAATGATCAGGAGTGGGAACGTCTGATTGAAAGCGCAGGAGTGATAGGGCGGTCCCGGCTTATTATTGACGACACTCCGGGAATCAGTATTTCGGAGCTGCGATCAAAATGTCGCAAATTTAAGTTAGAGCATAATTTGTCTATGATAATTATAGATTACCTGCAGCTTATGAGCGGCGGCGGAAGGACCGATTCCAGGCAGCAGGAAATTTCTGATATATCAAGATCCTTGAAATCCATTGCCAGAGAGCTGGGGGTGCCGGTTTTAGCGCTTTCACAGCTAAGCCGGGCGGTGGAGCAGAGGCCGGATCACCGTCCCATGCTTTCGGACCTGCGTGAGTCCGGAGCCATCGAGCAGGATGCCGACGTGGTCATGTTTATTTACCGGGATGATTATTATCATCCCGATACGGATAAAAAGGGAGTATCCGAGATTATCATTGCCAAACAGAGGAATGGTCCTATTGGAACGGTGGAGCTGGCCTGGTTGCCGGAGTATACCAAATTTGCCAATTTGGAGCGCTATGGCAGGGATTAAGGTGGGACAGGCCCGATTTGCCGCCTGATACATAAATAGGTCAATTTACAAAAGAGAACACCCTGAAGAGGGTCTGTTCTCTTTTGTTTTATCGGCGAAGGCGAAAATGTAATGAGGATTGATACATGGATAAGAGACAATAGGGTGATATAAGAAAGGGGAAGATTTTATGGGCCAGTATTTATTGATTTCAGACGCTGCAAAAGAAGTGAAGGTAGAAAGCCATGTACTGCGCTACTGGGAGGAGGAGCTTCATCTGCCCATTAAGCGCAATGAGCTGGGACACCGCTACTATACCAGGGAGGATGTGGAACGATTTAAGCAGATTAAGAGTATGAAGGAAAGGGGACTGCAATTGAAGGCAATAAAAATGATACTGAAGGATGGAAAGCTGAACGTATTGCCCCAAGAGGATGAGAGGGAAGAAAAAGAGGAAGAAAGGCAGGAGCAAGCGAGGCAGCAAGGCATGGCAATTGATATTATTGACACTCGGGAAGCGCAGAATCCCGCCGATAAGAGAAGCCGAGAAATCAACCGGGAAGTTGTACAGGAATCCAGAGAAGAGAAGTCCAGAAGGCTGCAGTGGCTTCTTCAACAGTTAATTCGGGAAACTCTTATGGAAAATAATCAGGAGCTGTGCAGAGAAATCAGGGACAGCGTGGTGAAGGAGCTGGACTATCAGTTTCGTATGCAGGAGGAACGAGAGGAGATCCGGGACAGGGCCAATGCAGAGAGGAATGAGGAATATTACAAGAGAATGGATGATCTGCTGCGGAAAAAGAGCAGAAAGCTGCTGAGAGGTAAAGGGGAAAAGGAGCTGGAAAAGCAGAAGACTGACGAAGAGCAAGGTATTATGAAGGACCAGAAAGCGGAGAAAAAGACAAAAAAGAAAAGGCATTCTTTTTTTTGAATGCCTTTTCACACCAGCTTATTCACCCTGAGATATGGCGCCTACAGGGCACTGACCTGCACAAGAGCCGCAGTCGATGCAGGTATCCGCATCAATTTCAAATTTGCCGTCTCCCATGCTGATGGCGCCTACAGGACACTGAGCTTCGCAAGCGCCGCAAGCTACGCAGGAATCTCCAATTACATATGCCATAATACCAATCCTCCTTAAATAAACCCAATCGCTTTTGATATTTTATGATCAATTGCTGATTCTATTTTAATATAAACAAGTGACGAATACAAGAAAAATATGCGATTTTTTTATAAAATCCGCTGACGGCATCAATGAACGGAACCCTCCGCCCTGCGTTTGCGGATACCGTTCAAGATGACCTCTTTTTTCTCAATAACCTTGTTTTTGTCCATGGCGGGAACGCCTGCGAGCTTGTAGGGAATGTCCAGCTTCTTGTATTTGGCTTCACCCATGGTGTGATAAGGGAGAACATCCAGAGCCTTCAGGTTGGCGAACTGACCGATAAAATATCCCAGGTCAAACAAATACCTGTCATCGTCTGTAATACCCGGAACTACTACATGCCGGATCCACATATCCACATGCTTTTCATTCAAATATTGGGCGAAGGCTAAAATGCCTTCGTTAGGCTGCTCAGTCAGCTCTCTGTGCTTTTGCGGATCAATATGCTTAATGTCAAGCATCACAAGGTCCGTCAGCTCCATAAGTCTGTCTAATTTTTCAATAAAGGGACGGTTTTCAGGATTGTAGGTGATCCCTGATGTATCCAGGCAGGTGTGAACATGATCTCTTTTAGCCAAAGTAAAAAGGTCTGTCACAAAGTCTATCTGCATAAGGGGCTCTCCTCCCGTTACCGTGATGCCGCCGCTCTTATAAAAGCTTTCATTTCTTTTAAATTGTTCATATATTTCTTCCGGCTCCATCATGGTGCCGCCGGTCATTGCCCAAGTATCAGGATTGTGGCAGTAGGCGCAGCGCATGGGACAGCCTTGTACAAAGACGACAAAGCGTGTGCCGGGACCATCCACGGTGCCGAAGCTTTCTATGGAATGTATTCTTCCCTGCATGGTATCTCCTTTCTTTTTGTAGTATATTAAAATCTGTGATATGGCATAGTATGACCAAAATGAAAAAAAGGAGTCGGCTTTAAACAGACCGGCTCCTTTTTGGGGTTATGACAATACTTGCAATCCAAAGCCTTTCGCTGAGCTTAGAAGCTCTCATGGAAGGTACGAGAGATAACATCAGCCTGCTGTTCAGGAGTTAACTTGATAAAGTTAACGGCATATCCGGATACACGGATTGTAAGCTGAGGATAATTCTCGGGATGCTTTTGCGCATCCATCAGAGTGTCTCTGTTCAATACATTCACGTTCAAGTGATGTCCGCCCTTTGTAGCGTAACCATCCAATAAAGATACAAGATTATCTACCTGTGCCGCACTTGCTGCCATAATTTATTCCTCCTTATAATAAAATGAATCATAGGTGGGACCGGACAGTTAACGGTAATCGTCCAGCCCCTCCTCAAGAGTGGGAACACTGCAGGCCAATGGCGTTCTGGAGCAGTCTGTACAGCCCATTGTCTGAACGCTTTTAGACGCTTTCCCTGTGCTGTCATAGTCTACATTTACATGTCCAACGCCTTCGGTCATTCCAGAATCCAGCATTTTAACAAGGTCGTCAATCATTGTCTTCTCGTCCATGCGTGTCGCCTTTCTCCGTTAATATATTATTTGTTCAGATCCAGCTCAATGTCGCCGGCGAATACCTGGTCCTCCTTGCCGAGAGCTCCGGGAATGATGGTGAAGGTATTGGAGATACCATCCTGTGCATCGTTAAAAGGAAGTTTGGATACGGAGGACAGGGAAGCTACCGCACCGTGGGTATCACGCCCGTGCATGGGATTTGCGCCGGGAGCGAAAGGCTGTCCCTTTTTACGTCCATCGGGAGTGTTGCCCGTAGCCTTACCATAGGTTACATTGGAAGTAATGGTCAGGATGGAAGTGGTGGGAACACCGTTTCTGTAGGTGTGATGTCTTCTAACTGCCGTCATGAATCTGTGCACGATAAACTCAGCAATCTCATCAACACGGTCATCATCGTTTCCGTACTTGGGGAACTCTCCGGTGGTCTTGAAGTCAACGATTACACCATCCTCATCCCGAACAACCTCAACCTTTGCATACTTAATTGCGGACAAGGAGTCGGCCACGATGGACAATCCGGCGATACCGGTTGCAAAGTAGCGCTTAACGTCTCTGTCGTGAAGAGCCATTTCCGCTCTCTCATAGCAGTATTTATCATGCATATAGTGAATGATATTCAAAGTGTTTACATACACATCCGCCTGCCACTCTATCATGTCAATGAATTTGGCAAGAACATCATCATAATCCAGAACATCACCCTCCACGGGACGATATTTGGGTCCAATCTGCTTCTTGGTCACCTCATCCACACCGCCGTTCAAAGCATAGAGCAGACATTTTGCAAGGTTGGCACGGGCGCCGAAGAACTGCATCTCCTTGCCGATTACCATGGAAGATACACAGCATGCAATACCGTAGTCGTCACCGTGGGTTACTCTCATCAGATCATCGTTTTCATACTGGATGGAAGAGGTCTGGATAGACATCTTTGCACAGTATCTTTTCCAGCTTTCAGGAAGTCTGGTAGACCAGAGGACCGTCAGATTGGGTTCGGGGGAAGGTCCAAGGTTGGTCAGAGTATGCAGATAGCGGAAACTCATTTTGGTAACCATTGGTCTTCCATCCACACCGACACCGGCCAGGGACTCGGTTACCCATACGGGATCGCCTGCAAAGATCTGGTTGTACTCAGGTGTACGTGCAAATTTAATGCATCTTAATTTCATGATGAAATGATCTACAAACTCCTGGATCTCCTGCTCGGTAAAGGTTCCGTTTGCCAAATCTCTCTCTGCGTAGCAGTCAAGGAAGGTGGAAGTACGTCCCAGGGACATTGCGGCTCCATTCTGCTCCTTTACGGCACACAGATAACCGAAATAGGTCCACTGAATTGCTTCCTTTACGTTGGATGCAGGCTTGGAAATATCAAAACCGTAGGAAGCAGCCATCTCTTTCATCATTTTCAGAGCCAGTATCTGCTCGGAAATTTCTTCGCGCAGACGAATTACGTCATCCGTCATCACACGGCCGGTGGAATCCTTCTGCGCCTGCTTGTCCTCGATCAGTCTGTCGATACCGTAAAGAGCCACGCGTCTGTAATCGCCGATGATGCGTCCGCGTCCGTAAGCATCAGGAAGACCCGTAATGATGTGAGAAGAGCGGCATGCTCTCATTTCCTGATTGTAAGCGTCAAAGCATCCTGCATTGTGGGTTTTTCTGTGAACAGTGAAAAATTCACTGATCTCGGGATCAACCTCGTAGCCGTTGTCTGCGCATGCCTTCTCTGCCATACGGATACCGCCGTAAGGCTGCAGGCTGCGTTTGAAGGGCTTATCTGTCTGGAAGCCTACGATGGTTTCCTTGCTTTTGTCCAGATATCCGGGACCATGAGAGGTGATGGTGGAAACCACCTTGGTATCCATATCAAGGACGCCGCCGGCCTCTCTTTCCTTTTTCTGCAGATCAAGAACCTGCGCCCACAGATCCTTTGTGTTCTGGGTAGCTTCTGCCAAGAAACTCTCATCGCCATCATAGGGATGGTAGTTTCTCTGAATGAAGTCACGGACATTGACTTCTTTGTCCCATTTGCCGCCTACAAAATCTTTCCATTCTGGTCTCATTTTGAAATAGCCTCCTAATAAAATTATATATAATTGAATTGGTGTACCTAATCCCTAGATCATTATATGAAAAAGCCATTGGAGAGTCAAGGTGAAGCAGTGTACTTTTTTCGGTACAAAGCCGCATATTTTCTGGGGTTTCATAGAACAGGACAAGCGAGCCGCAATAGATTTTATCTTTACGAATGACTTGCAAGATTATGGGGAAAGTATTATACTGAAAAAGCCGAAAGAGGCAGAAAGGAGAATGTTATGAGCGGAATCACGAAAGAAATGACCATCGGTGAAATTTTGCGCACCAATCCCGATGTGGCTCCTGTGCTGATGGATGCGGGAATGCACTGTCTGGGATGTCCATCTGCCCAGGGAGAGTCTCTGGAGGAAGCGGCAATGGTACATGGCATTGACATTGACGAGCTGATGGAAGCAATTGAAAATCTGTAATCGGTTGTTCACTGAATAGAAACCATAAAAGGCGGGAAGGAACTGAGAGAAAACCTTCCCGCCTTTTTAAGCGCCCTCAAGGGGAGGGAGCGTTTTTTAAATTTGCCCAAGGGCTCCTACGGCATCCTTTTCCACCAGAGGATCGTAATGCTCGGCAAGAAAAGTGCGGCTGCCGGACAAAGAGCGCTGCAGAGAACCATATTCGGACACCACGTTGCAAGCCCTGTCAAAAACTTCCCGGGAGGCGCTGCCCTGAGTGAGCATGAACAGGTATTTTCCTGTATGCTCATCTTTGTAAAGAGTGCTTTCTCCAGTATAGTGGGAACAGATCATTCGGGCTGCGGTCATTGCCTGCTTCAGAGAATCTATAAGGAAAATATGTGTACGGTTCATATCGTCCTGCTCGAAGGCAGTCTGCGCAGCCTTGCCATCGCCGACGGTCTTGCGGTTGGTCTGGAGCTTGCGGAATAAATCCAGCATTTCATCGGAAGGGGATTCGTAAATTCCCTCCTCTCCATCATCATCCTCTGTGACGGAGGGAGCAAACCGGGAAAAACGAGTATCCAGCTCCTCAGGGTCTTCCACCTTGGTAATGATCAGAACAATACATTCTGCATTCAGGGGAATTGCTTCTATCATCAGCGGGATATCTTCCGCCTCAAAACCAAATTCGAAATTAGCCTGCTGCATCATGTCACGAAAGAGTGTCTTGGCCTTTTCAGTTCCATAGGCAAGCTCGCTGATTTTCAGCTCCCGGCTTGCCAGATCTTCTCTGGTCAAAGTACAGCGTATCTGATTTTCATTCACTTTTTCTATTTTCATACGACAACCCTTCCTTTCTGCATCCGGCGGATGCTGAGTAGCGTGTAAAAATCATATCATATAAGTGTGTTTTGATTAAAAGTATATTATACTCTTGCCTGCTTTAAGTCAATAGCAGCGAATAAGTTTAAAAATTTTTAATAAATTTAAACAATTCTCTTGCAAAAATTTTCCATATAAGATATAATCGCCTCATAAGTGCCTTCGGTACTCTGGTACGGGAAGGAGGCAGCAGTCTTGATCTTTATTTCTGGTTGATTTTTACATTGGGACATTTCGTTCCGCTTTCATCCTTTTTTCTATATTCATTATAACACATTATATGACAGAGGTGTAGCTGCTGACATATATTTTAAGGATGTCTTACAGGCATAGTGCAGGGAGCATACCGGCAATTATCGCTTGTTCATAGTTATTCAACTACTAATTTTCACTTTTATAATTCATTTTAAACATAAGAAGCATTAGAAAATTTTTACTAATGCCGGCATATGTACTGCTGAAGGCACTTATAAGGCTTCCGGGAAATGGATATATCACAGAGAGACCGGAAAATGATGGAATTTTACTTTTGGTCTGGAAGCTAGCAAACAGGAGGAATCATAATGAAAGAACCTGATGCTTCCGAGAGAAGCATTGCCGATTCTCTGGAACGGATGCAGAAAGCGGGCACCGAATTTTTTGTGGATGGAGAGCCTGTGTCTTTAAAAGAAGCTGTAAAATATGCCGTTTTAGAAGATCATGCCTATATGGCGGATTATGTTGTAGGCCCTTGCGGCAAGGTGGAGCAGGTTCGCCTTGATAAGGTGGACTTGTCCTGAAAGCCGGTACCTGACAATGACAAAATGCCGCTGAAAGCCACTGACAGGATTGCCTCTCTTGCTGAGCGGAAAAAGTGGCATTTTGTCATATTATGTGATAGAATATAACTGTTCGCTGACTCCGAAACTCAGGAGAAAAAGGATTGGGTAGGAAAAAGCGGCTTTTGACGAAAACATCATCATTTGGGAAGAAAGGCATACCTATGAAAAGGAAAATTTTACCGGTTATTGTAGCTTTGATTTTGATTGTGCTTATTGGCGGAATCTGGCTTGGTGGAAAGCTGATTGAGAGATACTCCTACAGCAATGAGAGGGCTGATCTGGATGCTTATTATCAGGTTTCAGGAGAGCAGGCGGCGATTATTCTTCAGGATGAGATGGTGGAGGAAAAAGCCATCATAAGAAATGGCGTGTGCTATTTTGACCTGGCAACTGTCCATAAATATTTCAATGAGATCTTTTATGCGGATCGCACGGAAAATCTGCTCCTGTACACCACGGCCTTGGAAACATTTCGGTCTGTGATAGGGGAGAGCGGCTACGCTTCGGACTCGGACAGCGGGGATTACGGTTATGCCATTAGCTTTACAGAAAATGATGTAGTATATATTGCGGCAGACTATGTGAAGAAATTTACAAATCTTTCCTATTATATATACGATCGTCATGTGCAGGTTTATACCGAATGGGGAAGCAGGCAGATGGCTGAGGTAACCAGAGACACTTCTGTGAGGGAGAGAGGGGGCATAAAGAGCCCTATATTATGTGATCTTTCTCAGGGGGACAGAGTGGAAGTGCTTGAGGAGATGGAAACCTGGAGTAAGGTCAAGACGGAGGACTCTGTCATTGGGTATGTAGAAAATAAAAGGCTTTCCGACCAGACTGAGGAGCAGGAGACTCCTGTGACAGATTACACGGCGCCGGAGTATACCTCTGTTTCTCTGGATAGGAAGGTGAGTCTGGGATGGCATTCCATAGGGGGAACTGCCGGAAATGACACGCTGGAAAGTATGGTGGAGGGAACCATAGGAATGAATGTAATTGCTCCCACCTGGTTCAGCATGATTGACAACGAAGGCAATTTCAGAAGCTTTGCAAGTGCGGACTATGTGCAGCGAGCTCACAATATGGGGCTCCAGGTATGGGGAGTTTTGGACAACTTTAATTACCGGAATGAGACAGGGGCGGAGGTAGATGAATACCAGGTGCTTTCCGTCACTTCCAAAAGACAGCGGTTGGTCCAGGGAATTACGGACACTGCGGTGAGCCTTGGACTGGATGGCATTAATATCGACTTTGAACAGCTGGGAGTGGACTGTGAAACACATTATGTACAGTTTTTGAGAGAGCTTTCCGTGCTGTGCCGGGCTAATGGATTGGTGCTTTCAGTGGACAATTACGTACCGTTTAATTTTAACGATCATTACCGTCTGGACGTCCAGGGGCAGGTGGTGGATTATGTGATTATTATGGGATATGATGAGCACTGGCATGGAAGCGGTGATCCGGGAAGTGTGGCAAGCATTGACTATGTCAGCAATGGAATCGCGAAGACACTGGAAGAGGTACCTCCTGAAAAGGTAGTCAACGCACTGCCCTTTTATACGATCCTCTGGAGAACGGAAGGAGCGGAGGTGACGGATGAGTATATCACGATCCGGAACATGGAGGATTTCCTGAGCAGAGTGAATGTCACTCCTGAATGGAATGAAGAAACCTGTCAATATTACGCGGAGTGGACTGAGGGAGCGGCTACTTACCAGATATGGATCGAGGATGAGGAGTCCATTCGTGTGAAGCTCAATGTGATGAGCGCTCAGCAGATTGCGGGAGTGGCCGTGTGGCGGCTGGGATATGGAACAACGGGCGTATGGGAGCTGATCAATGCATATGTAAATTCATAAACGAAAATGGCTGTATGAAAAACACCCTGACCGGCCCTTGAGGCCGGTTCAGGGTGTTTTTAACCGGATGCGATACTTTATACGCTATGTGTCTGAGAAGTGTGCGCCTCCGCTTACACTGAGTCTGCCGGAAATTTTCTCAATGCGTAGGATGCAAGCAGGCATACGGCGCCTGCCACAGTCAGATAAAGAACAAGATTACTGTCTCCCGTCTTGGGCACATCGTCATATTCATCAGCAGAAGCCTGCCCGGAGGTCTGAGAAGAAGATGCCTGAGTGGTTTGTGTTTGTGCCGGCTGAGTCTGGGAAGCGCTTTCTTGGGTAACGGGCTGTGAAGCGGTCTGACCGGAGGAGGAAGGAGTGGTGCTGTAATGCTCTTCAGAGGTTTTCAAAGATCCGTTTTCGACCACCAGTTTTCCCTGAGCTATATTATAAAGGTCATAATAGGTAGTGTTATTATCCCGACCGATCAAATGACCTACGGAGCCGGCCGCCGTAACGTTGGCGTTAATGTCTGAGGATCCCAGGATCTGCAGCGTTGAGATATTATTGTTGAAGGTTACGCTGGAGGCGTCATACACATAGGCATTTGTAATGTCTCCGTTAACAGCGGCACGGCTGCCGCCAAGTATATAGCAGCTGTCGATTCCGTTGGTTCCCACAACAATGGTTGATGCGTTCGTCAGCGTCAGATTGCTCAGCCGGACATTGAGAGTAATATTGAGATCTCCGTTTCCATCAATAATGACAATATCCCCATCCTTAATATCTTGCTGCATGTAATACAGCTCCCTGTGGGCGCCCTGGTCATCCCAGGCGGAGCCAATCTGAAAACGCCATTCTTTGTCTTCTGTGTGGTACTTGACGTAGTAGCTGACCGGTTCCTCTGCGGAGGCAGTTAGTGTGCCGGCTCCAGGAAGCATGAAAAGCAAGGCCGCCGATGCAAGCAGAGAAATAATTTTTTTGAGTTTTTTCATAGTGTTCCCTCCTGAAAAAGTTTATAATCTGCGCATTTTTTATGCGCCCTTTGTCTGAATCCCTATTCATCCAAAGGAAGATAAATATCTCCACCTTCCACTTCTTTGGCGACTACTACAAATCTGCCCTGCTCCACATGGTAAACACAGGTGGATAGGGTGAGAAAGCGGTCGCCGAATTGTGCGGTCACCCCGGTGTCATATAGGGACAGAGCCTTTATATTTTCATAAAAGTCATCAAATTCTTCCTGAGTATCCGCCTGGAAAAATTTGTAGAATTTGAATACATGATCAGACTTTTTGTATACCTGGGAGCGAAAAACGGCGATCACCTCGTAATTGCGCTGACGTTCCTCCGTATATAAAATCATTTGCCGGTGATCCTCGAAATACTCAGGATCCTCGTATTCTGTAAGATTGCCGAACATTTCTCCTGACTGCATATTGTGACCATGTATGATCAAATTGGTGGTTAAAGGATCCAGACAGCTGTCCGTGTCCAGAATCAGACTTCCGTTTTGATTGTCGTTTCTCTCAAAATCACGGTAAAGATAATAATTCTCATCACGGGGCGTCCACATCACCGGATAATCCACATTGGTGCCGGGAATCTGAAGCCATGCGGCCATATCCTCATTTGCCAGAAAGCTGTCCCGGTAGGGATTGTCAACGGCCTGGGGAAAGGGAGGAGTTTCCTGCGTTTCGCCAGAAGCGCTGTCCGTCTCTGGTGAGATAACATTGACGGAAGTCTCTGTTTCGAGGCTTCCCTTGGCAGAGGAGACGCTTTCTGCAGCATTTTGTATTTCTACAGCCTGCGCTGAACTGCGCAGGGCATCCAGCGTATCTTTGGCAAGCTTGTCCGAAAGAGCATTTTTTACAATAATTACGCATACAACAATCAGGCAGCCTGCGCCCAAGGCTCCAAGCAGTATGGATAGTATTTGTTTTGGTGTTTTCATGATCTTATTATACGCTAAAAAATGTGGGAAATGCAACTGCTTTGCCAATATTATTCCTTAAGAGAATCTTAAGGGTTATGGTTCTTTTGAGTTTGGGAATTTACATATATATGGAACAAGAAAAAAGAAAAATATATGAGTAATTATGAATGATTTTCAAAACAAGCTTTTATCCCTGATCATGGGAGTGCTGCTTTTGGTATCTATGCTATTTGTGGGGAGGGAGGCGGCCAGATATGTTACGGGACAAAATGTCGAGGTAGGAGAAGGCGAGCCCTGCGTAGTGATCGACGCGGGGCACGGAGGAGATGATCCGGGAAAGGTAGGAGTTAACGGGGCGGAGGAAAAGGACATCAATCTTCAGATTGCGCTGCTCGTAAAGACTTTTTTGGAACAGAATGATATAAACGTAGTGATGACAAGAGAGGATAACGACGGCCTGTATGACAGGAGCGTTTCCAATAAAAAGGTGCAGGATATGAAGAACAGGATAGCTCTGATTGATGAGACAGATCCCGAAATTGTTGTAAGTATTCATCAAAACAGTTATCCGGAGGAATATGTCCACGGAGCTCAGGTATTTTATTATAGCGGCAGCAGTGAAGGGAAAAAACTTGCCGAAAGCCTGCAGGCGCAGCTGGTGGAAAGAGTCGATCCGGATAACACACGCCAGATTAAGGCGAATGACAGCTATTACCTTCTGAAAAAAACCTCAGTGCCCATTGTAATTGTGGAGTGCGGATTTCTGTCCAATCAGGAGGAGGCACAGAAGCTTGTGACAGAGGAATATCAGGAGCGGATTGCCTGGGCCATACATATGGGCATTTTGCAATATCTGAACAGGACAATGGACTGACCGACAATTTCTGTGCCTTCCCATTATTTTTTGACATGCTTTTTTTCTATTCCTTTTACTTTTTTCTGATTTGTGATATACTACATCTAAGTATGTAATTTTTTCAGAAAGAGTCGGATTATGGAGACAAAAATCATTCAGCTTCATTTAGATGGAAAAGAGCTGTCTGAGAAGGACAAAACATCCCTGAAGAAGGCGGGGCATGTTCTGCGGGAGGGAGGACTAGTGGCTTTTCCCACAGAGACAGTATACGGACTGGGAGGGAATGCCCTGAACGGAGAATCTTCCCGCAGGATATATGCGGCTAAGGGAAGGCCTTCGGACAATCCTCTGATTGTGCATATATGCAGGTTTGAGGATATTTATTCCATCACGAAAATCGTGCCTGAAGGCGCAAGGAAGCTTGCGCAAGCCTTCTGGCCGGGACCTCTCACCATGATACTGCCCAAATCTGATAAGGTTCCCTATGAGACTACGGGGGGGCTGGAAACGGTGGCGGTGCGCATGCCCTCCCATCCGGCGGCCAGAGAGATGATTGCCTGCGCCGGGGGCTATGTGGCGGCTCCCAGCGCAAACGCCTCTGGAAGACCCAGCCCCACCACTGCTTTGCATGTTGCTGAGGACATGCTGGGGAAAATTGACATGATCGTGGATGGCGGCCCGGTGGGAATCGGTTTGGAATCCACCATAGTAGATCTGACGGTTTCTCCGCCCCAGATACTGCGTCCGGGATATATCACAAAGGCTATGCTGGAGGAGGTATTGGGCTGCGTGGAGGAGGACCCGGCCCCAGGGGAACAAAAGAGCGGACAGAGTCCCAGAGCGCCGGGGATGAAATACAGGCATTATGCTCCCCGGGGCGAGCTTATCATTGTGGAGGGAGCTAAAAAGAAAGTCATAGATTTTATCAATGCCCGGGCTGCCCAGGATATGGCGGAAGGAAAGAGGATAGGGGTCATCGGTACAAAGGAGGCGGTTTCCCTGTACAGGGCGGATGTGGTGAAAAGCGTCGGAAGCCGGGAGAATGAGGAGGAGATTGCTGCGTGTCTCTATGCCGTCCTCCGAGAATTCGACAGGGATAAGGTCTCCAGAATTTATTCGGAGAGCTTTGAAGCTCAGGGACTGGGACAGGCCATTATGAACAGGCTTTTAAAGGCTGCGGGATACCGAGTGGAGAAAGCGGCCGGCGATGCGTCAGAGACAGAAACACAAGGAGGACAGGGTGAAATATGATAGCTTTGGGAAGCGACCACGGAGGATATGAGCTGAAGCGGAAAATTATGAAATATTTGGAAAGTCGGCATATTTCTTATCAAGATATGGGCTGCGGCAGCAAAGAGAGCTGCGATTATCCGGTATTTGGACATGCGGTGGCAAAGGCGGTGGCGGCCGGACAGTGCGAAAAAGGAATTGTGATCTGCACCACGGGTATCGGTATCAGTATTTCTGCAAACAAGATCAGGGGGGTAAGATGTGCGCTGTGCTCGGACAGTCTTTCTGCAAAACTGACGAGGCTCCATAATGATGCCAATGTTTTGGCCATGGGAGCCGGCATTGTGGGAGAAAATCTTGCGCTGGAAATTGTGGACACATTTTTAAATACCTCTTTTTCCGGAGAGGAAAGGCACACAAGAAGAGTAAAGCAGATTGAACAGATTTAAAGCAGGATCAATGAATCAGGACAAAAGAATGAAGGAACAGGGAGGAAAGGGCTATGGCCAGAATAATGATTATGGATCATCCGTTGATTCAGCATAAAATCGGCATTATACGCAGAAAGGAAACAGGCACCAAGGATTTCAGGCAGACCATCAGTGAGATTGCCATGCTGATCTGCTATGAAGCAACCAGGGATCTGAAGCTTGGCGATGTGGAAATTGAGACGCCCATCTGTAAAACCACAGTGAAAGCTCTCAAAGGTAAAAAGATGGCGATTGTTCCCATACTCAGAGCGGGACTTGGCATGGTGGACGGAATGCTTGAAATGATTCCCGCGGCCAAGGTAGGCCATATCGGACTGTACCGTGATCCGGAAACCTTAATGCCTGTGGAGTACTACTGCAAGCTGCCGGCAGACTGTGCGGAGAGGGAGGTATTTGTAGTGGATCCCATGCTGGCTACGGGCGGATCCTGTGTAGCGGCCATCCAGATGCTGAAGGACCGGGGATGCCGCAATATTCACTTTATATGTATTATTGCAGCTCCGGAGGGGGTTGAGGCGATGCAGAAAGCCCATCCGGATGTTGATGTATACATTGGTGCTCTGGACCAGAGGCTGAATGATCACGGTTATATTGTTCCGGGGCTGGGAGACGCCGGAGACAGGATTTTCGGTACAAAATAGGGGAAGGCTTATGAGCGCAAAGAGAAGAGACTATATCACCTGGGATGAATATTTTATGGGAGTGGCTCATCTGTCCGGAATGCGGTCAAAGGATCCCAGCACACAGGTGGGGGCATGCATTGTCAGCAGAGATAACAAAATTTTGTCCATGGGTTATAACGGATTTCCAAATGGATGCTCTGATGATGACTTTCCGTGGGAGAGAGAGGGAGAAGAAATAGATACAAAGTATCCTTTCGTAACCCACAGCGAGCTGAATGCCATTTTAAATTACAGGGGAGGCTCTCTGGAGGGGACAAAGCTGTATGTGTCTCTTTTTCCCTGCAATGAGTGTGCAAAAGCCATCATTCAGTCAGGCATAAAGACGGTGATTTATGACAGTGATAAGTATCAGGGAACTTCTGGAAACCTTGCGTCGAAGAGAATGTTTGACGCGGCGGGAGTGGCATATTATCCATATCGAAGAACGGGCAGAAGAATTCTTATTGAAGTATAGAAAGGCAGGTGTAGGGAAGAGGTGAAAGGCTTTAAACGTCTTGCGGTATTACTTGTGATTGCGCTTTTGCTGCAGCATTTTTGTGCCCGCGCAGATGTCATTGTGGCGTCGGCCTCCACTACACAGCAGCAGATACAGCAGAAGGAGCAGGAAAAGCAGGAGCTGGAGAACGAGCTGGATAAAACTGAAGAAAACCTCGAGGGACTCAGGGAAGAGCACAGCTCTCTGCAGGGCGAGCTGAACAATCTCAATGCGCAGCTTTCGGAGGTCAGCAGCAATCTGGAGGAGCTGGAGCGTCAGATTGAGGAAAAGGAGCAGAATATCGCTCGGGCGCAGGAGGCGCTGCAGGAGGCGAAAGAAAAAGAAACCTGGCAGTATGATCTTATGGTGACCCGGATCAGATTCACTTATGAGCATAACGGTCATGATATGGTGAGCTCTCTGCTCAGCATGGGCAGCTTTGCGGACATGCTCAATGCCGCGGATTATTTTGAGAAGATAGCTGCCTACGATCAGAAGCTGATGGAAGAATATACCGAGAACAGAAAGTTGATCGAGGAGGAAGAGGCCAGGCTTCAGGCGGACAGAACCGAGCTGGAAAACCTGAAAACCCAGGCCGAAGCAGAAAAAAGCAAGGTTTCGGGCTTGATCAGCCAGACCTCCAACACTATTTCACAGTACGAGGATGACATATCTGATGCGGAGGCCGCAGCGCTGGCGTATGAGGCGGAAATCAAACAGCGGGAAGAGGATCTTGACTATCTTAGAAAGAAGCTGCAGGAAGAGCTGGCGATGTCCCAGGCTGCGGCAAACGCGGCCTGGCGGGATATTTCGGAGGTTACCTTTGCGGAGGGAGACAGATACCTTCTTGCAAACCTGATCTACTGTGAAGCTGGGGGAGAGCCCTATGAGGGGCAGCTTGCGGTAGGCAGCGTGGTGATTAATAGGGTCTTGAGTTCCATGTATCCGGATACTGTTGTGGGTGTGATTTACCAGAGCAGACAGTTTTCACCGGTTGCCAGCGGGCGTCTGGAACTGGCGCTGGCTTCCAACAAAGCCACTGACAGCTGCTATAGAGCGGCCGACGAGGCAATGTCGGGAGTGACGAATGTGGGAAACTGCGTATATTTCAGGACACCCATAGAGGGGCTAAGCGGAATCAATATCGGCGGTCATGTGTTTTACTAATAGAACAAAACGTCAGGATGGGCGGAACAGAGTTGGGCAAATCAAAGGCCCAAATCATTGAACACGCTCTGCAGACGTTCAAATTTATCCCGGTAAATCAGAGAAAGAAGAAAATGAAGGCGCCTTAGGCAGCTGGACATCAGTTGAGAAGTGATGACCCCTCTGTCCAGGGCGTCCGCAAGTTCATCCAGATCCGCAACCCGTACTTCGCCCCAGGGATAGATTATCACATCGGCCAGCAGATCGGTTACGGTCAGCACGCACTCCTTTTCGTTCAGTTCATAATCCACGATGTCGCAGTACCAGTACAGCAGCGAGCCATCGCCTCTGTAAAATTTACTGACTTTTATTCCATGTTCCAGGAAATAGCAGGAAACGCCATGGGAAAAGGCAGCCTTGGGCTTTAAGGTATTCCATTTTGTGACAATCATGCGATCATCCGCTTTTACAATCAGATCATCTTTTAAGAGAACACACTCGGCGGGTATGATTCGCTTACGGTAGATTTTCAAAGGCTGCATGGGAGTTCCTTTCATTGATGGCGCTGTATGATTCAGCGCATTCATTTGCTCAGTGCGGAAAAAGGGATAAAGGGGCTGGGAGGCACTTGGTGAGGACTCAGCTCTTTTTCCATCCATACTATGTCCTGCCATCTTCCTGCCTTGAACCCGGAGGCGGTAAAATGGGCTGCCATATGATAGCCGAAGCTTTCATGAAAGGCGATGCTTTCCGGGTGGGGATAGGATATACAGGCACATAAATTGCAGACATGCTGTCTGGCCAAAAAGTTCTCCAGAGCGGTATACAGGGCTTTTCCCACACCTCTTCTGCGACATTCCATCCGAATGTATATGGAGGTTTCTGCGGACCAGGCATAAGCCGCCCGTTCCTTGAAGGGTGATGCGAAGGAGAAGCCCAAAAGCCCGTCCGTATCCTCCGCCACAAGATAGGGGTAGCGCTCCAGTGTGCGGAGGATTCTTTCACGAAACTCTTCCGCCGAAGGAACCTCGTATTCAAAGGTAATCATGGTGTCTTTTACATATGGAGCGTAAATTTTCAGCAGTTCGCAGGCGTCCTGTGGAACGGCAGTTCGGATTTGCAGCATGAATAACCCTCTTTTCATGTGATATTTTGGTTGCTTTGTACAAATACTACTGCTTGGACAGAGTAAAGTCAACGAGAAAATATATGCTATAATTCCAGGTGTAATTAGTATGAAAAATGGTACTTTTTGCTGATTTATAAAAATTATACGGATATTTCTGGACAATTTAGCAATATTTAGATATAATTTTAGATATATTTTTTGTGTCGGAGGGTGGAATGTCAGGAAAGCCCAAGAAAGGTTATGATAAAAGCGTATACCGTTCCTTTGCCATGGTGATGCAGTTCGGTATTGATATGCTTGTTCCCATTTGTCTTATGACTGCTCTAGGAATTTTTCTGGATGAAAAGCTTGGGACATCCTTTCTGGTTGTTATTTTCTTTTTTGCCGGTGCAGCCGCAGGGGCGCAGAATGTTTATAGAGTGGCGAAAAGGTTTTTGGGGCCGGAGAGGGATCCCGCAGAAAAGGAGCATGAAAAAAAGAATGAAGGCAAATAGCACACTTGTGGAAATGCTCATAGGTATTTTTTTTCTGGGGGTTATCTGCCAGGTGGTAGGCGCTTTTATTGTTACGGATCAGGTTTTATATGCAAAAAGTCTGTGGTTTGGCATATTGTTGGCAGCTGTCAGCGCCTTTCATATGTACCGCTCGTTGGACAGGGCCCTTGACTATGGAAAAAATGCTGCAAAAATGATTTTTCGATCCTACTTGCTCCGGTATGTATTGATTGCATTGATTTTGTTTATCATTATGGTAACAGAGGTTATGAATCCTCTGGTTGTGTTTATGGCTTATATGAGTCTGAAGATAACGGCCCTTGTACAGCCCATCACTCATAAGCTTTGCGTTAGGCTGGGAATCTTTGGGAAAGAGAGGTGATATTATGGCAGGAGGAATTTTATTGTCCGGCGGTTCCGACGTGGATTTCATGATACACGGGATTTTTCAGTATTCCTTTTTTGGTCATGAAGTGTGGATAACCACAACCCATGTGAGCATTTTGATGGTAATGCTGCTGCTTTTGGGCTTTGCCATTGCGGCGAACAGAGCCATGGCCCGAGCGAAGGAGATTCCGGGAGGCTTTCAGAACGTAGTGGAGATGATTGTGGAAAAGCTGGATGGGGTGGTGGACGGCCCACTTGGGAAAAGCGCTCCGAAATTTTATAATTATATCGGGACGATTTTTGTTTTCATATTAATCAGTAATTTTTCCGGTCTTCTGGGCCTGCGGCCGCCTACCGCGGATTATGGCGTGACTTTGCCCCTGGGGCTTCTTTCTTTTATTATTATACGCTATAACCAGTTTAAAAGTCAGTCTCTGAAGGAGATATGGGATGGTATGTGCTATCCGCTGCCGCCCTGGTTTCCTTTGTGGTTCCCTATAAATCTGATCGGCATTATTGCCGTGCCCATTTCATTGTCCTTGCGTCTGTTTGCCAATATTTTATCTGGAACGGTTATGATGGCGCTGGTTTACGGACTGCTGGGCTGGATCGCCACCGCATGGCCGGCGGCGCTGCATGTATATTTTGATCTGTTCTCAGGCTCCATACAAACCTATGTTTTCTGTATGCTGACCATGACATATATTGCAGATGCAAGAGGAGAGAGCTGATAAAAAATAAAATTTCAGGAGGAAAGAAAATGGAATTCAATGAAAACTTTATTTTGGGATGTTCTGCAATCGGTGCAGGATTGGCGCTGATTGCCGGTATTGGACCGGGCGTGGGTCAGGGAATTGCCGCAGGCCACGCGGCTGCAGCAGTGGGCCGTAATCCGGGAGCAAAATCGGATATTACTTCTACCATGCTTCTGGGACAGGCAGTTGCAGAGACCACGGGTCTGTACGGTCTTTTGGTGGCCATGCTGCTTTTGTTTGTAAAGCCTTTGCTTCCGTAGAAAATTCAAAAAATATCTGGGAAAAAGGAGGCGCACATGGAAAGGCTGTTTGACCTGGACTGGCAGCTTCTGGCAGATTCCAGCCTGACAATCATAGCGATTTTTTTCCTGTTTCTGGCCCTGAGCTATCTTTTGTTTAATCCGGCCAGAAAGGTTTTAAATGAGCGCAGGGAGAAAATACGCAATGATCTGGACGGAGCGCAAAGGGACATGGAGGACGCCAGGAGTCTGAAGGCGCAATATGAAGAAAAACTGAAAAATATAAACAGTGAAGCGGAGGTTATCCTGAACGAAGCGAGAAAGAAGGCGCTTATAAGCGAACGCCAGATTATCGCACAGGCAAGGGAGGAGGCCGGCCGCATTCTGGAAAAAGCCCGCGCGGAGGCAGAACTGGAGAGAGTAAAAGCGGCTGACGACATGAAAAAGGAGATGGTTTCCATTGCATCTTTGATGGCGGAAAAAGCAGTTCTGGCGGTAATGGACACTTCAGTTCAGAATCGTTTGATTGAAGAAACCCTGAAAAATATGGGGGAGAGCACATGGAAAAGTTAGCTGCAAAAATATACGGGGAGGCGCTGTTTGAGACGGCCCGTGAGGTGGGGAAAATAGATGCGATTCTGGAGGAAATCGGACAAATCAGTGAGGTTTTTTCACAGAATCCTGATTTTGATCGCCTGATGAGGCATCCGGGTATACCCAGGCAGGAGAAGCTGAAGGCTTTAGAGAATGTTTTTGGGGGACGGATATGCGGCGAGCTCATGGGATTTTTGGAAATTGTGGTGCAGAAGGAGCGTTTTGGGGAGCTTCCCGGCGCTTTCGGATATTTTGCGGACAGTGTAAAGAAATTACGCAAAATTGGCGTTGCAAAAGTAACTGCGGCTGCAGAGCTGACTGAAGAACAGAAGGCAGTCATAAAAAAGAGACTGCTGGAAATTACGGAATATGTGGATTTGGAGCTGCACTTTGATACGGACGCTTCCCTGATCGGAGGGCTGGTAATCCGCATAGATGACAGAGTGGCGGACAGCAGCATCCGCACGAAGATGAATACTATGAAAGAGCAATTATTAAAGATCCAACTGGGGTAGACCGTTGGAAGAAAGGTGAGACTGCTCCATGAGTTTAAGACCGGAAGAAATAAGTTCAGTGATTAAAGAACAAATCATGCAGTATGCGGCGGATTTGGACGTATCCGATGTGGGGACGGTCATTCAGGTTGCCGATGGCATTGCCCGGATACACGGACTGGAAAAGGCCATGCAGGGTGAGCTGCTTGCGTTCCCTGGAGGCGTGTACGGTATGGTGCTTAATCTGGAGGAAGATAATGTAGGCGCTGTGCTGCTGGGAAGTGCGGCGGATGTCAATGAGGGGGATACTGTAAAAACCACGGGACGAGTGGTGGAGGTTCCGGCAGGCGACGCTTTGCTGGGACGAGTGGTAAATGCCCTGGGAGAGCCTGTGGATGGAAAGGGGCCTATTCTGACCGATTCCTTCAGACAGATTGAACGGGTGGCAAGCGGAGTTATCACCCGCAAGAGCGTGGACACACCGCTGCAGACGGGAATCAAAGCGATTGATTCCATGGTTCCCATAGGCAGAGGACAGAGAGAGCTGATTATCGGCGATCGCCAGACGGGTAAGACTGCCATTGCAATAGACACCATAATCAACCAGAAAGGACAGAATGTAAAATGTATTTATGTAGCCATAGGGCAGAAGGCGTCCACTGTGGCCAATATTGTAAAAGTCCTTGAAGAGCACGGAGCCATGGCGTATACAACCGTGGTAATCTCCACAGCCAGCGACCCGGCGCCGTTGCAGTATATCGCTCCTTATTCCGGCTGTGCCATGGGAGAGGAGTGGATGGAGAACGGGGAGGACGTTCTCGTTGTGTATGATGATTTAAGCAAGCATGCGGCGGCTTACCGCACGCTGTCTCTGCTTCTGCGTCGTCCTCCCGGACGTGAGGCTTATCCTGGAGATGTGTTCTATCTCCATTCCAGACTTTTGGAACGGGCGGCGAGAATGAGTGAAGAATATGGAGGCGGCTCTTTGACGGCCCTTCCCATCATTGAAACACAGGCCGGGGATGTATCTGCGTATATTCCCACCAATGTAATCTCTATCACAGATGGACAGATTTACCTGGAGACGGAAATGTTCAATTCTGGCTTCCGCCCTGCGGTAAATGCCGGACTCTCTGTTTCCCGTGTGGGAGGCGCCGCTCAGATTAAGGCGATGAAAAAGATTGCAGCGCCCATTCGAACGGAGCTTGCTCAGTATCGGGAGTTGGCAGCCTTTTCTCAATTTGGCTCCGAATTGGATGCGGACACCAGGGAAAAGCTGGAGCAGGGAGAACGGATCAGGGAAGTTTTAAAGCAGCCCCAATATCGGCCTATGCCGGTGGAATATCAGGTGATTATTCTCTTTGCGGTGATGCACAAGTATCTCCTTGATGTGCCTGTGGAGAATATCACTCGGTTTGAAGAAGAATTTTTTGAATTTCTTGAAACCAAATATCCGGAGGCGCCTGAAAAAATTAGAGAAGAAAAGGAGCTTTTCCCAGAAACGGAAAAGCTGCTTGAAAAAGCGCTTTTGGAATTTAAGGAACAAAGCCGATCTGCATAGGAAAGGAAGGGCGGAATATGGCATCAATGCGAGACATAAAGCGCCGCAAAAGCAGTATCCAGGGAACGCAGCAGATCACAAGAGCGATGAAGCTGGTTTCCACTGTGAAGCTGCAGCGCGCCAGGGAGCATGCAGAGCGTTCCAAATCCTATTTTGACTGTATGTACAGCACTGTAAATCATATTCTTTCCAGGGTAGGCAATCTGGAACACAAATATTTGACAGGCGGAAACTCGGAGAAAAAGGCAGTGGTTCTGATTACCTCCAACCGAGGACTGGCTGGGGGCTATAATTCCAATGTAGAAAAACTGGTGACCGGTCATGAAGGCTGGACTACGGAAAATCTGGAAATATACGCTGTAGGGAATAAGGGAAGGGATGCGCTGTACAGAAAAGGCTATCACATTGCAGATTCCTTTCCCGGTCTGATAGATGAGCCTGCATATGCCGGGGCCATGGGGCTGTCGAGCCGACTGCTGGAGGAATTTTCCGAAAATAGGGTGGGGGAAATCTATCTGGCATATACAGTATTTAAGAATACTGTGAGTCATACTCCTGTGCTTTTGAGACTGCTCCCTGTAGAATATGACAAGGGGACGGAGGAAAACGGTGAAGATGCCCGGACGTTTATGAACTTTGAACCCAAGGAGGCCCAGGCTTTGGAGCTGATTATTCCCAAATATATCACCAGCCTCCTTTATGGAGCAATGACGGAGGCGGCAGCAAGTGAGAACGGTGCCAGAATGCAGGCTATGGATAACGCCTCGGGCAATGCGCAGGATATGATTAACGACTTGGCTCTGAAATATAACAGGGCGCGCCAGGGAGCCATTACCCAGGAGCTGACTGAAATTATCGCTGGCGCGGAGGCGCTGGGATAACTGTTTTGCGCGCGGATATAAGGATTCTCTGGAGAAAAAACAGGCCCGTGCCTGCGGGCAGGAAAGAGGTTGAAATGGCAGAAGAAAACAGAGGGAAAATCACTCAGGTTATCGGAGCGGTGCTGGACATCCGCTTTGAAGGCCGCAGACTGCCTAAAATAAATGAAGCCATTCGGATTCCCACAGGAGATGGCAAAGAACTGACGGTGGAAGTCTCCCAGCACCTGGGGGATGAAACTGTAAGATGCATCGCCATGGGAACTACGGATGGACTTGTAAGAGGCATGGAGGCTGTGGCCACAGGGGAGCCTATTGCGGTTCCGGTAGGAGAGAGCACTCTGGGAAGAATGTTTAATGTTCTGGGACAGCCCATAGATAATCTTCCATCTCCGGAAGAGGCACCTCATGAGCCTATCCACAGGCCGGCTCCCCGGTTTGAAGAGCAGTCTACTGATACGGAGGTTCTGGAGACGGGAATAAAGGTCGTGGATCTGCTTTGCCCTTATCAAAAGGGAGGAAAGATTGGACTGTTCGGAGGAGCCGGAGTGGGAAAAACCGTTCTGATCCAGGAACTGATTCGTAATATTGCCACGGAGCACGGCGGCTTTTCGGTGTTTACCGGGGTGGGCGAACGAACCAGAGAGGGGAATGACCTCTATCATGAAATGAAGGAATCGGGGGTCATTGATAAAACTACAATGGTGTTCGGACAGATGAACGAGCCTCCCGGGGCCAGGATGCGAGTGGCTCTGACGGGACTTACCATGGCGGAATACTTCAGGGATAAAGGCGGCAAGGATGTGCTGCTGTTCATTGATAACATTTTCCGTTTTACCCAGGCGGGCAGCGAGGTATCGGCTCTGCTGGGCCGTATGCCATCGGCGGTGGGATACCAGCCTACGCTGCAGACGGAGATGGGAGCTCTTCAGGAGAGAATTACCTCCACGAAAAGCGGCTCCATCACTTCGGTGCAGGCGGTATATGTGCCGGCGGATGACCTGACGGATCCCGCCCCTGCTACTACCTTTGCTCATTTGGACGCTACCACAGTTTTATCCCGCTCCATTGTTGAGCTGGGAATTTATCCTGCGGTGGATCCTCTGGAGTCTACCTCGCGTATTCTGGATCCCAGAATTGTGGGAGAAGAGCATTATCATACTGCGCGGGGTGTTCAGGAAATTCTGCAGCGTTACAGAGAGCTTCAGGATATTATTGCCATCCTTGGCATGGACGAGCTTTCTGAGGAAGACAGGCTTGTTGTATCCAGAGCCCGGAAGGTACAGAGATTTTTGTCTCAGCCATTCTTTGTGGCGGGGCAGTTTACCGGACTGGAGGGAAAATACGTTCCTGTCAGTGAGACCGTACGAAGCTTCCGGGAGATTCTGGATGGGCTGCACGATGATATTCCTGAGAGCTTTTTCCTAAATGCAGGAAGCATTGACGATGTATTGGCAAAGGTGAAGGCTTAGCATAAGGGAGGGATGGTCTATGGCGGCGGACAAAAGCTTTCGTCTGCGCGTGATTACGCCTGACAGAGTGTTTTATGAGGGAGAGAATGTGGATATGGTAGAATTCAATACCACAGAAGGTCAGATTGGAATTCTGCCGGGGCACATCCCCCTGACTGTAATTGTCAGACCGGGAACTCTGCACATTTATGAGGGGGAGCAGGAGAGACAGGCGGCTCTTCATTCAGGATTTGCTGAAATTATGCCGGAGGAAGTGACAATTTTGGCGGAGACAATTGAATGGCCCGAGGAAATTGATCTGGAGAGAGCTCAGGCTGCTTTGCAGAGGGCCAGACAGCGTCTTATGGACAAAGAGCCCAAGACGGATCTGGCAAGAGCGGAAACTGCCCTTTACAGGGCTATGGCACGTATACAGGTATTGAAATAGTATAATTTTGAAGCGTCTGCGTAACAGCAGGCGCTTTGACCGCATATGCTATCAAAAAGAGATAAGAGGCACTGTTTATGGATTTTAATCATGAAATGACGCAGCCCCTTCCCTTTTACATGAGCCATCCCGGATATTTTGCCCCGGGCAGAGACAGAACCGTGCTGCGGGATCTGGAGTATTTGCAGCAGACTTATCCTTTGGAAGTAAAGAAATACCAGCGCAAGGTGGCGGAAATATTGGACAAAATGGATTATGAGGGAAGCATGATATACGACGAGTATCCGGACAGATATAGTCTAATGCGCCTGACAAAATCTATTGTGAAAATACTGCAGAATGAAAATGGTGAGACAGAAGAGGCCTCGAAAAGCTTTCCAGAAAAGTGGACCTGGCTGGAGAATTTGATACAGGTGCTTGTGTGCGGTGAAATATATAAAAGAAGACACGGTGGAAGACGTAGTTTTTACAGTTTATAGAGAAGTTTAAAATTTTAGTTGTGCATTGAGGATAAAGTTATTACAATATAGTCATGGCTCTAAGGGACTATGTTGTAGTAACTTTTTATTCGTGAGAATAGGAAGCTCGCAGAGTGCGCTTCCTATTGTTGTTTATACCGTACTCCCTATAAAGGGATAGGAAAGGGTAATTTTCGATATGGAAGAATTGAAGCGCCTTCTGCAGCAAGCGCTGGATGAAAATATGATACAGGTGATTCTGAGCAATACCCGCTGCCCGGAAAAGGGAAGCAAGGTGAAGATACGCCCGGTAATGCTCAGGGACGGGCTTTATTTCCAGGAAACATTATTTCGGGGAACACAAGTTTTCCACACCAATCATAAAAAGGAAGAAATGATTTTAAGAATTGCAGAATATATGGAAGTGCTGTTCAGACAGGCGCAGGTTAAGAGCGTCTGTCGAGAAGCTACCGTGCTTGTGAGCAAAAAAGGAAAGGTGACTGTCAAAATCAAAGAGCTTCCGGATAAAGGACAGGAGAAAGACCGGAAAATTTCCCAAGGGAATGACTTGGCCCATAACCGCAGAAAGAATTATATTCTTCAAGAAGGTGTCCCGATGGATTTTCTGGTGGAGCTGGGTGTGCAGACTCCGGAAGGTAAGGTGGTCAGAGCAAAATATGATAAGTTTCGCCAGATTAACCGGTATCTGGAGTTTATTGAGGATATTCTGGAAGAGCTGCCCCGGGACAGATGTATCAGGATTATTGATTTTGGCTGTGGAAAGTCTTACCTGACCTTTGCAATGTATTATTATTTGTGCAGGCTTAAGAGGAGAGAGATTGCAGTAACAGGGCTGGATTTGAAAACAGAGGTCATTGACCGCTGCAGAACGCTGGCCGAGAGGCTTCATTATGACGGACTGTCCTTTGAACATGGAGACATTGCTTCTTATCAGGGAACGGGCAGGGTGGATATGGTGGTTTCGCTTCATGCCTGTGATACGGCTACAGATTACGCCCTGAAGAAGGCTGTTGAATGGGGCGCCCAAGTGATTATGGCTGTTCCCTGCTGCCAGCATGAGGTGAATGGACAGATGCACAGCAGCATGCTTGAACCCGTGATAAAGTATGGACTGATAAAGGAAAGAATGTCTGCTCTGATTACTGACGCGCTTCGGGCAGATATTTTGGAACAGAAGGGGTATGACACAAAGATACTGGAGTTTATTGATATGGAACACACGCCAAAAAATTTGCTGATACGAGCTGTAAAAACAGGAAAAATGAAGTCTGCGGGCAGCGCTTCAGATTCCTGGCGGTCTCGCACGGAGCTGGAGGAGCTTATGAAATTTCTCGGGATACGGCCTTCTTTGTATAGACTGCTTATGGAATGAATAGGATATAAAATATGAAGAAAACCATAATAAAGCTTTTTGTTTTTTTAATTATCTTTATTGTTTCCTTGATGGCGGCGGGCAGAATCATGAACAAGGAGCATGATAATCTCACCATGGAGATGGCGCCGGCCACTTATCCAATTGTTACCATGGGCAGAAACGGCGTCGAGTATAATGAGCTGCATGGCTACAAGGAGGCGAGAAACACGGCCTTCCAGAGAGACACAGTGACGGTGCTGGGTGAAAACAGAGAAACAGATTTTACTGTGGATACTTACGGAAGGGAGATTACTGGCATTTCCATAGAGGTCAGAAGCATGGATGGCGCAAGACTGATTGAGAATACTCCTGTGACAAATTACCGTACCTCGGAGGATCAGATTTCGGGCACTATTTCTTTGAAGGATCTGATTGAGAGAGACACGGAATATTCCCTGGCCATTGTGCTCCATATGAGTGAAGAAACAAGTATCTGGTACTATACCAGAGCTATATGGAGCGACAGTTATTACGTGGATGAGAAGCTGGCCTTTGTGACGGACTTTCACCAAAAGCTGTTTGACAGGGAGGCGGCAGAGGAGCTTACCATTTATCTTGAGACAAATTCTGCGCTGGAGAGCAATCAATCCTTCCATAAGGTAAATATCCATAGCAGCTTTCATCAGATCACGTGGGGAGAGCTGCCGGTGGAAGCGGTAGGAGAGCCGACGCTTTCACTGAAGGAAATTGCAGATCAGACGGCTTCCGTTCTTGTAAATTATATGGTTTCCACATCCCAGGAGGACAGCACAGTCTATTATCAGGTGGAGGAATACTACCGTGTCCGGTATACAACGGACAGAATGTACCTTTTGAATTATGAAAGAACCATGACGCAGATTCCGGATGTGCGAAATATGTATGCCAACGATAAGATTCTCCTGGGCATTACTGATACGGATATTCCTATGATGGAGAGTGAGGATGGAAATATCGTGGTATTTGAGGCAGCCAATAAGTTATTCAGCTATAACGCTACAAGCAACAGGCTTGCCGTTCTTTTCAGCTTTTATGACGAGGAAAATATGGATGCCCGAACCGTATACGGAGAGCATTCCCTGAAAATATTGGATGTGAGTGAAGGAGGAAATGTGGCGTTCGCCGTCTACGGATATATGAACCGGGGAAGGCATGAGGGGGAAGTAGGAGTTCAGATTTACAATTATGACAGCTCTTTGAATACTATTGAAGAGATTGTGTATATTCCCTATGAAAACACATACGCTGTGCTGGAAGCCGAGCTGGAAAGGCTGCTTTATCTGAGCAGGGATCAGAAGCTGTATCTTTCCCTGGACTCCGTTGTGTACGAGGTGGATCTGGCGGAAAAAACATATGCGGGAATTGTAACTATTACGCAGGATGACAGTATGCAGGTGTCTGATAATCACAAGATGATTGTATGGCTAGAAGGCGGGGACATTTATCACTCCAACAATCTTTATATTAAGAGCTTGAGCAGCGGCACAGAGGGACTTATTACTGTGGGAGAGGGGGAAGCCGTCCGGCCTCTGGGCTTTATGGGAGAGGATGTGATTTATGGAATTGCCCGGAATGAGGACATTGTGGAAGAAAGTTCAGGAAACGTATTTTTTCCTATGTATTGTGTGCGCATTTGCAATCCCGAGGGAGAGATTCTGACGGAATATCGCATGGATAATATTTATATAACGGGCTGTTCGGTGGTAAACAATCAGATTACGCTGGATCGGGTTAGAAGGCTGGAAAACGGAGAATATCAGGAGGCAACCCAGGATCAGATCATGAACAGTATGGAAACGGAACCGGGAGAAAATATCATCGTTGCTGCGGATATTGACATTTACGAGAGATATGTTCAGATTCAGACGGGAAGCACCATTAACAGCTCCACAATTCAGATACTTACGCCAAAGGAGGTTGTTTTTGAGGGAGGGCGTGAGCTTATGCTACCCATGGAAAATGAAGAAACCAGATATTATGTGTATGGCCCCTACGGTGTGGAAGGAGTGTTCAGCTCACCTGCAGGCGCTGTGAATCTGGGTTATGAAATGGCGGGAGTGGTTGTGGACAACAGTGGAACCGTTATTTGGATGAGGGGAAACAGGGCTGCCAGAAATCAGATTACGGCTATTGCGGAAGCGGGCGTCACAGAAGAAAAGAACAGCCTTGCTGTGTGCCTGGACAGTATGCTGGCCCTTGAGGGAATGATCCGCAATTCGGAAATTTTTCTGGGACAAGGGCAGACGGTGCCTGAAATCCTGCAGGATAACCTGCCGGATGCACAGATTCTTGATTTGCAGGGCTGCAGCCTGGATGCAGTGCTCTACTATGTAAATCAGGACATCCCCGTCCTTGTTATGTTGGAGAACGGGGATGCAGTGCTGGTTACCGGTTTTGACGAGTTTAATGTTGTGATTATGGAGCCGTCTACAGGAAGGCTTTACAGAAACGGTATGAACGACACCGCCCAGTGGTTTTCGGAAAACGGTAACTGCTTCATTACGTATATCAGAGAACAATAAAAAATGAAATCATGGCAGGGGAAATATATACTTGCGATACCGCTGCAGCACGGAGCGCAGCAAAAGTCCGAGAATGCCGCAGGAAATGATTTCCCCTGCGCCTACAGTGAGCATAAAATAAAGGATGGAGCCGTCAAAGCGGTAGACATAGGCGAGCACAAAGGGAACAATCAGCGTATTGGCGGCGATGGGAGGCAGGGCGGCCAGGAATTTAAAGCGGGAATTGCGTACCATGTACGTCCCGAAAGCGCCTATCAGAGTAGCAATGCTGCCCAGAGCAATGTCCCAGGGGAGGCATCCTGTCAAAAAATTGGAGAGAAAGCAGCCGATAAACAGTCCCGGTACAGCGGCCGGTGTGAATACAGGCAGAATGGTAAGGGCTTCGGAAAATCGAACTTGAACGGCATAATTTGCCAGTCCCAGAGCGTTGGCTGTCAAAGTGAGCACAACATAAAGAGCAGCAGTAACGGCTGCATGGACGATAAAGAGTACTTTTTTGTTCATTTGTTTTCTCCTTTAGTTTTGTTTTACGAGTGGAAGGTCTCGAACACTCGGCGCTCTTTCCGCGCTTGGCAACGGTTCACAGTATAGCATGACCCAAGGGGAAATGCAAGCCCTTATTCCTTTAATGTCTTTACGCCGAAGACAAAGTACAGAATGTGGAACAGCCATACGCCTCCAAGAATTGCACAGGGAATGTACAGGGATTTCAACATCATCATCGTTAAGCCAATGGTCATCAGTACAGTGACGGTGATCATAACCCGAATTTTAACTTCCCAGGTCATGCCTCTACCCTGAACATAGCTTTCAAGATTCTTTTTGTAGAGCTGAGTATTTATAAACCATGTGTGCAGCTTTTCCGAACTTTTTGCAAAGCTGAATGCGGCAAGCAGCAAAAAAGGAAAGGCGGGAAGCATGGGGACCACCGCTCCAACTGCGCCGAGTCCCACACCTGTACAGCCCAGCACGATAAAAAATATCTTTTTAATTTTCGCTCTCATTTTCCTTCTCCAATCTTCTTTGTTCTTTCCTGCTTTCAAGCACATGGCGAATTGCCATAATGGGATGGTGAAATAGCATCCGCGGTCCTGAAAAACGCATAACTTCGCGAATTCTTTCCCGCATTTTCGGATGATAGCAATGCACATGACAGTTGGAACAGAAAGTTTTTGTTTCCATAAAAGGACATTTATCACTTCGAAGTACTGCATACTGTCTGAGCGTCTCGCATTCGCAACAGAGAGCTTTTTTGGAGCCATGCTTTTTGCTGCAGTAAAGACGGATCATCAGCGAGACCGTTTGTTTTTCCTGCTCACGTTTATTTTGAATTTGGTTTCTGCTCATACATCCTTCCTCCTTCCACACGATAAATGCGGTCGGCAATGGCCATTGTAGATTCACGGTGGGAAACAAGAATAATGCTCTTTTTTTGCTTTTGTTCTCTGAGAGCTTTGAGGATAATGCCTTCGTTGATACTGTCCACGTTGCTTGTGGGCTCATCCAACAGAATCAGTCCGCTGCCTCTCAGGAACGCGCGTGCAAGTCCGATACGCTGCTTTTCACCCGCCGAGAGATTGTCTCCCAGAGCTCCTGCGGGGGATTGATACCCCTCTGGCAGAGTCAGGATAAAATCGTGTACAGAGGCCAGGCGACAGGCAGCTTCTATCTCTTCCTGATCTGCATCCGGCTTGGCAATACGCAGATTATCCTCAATCGTTTCATCGAAGAGATAGGTTGACTGGCTGACCATCGTAACATTGTTAAGGAGGCAGTCGGTGTCAATATTATCAATGTCTATTCCGTTATAGGCAATCCCGCCTTTTGACTTTTGCCAGAATCGCAGCAGCAGCTTTAAAAAGGTGGATTTGCCGCAGCCGGATTTGCCCACAATGCCGATAATTTCACCTTTCTGCGCATACATGCAGATATCCGAAAGCACCTGAGGCCCATGGTCATATGCAAAGGACAGTTCGGATACCTGCAGGTTATTGTAATTAAATTTTTCGCCATTTATGATGGGTGTTACCACCGGTTTTTCAGAGAGCAGATTCAGTACACGATCCCCCGACGCAAAGGTCTGTGTGAGACTGCCGGGCAAAGCGGAAATAGCAATAACCGGGCCGAAGGAGCCGAATACGGCCACAACACCAATGACCATTCTTCCCACAGAGAGCTGGTCATTGGCAACGAGATAAATCCCTATGCCAAGAGCGAGGATAATGAACAGAGAAACGCAAAGCTCAGTGACAGCGAATGCCTTAGCGGTATTACGCTTCATTTTTCTGGTCTCCTCCAGCAATAGATCTGAACGACGGTTGACCTCGGCTTCCCGCTTCCTGCCGGCATTATTGAAAACGATATCCTTAATTCCCTTAATACTGTCAAGAAAATAAGAGTTGAATGAGGCAAATTGCCCACGATATTTTACGCCGGAGGCCTTTAGTCTGCCGGAGAATATCAGGGGAATAATGACGCCAATGATAATGAATCCCATAAGTGCTGCCAAAGCCAGCCACCAGCTGGAAACGAATCCTACAAAGAAAAATACGGTGAGAGAAACGATTACTGCTATGCAGACCGGGGATATGGTATGGGCATAAAACACCTCCAAAGTCTCAATGTCAGAGGTGATCATGGCAATGATACTGCCCTTTTGTCTGGTTTCCAGCTTTGCAGGACAAAGAACCCGAAGGGCGCCGAAGATTTTGTCACGCAGCACGGCCAGCAAGCGGAATGCAATATAGTGGTTGGAATACTGTTCGAGATAGCGGAGCAAGCCGCTCAGTACGCCGCAGCCTATGGTGAGGGCAATGATCATTCCGTAGGACAGAGCAATAGATTCACCAAGGGCTTTGGCAATGCCGACTGCGCCGAACAGGGTTACGCCCATGGCACAGAGAAAGCCCGCCGAGCCGTTAATTACGGCAAGAACCATAATGTAGACAAGGCTGCCGAGAAGAAGAATCAGACTTGCCATAATTTTTGCGCCGCTTCTGCGGAGACTATTTTGCTTTATCATATATAACCTTCCTCAAGCTCCTTCTGTGTTGTGTATAGCCTGGCATAAGCTCTGCCTGCTTCCATCAGACGGGTATGTGTGCCGCTCTCATGTATCTCGCCTGACTCCATATAATAAATGAGATCTGCGGGAACAACATTTGCCAGACGGTGGGAAATGACGATCACCGATTTTGTTTTTGACAAAGCCTTTACGTTGGCCATAATAATGGCCTCACTTTCTATATCAATATTGCTTGTGGCTTCGTCAAATATATAGATGTCCTTATCTGCCGCAAGGCTGATCGCCAGGGCAAGACGCTGCTTCTGTCCACCGGAGATGTTGTTTGCATCCTCGGTAATTACTTTGTCAAGACCGCCGTTTTGACGGATGAATGCGGTAAGATTCACTTTTTCCAGCGCCGCATAGATGTCCATTTCAGTTACGCTGGGATTGGCAAGGGAGAAATTTGCGCGGATGGTTTCATTGAAGATATAGGTATTATAGCTGACAACTGCAAGGTGTGAATAATAGGATTCTCTTGAAAAGGCTTCAAGAGCTTTGCCGCCTACGGTAACCCGGCCTTTCCCGGGGCGAAATGCGCCGGACAGCATATTCACTATGGTGGATTTTCCGCAACCCGATTCTCCCACGATGGCCGTCATTCCTGTTTTGGGAAAGACCATGGAAATATTTTTTAATACATCGCGTTTGCCGTCATAGGAGAAGGTTACATGTTCCAAACGAAGATCCATGTCGGCTACGGTCTCATTCCCCCAAACAGGATCAGGCTGCTCTAACAGAGAAATAATCTTTGTTCCCGCGCTGGCTCCGTTCATGGCCACATGGAAGGCAGAGCCGAAGGCGCGAAGCGGAAGAAAAAAGTCAACGGCAACGAGAATAAGGAACAAAGCCGAGACGGGCGCGAGACCTCGGTTTGCTGTGCCAAGGACAGCGAGGGCAATGCCCAGACCGGCGCCGCCGTAAGCAACCAGATCCATTATGGTGGTGCTGGCAAGCTGCATAACGAGAACCTTCATTGTAATTTTGCGGAATTCCTCTGAGGTTTCGTTCATTTTTTTGTGCTGCGCTTCGTCTGCCCGGAAAATCTTCAATTCTTTCAGCCCCTGTACACTGTCAAGAAAGCTGTCGCCCATAAGAGTATACTTCCCCCAATATTTTACAAAAATTTTCTTTGCATATCTGGACACGGCAGCGATGGATATGGGGATCAGAGGTACACATACAAGAAGCGTCAAAGCTACATGCCAATCTATCCATACAGTAATGCAAAATAGGATGACTGGAGCAATCATTGCATAAAAAAATTGTGGAATATAGGAGGAATAGTAGAGATCCAGCTGCTCCACACCTTCCATGGAAACCTGGGTTAATCCCGCCATACTCATTCCGTCGGTAGAGCGGACGCCCAGCTTTACAATTTTATTATATATTTTTTCGCGAAGCTCCTTTTTCGCTTTTCTGCCCAGAAGATCTTTGAGATTACCTGAGAGCCGGGAGGAGACGTAACGGACAACAATAGCGATGGCCGCACATATGCCGGGCCACAGAAATATAACGGCGCCGCCGCTTTGAGAATCGTAATCTAACGCCAATCCCACGGCCCAGCAGATGCAGGCGGTGACGCCTACATTTGCAAACAGGCCCAGCATCATCAGCCCAACCGTGTAAAATATGTATTTTTTATTTTCACCCAGCAGGCGAAGTAAGTTTTTGTCAATCATTTATCCATTCAATCCTCGCTGATTTCGGTTTTTGGTGATTGGGAAAACGGTTTTCTTTTTCATTGAAGTCAATTGCACAATGTGGTTAGTAAAAGCTAACTGAAGTATTGTACATTAAAATGGTGAAAAAATCAATTAGTGAAGTTCACATAATTTTTAGCAATATTTATAAAATACAGAACAATATCGTGATTGCAACTCCAAAATGCTAAAAATATAATGAAGGTATTGAAGTATGCTGGATAAATCTGCTCATCCGGGTATATGAAGCAGGATTCCATTCTCGGAGGGAGCGGAAAAAAGAATAAGAAAGGCGGATTTGCTGTTATGAAGAAACCCACATTGGTCATTATGGCGGCGGGAATGGGAAGCCGGTACGGCGGTCTAAAGCAGATTGATCCTGTGGATCAGGAAGGACATATTATTATGGATTTTTCCATGTTTGACGCCAGGCGGGCCGGATTTGAAAAGGTAGTGTTTATTATTAAGAGGGAGAACGAGGCGGACTTCAGAGAAGCGGTCGGAAACAGAATGGAAAAGATCATGGATGTGGAGTACGCATATCAGGATCTTTACAATATTCCGGAGGGTTTTCAAGTGCCGGAGGGGAGAGTAAAGCCTTGGGGCACAGCCCATGCGGTGCTCAGCGCTATGGACAAGATAGAGGGTTCCTTTGCGGTGATCAATGCCGACGACTATTACGGATGCCACAGTTTTAAAACTCTGTATGACTATCTTGCGGCCCATGAGGACGACGAAAAGTATCGGTATGCTATGGTGGGATACCGCCTTAAAAATACGGTAACGGATAATGGACACGTAGCCAGAGGAATCTGTGAGGTAAATGAGAAAAGAGAGCTGTTGACAGTTACAGAACGGACAAGAATTGAAAAGAGAAACGGGAAGATTGCCTATTCTGAGGATGACGGAGATACCTGGACTGAAGTAGACGGTGATACGCTTGTATCCATGAACATGTGGGGCTTTACCAGAAGTATTCTGGATGAGATTCAAAAGGGATTTCCTGATTTTCTGAACAATGGACTGAAGGAGAATCCCCTGAAATGTGAATATTTTCTTCCTGCAGTGGTAAGCGGTTTGCTGGCAGAGGGAAAGGCATCCGTTGCTGTTTTGGAATCGGAGGATGTATGGTATGGAGTTACATATAAAGAAGATAAGCCTGTGGTAATGAACGCCATTCAAAGCTTAAAGGATGCGGGCGTATATCCGCAGAAACTGTGGGAGGATTAAATATGGGCAGCGTAACGGAAATACAGATAAAGGAAGCGATTGCGAATTTTAAATATGAGGGAAGACTTTTGGAGCGCAAACCCTACGGAAGCGGACATATCAATGACACCTATCTTCTGACTTTTGAAATAGAGGATATGGGAACGCTGAAGGTAATTCTGCAAAGGATGAACAGGGAAATTTTCACAAATCCGGTGGAGCTTATGGAAAATATTGTGGGCGTTACCTCTTACCTGCGGGAACGAATTGTAGAAAATGGAGGTGACCCGAATCGGGAGACTCTCAATACGATTCCGGCAAAGGATGGGAAGCCCTATTATGTGGATTCCAAAGGTGAATATTGGCGTTCCTATATTTTTATCACAGACGCAACCAGCTATGATCTGGTGGAGAAACCGGAGGATTTCTACGAAAGCGCAGTGGCTTTCGGAACATTTCAGAGGCTCCTTTCGGAATATCCTGCGGAGACTCTGCATGAAACCATAAAGGGCTTCCATGATACGAAGGCGAGATTTGAGACTTTTAAAAGAGCTGTGGAAAAGGATGTCTGCGGTCGGGCGGCTCAGGTTCGGAAGGAGATTGATTTTGTCCTCGCAAGAGAGGAAACAGCAAATGTATTTGGCGATCTTCTTGAGAGAGGGGAGATTCCTCTTCGAGTGACTCACAACGACACAAAACTGAACAATATCATGATTGACAATAAGACCCATAAGGGTATTTGTGTGATTGACTTGGATACGGTGATGCCGGGACTGGCAATGAATGACTTTGGAGATTCCATACGCTTTGGAGCGAGCACCGCTTTGGAGGATGAGCAGGATTTGAGCAAGGTATCCTGCAGCATGGAGTTGTTTGAGCTTTATGTAAAGGGATTTCTGGAGGGCTGCGGAGGGAGTCTGACCCGGAGGGAAATAGAATTGCTTCCGATGGGAGCCAAGGTGATGACTTATGAGTGCGGAATGCGTTTTCTCACGGATTATCTGGAGGGAGACCATTATTTCAGGATTCACCGGGAAGGCCATAATCTTGACAGATGCCGGACCCAGTTCAAACTGGTGGAGGACATGGAAGCCAAATGGGAGACCATGAGGAATATTGTGAACAAATATGCCGATTAAGCGGGAACCATATGATAAAGGGCAGGTCTCAGATAAGACCTGCCCTTTTCAGCCGTCCTTTCAGCTGCAGGCCAAGTGCGCCCGCGAGTATGAGCTTTACAATATCTCCGGGAATGAAGGGAATAACGCCTGCCCAGAGAGCGGCAGAAAAGCTCATGGATGATTGAAGGGCAAGCCAGAATGTTCCGAAGAGATAGCAGACAATGGTGCCTAAAGCCATTCCGAGAAAGAATATTGGGGGTCTTTTGGAAAATTTATCGGCAAAATGGCCGCAGACGACAGCCATGAAAAGATAACCGATGATGTATCCGCCGGTGGGGCCAAGCAACTTTCCAGCTCCGCTGCCGAATCCGCTGAAAACAGGAAGGCCGGCCAGGCCCAGCAGTATGTAAATGATTACGCTGAGGGCTCCCCGCTTCATACCAAGAACGGATACGGCAAAGTAGATTGCAAGGGTTCCAAGGGAGAAGGGCACCGGACTTATGGGAATGGAGAAGGACAGGGGGCCCAGAATACAAATAACAGCCGCCATTAATCCGGTCAATGCCAACATCTTTACGTTCATCCGGGAAGCGCTTTTTGTCATTTCATCATACATTATCAAATCCTCTCAATCGCTTGGCAAATTGTAAACCATATAAATAAATATTGTTAACAATTTAGAAGTATACAACACACAACGTATCTTGTCAAGGGATGGGAGGATAAAAAGAAACAACTCATTTCCGACTGTCGTCTCGTAAGAACCCTTTTATAATTCTTGGGGTACAGGCAGCCGGAAACGAGCTGTTGTTATAAATTCTCAGCCCAGTTCTCCTTTTTTATAGCGAGCAACAATGTTCTGAATCCTTTCATTGGGATTCAGCAGATCGCTTATGGATGAGTCGTGGTTGAGCGTGTCTATAATATATGCTATATATTTGCTCAGATCACAGTTGATGTACCATTCCCTCTGCAGAAGCTCAGGCGTCTGGTAGATCAGATTTGTGGTCAGGATTTTATCAATAATGCCGTTTTCAAATGCTTTATCAAACTTATCCAGGCCGTTCGTGAACAAGCCAAAGGTGGCAAAAACGAAGATTTTATTGGCTTTGCGCTGCTTCAATGCCGCGGCAACCTCAAGGACGCTTTCACCGGAGGAAATCATGTCGTCGATGATGATCATGTCCTTGCCTTCCACACTGGTCCCCAAAAATTCATGAGCTACAATGGGATTGCGCCCGTTTACCACGCGGGTATAATCTCTGCGCTTATAAAACATACCCATGTCCAGTCCCAGTACATTGGCTACATAAATAGCCCGGGTCATACCGCCCTCATCGGGGCTGATAACCATCATATGATTGGAATCGATTTTTAGGTCGCTGACATTGCGCAGCAGTCCCTTGATAAACTGGTAAGCGGGCTGTACGGTCTCAAAGCCGTGGAGTGGAATGGCGTTCTGCACTCTGGGATCATGGGCGTCAAAAGTAATAATATTATCCACACCCATCCGGACAAGCTCCTGAAGAGCAAGAGCACAATCAAGAGATTCCCGGGAGGTTCTTTTATGCTGGCGGCTTTCGTAAAGAAAGGGCATAATCACGGTAATACGGCGGGCCTTTCCGCCCACTGCGGCAATAATGCGCTTCAGATCCTGATAGTGATCGTCGGGAGACATATGGTTTTCATGCCCGCACAGAGAATAGGTCATAGAATAATTACATACATCCACTAAAAGATAGAGATCTGTTCCCCTGACTGATTCCAAGATCATTCCCTTGGCCTCACCGGAGCCGAAGCGGGGTACCTTGGCGTTCAGCAGATAGGATTCCCTCTGATAGCCTGAAAAAGCCAGGGAATCCTTATGCTCGCTTTCACGCTCCGCTCTCCATTTTACAAGATACTTGTCTACCTTCTCGCCGAGAGGCCTGCATCCCTCCAGGGAAATAATTCCCAGAGAGCCTACGGGTATCGTCTCCAGATTACGTTTTTCTTCACGGTTTGCCATGAAATATCCTCACTTTCTATTAGGTTGACGCTATACTGGCCATCCGCTTTTTATAGAGCCGGATGTCCGGTCCGGTCAGCTTGCAGATTGTATAGTTGCTGGTAATTCTGGAGAAAATCCGCTCCGAGTATCGGTCCCGCAGCTCCTCCAGGCTGAGATTGGTGGAAATAAGCGTGGCTTTTGCACGTAGATGTCTTTCGTTCAGACATGCGAAAAGCTGGGAGGTGACAAAGGCATTTGTCACTTCCGTGCCCAGGTCGTCAATAATAATCAGATCACAGCAGTATAAGTCCTGACAAAAACGGTATAGAGGTTCTTTCGATTTTGCGTCAAAAGAATAACGTGAAAGTGCGTCAAATAATCCTGAAGAGCTGAAATAGATTACAGAATATCCCTGTTGTAGCAGATCGTTGGCGACGCATCCGGACAAAAAGCTTTTTCCAGTACCTACTGTACCATAAAAGAAAAGATTGCGGTAGTCCTGTTTGAAATTTTGTACAAAATTCCGGCATATTTCTACCGCGGTTTCAAAACGCTTCAGGTCGTCGCCCTTGTGATATTCGTAAGATAATGTGGAAAAATTTTCTTTGGAAATAATTGACTGAATATTGGACTGCTCATACAGCAGAGTGATTTCCTGCAGCCGGAAGCACCGGCATTTTTTCCTGATTCCCTCATCTGTCTGTACGTACCCAGTGTCGTGGCATTCATGACAGTCATAGAGGGGCTCCAGGTAATCTTCGGCAAAGCCGGCCTGGGCCAGCATCCTTTTTTTGCGCTGAGAAAGCTCTGCCAGAGATACATGAAGCTGTTGCCGGGCATTGGGGCAGTCCTCCAGTATTTTCCTGGTCATGGAGGCACAGAGCGTGCTGACGGAATCCTCCAGCTCTCTATAGCCGGGAACGTCATGGTAAACCCGTTCCCGGCGGGAGAGCTCTTCCCTGTGATTGCGGTCACGGGTTCGTTCATAGCCTCGCATAATGGACTCGTATTGTAAATGATTCAGTGACACAGGCGGTCTCCTTTTTCGGCTGTCAGGAGATTTCCAGTGGGGGACTAATTACTTAAAATCTCTTTTTCCAGCGCGTCAAAATCGTAGTTATTTTGTGTAAACTGGTTGAACTTATTGGAAGAGGGTCTGGCAGAGACTTTCTTTTTCTGAAACATCTCGTCTATTCTGCCAATATCTGACTTGTGGCGGACGTTTGCTTTTTTCCAGCTGCTTAAAATACCCTCCGCATATTCAAAACGGTGTTTGTCTGTGGCCAATACTGTGCGTTCACAGGCTTCAAATATAATATCTGGGGTAAAGCCATAGTCTTTGATCCAGCGTGTGATAAATTCCATCTCCTTTGTGGTAGGAGAACCGCTTTTGCCCAGCTCGTTCATTATGGCATATACATTTTTATCGTATCTTGAAGACAGCCTCTGTGCCTGCTTGGGAGTAGAGATACCTTCCTCAGCCCAGTTAAGGGCTACCTTTTCTATGTATTTAAAATCCTTTTTACCTCGATCCACACAGTATTGAATCAGATAATCGATCAGGTCGTCAGAGAAATGAAGCACATCCGTAAAGAAAAGAATGGACCTTATCTCAGAGGGCGTAAGCGGCCTGCCGATGTAGGACTCTGCGATAAAAAGAAGCTGCGCGGTGTCCTCACTGTTTTTAAATTCCCGGAGTCTGTCCGCCGAATACAATGGCTTAACAAAGGTTTCCGCTTTGGGGGATGCCTCTGGATTCCTGGATTTTTCGGAGGCGATTTCCGTGGATTTTACAGGAGACTTTGAAAAAGAAGAATCCTTGGGTGTGGAAACAGGAGTATTTTTCAAGTCACGCATATGTATTCCCACAAGATTCCTGTCCTCATCATAGTCCAGATCAAGAAGCTGCCTTTTTTCCCAATATTTCAGCGCCCGGATCACATCCTTTTCCGTGTGGTTAAACTTGTCCGCAATGCCGGACACGCTGGTAGCAAGATTGGCGTTCAGCATACGAACAAGGTACAGATAAACCTTGAGCTGTGCGTCATTGGCATCCTTCATATATTCATCAATGAAACGGTTGGACACGGCGGTGGAATCTGCATAGTCATCCTTATAAATGGTCAAACGCGGCATAACAAAAACACTATCCTTTCCCTTACCCTTCGCATTCAAAGTACATCACAGTATAGCACAGGGTGTAAAAAAAAGAAATAGTCAAATTCCCGAAACGCTTGAAAACGCAGGGGTTCGAACAAAATGTGGAAAATGTGGACATTGTGGATAAAAGGAACTTCAGGCCGAAAAAGCAAGGAAAGGAATAAAGCCGTCATCCACAAAAAGGAAAAAAATATCCACAGCCCAAAGGCGGATCGGATTGCCGCCGGTACTGTGGATAATGTGGAAAATTAAATTCCTAAGAGGTTTTCTCCGATTTTATGCACGTCTCCGGCACCCATAGTTATCAACAGATCACCGGTTATGCAATTTTCCAAAAGAAAATTTTCGATCTCATCAAAAGAGGGGAGATAAAAGCATTCATGGCCTAAGGCTTGGATTTCTTCCCTCAGGGTATCCGAGCTGATGCCAAGGGTGTCGGTCTCCCTGGCAGCGTAAATATCCGCCAGCACCACTTTGTCCGCCAGGCATAGGGCTTTTGCAAAGTCCTTTAAAAAGGCCTTGGTGCGGGTATAGGTATGGGGCTGAAATACACACCACAGAGTCTTGTGAGGGATATTTTTAGCAGCTTTTAAAGTTGCAGTAATTTCTGTGGGATGATGAGCATAATCATCTATTATGGTAACACCGCCGATTTTACCTTTATATTCGAAACGTCTGTCGGTTCCTGAAAAAGAAAGAAGAGCCCGGGCGGTGACGGAATCGGGAACGGCCAGAAGATCGGCCAGAGCGATTGCGGCAATTGCATTGCTGACATTGTGGTCGCCGGGCACGTTCAGCGCAAATTGTCTCAGGCTTTTCCCGGGACCGTGAAGATGAAAGGAGGGATGCCCGGATTTGTCATGCGTAATATCTGACGGATAATAATCCATGGGATTGCCTTCTGTGTTGGTATGGCCAATGCCGTAGGTGATAATCCGGCAGGACAGGCCCTCGGTAATCTCTCCCAGGCAGGGGATGTCTCCGTTTATGATCAGGCAGCCTTCTCTTGGCAAAAGTTCGGCAAAACGGCGGAAGGAGCGGCGTATATCTTCAAGATCCCTGAAAAAGTCCAGATGGTCTTCTTCTATATTCAGAATAATGCCGATCTTCGGAAAAAAGCTGAGAAAGCTATTGGTGTATTCGCAGGCTTCCGTTACAAACAGCCCGGATTTTCCTACACGGATATTGCCGCCTATGGTTTTAAGCATTCCTCCTATGGAAAGAGTGGGATCGGTATCACCCTGAAGAAGTATTTCGCTGATCATGGATGTGGTGGTGGTTTTTCCATGAGTGCCGCTGACTGCAATGGGCGTGCTGTAATTTTTCATGATCTGTCCCAGAAGCTCTGCGCGGGTCAGACAGGGTATGTTTTTTTCGTGGGCGGCGATATATTCGGGATTATCCTCCCGTATGGCGCTTGTAAAGATTACACAGTCCAGATCATCGGTGATGTTTTCTCGGCTTTGTCCGTAGAATACGGTGATCCCCCGGGTCTCCAGACCTTCGGTAAGAGAGCTTTTTGACCTGTCGGAGCCGGAAACCTGAAATCCGGCGTCCGCCAGAATCTCGGCAAGGCCGCTCATGCTGATTCCGCCGATGCCGACAAAATAAACATGGGAAGGGTGCGTGAAATCTATCTGATACATGATGGCACTTCCTTTATAAAGTTATTGTACCCCTATATTATATACATCTGGGACGCAAAAAACAAATGAAAAAGGAAAATGTCTAAAACGACGGTATAAAAAAGCCAAAAACATAAGTTGTATTGAATAAAATAAACAAAAAAATACAAGTAATATATTGAAAAATATAAAAAATACATATTGAAAAATATAAAAAATCAAAATATTTCCGGAATAAATATTCACTTTCCTGTGTGGATATGCTATAATAATGCCATCAATAATAATGGTAAAGGCTAGATTGAGGTGAGGACATGATTAAGAAAGAAATGATCGCCATGTTACTGGCAGGAGGACAAGGCAGCCGTCTGGGAGTACTGACCTCCAAAGTTGCAAAGCCTGCGGTAGCGTTCGGGGGAAAATACCGCATTATCGACTTCCCGCTTTCCAACTGTATTAACTCCGGAGTTGATACGGTTGGTGTATTAACACAGTATCAGCCTCTGCGGTTGAATACGCACATAGGAATCGGTATTCCGTGGGATCTGGATCGTAATATCGGAGGTGTTACCGTTCTTCCGCCCTATGAGAAAAGCTCTAACAGCGAATGGTATACGGGAACGGCCAATGCCATTTACCAGAACCTGGAATATATGGAAAGTTTTCATCCCGATTATGTGCTGATTCTTTCAGGAGACCACATATATAAGATGGATTACGAGGTCATGCTGGATTTCCATAAGGCCAATGGAGCGGAGGTTACCATAGCCGTTATGCCGGTTCCCATAGAGGAGGCAAGCCGGTTCGGTATTATGATTGTCGATGAGAACAAAAAAATTACGGAATTTGAGGAAAAGCCGGAGCATCCCAGAAGCAATCTGGCAAGCATGGGTATTTATATTTTCAACTGGAAGACCCTGAGGGATGCTTTGATCGCAATGAATGAGCAGCCTGCCCTGGACTTTGGAAAACATGTCATTCCTTACTGCCATGAGAAGGGCGCACCTCTGTACGCCTATGAATTTACGGGCTACTGGAAGGATGTGGGGACTCTTAGCTCCTACTGGGAGGCCAACATGGAGCTGATTGACATAGTTCCTGAATTCAACCTGTATGAAGAATATTGGAAAATATATACCAAGAGCGAGATACTTCCGCCTCAGTATATTGCCGAGAGCAGTGTTGTGGAGAGAAGCATTATCGGAGAAGGTTCGGACATAGAGGGCGAGGTTTATAATTCTGTGATCGGGTGCGGCGTTACCATTGGCAAAGGGACGGTGGTTAGAGATTCCATAATCATGAACCAGACTGCAATCGGAGAGGGCTGTGAGCTCAACAAAGCGATTATTGCGGAGAACGTGGAGATCGGCAGCGGCGTGAAGCTCGGCGTGGGGGATGAAGCGGAGAATGATACGGCTCCTCATATTTATAATCATGGAATTGTCACCGTAGGAGAAAAAAGCGTGATCCCGGACAACATCAGCATAGGAAAAAATTCCGTGGTGTTCGGAGTCACATCGGCGGCAGACTATGAGAACTCCGTGCTTGCAAGCGGCAAAACATTAATTAAGGCAGGTGAACAGTAGTGAGAGCAATTGGAATTATTTTAGCAGGCGGTAATAACCATAGAATGCGGGAACTGTCACAGAAAAGAGCGATCTGCGCAATGCCGATTGCAGGCAGCTACCGGAGTATTGATTTTACATTGAGCAATATGTCCAATTCCCATATTCAGAAGGTGGCGGTTTTTACCCAGTATAATGCCAGAAGCCTGAATGAGCATTTGAGTTCCTCCAAATGGTGGGATTTTGGACGCAAGCAGGGAGGGCTCTTCGTGTTTACGCCGGCTGTGACGGCGGACAACAGCAATTGGTACAGGGGGACGGCGGATGCAATTTATCAAAATTTAAGCTTTCTGAAAAACAGCCATGAGCCCTATGTGGTAATTTCTTCAGGCGACGGCATTTACAAAATGGATTTCAATAAAGTTCTGGAGTACCATATTGAAAAGAGAGCGGATATTACAGTGGTGTGTCGGGATATGGAGCCGGGAACGGACATAGAGCGCTTTGGAACCGTGCGCATGAATGAGGAGAGCCGTATCGAGGAATTTGAGGAAAAGCCTCTTAAAGCCAAGACAAGCACTGTTTCCTGCGGCATTTATGTAATTCGCCGTCGTCTTCTCATTGAAATGATTGAAAAGTGCGCAGAGGAGGACAGATATGATTTTGTGCGGGATATTCTGATCCGCTACAAGGACATCAAGAGAATTTATGGTTACAAGATCAGGAGCTATTGGAGAAATATCGCGTCTGTGGAGGATTACTATAATACTAATATGGATTTCCTGAAAGCGGATGTGAGAAATTATTTTTTCAAGCAGTATCCGGATATTTATTCTAAGGTAGACGATCTGCCGCCTGCAAAATACAATGTGGGCGCTCAAATCAAAAACAGTTTGATTTCCAGCGGGTGTATTATAAACGGAACTGTAGAAAATTCTGTTATTTTTAAAAAGAGCTATGTGGGAAATAACTGTGTAATAAAGAATAGCATCATACTGAATGATGTTTATATTGGGGACAATACCCATATAGAGAATTGTATTGTGGAAAGTCGTGACACCATACGCGCGAATTCTTATTACGTAGGCGAGGGCGAGATCAGGATTGTGGTGGAGCGCAACGAGCGGTACGTAATTTAGCAAAAGATTAACAGACTAGGGGGAATGGCACATATGCAGATAACAGATGTTCGTGTTCGCAAGATAACAAAAGAAGGCAAAATGAAAGCCATTGTTTCCATTACCTTGGATGACGAATTTGTAGTGCATGATATTAAGGTGATTGAAGGAGAGAAGGGATTGTTTATCGCAATGCCCAGCAAAAAGGCAACGGACGGGGAATACCGCGACATTGCGCATCCCATCAATTCAGCCACAAGAACGGCTATACAGAGCGTTATTCTTGAAAATTATGAAAAGGCTCTGGATGAATCGGAGGAGATCATCACATAGCGTGAAAATTGATTGTTTGAGGTCATCTTGATAAGCCTGCTGTAAAGCGGAATATAGGCTGCGGAGAGAAGGAGGAGGGTGTCCCGAAAGTCGGAAATGACTTGAGGGATACCCTCCTTTTACGGGCGCTGCGGGCTAATGACCAGGTACGCTGGAAGCCCTGCATTCCCAGATTCCCTTGCGTTATGTTCAAAAGCTTCGGACAAGCTGTCTGAGTTTTAATCGTCCATTTCACTGCATTGCCTTCCTGAAGAAATCCGCGATTTTATCGAAGGGGATCACATCCGTCCGGTCGTATAGATCGGTATGCGCTGCGTCGGGAATAATCAATAGCTCTTTGTTGGCGGCGTAAGGATTGTCTTTTACCATGTCGGCGAAGGCGTCCTTGCTAAAGTAGCAGGAGTGGGCTTTTTCACCGTGTATCATCAGCACGGCGCTGCGGATCTCGTTGCTGTACCGCAGAATGGGCTGGTTCATAAAGGACATACAGCCGATCACATTCCAGCCGCTGTTGGAATTCAGAGAGCGTGCATGGTATCCTCGCTTGGTCTTGTAATAGTCATAGTAATCCTTCACAAAGAAGGGAGCGTCCTGTGGAAGAGGATCTGCAACGCCTCCGCCCGGAGCATGGCGGCCGTTTTTATAGTCTTCCAGTCTCTGGGCGTTTAATGCCTGCTTTTTGGCGTGGCGTGCATCCTCAGAGTCCTCGGCGTCAAAGTAGCCGTTGGCATTTACCCGGGTCATGTCGTACATGGTGGAGGTCATGGTCGCCCGAATGCGGGTGTCCAGCGCCGCTGCGTTTAGGGCCATGCCGCCCCAGCCGCAAATGCCGATGATGCCGATTTTCTCCGAATTTACTTGATCCTGCATCGAGAGGAAATCTACAGCTGCCTGAAAATCTTCCGTATTGATGTCCGGGGAGGCCATACAGCGGGGATGGCCTCCGCTTTCTCCGATGAAAGACGGATCGAAAGCAATGGTCAGGAATCCACGCAGGGCCATTATCTGAGCGTACAGCCCGGCTGCCTGCTCCTTCACTGCGCCGAATGGACCGCAGACAGCAATAGCCGACAGCTTTCCCGCCGCGTCTTTGGGTTCGTAAAGATCGGCTGCGAGGGGGATGCCATAACGGTTATGAAAAGTCACTTTGCGATGGTTTATTCTATCGCTTTTGGGGAAGGTCTTATCCCATTCTTCTGTTAAAATCAATTTTTCTTCCATAACTAAAATTTACTCCTTTCCTTGTCCTCTTTTTGCATGGTATAGAGCATGTGATCAAGACAGTCAATTTTATATTGCTCCCGATGAATCTCATGGAGGAGAGAAGATCTGTACTGGGACAGCAGCCCATATTGCTCCTTCCGTTTCTGCTGCTGTTCCAAAGCAAGAAACTGTTCGATGAAAGGAGCGTTGCATCCCGCATCCGCCAGATTTCTTCGTATCTTGAAAACTCGTTCCTCTGAAATTGGAGTCACTTGACCTCACCTCCCTGTTATCTGTATTGTAGTTCTATGCCTGAAAAACCGCAAATACTTTGTTTTTATGCTATGATATGCTTTACAGGCATTTGAGAAACGAATATAATAGGGCAAAGGAGATGATACAGAGTGGAAATTCGAGTACTTCGTTATTTTTTGGCGACTGCCCGGGAAGGGAGTATTACTGGAGCGGCTAATTTTTTGCATGTAACGCAGCCGACGCTGTCCCGTCAAATTCGAGCTTTGGAGGAAGAATTGGGGCAGCAGCTTTTCATTCGTAAAAGCCACAGGGTTGTTCTCACGATGGAGGGGATGCTGCTGAGAAAAAGGGCAGAAGAGATTCTTTCTATGGTTGATAAAACAGAAGCAGAGTTCAGTGCAATGGAAGGTACTATAAGCGGCGATGTTTACATTGGCGGAGGAGAAACAGAGGCGATTAAATTGATTGCGGAAATTGCGAAGGAACTGCGCGACCTGTATCCGGGCGTTCATTATCATCTGTACAGCGGAAATGCGCAGGATGTTACGGAACGGTTGGATAAAGGGCTCCTGGATTTTGGCATACTCATTCAGCCCGCCGATATTTCCAAATACGATTACATTCGCTTGCCGGCTGAGGATATATGGGGCGTTATTATGCGCAGGGACAGCCCTCTCGCCCGAAAAGAATATATAGAAAAAAGCGATCTGCTGAATGTGCCGCTCATCTGCTCCAGACAGGCTATAGCGCCGCGACAGGGAGAAAATAAATTCTCCGACTGGTTTGGAGAGGATTTTGAAAAGTTAAATATTGTCACCACCTTTAATCTGGTCTATAACGCGACCATCATGGTGGAAGCGGGAATCGGCTATGCAGTGACGCTTGATAAACTGGCAAATACAACGGAGAGCAGTAGTCTGTGCTTTCGGCCGCTTATTCCAAAACTAATGTCCGGGCTTGATATTGTCTGGAAAAAATATCAGATTTTTTCTCCTGCTGCGGAGCTTTTTTTCAATAAACTGAAAGAACGGTTTGCTGATTCGTTAATTTATTGATCCAGGGAAAAGGCATGGGCTTTTTTGGACAGGCGACTTGTATTTTTCCGGGAAAAATGAGACAATACCAATACGTGTGAAAAAACGCAGGAAAGCAGGTGCATTTGTGTACATTATAGTGGGTCTGGGAAATCCGGGAAAAGAATATGATAATACAAGGCATAATATAGGTTTTGACGTGGTAGACAGGCTTGCGGATCGGGAGAATATTGCGGTTCTGGAAAAAAAGCATAAAGCTGTTATCGGCAAGGGGTATGTGGCAGGAAAGAAATGTATCCTGGCAAAGCCTCAGACCTTTATGAATCTGAGTGGGGAGAGCGTAAGGGAACTGGTGGATTATTATAAGGCAGATCCGGAAAGGGAACTACTTGTAATATCCGATGATGTCAGTCTGGAGCCGGGACAGCTTCGGGTTAGAAAGAAAGGTAGTGCCGGAGGACACAACGGCCTGAAGAATATTATTGCGCGTCTGGGCACGGAAAATTTTATCCGGATCAGAATGGGAGTTGGAGAGAAGCCTAAGGGATACGATTTGGCGGATTATGTGCTGGGACATTTTTCAAAAGATGAGCGCAGCACAATGGATGAGGCGGCAGAGAGAGCGTCGGAGGCTATCCGGATGATTATTATGCAGGATGCGGAGGCCGCCATGAACGCTTTCAACAAAAAGGCTGCAAAATGAGCGGATAGGACGGAGATTTGGCCCGAATGGCTTAAGACCGGGGAAAAGTAAACGGGAGGCACATGGAATGCAGGCATTACTGGCGCCGCTTAAAGAGCTGGCGGAATATCAGGAAACAAAAGACGCGCTGAAAAAGGGGGAGGGCGTTATAGCGCTGACGGGATGTGTGGATTCCCAAAAACTTCATATGATATATGGTTTAAGCGATGGCCTGAAGCATAAGGTCATCGTTACTTACAGTGATATGAAGGCAAAGGAAATTTGTGAGGAGTATAAATTTTATGACCGGAATACTCTGCTTTATCCGGCCAAGGATCTGATTTTTTTTCAGGCGGATATTCACGGCAACCAGCTGACAAGAGAGAGAATTCGCACTATGCGCCGGATTTTGGAGGGGAAGCCCGTTACAATTGTCACAACCTATGCGGCGCTTATGGCACCTCAAGTGCTGTGGGACAAGGATGACAGAATTGATATATATAGAGGGGGAAGCCTGGACGAAACAAAGCTTTCCCAGCATCTGGTGGAAATGGGCTATGAGAAGAGCTACCAGGTGGAAAGCCCTGGGCAGTTTTCCGTCCGGGGAGGAATTGTGGACATCTTTGACCTGACGGAAGAAAATCCTTATCGCATTGAGCTGTGGGGAGACGAGGTGGTATCCATCAGAAGCTTTGACATTTTAAGTCAGCGTTCCATAGAAAAGCTGGAAAGCGTCTGCATTTATCCTGCTGCGGAGTTTGTCCTGTCACAGGAGAGAATCCGTCAGGGCCTGTCCAAGCTCGAAAAAGAGGCAAAGAAGCAGGAAAAGCTTTTTAGGGATGCCCACAAGCCGGAGGAGGCCCACAGGATTGTCGCACAGGTAAAGGAGCTTAGGGAACAGCTTGGGGAATTTCAAAACTTTACGAATGTTGAGGGATATGTCCGCTATTTTTACGAGGACACCTATACTCTGCCGGAGGCTTTGCGGAAATTGGCATCAGGAAATCCGGCGTTTTTTTTGGATGAACCCATGCGGTTGAAGGAGCAGGCGGAGGCTGTTGCGCTAGAATTCCGGGAAAGCATGGAGCAGAGGGCCAACAAGGGTTATGTGCTGCCGGATCAGATGGAGATTTTATACAGCGGAGAGCAGGTGGCTGCAAGCCTGCAGAAGAACAGTGTCATAACTATTTCAACAATGGATAGCCGCGGCGGTTATTTTAAGGCGCAAAAAAAACTGAATGTAAATGCCAGAAACATTGCGCCTTACAATAACAGTTTTGAGGCCCTTGTGAAAGATTTAAAGCAGTACCGCAAAAAAGGATACAGAATAGTGCTTTTATCCGGCTCCCGCACCAGAGCCGGACGCCTGGCTGAAGAACTTCGGGATCAGGAGCTGCCCGCCATTTACACGGAGGACCCTGGAAGAGAGGCCATTCCAGGAGAGATAATGACCTGCTATGGCCATGTAAATAAAGGCTTTGAGTACCCTATGCTGAAGTTTGCGGTGGTGTCAGAGACGGATATTTTTGGCGCGGAAAAGAGGAAAAGGAGAAAGAAAAGGCTTTATCAGGGGCAAAAGATCAACGATTTTAATGAACTCAAGGTGGGTGACTATGTTGTTCATGAAACACATGGCCTGGGAATTTACCGGGGCATCGAAAAGGTGGAAATGTCCAATGTGGTGAAGGATTATATTAAGATAGAATACCGGGATGGCGGGAACCTTTATATTTTGGCTACCGGTCTTGACGTTATTCAGAAATATGCCTCTGCCGATGCAAAAAAGCCAAAGCTCAATAAGCTGGGAACAAAGGAATGGGAACGCACCAAAACAAAAGTGAGAACCGCCGTCTCCGAGGTGGCAAAGGATTTGGTGGAGCTGTACGCCCTGCGCCAGCAGAGCGAGGGCTATCAGTATGGAAAGGATACTGTCTGGCAGCGGGAATTTGAAGAGATGTTTCCCTTTGAGGAGACGGAGGATCAGCTTGCCGCCATTGCGGATACCAAGGCAGACATGGAGAGTAGGAAAATTATGGACCGTCTGATCTGCGGGGATGTGGGCTACGGCAAAACGGAGATCGCTATTCGTGCGGCATTTAAGGCGGTGCAGGAGGGTAAGCAGGTGGCTTATCTGGTGCCTACCACCATACTGGCCCAGCAGCATTATAATACTTTTGTACAGAGAATGAAGGATTTTCCCGTACGTATAGATTTAATGAGCCGTTTTCGGACATCCGCACAACAGAAAAAAACTTTGACCGATCTTCAGAAGGGGTTTGTGGATATTGTGATCGGCACTCACAGGATTCTGTCTAATGATGTGAAATTTAAGGATCTGGGACTTTTGGTCATCGATGAGGAGCAGCGGTTTGGAGTGGCTCATAAGGAAAAAATAAAAAAGCTGAAGGAAAATGTGGACGTCCTGACGCTTACAGCCACACCCATTCCCAGAACTCTGCATATGAGCTTGATCGGGATCAGAGATATGAGCGTACTGGAAGAGGCGCCGGGGGATCGCCTGCCCATACAGACATTTTGCATGGAGTACAATGAAGAGCTGGTCAGAGAAGCCATTGTTCGGGAAATGGCCAGAGACGGACAGGTTTATTACGTATATAACAGAGTCAATAATATTGCGGACATTGCAGCCGCCATATCCAAACTGGTGCCGGAGGCAAATGTGGCCTTTGCGCATGGGCAGATGAAGGAGCATGAGCTGGAGCGCATCATGGTGGATTTTATCGGCGGGGAAATAGATGTGCTGGTGTCTACCACCATAATCGAGACAGGCCTTGACATTTCAAATGTGAATACCATGATTATCCATGATTCTGATCAGCTGGGTCTGTCCCAGCTCTATCAGCTTCGGGGCCGGGTGGGGCGCTCCAACCGTACGGCCTATGCCTTTCTGATGTATAAAAAGGATAAAATGCTGAAGGAAGTAGCGGAGAAAAGACTGGCTGCCATTCGGGAATTTACGGAACTGGGAAGCGGCTTTAAAATTGCCATGCGGGACCTGGAAATTCGGGGAGCAGGCAATTTGTTGGGGGTAAGGCAGCACGGCCATATGGAGGCGGTGGGATACGATTTGTACTGTAAGATGCTGAATGAAGCGGTGAAGTCTCTTAAGGGAATAACAACGGCTGCGGATTTTGCCACAATCATTGACCTGGACGTAGATGCTTTTATTCCGCCGGAGTATATTGTCAACGAGGTGCAGAAACTTGATATCTACAAGAGAATTGCAGGTATAGAAAACGAAAAGGAGCGGGATGACATGAAGGATGAGCTTCTGGATCGTTTCGGCGCAATTCCCAAATCTGTGGATAACCTGCTTCGCATTGCATTGATCAGAGTATCAGCACACAGCCTTTATATGACGGAGATAAAGGGCAAAAATGAAAGAATTATTTTAACCTTTCGGCCGGATGCGAAAATTGATCCTCTTGGAATACCTCCTTTGTTGAAAAAATACGGTAAAGCTCTGGCTTTTACTGCATACGGCAATCCCTTTTTTACCTATAAATACAGGAAGACAGGACTGGCGGAGACGGATGCGGAGCTGCTTTTAAATAAGACGGAAGAGCTTTTAAATCAGATGCGTCCGCTTTTGGAACAGAGGGAAGAAATCATGTCCGATTTTGAGATAAATCCTGACAATAGGCATATTTGAGTACGTATTATAGTACTTTGAATGTGATACCTTATTTTCAGAACAGGAAGCAGACATTCTGAAAGGAAGGTGCTATTATGAAGGGATATGTAACCTCAGCCGGATATATGGGATATGTGAGCGGAGTTTATATTTTATTTGCCAGCGAGGGTGAATACAGAGAGTATATGGAGGAATGAGTGGTTTTGTGCCGTAATCTGTTAAATTTTTAATTAATGTCCGATACCTTTACCGTTCTGTGAGAAATATGCTATAGTGGAAGCAGAAATGCAGAAGCTTCTGCATGGAACACTGCAAGAGAGGACTATAAAATGAAGAGAGAATTTGATTTGCTTTCCCTTGGAGAAATCATGCTGAGGCTTTCTCCTCCGGACAATGAAAGGCTGACGAGAGGCGATACTTTCAGCAAGCAGGCGGGAGGAGCCGAGCTGAACGCTATTACCGGCGCGGCAATGCTGGGGTTGCGCTGCGGAATCATATCGAAGCTTCCTGCAAATGATCTCGGAATGTACATTAAAAACCGGGTTCGTCTTTGCGGAGTCAGTGACGATTACTTGGTATATGATGAGGATAAGGATGCGCGTCTGGGAGTTTATTATTATGAAAACGGGGCGTATCCGCGTAAGCCGCGTATTGTATATGACAGGAAAAATACTTCTATCAATAAGATCTCCGTGGATGATTATAATGACAGTCTGTTTTGCGCTGCGCGCTGCTTCCATACCAGTGGAATTACTTTGGCCTTGAGTCCTCAGTGCAGGGAAGCGGGCATTGAGATGATGAAGCGTTTCAAGGCTCAGGGGGCAATCATCTCTTTTGATGTAAATTTCAGAGGGAATTTATGGACGGGAGCCGAAGCAAAAGAGTGTATTGAAGGTATTTTGCCTTATGTGGATATTTTCTTTTGTTCTGAGGATACGGCCCGTCTTACTTTCCTCAAGGAGGGGGATGCCAAAAGCATTATGAAAAGTTTTACGGAAGAATATCCCATCTCTGTTGTGGCTTCTACTCAGCGGATCGTTCACAGCCCTAAACGTCATACCTTCGGCTCTATTATTTACAGCGCCAGGGATAACATTTATTATGAGGAGGCTCCTTATGCGGATATCGAAGTGGTGGATCGTATCGGCAGCGGGGATGCCTATATCTCCGGCGTGTTGTATGGGATTCTGGCCCATGAGGGGCAATATCAGAAGGCGCTGGAGTACGGCAATGCGATCAGCGCCCTTAAAAATACAATCCCGGGAGATCTTTTGTGCACGGATCTGAAGGAAATCCAAGGGATCATCAGGGAGCATAAGTCCACAGGCCGTATTGCGGAAATGGATCGATAATTCTTAAAAAAGATAAAGAATAATATTCCTTCATTTACAGATAATAGGTTCTAAGCAAAAATTTGCTAAGAGCTGTTATCAGAGTAAATGGAGGTTTATTTTTATATGAAAGCAACAGGAATTGTAAGAAGAATAGATGATTTGGGAAGGATTGTAATCCCCAAGGAAATCCGAAGGACCCTCCATATCAGGGAAAGTGATCCGCTGGAGATATTTACGGACAGAGAAGGCCAGATCATTTTAAAGAAGTATTCTCCTATTGGGGAGATGTCTACCTTTGCAAAACAGTATGCGGAAAGTCTTTCTCAGGTGTCGGGTCACACTGCGTTGATTGCGGACAGGGATCAGTTCATTGCAGCGGCGGGAGGCTACAGGCAGCTTGTGGGAAAGTCCATAGGCAGACAGCTGGAGGAGAAAGTAAACAGTCGGGAAATCATTCTTGCCTCAAGAGGCGACAGAAGCTTTATCGCCATTTGTGACGAGGCCGGGGAAGAATACCAGCATGAAGCCATAGCGCCCATTATCTGTGAAGGAGATATTATTGGGAGCGTGATGCTCCTGGAAAACGATGGAAAAAGCAAGATGGGAGAGGTTGAACAAAAGCTGGTGCTCTCTGCCGCCGGATTTTTGGGAAGGCAGATGGAGCAGTAAACGCAAAAGGGACTTCACAGAAAAGTGATGGTCCCTTTTTCACGGATTTCATTATCGGTGGACTGCTTTATGTCCTTTTATTTCTCACTCATTTGGTCCAACAGGCTGATTTTAATATCATAAAGCTTTTTGGACAAATCCACATATACCTGATGAGGATTTACCAAACGTCTGGTTTCATCCCACAGAGTATCCAACTCCTGTCTGCAATACTCTCTTATTTCCATAACACTGGGTGAGGTATAACAGCACTCTCCATCTTTAAAAATCTGCTTCATAATGGGGCGCATAGTGTAGGTGCCGCCCTTAAGCTTTGTTTTTTTCCAGGGCTCCAAAGGATCAAAAAGCAAAAGATCCTCATCCTCCCGATAGATCTCATCCACAAGGCAGATCAGATCGGCTTTGATCTTTCCGCTGTCCTTCTCATAGATACGGTAAATCATCTTGTTGCCGGGGTTTGTTACCTTTTCGGTGTTTTCGGAAAGTTTGATTTTGGGGATAAAATGGCCGTTCTCATCTTTTATTGCAGCGAGCTTGTATACGCCTCCAAAAGAAGGATTATCCTTTGAGGTGATCAGGTTAGTGCCCACTCCCCAGGAGGTAATGGCCGCGCCCTGCGCCTTCAGGCTGTCAATGAGAAATTCGTCCAGATCATTGGAGGCTGAAATGATCGCGTCTGGGAAACCGGCGGCATCCAGCATTTTTCGGGCTTTTTTTGAAAGATAAGCCAAATCTCCGCTGTCCAGACGAATACCATAAGAGGTCAAAGGTATTCCTGCATTCCGCATTTCCTGAAAAACCCGGATGGCATTGGGAACTCCTGATTTCAGGGTATCATAGGTATCCACAAGCAGAATGCAGGCACCGGGATACATGTCAGCATAGGCTTTAAAAGCAGTATATTCGTCCGGAAAGCTCATGATCCAGCTATGGGCATGAGTACCCTTCACAGGCACATCAAAGAGCTGTCCTGCCAATACATTGCTGGTACCGATGCAGCCTCCGATCACCGCCGCTCTGGCGCCGTATATACCGGCGTCGGGACCCTGAGCACGGCGCAGGCCAAATTCCATAATGCCGTCTCCTCTGGCAGCATAGCATACTCTGGAGGCTTTGGTGGCAATCAGGCTCTGATGATTGACAATGTTTAAAATAGCCGTCTCTACCAGCTGCGCTTCCATGATGGGAGCAATCACCTTGATAACCGGTTCTCTGGGGAACATGACGGTTCCCTCAGGTATGGCATAAATATCACCGGAAAACCTGAAACCTCTCAGATAGGAAAGAAAATCCGCTTCAAAAATTCCCATGGATGCAAGATAATTGATATCTTCCTGTTCAAAGCGCAGCTCCTTCACATACTGGATTACCTGCTCAAGACCCGCAGAAACGGCATAACCGCCCCCGCAGGGATTGGTGCGGTAGAAAGCATCGAAAATAACGGTTTCATTGCGATCCTTATTTTTAAAATAGCCCTGCATCATAGTCAGCTCATATAAATCTGTGAGCAGTGTCAGGTTTTGTCTGTCCATAAGCCCTCTCATTTCTGCCGGAGCAATCCGGCACATCATTCATGACAAGTTAGGAAGCTCGCAGAGCGCGCTTCCTACTGTTTATCATATATCCATAGTGATAAAAAAGCAAGGATTTAACACATAATGCAGTCCCGTCCCGCAGCCTTTCCCTTATAAAGCTTATCGTCGGCATTTCTCAAAAGCAGGGATACGTTGTCGGTATCTCCGGCAACCAAGCCGAAAGTCATTGTAATGCTTACGCTATGTCCTTCAAAGGAGCACTCCATATCATGTATTTCAAAATTGAGACGCTGCAAATATTTGTAGGCTTCGCGGACATTCATGTGGTCGTAGACTAAAAGGAACTCTTCCCCTCCCCATCGGGCGGCAAAGCCCTTGCCGGTCATATGGCGTTTCAGGCAGGCGGCTATATTTTTCAGTACCAGATCACCGCATTCGTGGCCATAGCTGTCATTAACTCTTTTAAAGAAATCAATATCCCCAATGGCTATGCAAAAAGGTGTTTGGTGCTTAATGGCATTCTCAATCACCTGACGCAGCCTGCGGTCGGCGCAGCGGCGGTTATACAGCTCTGTGAGGGAATCGTGGTCGATCATGGTAGTCAGGGAGCGCTGCATGTTGATAGCGGAGGTTCCAATCTCCCGAAGCTCGTCGCTGCGCTTCAAAACAGAAGGATCCAGTCTGGCGGACAAATTGCCGGAGGATACATCTGACAGAAATCTATGTATTTTTAGTAGAGTTGATACCAGCTTCTTGTTATAGATAAAATTGATTACCGCTATGATTATGGCGAACAAAAGCTCAGCAATCAGAATAGGATAAACGGCTTTCTCCACGGCGTCATCCACGCTTTTCCGGGGCTTGCCAACAAAGAGCATTCCTATGACGGAATTGTCGGAATTACGCAGGGGAGCGTAATAAGAGAAATATTCGGAACCGTTGATTATAGCGTTGTCGTAAAAATGAGCTTCTCCGCTGGAAAGCACCTCCTCCTGTATAATCTCGGGAGCTCCGGTTCCTAGAATACGCTGACCATCAAGGGTGCATATGGTAGTAAGGACGCGGGTGTTTTGATAGAAGATGGTGACTTCAAATCCCGTTTCCTCTTTGATACGGTCAACGAGAGAGGAATCCCCTGAAATATTGTATTCCCCTTTGTAAAGGTCATACACGGTGTCTCCTCTTAACTCATAGTCTCCCGGATATGCAAGCTCCAGAAGAGTGTTCAGGCTTGAGACGGCATTTTTCAGCTCCGTTTCAATTTCTCCGTGCATGGCCTTTGAAAACCAATGAAAGCTGAGAAACATAATCAGCAGACCCATCAGCAGCAATGGAATGGTATTGATTGCCAGCAGGGCATGTGAAACTCTGCCCTTTCCTTTGAAACCCTGCATAATACTCCCCCTTCCGGCAAAGATGTCTGTATTACTGTTTTCTGAATTATCTAACTTAAGTATACCTGTTTTGACATCTGAACGCAACAAAAAACCTTCCAATCAGTACCATCCATACATGGATGTCCCGCCGTATTCGGTCTGGGGATGCCGTTGGAAATCTTCCGGAATATTTTGAGGAACTGCTGGGGGGCAGTATCGAAGCATAAAAAATACGCGGAAACCTTGACATTTTAGAAATCAGGTTATATGATATTAGAAATTGTAAAATGCTTTGACGAAGAGAGTAGCCGTTTTTTGAAAGGCAAAGCGAGCCGGCGGGGGTGGAAGGCCGGTGCGAGTAGGAAAACGGGGAAGATCACTTTTGAGCAGCTGAAACCAACGACTGTGAGCCTTGGGCCGCTGTACCAGTAGTTTCAGACGGAATTCCTCCGTTACGGGAAGCCATATAACTTCTGAGCTCAGGTTTTTGCGCGCTTCCTGCTGGTAGATTTGAGGATGACCGCGCAGGAATGGGAAAGCGGAAGCGTATGATGTAACAGGTGGTAAACGAAGTTGGGAGCTTCGTCCTTTTACAGGACGGGGCTCTTTTTTTATTCTGAAATACAAATTCAATTTTATTGCAGGGAAAGGAAAATGATTATGTACAAGCAGGTGTCAACCGACCTAAATTTTGTAGAACGTGAAAAAAACGTAGAAAAGTTTTGGGAAGAAAACCGGATTTTCGAGAAAAGCATGGAAAACCGCAGCCAATGCCCCACCTACACCTTTTACGACGGTCCGCCCACTGCGAATGGAAAGCCCCATATTGGTCATGTGGAGACACGCACCATAAAGGATATGATTCCCAGATACCGGGCCATGAAGGGCTATATGGTTCCGCGAAAAGCCGGATGGGACACCCATGGACTGCCCGTGGAGCTGGAGGTGGAAAAGCTGCTTGGGCTTGACGGAAAGGAGCAAATTGAGGAATATGGCCTTGCGCCCTTTATTGACAAATGTAAGGAAAGCGTCTGGAAGTACAAGGAAATGTGGGAGGATTTTTCCCGCACCGTAGGCTTTTGGGCTGATATGGAGCACCCGTATGTAACCTATGAGGATGATTATATTGAGTCTGAGTGGTGGGCGCTAAAGACAATCTGGGATAAGGGACTTTTGTATAAGGGATTCAAAATTGTGCCCTACTGTCCCCGTTGCGGAACACCGCTGTCCAGCCACGAGGTGGCTCAGGGATACCGGGCTGTGAAGGAGCGCTCTGCCATAGCGCGCTTTAAGGCAGTGGGCGAAGACGCTTACTTTCTGGCATGGACTACTACACCCTGGACGCTTCCATCCAATGTTGCCCTCTGCGTGAACCCTGAGGAGACCTATGTGAAGGCAAAGGCAGCTGACGGCTATACTTATTACCTGGCTCAGGCGCTTCTTGAAAAGGTGCTGGGGGATCTGGCCCAGGAGGGAAAAGCGGCCTATGAAATTCTGAACACCTATGCCGGAAAGGATTTGGAATACAGAGAATATGAGCCCCTTTTTGCCTGCGCGGGCGAGGCTGCTGCAAAGCAGAAGAAAAAGGGACATTACATTACATGTGACACCTATGTCACCATGACTGACGGTACGGGAATCGTTCATATCGCTCCCGCTTTTGGTGAGGATGACGCTCAGGTTGGAAGAAAATATGATCTGCCCTTTGTACAGTTTGTAGATGGCAGAGGGGAAATGACAAAGGAAACTCCCTATGCCGGAAGGTTTGTCAAGGATGCGGATCCTGAGGTCATAAAGGATCTGGACAGAGAGGGCAAGCTGTTTTCAGCGCCGAAGTTTGAGCATGATTATCCCTTCTGCTGGAGATGCGACACGCCTCTTATTTACTATGCAAGAGAATCCTGGTTTATCAAAATGACAGCTGTACGGGATGACCTTGTGCGCAATAACAAGACCATCAACTGGATTCCGCCTTCCATTGGAGAGGGACGTTTCGGCAACTGGCTGGAAAATATTCAGGACTGGGGAGTGTCCCGCAACCGCTATTGGGGCACGCCGCTGAATATCTGGGAATGCGGATGCGGACATATGCACTCGGTGGGCAGCCGAGAGGAGCTTTATCGGATGAGCGGAAGCGAAAAGGCAAAGACCGTTGAGCTTCATCGTCCTTACATTGATGAGATTACAATTGCCTGCCCTGAGTGCGGAAAGCAGATGAAGAGAGTTCCCGAGGTGATTGATTGCTGGTTTGACTCCGGGGCAATGCCCTTTGCCCAGCATCACTATCCTTTTGAGAACAAGGAGCTTTTTGAACAGCAGTTTCCGGCGGATTTTATTTCCGAGGCAGTGGACCAGACCAGAGGCTGGTTTTATTCCCTTTTGGCGGAATCTACGCTGCTTTTCAATAAGGCGCCCTATAAGAACGTGATTGTCATGGGACACGTGCAGGATGAAAACGGACAGAAAATGAGTAAATCCAAGGGCAATGCGGTGGATCCCTTTGAGGCTCTTGAAACCTACGGTGCAGATGCTATCCGCTGGTATTTTTATACCAGCTCGGCTCCCTGGTTGCCGAAGCGGTTTTCTGGCAAGGCAGTTATGGAGGGACAGCGCAAATTTATGGGAACTCTCTGGAACACCTATGCGTTTTTTGTGCTGTATGCCAATATTGACCAGTTTGACGCCGCAAAATACAGCCTGGAATATGATAAGCTGCCTGTTATGGATAAGTGGCTGCTTTCACGGCTGAATACGGTAGTGGGCCAGGTGGACGATCATCTGGATAATTACCGCATACCGGAGGCAGGCAAGGCTCTTCAGGATTTTGTGGACGAAATGAGCAACTGGTATGTGAGAAGGAGCAGGGAACGCTTCTGGGCGAAGGGCATGGAGCAGGACAAGATCAACGCCTATATGACCCTGTACACGGCTCTTGTCACCATCTGCAAGACGGCGGCGCCCATGATTCCCTTTATGACAGAGGAGATTTATCAGAATCTGGTCAGAAGCGTTGTTAAAAATGCCCCGGAGAGTATTCACCTCTGTGACTTTCCCTCTGTGGAGGAAAGCTTTATCGATAAAGAGCTGGAAAAAAATATGGAGGATGTGCTGGATGCGGTGGTTCTGGGCCGCGCCTGCAGAAATGAAGCCAGCATCAAGAACCGTCAGCCTGTGAGCAGAATGTATGTAAAAGCAGACTTTACGCTCAGCGATTTTTATAAGGATATTGTAAGAGATGAGCTGAATATAAAAGAAGTAATATTTACAGATGATGTGAGAGAATTCACCTCATACACTTTCAAGCCTCAGCTGCGCACTTTGGGACCCAGGTATGGAAAGCAGCTGGGAGGCATCCAGAAAGCGTTGGCGTCGCTGGATGGCAATGCGGCTATGGATGAACTGAACGGGAAGGGAAGGCTTGTCTTTACGATTGATCATGTGAATGTGGAGCTGTCCAGAGAGGACCTTTTGATTGACGCAGCTCAGAAGGAGGGCTATGTGTCCCAGGAGAACGGCCGCATGACGGTGGTGCTGGACACCAACCTGACGCAGGAGCTTTTGGAGGAAGGATTCGTATACGAGATCATCAGCAAGATACAGACCATGCGAAAGGAAGCGGGCTTTGAGGTTATGGACCATATCAAAGTGTCCCTTGGCGGGAATGAGAAGCTGTGGCGTATCGCGGAAAAAAATAAGGAAGTCATTGGGGGGAAGGTGTTGGCGGAGGACTTTGCAAACGGTGCGGATCTTCCTGTTTCCAAGGAGTGGAATGTAAACGGAGAAGCGGTGACCATCTCCATCGAAAAGGTATAGGAAGGCATAGAGTGCGGCAGTGTCCGCTTTGCCGGATGGAAAGTGTGCGATGAACCAAAGAAATCGTTTTCAAAATGATGTGATATATAGATGGGGGGCATTGGGAGCTTTTGCGGTAATTTTAATGATTGCCCATGCCTTTGTCCGGCCTGACTTTGGCGATGACCTGACTTATGCCGGGATATGGGGCCAGCAGCCGCTGATTGACTTGCTGAGGGAGCGTTATAATGAGTGGTCCTCCCGGGTGATTATTGAGGCGGTTATGATGCCGCTTACGGCAGCGTCTCCGTGGATATGGCGCATACTGGACGTGCTGATGATTCTGCTGCTCATCTGGATTACGGCAGATTTATTCGGCACGGAAAGGAAGCTCCAGGCCCAGGTGATGTTCTTTGCCATGATGTGGTCTGTGCCGCTTTTTTCCTTAAGCAGCGCAGGCTGGATTACCACCACCGTGAATTATCTATGGGCGCTGACGCTGGGGCTTGTGGCCATGCGCCCTTTGAAACATTGGTCAGAGGGCGTAGGCTGTTCCCTCTGGGAATATATAATTTGCCCAGTGTGTGCATTGTATGCCTCCAATATGGAGCAAATGGGAGCCATATTGCTGGGAGTCTATCTGGTGTCCGGTTTATATCTGCTGACGGAAAAAAGAAGGCTTTCTCCTTTTTATTTTGTGCAGCTGGCCTTAATCGGCCTGTCGTTGTTTTTCATACTGTCGGCTCCTGGAAACAGCGCCAGAACTTTGTCTGAGACGGAACGTTTTTTCCCAGAATTTGCAGCCCTTAACGTGTATGAAAAGGTATGGATGGGATTTTTGGAGACGGCTCACTATTATCTGGCCGCAGGGCATGAACAGTCCAGCTGGACTTTCGGACTGTTTGCGGGGACGCTTTTTTTCACGGCGTCTGCAGCAAAATGCGGCGCTGCAATAAGACAGAGAAGAAAAAAGGCGGTGCTGGTCTGCGTCGCTGCTTGTCCCGTGGCGTTTTACTGGGGCATAGGTCATCTTGGCAATTACCTTTTAAACTCCGGGATTCTGACAAGAGGAAGAAACGGGGTGGGAGTGCTGGCGCAGAACAGGCAGCTTCCGGGGCTGTCTTATTTTTCCGCGCAGCTCATTGTGTTCCAGACTGCTGTATACTTGTTTGTCATAGCCTGTGTGGTGATGACAATTGTGCTTCTTTACGGCAAATCAAGAGAAACCATCCTGGAGCTGGTGATTCTGGGAGCGGGATTTTTGTCAAGAATCATCGTGGGATTTTCGCCGACTCTTTATGCTTCGGGGGACAGAACGGCTATTTTTTGCTCTGCGGCGGTTTTGATTGTAACGCTCCGAAGTCTGCAGTTTTTCCGGCAGTGTGAGGACAGAGCTCTGCCGAGGCTGGCGGCAGCGGCTTACCCGGCAATCTGCATAGTGGGAAACCTGTTATAAAAATAAGTTGGATAGAAAGCGTAAATTTGTTATAATTAAACCGATTGTAAAAAGAACCACGGCAAACAGGAAAGGAGAAAGCGTTTTAAAGACTATGATAACGAAAAAAAATAAATTTAATAAAGAGCAGTTTAAAAAGAGTGTGGTGGATAATATTAAGGCACTTTACAGAAAGACTCTGGATGAGGCTGATCCCCAGCAGATTTTTCAGGCGGTGTCCTACGCTGTAAAAGATCAGATTGTGGAAAACTGGATGGAAACCCAAAAGGCCTATGAGAAAGAAGATCCCAAAATGGTTTACTATATGTCCATGGAGTTTCTCATGGGACGGGCTCTCGGTAATAATATGATTAATCTGCAGGAATACAGGCCGATAAAGGAAGCTATGGAGGAGCTGGGGCTGGATCTGAATTTTATAGAGGACCAAGAGCCGGATGCGGCTCTGGGAAACGGAGGACTGGGACGGCTTGCCGCCTGCTTTCTGGATTCTCTGGCGACGCTTGGTTATCCTGCTTACGGATGCGGTATCCGTTACCGTTATGGAATGTTCAGACAGGAGATACGGGATGGATACCAGGTGGAGGTGCCGGACAACTGGCTGGCGGATGGCAACCCCTTTGAGCTGCGCAGACCGGAATACGCAAAGCTTGTGAAATTCGGGGGATATGTGGCTGTGCACACTGACGAGAATGGCCGCAATGTGTTTACGCAGGAGGGGTATCAGTCCGTAAAGGCCATCCCCTATGACCTGCCCATTGTAGGATATGGAAACGGCATAGTGAATACGCTGCGTATCTGGGATGCCCAGCCTGTGGAATGCTTTCAGCTGGAATCCTTTGACAAGGGAGATTATCAGAAGGCGGTGGAGCAGGAAAACCTGGCCAGGAATATTGTGGAGGTGCTGTACCCCAACGACAATCATTATGCAGGCAAGGAACTACGCCTAAAGCAGCAATACTTTTTCATATCGGCGTCCGTGCAGGAGGCGGTTGAGAAATACATGAGAAAGCATGATGATGTGCGCAGATTTTATGAAAAAGCTACCTTTCAGCTGAACGACACGCATCCCACGGTAGCCATTGCGGAGCTGATGCGAGTGTTGATGGATGATTATTACCTGACTTGGGAGGAGGCGTGGGAGGTGACCACCAAAACCTGTGCCTACACCAATCATACCATTATGGCAGAGGCGCTGGAAAAATGGCCTATTGAACTGTTTTCCAGACTTCTTCCCAGAATCTATCAGATTGTGGAGGAAATCAACCGCCGTTTTATTCTGGAGATCCATCAGAAGTACGATGGCGTTTCGGGCGTAAATGTCCAGGACAAAATCCGTAAGATGGCCATTATTTATGATGGACAGGTAAAAATGGCTCATATGGCTATTGTTGCGGGGTATTCCGTCAACGGCGTAGCGCGTTTGCACACGGAAATTCTGAAAAAGCAGGAGCTTAAAGATTTTTATGACATGTATCCGGAGCGTTTTAATAATAAGACCAACGGAATTACACAGAGGCGTTTTCTGCTCCATGCCAATCCTCTTTTGGCAGACTGGGTTACGGATCATATCGGAAACGACTGGATTATTGATCTTCCAAGAATAAATCATTTGAAGATTTATGCGGAGGATAAAAAGGCCCAGCAAGAGTTTATGAATATCAAATATCAGAATAAGGTGCGTCTGGCAAAGTACATTCTGGAGCACAATGGCATAGAGGTGGATCCCAGATCCATTTTTGATGTACAGGTGAAGCGGCTTCATGAATATAAAAGGCAGCTTTTGAATATCCTGCATGTTATGTACCTTTACAATGAGCTGAAGGAGCATCCGGAGATGGACTTTTTCCCCAGGACTTTTATTTTCGGGGCAAAAGCGGCGGCCGGTTACCGCAATGCAAAGCTGACGATTAAGCTAATCAATGCTGTGGCTGAGGTTGTAAACAATGATGATTCCATAAACGGTAAAATCAAGGTTGTCTTCATCGAGAATTACAATGTATCCAATGCGGAAATCATATTTGCGGCGGCGGATGTTTCAGAGCAGATTTCCACTGCCAGCAAGGAGGCTTCCGGCACCGGGAATATGAAATTCATGCTCAACGGAGCCCTGACGCTGGGAACCATGGATGGCGCCAATGTGGAGATCGTGGAGGAGGTTGGAGAGGACAATGCCTTCATCTTCGGCCTGAGCGCAGAGGAGGTTATCAATTACGAAAATCACGGGGGATATAATCCCATGGAAATTTTCAACAATGATCAGGATATCAGAAAGATTCTGATGCAGCTGATCAACGGAACATTCGCCCCTCGGGATCCGGAGCTGTTCCGGCCTCTTTATAACTCCCTGCTCAACACTCAGTGTACGCCCAAGGCAGATACCTATTTTATATTGAAGGATTTCAAGCCTTATGCGGAGGCTCAAAAAAAGGTGGAAGCGGCTTACAGAGACGAAGCCGGCTGGGCCAGAAGCGCCATTTTAAATGTGGCCTGCTCAGGAAAATTCACCTCGGACCGAACCATCCAGCAGTATGTGGATGAGATCTGGCATTTGGATAAGGTGGTATTAAAATAACAGGTAGGACTGTAGAAGGATGCTCCGGCGGTTTGTCCGGAGTATCTTTTTTCTGCCGATAAAGCCGGGCAGATGATTTGAGGCTGTGACATTTATCTGTTCAATGAGGAGTTTTATGATGAAAAAATACGTTTTGACGTTGATATGCTGCGGAGTGCTGCTCTCCGGATGTGCTTCACAGAGTGAAAGATGGCAGGAAAATATTATGCAGGAAGACATTGTGATTGATGGAATTTCCGGCGATTACGAGCTTTTATTTGTAACCGACGCTCATGCGGTGATTCCTTTGGACACACAGGAACAGACGGATGCGGCAGAGGAGACGGAACAGATCCAAAATTATGCGCAGGAGAGATATAAGGGATTTCTCGGAGAGGATGGAACTTCCTCTGCAGAGCAGTTTTCACGAGTAGTGGATTATGCCAACGAAGAAGAGGTTGATGGCGTTCTGCTGGGCGGGGATATTATTGACAGTCCATCCCGGGAGAATCTGGATTTTTTGTCAAAGGAGCTTTCCGAGCTGGAGATGCCCTATCTATATACCTTGGGCAATCATGACTGGACTTTTCCCTGGGAGTACATGTCGGAGTCTGGAAAGCAGAAATATCTGCCGGCGCTTTCTCCTTATATGGAGGGAGATACATCTTTCCATACCCTCGATTTCGGTGAATTTGTAGTGGCCGCTGTGGATAACAGTTCAGGACAGGTAAATCCGGAGGTGCTTGATGACTACAGTGAGCTGCTGGACACGGGAAAGCCTGTCATTGTGCTGGCCCATGTGCCATTTTTAACCCAGTCGGTATTGTCGAAGGCCACACAGGTGTGGAACAGCGGCGTTGTGATCGGAGGAGGGAATTTTGGAGGAATTTATCCCAATGAAGCTTCAGAGGAATTTGTGGAAATGACTACGGCCGAGGATAGTCCCGTGGTGGCAGTCCTGGCCGGGCATGTGCATTTTTATGACAAGGATGTGATTGAAGGGGAAAAGGATGTGCTGCAGATTGTGGGGAATGCAGGCTTTCGTGGAAGCGTCCTTCGTCTGCGTATTTTGGGGAGAAGCTGAGGGAAGGCTCCAAAAATTCCATTGCATCCCCCGTTTCCATCCCTTATAATATTACTTGATGCCGGAGCTAAGAGACAGAGTATCCCAGGCCTCTGACGTCATGACATGAAAAAACAAAGAGGAGGAAGCAGTTATTATGATAGAATTATTTTCAGGCGGCGCCTACCTGATTAACGGCACGGACATCATTGCCGACACGCCTCAGGCAGTCCAGGAGATAAAGCAGAAAACTGGGAAGGATGCTGACAGACAGAAAGCGGCAAAGGCTACCATAGCATATGGAATATTGGAAAGCCATAACACTTCCGGCAGCATGGACAAGCTGAAGATACGTTTTGACAAGCTGACCAGCCACGATATTACCTTTGTGGGGATTATCCAGACGGCAAGAGCATCGGGACTGACCAAATTTCCTATGCCCTATGTGCTGACAAACTGCCATAATTCTCTATGTGCCGTAGGAGGCACCATAAACGAAGACGACCATATGTTTGGGCTGAGCTGTGCCAAAAAGTACGGCGGCGTATACGTTCCTCCTCATCAGGCGGTAATCCACCAATACGCCAGGGAAATGCTTGCGGGAGGCGGCAGGATGATTTTGGGTTCTGATTCTCATACCCGTTACGGCGCTCTGGGAACCATGGCTATGGGAGAGGGTGGTCCGGAGCTGGTAAAGCAGCTATTAAATCAGACCTATGATATTAATATGCCCGATGTGGTAGGCGTGTACTTAAAAGGCGAGCCTGCGAAAGGGGTAGGCCCTCAGGATGTGGCGCTTGCCATTATCGGAGCAGTGTTCAAAAACGGATATGTGAAAAACAAGATAATGGAGTTTGTGGGCCCTGGAGTGGCTTCCTTAAGCGCTGACTTCCGCATCGGCATTGATGTTATGACAACGGAAACCACTTGTCTTTCCTCTGTCTGGGCAACGGACGAGACCATTGAAGAATTTTACGAGATTCATGGGCGGAAGAAGGACTATGTCAGACTGAGCCCCGGGGAGACAGCCTACTACGATGGCATGATCGTGGTGGATCTGTCTGCCATCCGTCCCATGATTGCAATGCCCTTTCATCCCAGCAACACTTACAGTATCGAGGAATTAAACGCAAATCTCATGGATATTCTGGATGAGACGGAGAAGCGCGCGCAGGTAAGCCTGGACGGCGCTGTGGAATTTACCTTAAAGGATAAGGTCAGGGACGGAAAATTCATAGTGGATCAGGGGATTATTGCGGGCTGCGCCGGAGGCGGATTTGAAAACATCTGTGCGGCTGCAGATATTCTGAAGGGACGCTATATCGGCTCCGACGGATTCACACTGAGTGTATATCCTGCTTCCATGCCTGTTTATATGGAGCTGATCAAAAACGGATGTGCGGCTACGCTTATGGAAACCGGAGCAGTGATGAAGACAGCCTTCTGCGGTCCCTGCTTCGGCGCGGGGGATACGCCTGCCAACAATGCTTTCAGCATCCGTCATTCCACCAGAAATTTCCCTAACCGTGAGGGCTCCAAGCTGCAGAGCGGACAGATTGCTTCAGTGGCGCTTATGGATGCCCGCTCCATTGCGGCAACAGCTGCAAATCAGGGAACGCTCACTCCCGCAACGGAATTTGATGGTGAGCTTGGAAAATATAAATATCATTTTGACAGCAAAATTTATGCAAACCGTGTATTTGACTCCAAGGGTGTGGCAGATCCTGATGTGGAGATTCACTTCGGTCCCAATATTAAGGACTGGCCTGAAATGGGAGAGCTTCCCGAGAACCTTGTGCTGCAGGTTGTCAGCGAGATTCACGATCCTGTCACCACAACGGATGAGCTGATTCCTTCCGGTGAAACTTCATCCTACCGTTCCAATCCTCTGGGACTGGCTGAGTTTACCCTGAGCCGGAAGGACCCCGAATACGTGGGACGGGCAAAGGAGATTCAGAAGGCGGAGAAGGCTCGCATGAAGGGAGAACAGATCTGCGAGGCGGTACCGGCGCTGAAAGAGGTTATGGATGTCATAAACACAAAATTCTCCGGAGCTTATCAGGCAAATACCGGCTTTGGATCCACGATTTTTGCCGTAAAGCCGGGAGATGGCTCCGCAAGGGAGCAGGCGGCTTCCTGTCAGAAGGTTTTGGGAGGCTGGGCAAATATTGCCAATGAATATGCAACCAAGCGTTACCGTTCTAACCTGATCAACTGGGGGATGCTTCCCTTTTTGATTCCGGAAGGAGAGCTTCCCTTCCGGAATCTGGATTACCTTTTTCTGCCGGATATTAAGAAGGCAGTGGAGGAAAAGCAGGATTCTATCTGCGCCTATGTGGTAGACCGGGAAGGGCTTAAGGAGTTTCAGCTTCGCCTGGGAGAGTTGACTGACGAGGAAAGGCAGATTATTTTGAAGGGCTGTCTGATTAATTATAACAGGGTATAGTGCAGTCTGTAATATATGTGAATCGAGGAAAAGAATATGGAATTTAATAAGCCCGTGTCCAATCCCATGCTGGTGGGAGCCATAGAGCTGATGAAGGCGGAGGATACACCGGACCATAGAAATATGTTCTTAAATGAAATGATGAAAGCGTCTTTTCTGGCTCCAGCCGTAATAGAGCCGACTCCGGAAAGGGACGAGACAGGGAAGGCAAAGCTTGCGCCGGGAAGCAGGGTGCAGTTTCCCATGCTGACCACTCAGGACGGAAAACGTTTCTTTATGGCGTTTACGGACAGGATGGAGCTGAAGAAATGGAAGGATGAGGAAGACCAGCAGACCTTTGCTCTGAAATTTGAGGATTATGCGGCCATGTTGCTGCGCAGGGATCCCAAGGGTAACGCCAGTCCTGCGCTGGGGTTTGTGATCAATCCCTATGGGGGAAATATTGTAATTTCCAGGGAGATGGCTGCAAGCCTTATGGCAGCCAGACTGGCGCAGGCAAAAAACAAAGCCGGACAGCCCATAAATCCTGGAGGCCCTGTAAATCTGGCACAGCCGGGCGCAGCGGCAAATTTTGTTCGGCCTCATGCCGGGGTGGGAGCGGATGAACCCGGGAGGGAAAGAGATCCCAAATAGACTAAAGTTTTTAACAGTGGAGTCGATATATGTATTACCAGGCGGCAGTCGGGCCAACCGCCGCCTGAGAATACAGAATGAGACCACGGATGGTAGTTATAGAGGAGAAAGGATGTCTCCCGTGACTGCCTTCTTTTTTTATGAGGGACAGGATGTTGGTCATAAAGGAAGTTCTGCAGGAGCTTGTCGGCTGCCGTCAGGGAGGGCGAAGCCGGAGAAGGAGTGCAGGATGGGTGCTCATCAAAGGAGCGTGAAAGAAATTGAAAATCAGTTCCGGTATCATTGGGATGGAGTCGTCCAGAAATTATTATGCTTCTGATGTGACGGTCACCAGATATGGTATTGCACAGCGCCGGGAGGGAAGCGGATCAGCCGGCAGCGGGGCTTCCCTTGCGTACTCAGATCAAAATGAAGGAAAACAGGAAAAAAACAGTGTGCTTGGCAAAAGCGCCGTAGGAATATGGACGAGTCAAAGCCGTTACACCCTGAGTGCAGACAGAGCCGGAATACGAAGCGCTGCAAGCCGTGTGGCTCTGGAGATCAGAGAAGTGACTGTTCGGTATATTTTTGAACTTCTATTCGGTTCCAGGAAAGGCAGATTCGGTATAGAAGCCTGGAGCGTTGAATCTTCTTCCATATTGGAGGGAAAGGAGCTGACCTACACAAGGGAGCACTGGCATATGGAGGAAGAAAACACATCTTTTTCCACAGTGGGTACGGTGGTCACCTCGGATGGCAGGAGATTGAATTTTCAGGTGGAAGTGAATATGAGCCGGGAATTCAGTCAGTATTATCGAGATGAATTTCAAATTTCCACTGCCCAGCTGTGTGATCCTTTGGTGATCAATCTGGACACGGATGCTGCTCAGCTGTCGGATCAAAAATTCTTCTTTGATATTGATGCGGATGGAGAAATGGATAAAATCTCTTCTTTGGGCAGCGGTTATCTGGCTCTTGACAAAAATGGAGATGGCGTGATTAATGATGGCAGTGAGCTGTTTGGAACGGCAAGCGGAGACGGTTTTCGTGATCTGGCACGATATGACCAGGATGGAAACGGCTGGATAGACGAAAACGATGCCATTTGGTCCAGGCTGCAGATCTGGTGCAGAGATGAAAACGGAGAGGATGTGTTGTACCGTTTGGCGGATAAGGGAGTGGGGGCGGTCTGCCTGCAGAATGTTTCCACAGATTTTGCCCTGAAGGGACAGGACAACCAGACAATGGGAGTCATACGCAGCACGGGCATTTTTTTGTACGAGAACGGGATGGCCGGGACGATTCAGCATGTAGATGTAGCAAAATATGAAATGAAGGCATAATATAACAAAAGACAGATTATTTAGGAACAGCTGCCATAAAAAAACCAAAACAAGTTTTCAAAATCATATGCTTTATTATTCTTTTGCCTTATATATTTTCCATGCTTATTACGGGAAGCGGAGAAAAAGAAAGCCTGCCCGGAGCAGATGAAAATCTTTTCCGGGATGAGGGTATTATATTGTATCTGGAGGATGTCCGCGGCAGACTCACCATTACCATGGAGGAATACCTGTGCGGATATCTTCCTCTGGTAATCCCGGTGGATTACGAGCCCGAGTGCCTGAAGGCTCAAGCCGTGCTTCTCAGGACAGAGGTGATCGGCGAGCTGAGAAGACAGGTAAAGCAGGGAAGTAGAGAAGTGATTCTGCGGAAGGATTCTTACCTCACCTATGATCAGATGGAAGAAATGTGGGGCAGCGGCTATTCGGAATACCAGGAAAAAGTCAGACAGGCTGTGAGCAGCACACAGGGGATTTATCTCACCAGTGAAGGGCTGCCCATAGAGGCCTGTTTTTTTCATGTCAGTGCGGGAACAACCAGGAGCGCCGGAGAATTTCTGGGGCAGGAATACACTTATTTGTCGGGGGTGGAGTGCCCGAAGGACTATCTTTCTCCGGATTATCTTTCCTATGCTGAATATGATAAGGAAAAGCTTGAAAAGCTGCTGGGAGGAAGCATTATCAAACTTATCAGGGACGAAGCCGGATACGTGGAATGGGTGGACATCGCCTCATATGAGACAGGAGAAAACGCCTCATTCACCGGCGAATGGCTGCGAAAAAAGCTGGGTCTTTCCAGCCCTTGCTTTAAAATAGAGGAGGAAGGGAAAAAAGTAATTTTCCAGGTAAAAGGCGTGGGACACGGCTTTGGCATGAGCCAGTTTTCCGCAAATGAGATGGCTTTGGAGGGCGCTGATTATCAAACCATTCTTTCCTATTTTTTTCAAAATATTACATTTGACAAATATGAACAGTCCTGAATAAACCAGGTCTTTTCGGCAAGACTAAAAGTGAAGAAAAAGTCTTGAAAAGCACGATGGATGTTTTGGAAGGAAGGAATGGAAAATGAGAAGAAACAGGAAAAACAGTATAAAAAAAGAGCGTATTATTATGATTGCTTCTTCCGCTTTTGTCTTGACCGCATTGACATTGACGGGGATATATATGAAGGAAGGAAATGTAGAATCCCAGGACGATGGTTATACCATTGATTTTACGGCTTTGGAGGAAGACAGCAAAAGTGATGGACGTATTGCGCAAAATGATCCGGCACAGACGCCTCAGAGCACACAGGCGCTCCAGGATGCGGAGGCGCAGGCAGATTCTGTGCTTGAGAATGATCTGGATTATATGCCCATGGAGGCTGGTTCGAACCTTGTAGAGATTCCGGGACTTACGGATGACAGTTCCGTGACCGAAGGTGATGGACAAAAGGAGAGCGCCGAAGGAGACGGTAATCAGGAGGCGGCGCAGGAGAGCTCCGGAGATGCACAGCAGGAGAATGCAGCGGATGAGCAGAGAGAGGAAGCAGCAGGAGAAAGCGTAGTAATAGAAAAGGAATTAAGCTTTTCTGAAGGAAGCGGTCTTACACGTCCGGTAAGCGGCGAAGTTCTGCTTCCCTACAGCATGGATGGAAGCGTATATTTTGCCACGCTGGATCAGTATAAATACAATCCTGCTGTGATTTTCTCCGCAGAGCAGGGAACCCAGGTGCTGGCCTGCGCAGAGGGAAAGGTAATATCGATTTTTCAAAACGAGGAAATAGGACATGCTGTGACGCTGGATCTGGGAAGCGGCTATCAGGCAACCTACGGGCAGCTTGAGGGGATACAGGTTACGCTTGAAAGCTATGTAAACCCCGGCGATGTTATCGCGACAGTTGCTGCGCCTACGAAATATTTCAGCGCTGAAGGCAGTAATCTTTATTTTGAGCTGACCAAAGACGGTGTACCGGTAAATCCGGACAGCTTGTTCTAGGAGCCGAAACAGGCAGAGGTGTAAAATGTATATTGTTGGCGGCAGAATCAAGCCTATGTCAGGGGAAGACATACCGGATGGCGTGATTCATATCGTGGACGGCAAAATCGCTGAAATCGGAAAAAAGGGGCAGATAAGTCTTTCTCCAAAGGAGCATGAACAGGTGCTAGTGGTGAAGGAGGGCTTGATCATGCCCGGCCTGATAGAGGCTCACTGCCATATGGGCATTACCGAAGAGAAAAAAGGGATGGAGGGCGATGACTGTAATGAGACAGTTGACCCTGTTACGCCTTATTTGAGAGCCATTGATGGCATCAATCCCATGGATGCGGCTTTTGACGACGCCGTGCGCGCAGGTATTACCGCAGCCATGATCGGTCCCGGAAGCTCTAATGTGGTGGGAGGACAATTTGCGCTGTTAAAGACTCATGGCAGATGTGTGGACGATCTGATCGTGAAGGCTCCGGCGGCCATGAAGGTGGCATTCGGAGAAAATCCTAAGGTGAATTATTCTGAGCAAAACAAAAGTCCCTGTACCCGCATGGCAATTGCAGGCATGCTCCGAGAGGAGCTGATGAGGGCGGAGCAATACAGACAGAAAAAACAAAGGGCTCTTGAGGGGGGAGAGTTCTTTGAGGAAGATTTTAGTCTGGAATGCTGGCTGCCTGTACTGAGGGGAGAAATTCCCCTCAAGGCTCATGCGCACAGAGCGGATGATATTTTTACGGCTATACGCATCGCCCGGGAATTCGGCTTGAAAATATCGCTGGATCATTGTTCGGAGGGACATTTGATTGCTGGTGAGCTTGCCCGCGCTGGTTTTCCGGCAATTGTGGGACCTGACCTCACAAGCCGCAATAAAATAGAGGTGCAGAACATGGCGTTTAAAACAGCAGGTATATTGAACAAAGCAGGGGTAAAGACGGCTATCACTACCGACCATCCTGTCTCTTTGATCCAAACGCTGCCCCTCTGTGCAGGACTTGCCGTGAAGGCAGGGCTGCCTCTGGAGGAGGGGTATAAGGCTCTGACGTTATATCCCGCAGAAATCTGCGGAGTGTCCGGCCGCATGGGAAGCCTCGAGGCTGGAAAGGATGCGGATATTGCTATCTTTGATGGAAATCCTATGGAGATTTTTACAAAAACTCTTTATACCATAATCGATGGCAGAATTGTTTACGATTCCTATAAAGACCAAATTGGAAAAAATGTCGTTGCCTTATAAGAAAATCATGATAAAATGAAAACATGTGGCTGCCCAGGCGGCGCATCAGTCATTCTATAGCCGTGTAATGAATATGTATCAATATATGCGCAGCATGGCCGGGTGGGGCTGAATCTGGGATGGGCGGATAGGAGAGGATTGAGATGAAGGTAGTGGTTTTGGCCGGAGGAACGAGTACGGAGAGAGACGTCTCCTTAAGCTCGGGAAGCATGATTTACAGGGCTCTTAAGAAAAAAGGGCATCAAGCGGTTTTATTGGATGTTTATCTGGGATATGAGGGTAAGATTGAGGATATATTTGAGCGAGAGACCGACTGGGCGGCTCAGACAGGAAGGATTTCTGAAAAGAATCCTGATCTGGAAGCCATTAAGGCTCTTCGGCCTGACGGGGATAAAAACTTTTTCGGACCCAATGTGCTTGAATTGTGTGGGAGGGCCGACGTGGTATTTATGGCGCTGCATGGCGCAAACGGAGAGGATGGGAAAATACAGGCATGCTTTGAGCTTATGGGCATTTGCTATACTGGAACAGATTTTGTCAGCTCGGCGATGGCGATGGATAAAGGCATCACAAAGGATCTCTTCAGAGCCTATCGGATTCCCACGCCTTGGGGAATCCGGCTGAAAAAGGGAGAGATCCAGACGCAAAAGGTGCCCTGTCCCTGCATTGTGAAGGCTTGCCGTGGAGGCTCCAGCGTAGGTGTGTGCATTGCCCGGAACGAAGAAGAATATGAGAGGGCGAAGCAAGAGGCTTTTCTATACGATAATGAAGTGATCGTTGAAGAGTACATAACAGGAAGAGAGTTTTCCGTAGCTGTCATGGAAGGAAGAGCTCTCCCAGTCATAGAGATTGCTCCAAAGCAGGGATTTTATGATTACAAAAACAAGTATCAGGCGGGAAGTACGATAGAAACCTGCCCCGCGGAAATTTCTCATGAGCATACTGTAAGAATGCAGCAAATGGCGGAGAGAGCATATGAGATTCTCCGGATGAAGAGCTATGCCCGTATGGATTTTATGATGAGCGAGGCGGGAGAAATCTTCTGCCTGGAGGCAAATACTCTTCCCGGGATGACACCCACTTCCCTGCTGCCCCAAGAGGCGGCGGCAATCGGGCTCGGCTTTGAGGAACTGTGCGAGAAAATTCTGCAGTCTGCCAAGAAGCCCGGAAAAAATGTATGAGTGGTGAATGTATGGGAAGATTGTAGGGATGAGGAAAATCATGGATTTAAAAATAGGACAGATTCAGGAGGCCTGCGGAGGAAAGCTGGCGCTTCAGAAGGGCGTATGCCCGGAGCAGAAAGTGAACGGCGTTACACTGGATTCCAGACAGATAACCAATGGCGAGGTATTTGTGGCTGTTGGAGGTAACCGGGTGGACGGACACAAGTTTGTCATGCAGGCGTTTGCCAGGGGAGCCAGTCTTGTGGTCACGGAGAAAACACCGAAGCAGGTGGAGGAAGAGCACGGAGTGTCTGCGGAGGCATGGGGCAGTTATCTGCTGGTGGAAAATAGCCTCCAGGCCCTTAAGGATATGGCGGAATTTTACAGAAAAACCCTTCGGATTCCATTTGTGGGAATCACAGGAAGCGTGGGAAAGACCAGCACCAAGGAGTTCATTGCGGCAGTGCTGGGGGAAAAATATTCAGTGCTGAAAACAGAGGGAAATTACAACAATGAAATCGGCGTACCCCTGACACTGCTTCGCATCCGCAGAGAGCATCAGGCGGCGGTGGTGGAGATGGGGATCAGTGATTTTGGAGAGATGCATCGTCTCAGTAAAATGGTTCGGCCGGATATTTGTGTGATTACCAATATTGGACAGTGCCATCTGGAAAATCTCGGAAGCAGGGATGGTATTCTAAAGGCCAAGTCGGAAATATTCGATTTTATGGCGGAGGATGGGGCTGTATGTCTGTACGGCGGAGATGATAAGCTGCGGACCATCAGGCAGGTTAAGGGAAAACGCCCCTGCTTTTTCGGCTTGGGAGAAAGCAGACAGGAAGAGGCATATGCCACGGACATTGCTGGCTGCGGGCTGTGGGGAAGCAATGCTTTGCTTCACCTGAAAAGAGGGGACGGCGAGGAGACCATAAGGATCCATATTCCCCTGCCGGGCAGACATATGGTAATAAATGCCGCTGGGGCAGCCTGTGTGGGAATGCTTCTGGGGCTTACGAAGGAGGAAATCCGTGAAGGAGTCGGAAAGGCTGCCGCAGTAAATGGCCGCAGCCGTCTGCTTCGTCTGAAGCATTATACGCTAATTGACGATTGCTATAATGCAAATCCCGTATCCATGAGGGCGGCCATTGACCTGCTTTCCATGGCGGATACGGGGAAGACGGCTATACTGGGCGATATGTTTGAGCTGGGAGAGAATTCCGACGCCCTCCATAGTGAGACGGGAGCCTATGCGGCTCTGGCGGGAATAGACAGAATCTACTGCGTAGGCGAAAACTCCCTGCATATGTATCGGGCTGCCCTAAAGACTGCAAAGGAAAATCAGAGAGTTTTGTATTTTCGGGACAGAAATCAGCTTTTTGATGCTCTTTCAGGAAAAAAAGAAGCGGCCGACAGGCCGCTGATTCCCTGGGGAGATACCATCCTTTTAAAGGCATCCCATGGTATGAAATTTTCAGAGCTGATTGAAAAATGCTTCCTTGTTGGCGAAATATCGGTCGGAAATAATGCCTGAAACGTAGGTCCCCAGCCTTTTGCGGGTCTCCTTATCAAGCTCCTTTATATGAATGGGCTTGCAATATTCAATCACAACAGTGGCTTTTCTCACCTTAGGGAGATGATCCTCAAAAATAGCTGCCGAGTTTACAATGGACATTGGCACGATGGGGACATTTCCCTTTTCTGCAATTTTGAAGCTTCCCTCATGGAAGGGAAGGAAGGTATCGGGAATCTTATTGCGCGTGCCCTCCGGAAAGATACAGATGGAGATGCCGTTTCTGACCTTCTCCACTCCGGTAAGGATGGTTTTGAGCCCCTCTTTGATATTGTCCCTGTCAAGAAAAAGACAGTGTAGATTTTTCATCCAGTTTCTCAGAAGAGGCCATCTGAGCATTTCCTTTTTGGCGATATAGCCGGTGGGGCGGGGAACCCGGACATAAGTCATCACAATGTCGAAATAGCTGCGGTGATTGCCCACATATAGAACCGCTGTGTCCTTGGGAACATTTTCCTCACCCAGGACAATGATTTTGGTGCCCGCCAGACGCAGCACCCAGCGAAAGGCCCAGTTTACAATGGCCAGAGAGCTTTTATCCTTGGCGGTGGGATTGAATTTGCCGATGATCCATTCTGCAATCAGCAGGGGAATGGACAAAATCAAAAAAAGAACCACAAAGGCTGCTACTATTATAAAACGAATCATAAGGGTATCACACTTTCCTGAAGTTTATTTTCTTCCCGAGTATATCATAAAATGTCGTTTCTGTACATAGAATAGAGAAAAACCCATTGTGGGGAATCGATATGAAAAAAATCGTATGTGGCTTATTGACTCTGCTTAGCGTTCTGTGCATTTCGGGGTGCACGCTTTTAAGCGATGAAAGAGTCAAGCTGAGGGATTTGGACTTTACAGTTCTGAGCCAGGAGAAAATACCCGAAGAGCTTATGGAGATAATTGAAGAGAAGAAAAGCGAACCTTTTCAGCTGACGTACAGCGATAATGAAAATTTATACATATGTATCGGATACGGACGACAGCAGACAGGAGGATACAGCATTGCCGTAAACGAGCTTTATCTGACGGATACGGCCATATATGTGAGTGCAAGCCTGTTAGGGCCGGGACAGGAGGAAAAGAGCAATCAGACGGCCTCCTATCCTTTTATTGTGATTAAAACCGAGTATCTGGATCAGACAGTTATGTTTGAGTAGCGGAAAGGCCGATGTTCCGGGCAGGAAGACATTTCAGGATGTCCATGGCCGGGCCCCGAGCAGAAAGAAGGGCTGCGGTCTCTGCCCGCTTCGGCGGGTATTCATTATCCTTTCCTGCTTTATAGCCTCATGATTATTCCAAAGAACAGGACGGGAAAGTCTTCGATTGCCTATTTGGAGAAAACATGATAAACTTGTGAAAAAACGAGGCCAGCGTGCTGGGGAGGCATGTATGATACTGATTAAAAACGGATATCTGATTGATCCCAAATCCGGTATGGAGGGAAATTACGACGTTTTAGCGGAAAAGGATGTTATTGCAAAGATTGCAAAGAATATCGAGACGCCGGGAAAGGGCTGCAGGGTCATTGATGCGGAAGGTCTTCTGGTGGCTCCGGGCCTGGTAGACGTTCACGTTCATTTTCGGGAGCCGGGCTTTACTCAAAAGGAGGATATTTTCACAGGAGCGGCATCAGCCGTAAAGGGAGGTTTTACCACGGTGGTACTGATGGCCAATACCAGGCCCCCTGTAGATAACACGGAAACCCTGGGCCATGTTCTGGAGAGAGGCGGACAGACGGATATCCATGTTTTGTCCTGCGCCAACGTGACTATGGGAATGAAGGGAAAGACGCTGACGCCCATGGAGGATCTGGCGCGGGCAGGGGCTGTAGGCTTTACAGATGATGGCATTCCTCTGCTGGACGAAGAAATTGTGCGGCAGGCCATGAGGGAGGCAGCCAGGCTGGACATGCCCATTAGCTTTCATGAGGAGCACCCCGGTCTGATCGGCAATAATGGCATTCATCATGGTAAGGCCAGCGCGCACTTTGGCATAAAAGGGTCTCCCAGAGAGGCGGAGATTGTAATGGTGGAAAGGGATTTGAAGCTTGCTCTTGAGACGGGAGCCTGCATTGATATTCAGCATATCAGTACAAAGGAGGCGGTGGAGCTGGTTCGCCAGGCGAAAAAGCAGGGAGGAAATATCCATGCGGAGGCTACGCCCCACCATTTTACATTAACGGAGGAGGCGGTGATAGAATACGGAACTCTGGCAAAAATGAATCCGCCTCTGAGGGAGGAGGAGGATCGGCTGGAGATTATCAGAGGACTGGTGGATGGCACAATCGATGTGATTGCCACAGATCATGCTCCCCACACCGTCCAGGAGAAGGAAAAGTCCTTTGCAGAGGCTCCCAGCGGGATTATCGGACTGGAAACCGCGCTTGCGTTGGGCATTACGGAGCTTGTGGATGAAGGTTTTCTTACGATGAAACAGCTTTTATGTAAAATGACCGCCAATCCTGCCGCCATGTATCATTTGAACGCGGGATATCTTGCGGAGGGAGGGCCTGCGGATATTATACTGATTGACACCGCCGCGGAAATGATTCCCGGGGAATATGCCTCTAAGTCCTCTAACACGCCCTTCACCGGATGGAGTCTGAAAGGCAGGGTGAGAGCCGTCCTCTGCAGGGGTCGGGTGATACATGAGGATTGGTGATAAAAGTCCAGGGAAAGGAAACGGAAGAATGAAACAGAAACAGAAGGCGAGAGTGATTTCCCAGAAGCAGATCGGACCGGATATATATGATATGTGGTTGGATACAGGAATTGCCGGGCAGACTGCAGCGGGGCAGTTTATCTGCATTTATCCGAAGGACAGAAGCACACTGCTTCCCAGGCCCATTAGTATTTGCGAGGTCAATAAGGAGGGCACCGGCATCAGGGTGGTATACCGCATTGCAGGTCAGGGCACCAGGGAATTTTCCTCTTACGGCGAAGGGGATGAGGCGGATGTCCTGGGGCCTCTTGGAAACGGTTTTCCCATTGGAGCCGCAGAGGGAAAAAGAGCTTTGCTCTTAGGTGGAGGTATCGGCATTCCTCCCATTCTTCAGCTGGCCAAACAGATACGGGGGGATAAGCTGATTGGAGCGGGCTACCGGGATGAGAACTTGTTTTTAAAGGAGGATTTGGAACAATACGCAAGAACTGTAATTGCGACGGAGGATGGGAGCAGGGGGGCAAAGGGGAATGTTCTGGATGCCATCTCAGAGGATGGGTATGAAGCGGATGTGATTTTTGCCTGCGGTCCCATGCCCATGCTGAGAGCAGTAAAGGAGTATGCGCGGAAAAAAAATATTCCTGCGTACATTTCATTGGAGGAGCATATGGCATGTGGAGTGGGAGCATGTCTGGGCTGTGTGGTAAAAACAAAGAATGTGGATGCTCATTCCCATGTGCATAATGCGAGAATCTGTACCGATGGACCGGTTTTTGAAGCAGGGGAGGTGGAAATCTGATGAATCTGCAGACAAATATTGCGGGGGTTACGTTTCAGAATCCTGTCATGACAGCTTCAGGAACCTTTGGATCCGGAATGGAATATTCTGAATTTGTGGATTTAAACCGCTTGGGAGCGGTGGTGACCAAGGGGGTGTCCAATGTACCCTGGACAGGGAATCCTACGCCCAGAGTGGCGGAGGTCTATGGAGGAATGCTGAATGCCATAGGACTTCAGAATCCCGGCATCGATATTTTTCTGGAAAGGGATATTCCTTTCCTGAAACAGTTTTCCACAAAGGTGATTGTAAATGTCTGCGGGAAGACCGTGAGGGATTATGTGGAGGTTGTAGAACGGTTGGGAGAGGAAAAAGCGGTGTCTATGCTGGAAATCAATGTGTCCTGTCCCAATGTGAAGGAGGGAGCCATTGCCTTTGGACAAAGCGCGCAGGCGCTGGAAAACATTACCGCTGAAATCAAAAGGCATGCGGTGCAGCCTGTTATCATGAAGCTTAGTCCCAACGTAACAGATATGAGAGAGATGGCGAGGGCGGCGGAAGCGGCGGGGGCGGATGCTCTTTCCCTGATCAATACCATAACGGGCATGAAAATAGACATTCATCGGCGAAAATTTGTTCTGGCAAACAAGACGGGAGGCATGAGTGGTCCTGCTATCAAGCCCATAGCAGTCCGAATGGTTTATGAGGCCGCCAAAGCAGTGAATATCCCGATTATCGGAATGGGAGGTATTGCGGATGGGGAGGACGCCGTGGAGTTTCTGCTGGCAGGGGCCAGCGCGGTCAGCGTGGGAGCTATGAATTTTGTAAATCCCTATGCTACCATGGACGTGCTCCGTGGAGTGGAAGAATACATGAGGCGGCACCAGGTGAAAAACGTGACGGATCTCATCGGAGCAGTGGACGAATAGGGGATTCTTGTGTCATAAACAGAAAGGAACCTTCATATGTATATGGATAGAAGGATACGTATGGAGGTAAATCTGTGGAGCTTTTAAAGAAAAATATACATATGGATCGCACCCGGGCGGAGGCGGTCACTCAGATCACTCTTGAGGATGATGTGAATATTCCTGAGAATAAGCCGGACATAAGCAGCCTGAACCTGGAGAAAGGCGCATTGGTCATAGATGAGATCAAGCCGGGGACGGACTGCGTGAACGTCAGGGGAAGACTTGTTTTTTATGTGCTGTATCATACCTCAGAGGAGGGGGGAGGTCTTACGCTTTTGGAAGGCAAGATACCCTTTGAAGAAAAGATCAATCTGGAGGGAGCTACGGCCATGGATTCCGTGACGGTGGATGCAGAGGTGGAGGATTTGACCGTCAGTACCATCAATTCCAGAAAGCTGAATGTTCAGTCGGTGGTCACTCTGAATGCAGGCGTGGAAGAAATTTATGACGAGGAGGCACCCATTGGAATACACGGAGAGGATACCATAGAGTATCGCAAAATGCCAATGAACATAGCTCAGATTGCCATAAGCAAGAATGATATTTTCCGAGTGAAGGAAGAGATATCCCTGCCCTCCAACTATCCTAATATTTTTCAGATTCTCTGGAATAATATTTCCTTGGGAGACGTGGAATTCAAGGTTATGGAGGAAAAGCTGACCATACAGGGAGATATTCACTTTTTCATTCTGTATGAAGGGGAGGGGGAGGATCATCCAGTTCGTTCCTTTGAGACGACTCTGCCCTTTAGCGGCACATTGGAGTGTCACGGTTGCAGAGAGGGAACGCTGCCGGATATTCGTTACAGCCTGGGGCAGCAGGAGCTTACCATTCGTCCTGACTTTGACGGCGAGGAGCGGAACATCGGGCTGGATCTGGTGCTGGACATTTTCATACGCATTTATGAGGAAGAGAAAATAGAGCTTGTGTCCGACATATACGGGGTCACAAACGAGGTGGATACGGCTACCCGGTCGGCCAATCTGCGCAGGCTTCTTTCAAAAGTCACCGGTAAGACCAAGGTTACGGATCATATCCGGGCGGCGCAGCCGGGGGCGCCCATTCTTCAGCTGCTCCACAGTGAGGGCATGGCTTCGCTGGATCAGCAGTCGGTAATTGAGAACGGAATTGTGCTCAAGGGAAGTCTTCTGGTGAAGGTGATGTACATAACCGGCGATGATGAGGCTCCTTACGGAAGCACACAGGCGCAGATACCTTACCAATATACTCTGGAGGTACCTGAGATCGCTCCGGAGGATATGAGCAAGGTGCACGCCGAAGTGGAACAGCTTCAGGTGACCATGCTGGACGGAGAAGAGATGGATGTGAAGGCCGTGCTGGCGTTTGCAACCACGGTTTTCAAAAACATACCGGTGGAGCTGATCAGTCAGGTATCTGTGAGTGATCTGGACAGCGCCAGGATGAGCAGCCTGCCGGGAATGGTTATTTATATGGTAAAGGAAGGGGACAATTTGTGGAATATCGGCAAAAAATATTATGTGCCGGTGGATTCTCTGAGAGAGTGGAATGAACTAAGCAGCGATGAACTGGTACCGGGTCAGAAACTGCTTATTGTAAAAGGCGGGTGAAGGCGCTCTTTTGAGCGTTGACTTGAAAAAGCTCCGACTGTATCACTACAGTCGGAGCTTTTTGTATTTATGACAATGGGAAGTTCCCATAGCGGGCCTTTCATTGCTTTGCATAATTTCGGCGTGGGACATAAAATTTTTTTAAAACTTGATTTCCTTATTGACAAATATTATTAATTAATATATTATATTAAATAGAAATAAGAACTATTATTTATTTTGAGGGAGTGTATTTTTGTGAAGCGAAATACTATTCAGCGTTCTTTAGTGCTGAAAACCGTAAGGGAGCTGAAAAGCCATCCCACTGTGGATGAGGTGTATACCGCAGCTACTGCGGAACACCCAACCATCAGCAAAGGCACCGTATACAGAAATCTGAATCAATTGGCAGAAGAGGGAGAAATAAGAAAAATGGATGTTCCGGCCGGCGTCGAGCATTATGATCATTGCTGCCATGAGCACTATCATGTCAGGTGCCTCAAGTGCGGCAGAATTTATGACGTGGATATGGATTATATCCCACATTTGGAACGGGCCATCAAAGACGCCCACGGATTTGAGTTCAGTGGATATGACCTCATGTTTAAGGGAGTTTGTGCAGAGTGCCGATGTAAAGAGGAGATCCAAGCTCCACATTGAACTTTTACCAGATAAGAGCGCATACGGGCGCAAAAGAAACCCGTAAATAATATAAGAAGGAGAAGTATTATGAGAAGTATCACAAAACTGGATTTGCAGTATGCACACCGATTCTATGGATTTAAGGGGGAGGCTCAGTATCTGCATGGACATACGGGCGTCCTGACCATCGAGGTTGAAGATTCCGTCAATCCGGGTGTGAACATGGTTTTCCCCTGTAATGAGGTTCAGAAGACTGCGTGGGACGTTTTGAAAAATTTTGACCATGCACTGGTCCTTCGGGAGGATGATCCTCTTCTGCCTGCGATTCTGGATGTTTATGAGAAGCAGGGCATCCGTGATGGCGCGCCGAACAATGTCATGAAGGGACCCGCTTTTAAGACGGAGCTTGCAACCGCGTATCCGGAATGCCGTTTGGTGGTTACTAAGGAAACTATGACGGTTGAAGGTATGATTAAGATTGTTTATGATCTCCTGAAGGATAAGCTGAACATTGCCAAGCTCACCTTCTCCAGCGGTGTGAATGAAGCGTCGGAGGAATATAAACCGAGTCTGACCGTTGAGCGCTGCCCTCTGTGCGGCATCGCGCTGGATGAAAACGGGGTATGCCCTAAGTGTGGTTACAAGAAAAGCTAATATTTCTGCCTGAAAAAATGGAGAACGGCAATTCATGCCGTTCTCCGCTCTCATCTAATGATTTATAAGGCTCTATTCTTCCGAGGAAGCAATGCCTGCTTCTTCTGCCAGTCTGTCAAATTTCTCCATAACTGCGTCATAGGTTCTCTGGGAAATTTCCGGCAAGGAACCGCCCCATTTTTTCTCGGCTAAAGCATAGCCTTTTTGGAATGCAGCGCGCATTTCTTCGATCTTACTGGGATCCCCTCCTGTTAATGCCGTTGCAAACTGAACAATACGATCAGAGGTCTGATTTACGCCCCAGTAGCCATCTTCCGCAATATCTGCCTGAGCCTGAGCCCGTGTGGCAGGATCCACTGTGTAATTGCCGCTGCTTAAAAAGTGCCAGATATTATTAGCCTGTCCATAAGCGCTGCTTTGCTGTAAAAGCATTTTCTCCACCAGGCTGCGCAGCTGCGCCGTTCTGGCCTCGGCATCTGCCTTCAGCTTATTGATAAGATTCGTATCGGGGGTATAGGTTTTTTTTACAGAATCTGTCTGGCTTTCTGTGGAAGGCTCATAAATTACGCCCGCTTCCTGTGCTGCAGCGGAATCGGTTTTAGCGGCAGTATTTTCCTTCGTCTTAACTTTGGAGGAATATCCGTACGCAGCGGCTGCCTGAGTAGATGTAATTCCGTTTACATTCATATTTACCTCTTTTCCGGCGCCTTAAGCGCCCAACTATCTGTCTCTTAAGAGACGCATCATCCTTGACTGCATATTGTATATCGGCAGAAGACAAAAAAAAGTTAGGGGGCCGTGCCAGCTTTTACAAAAATTGAGTATTTATGAGGTTTTTTCTCTATATGAGGGGGAGGCGGGCATTGACGAAATACATATCTTTGTATATAATGAAATACAATCTATGTATACAAAATACATTTTGGAGGCAAGATGAACGAGTATCTCATGAAGGCGTACGCCAAGATTAATTTGGGGCTTGATGTGGTGAAAAGACTGGAAAACGGTTACCATGAGGTGAAAATGGTGATGCAGACCATCGGGATTTATGATGAAATTCTGCTGGAGAAGACGGATTCCGGAATAATTGTTACCACAGACAGCAGAGAGCTTCCAAAAGCCGGGGATAATCTGGTTCTGAAGGCGGCTAAGCTGATGGCTGAACATTACCAAATATCCGGTGGGATGCGGATTCATTTGAAGAAGAGAATTCCGGTTGCTGCGGGGATGGCGGGAGGAAGCACGGACGCAGCCGCAACCATGAAGGGCATTAACAGGCTGTTTGATCTGGGCTGCACTCTGCAGGAGCTTATGGAGCTGGGGGTGAAGCTGGGAGCGGATGTGCCGTACTGTATTTTGGGAGGAACCGCCCTTGCCGAGGGGATAGGAGAGAGACTGACTGCGCTTCCTCCGGCTCCTGACTGCTATGTGCTGGTGGCAAAGCCGGATATCAGCGTGTCCACAAAATATGTGTATGAGCATCTGGACGCGGCTGGAATCCCAGAACATCCCGATATAGATGGAATGGTGAGAGCTATTGAAGAGGGCAGCTTACAGGGGGTTCTGGATCGTATGGAAAATGTGCTGGAGAGTGTTACTGCAAGGGATTATCCGGTGATAAACGCCATAAAGAGCAGAATGAAGGAGCTGGGCGCCGTAAATAGCCTTATGAGCGGAAGCGGCCCTACGGTATTTGGCATTTTCATAGAAGAAGAAACGGTAAGGGAAGCCGGCCGGCAGATCATGAGGGAGAAGCTGGCAAAGCAGATCTTCGTGACGGAGTTTTGCTGAAATGGCCGGGAAGGGACGGCAGACGGAGGAATCTATGCAGGATAATTTACAGGTAAAAATGGATGAATTTCTGCCTCTGCGGGATGTGGTATTCAATACCCTGCGTCAGGCTATCCTGACGGGAGAGCTGAAGCCCGGAGAGCGGCTTATGGAAATTCATCTGGCCAACAGGCTGGGAGTCAGCCGGACGCCCATAAGAGAGGCTATACGGAAGCTGGAGCTTGAGGGGCTGGTGACAATGATACCCCGTAGGGGAGCTGAGGTGGCTCAGATCACGGAAAAAAATATGAGCGACGTCCTGGAGGTAAGACGGGCGTTGGACGCTCTGTGTGTGGAGCTTGCCTGCGACCGGATCACGCAGGAGGAATTAAACAGCCTCAAACAGGCCTGTGAAGATTTTGAGATTGCAGTAAATACCAGAGATGTAAAAAGGATCGCCCAGGCGGATGTGGAGCTTCATGATATTATTGTGCGGGCCACGGGAAACGACAGACTGATTCAGCTGGTAAATAATCTGTCCGAGCAGATGTATCGATACAGGTTTGAATATATTAAAGATACCAGCCAGCATGAAAGACTGGTGGAGGAGCATAGAATTATTTATCAGGCAATTGTGGATAAAGATAAGGAAACGGCCTCCCGGGCTGCGAAAATCCACATTGACAATCAGAAAAAGGCAATTATGAGACAGCTGCGGCTGGACAGAGAAAAGACAGGTAAAATTTAAAAAACGCGTATACGTACGTATAAGTAAAGGGAATCGGGCAATCATCCTCATAGAAAGAAAATTTCTTTCGGAAAGCGGAGGATATTGCATGAAAAGAAAATGGCTGGGAATAAAAATTACTGCGGGTATCTGCGCAGCATTGGGATGGTGGGGTGTTCTTTACCCGGAGCTTACTATGACGCCGGATACCTACAAAATTATCTGTGAGGATTCGCGGGAGGACTGTCAAGAGACGGCGGAATGGGATTTTGACAGTGATGTGTACCAGAAGCTGCTTGAAGCGGATTTAAGTCAGATCACTTTTCGGAGCAGGATGCTTGTGGAGCTTTGGCATCTGCTGCCGCAGGAAAATTAGCAGGAAAGGGCATGGATGAATAAATGAGCCAAAAAGAGGGTGCGCCTATTGGTGTGTTTGACTCAGGCGTGGGCGGCTTGACCGTAGCCAGAGAAATCATGAGACAAATACCCAATGAAAAAATCATATATTTCGGGGATACGGCTCACGTTCCCTACGGAAGCAAATCAAAGGAAACGGTCACCCGCTTTTCCAGGCAAATCGTAAGGTTTCTTAAGACCTTTCAGGTAAAGACCATTGTGGTGGCCTGTAATACGGCCAGCGCTTATGCGCTGGATGAGCTGGAAAAGGAGACGGACATCCCCATGATCGGCGTGGTAAAACCCGGAGCCAGGGTTGCGGCGGAGGTTACCCGCAACGGCAAAATCGGAGTCATTGCCACAGAGGCCACCATTGGTAGCCGGATTTACTCCAAATACATAAAGGAACTGAACAGAGAGGTAACGATTTACGGAAAAGCCTGTCCTTTGTTTGTACCTCTGGTGGAGGAGGGGCTTTGGCAGGATCCGGTGACGGATGAGATCGCCAAGCGGTATCTCACGGAGCTGATTGATATTGATATAGACACGCTAATATTGGGATGCACGCACTATCCCCTAATCCGCTCCACACTGGGCAGAATCATGGGAGAAAGGGTGACGCTGGTGAATCCCGCTTATGAGACGGCCAGGGAGCTTAGAGAGCTTCTTTCGGAAAAAGGTATTCTTAACAGGGAATCTCCGGAGCTTGGGGACAATCAGTATCAGTTTTATGTAAGCGATGGGGCGGAAAAGTTTAAGCGCTTTGCCAATTCTATTATAAAATACGGGATTTTGTCTACCAAGACAGTAAACATAGAGCAGTATTGAGGGTAAACGAGTATGCGGAAGAATGTGGAGCTTGTGATAAGCGGACTGCACAGGGAGAATGGGATTGGGCATGCCAATGTGAAAACAGAGGTTCCGGCCCTGTATTTTAGAAAAAACGGCAGTCATTATCTTATCTACCAGGAGGCTGCGGAAGGGTTTGACCGGAAAACAAAGACCAGAATAAAATTTGCTGAAAACAGACTGGAACTGGTAAGGCAGGGACCTCTGGCCACCCGCATGACTTTTGAGAAGCACAAAAGCCACAATATATCCTACAACACCCCTTACGGAGTTTTTCACTTTGTGGCGGTAACCAAACAGATCAGGGTGGATGAGGCGAAAGACTGTATAAAAGTGAGAGTTGACTATGAGCTGGAGTCAGAGGGAAGTAAAGTCTCTGATTCCAGCATCCATATCTGTGTGAAAGAAAAAAATGCCTGAAGTCTATTTCAAAGGCTTTGCACCGGCCTTTTCCTGCAATCTGTCCATGGTGCGCCTGAAAAATCCTTTTTTCTTTTGAGGAGCGGCGGATGGCTTGCCATGAAGCCCTTTTACGTCAAGGACATATAGACCGCTGACCACAGCCTTAACTTCTTTTTTCACCGGAATGGAGTCGAATATCTTTTCATCACTGATCAGTGAAAGAATCTGAGGTCCCACCTTGGCCTTAATGATGGGCAGCTTTGAGCCTCTCATCAGCCTGGGCGTCTGATCGATGACCATTTGCGGAAGGCCCGCTTCCTTCAGCTTCATCCGCTTTTTATCAATGATCAGCATGGATACTGTCTGTTTGTTGGCTTCCAGAAGCTCCTGCTGTTCCGCCTGCTTTTTCTGGGCTTTTTTCCCTAAAAAATACAGTACCACGATAACGATGACCAGTACTGCCAATATGACTAATAATGTAATTGTCAATGGACTCATTTAACGGAGACCTCCTTAGAAATATATATGCATTGTAACACATGTGTATATGGATAAGCAATAAAACATTTCACATAAAACTATAGTTTTTTTTGAAATGCATATGATATAATGACCTTGTTCTTGGCGGAAGTAGGGCAAACAGCTATTTGGAGCCATATGGGAGGGAGAGGAAATCACAGGATATGGAAGCCGCATGGGAAATGACAAAAACGGCGCTGGATTTTATATTTGGACATCTTTTTATCTGGAATATGATTTTTGCCGTTATTATTGTGTTTTTTCAGAGACGGGATCCCAAGAGCGTATGGGCCTGGCTGCTTTTGCTGGTTTTTATACCGATTTTGGGGTTTGTATTTTATCTTGTGCTGGGAGTGGACATGCACAAGAGGAAAATGTTTAAAATAAAAGAGCTGGAGGACCATTTCGGCGAGGCCGTACGGAAACAGGAGTCGCGGCTTAAAAGAGCCAGGCTCCAGGAGGATCAGAATATCAGCGGTTATGAGGATCTTATAATGTACAATTTGGAGACCTCCGATGCCATGCTGACGGATGACAATGACATTGATATTTTCACGGAGGGTAAGGAAAAGTTTGACACGCTGATAGAGGATTTGAAAAAGGCGGAGCACTTTATTCACGTTCAATATTACATCATCAGAAATGATGTGCTGTTTCAGAGAATCAGAAAGGTTCTGGCTCAAAAAGCGGCGCAGGGCGTTGAAGTGAGAGTGCTTTATGATGGTATGGGCTGCCGGTCTGTAAGCCGCGGATACTGGAAAAAGCTGCGGGCCGAGGGAATTATGACAGCGGAGTTTTTTCCTCCGGGGCTGCGCTGGCTTCATCTGCGCATAAATTACCGAAATCACAGAAAAATCGTAGTGATTGACAACCGGATAGGCTATGTGGGAGGCTTTAATGTAGGAAAGGAATATATCGGCTTAAGCGAAAAATTCGGCCACTGGAGGGATACGCACCTGCGCATCCGAGGGAGCGGAGTTATGGGACTGCAGCTGAGATTTATTCTGGACTGGAATTATGCCACCAGAGAAAATCTTCTGCAGAAGCCGGTATTTTTTGAAAATCCTCTGTCGGGTAGCAGAGATTTTTGCAAATTGCAGATAATAACCAGCGGGCCTGACAACACCATAGACCAGATCAGAGATAATTATATGCGTCTGATTACCAAGGCCAAGGAGAGGATTTATATCCAGACGCCCTATTTTATTCCGGATGAGGCGGTTTTCCAGGCGTTGATGATTGCTCTCCGTTCAGGGATAGAAGTCAATATCATGATTCCCTGCAAGCCGGATCATCCTTTTGTGTACTGGGCCACCTATTCCTATGTGGGGGATATGGTTATGGCCGGAGCAAACTGCTATACCTATGAGGACGGATTCCTCCATGGAAAAGGAGTTATGGTGGACGGAGAGGTGTTCTGCTATGGAACGGCCAATATGGACATCAGAAGCTTTTCTCTGAATTTTGAGGTGAATGCAGTGGTTTACAGCAGAAAAAAGGCTATGGAAATGCAGCGTATTTTTGAAGAGGATCTGAAGCGTTGCAAGCAGATTACGAGGGATTCTTATACGGAAAGGCCTCTGCTTATACGGTTGAAGGAGCAGGTCTGTCGGCTGCTTTCTCCGCTGCTGTAGAAAGGAGCGAAAAATATTCAGGTGGACGGAGTGTAATCGTAAAAGCCGGATCAAAAATTTCGGAAAAAAGTTGATTGTGCTTGCGCCTGTTTTCAGATATAATACTTCTGTGACTGTATTGGATCGGCTGGATACGGCTCATGGGAGAAAGCCGGCTTCTGCGCGGTCGTAAAAAGGATGAAAAAAGAGCGGAAATGCGGCGGGTGTAAAACAATATATTCAATACAATACCTGACACAGTCCGGTGAAATGGAGCAGAATATGAACAGAAAAATAGTCGGAGCGCTGGCGGCGCTCTTAGCAGCAGGAGTTCTTGGAGGGTGCGGCGGACAGGAAGACACGACGCTTAAGAATATGGACGTGGACCGGTACGTCACCCTGGGAGAATATATGGGCCTTGAAGTGACAGTGGATCCCATCGCGGTGGATGAGACTGAGCTGGAAACTCTGGTGAGGGATGTTTATAATAACAATGTGACTCTGGAGAACGGAGGAATTACGGACCGCGCCGTAGAGAATGGTGACACCGTAAATATTGACTATGAAGGGAAGAAGGATGGCGTGGCTTTTGACGGAGGAACTGCCTCGGGCAGTCTGCTGACCATTGGATCGGGCAGATTTATTGATGGCTTCGAGGAGGGACTTATCGGCGTGACGCCGGGAGAAACAGTGGATCTGAACCTGACGTTTCCTGAAAATTACAGCTCGTCGGATCTGGCCGGTCAGGATGTGGTATTTACCGTCACTGTAAATTTCATTCTGCCTCAGGAGATGGACGACGCAGTAGCTGCATCCATTGGTATTGAAGGGGTCACAAATGTAGAGGAATTGCGTCAGTATGCTTATGATTATCTGTATGCCAATGCGGAGAGCACTTATAACGCATCCCTGCAGAACGCCGTGCTGGAAGCGTTTATATCAGAATGCGTTTTTAACGAGATACCGGAAGAATTGGTGGAAAAGTACGAGACCGTGTCAAGGCAGAACATTGAGCAACAGGCCGCCGGTTACGGTTTGGATGGAAATACCTTTACAACTTATTTTTACCAGATGGATCTGGAAACCTTTGTGAGCACATATTCCGAGGAGGCTGCCAGACAGGATATTGCGCTGCAGGCTGTGGCCAACAGAGAGGATCTGAATATTGGCGATGAAGAACTGAATGAAATGCTGCTGGAATACGCCAATAATGCCGGATATGACACTGTGGAGGAATATGTGGGGGATACATCCCTTGAGGATTACAGGGAATACTTCATGTATGAGAGAGTGCTGCAGTTTTTGGTGGACAATGCATCGGTGGGCGGCCAGGACGGCGAATAAGGCTTTGGAGATTTAAAATTGTATATATCAGGGAAGGATCAATAAAATGGATTTGACAAATATCAGAGACTTATATCGAGATAAAGAAAGATTCATGGGAAAGGCAGTAACCATCGGGGGATGGGTGAGAAGCAACCGGGATTCCAAAAGCTTCGGCTTTTTGGTGATAAATGACGGAAGCTTTTTCGAACCTCTTCAGGTAGTGTACGGTGAAGGTCTTGATAACTTTGACGAGATACGAAGAACCAATGTGGGAGCTGCGCTGATTATAAAGGGAACCATTGTGGAAACGCCTCAGGCTAAACAGCCCTTTGAGATGCAGGCAATGGAAATTACGGTGGAGGGTGCGTCCGGCTCCGACTATCCTCTGCAGAAAAAAAGACACAGCTTTGAGTATCTTCGCACCATTTCTCATCTTCGCCCCAGAACTAACACGTTTCAGGCTGTGTTCAGAGTCAGATCTCTGATTGCATATGCCATTCATACCTTTTTTATGGAGAGGGGCTTTGTCTATGTGCACACGCCGCTGATTACCGGAAGCGACTGCGAGGGAGCGGGTGAAATGTTTCAGGTCACTACTCTGGAGCTTGCTGACGTCCCCAAGACAGCCGGGGGAGATGTGGATTTTGCCCAGGACTTTTTTGGAAAACCCACAAACCTGACTGTCAGCGGTCAGCTTAACGTAGAGACTTATGCCTTTGCCTTTAAAAATGTATATACCTTCGGACCTACCTTCCGGGCGGAGAATTCCAATACCACCAGGCATGCGGCGGAATTTTGGATGATTGAGCCGGAGATGGCCTTTGCGGATCTGAAGGATGATATGGCGCTGGCAGAGAGTATGCTGAAATATGTGATCCGCTATGTGTTGGAGAATGCGCCGGAGGAGATGGCCTTCTTTAATCAGTTTGTGGATAAGGGACTGCTGGAAAGATTGCGTCATGTGGCAGATTCCGATTTTGCACATGTGACCTATACTGAGGCCATTGAGATTTTGGAAAAGCATAACGATGAATTTGATTATAAGGTTTCCTGGGGCTGTGATTTGCAGACGGAGCATGAAAGATTTCTGACGGAAAAGGAATTTAAGCGTCCTGTGTTTGTGACGGATTATCCCAAAGAAATTAAGGCATTTTATATGAAGCTTAATGAGGATGGGAAAACTGTAGCGGCTATGGACTGTCTGGTGCCGGGAATTGGCGAGATCATTGGCGGAAGTCAGAGAGAGGATCAGCTCGGTCTTTTGGAGCAGAGGATGGAGGAGCTGGGCCTTAATAAGGAAGACTATGATTTTTACCTCGATCTGCGAAGGTACGGCTCCGTACGGCATGCAGGCTTTGGACTGGGCTTCGAGCGGTGCGTAATGTATCTTACGGGCATGAGCAATATTCGTGATGTGATTCCTTTCCCCCGTACCGTAAATAATTGTGACCTGTGATATGATTCGTAATTATTAAGAAAATTTAGGGTGAAAAACCTTGGCCTTTATGATATGCTTTTGATATGAAGAAAAGAATGCTTAGGATTATAAATTGCATATTGATTGTCAGCCTTACCGCAGCAGCGCTGGTGCCGGCGGCGGATCAGGGGATGGCTGTGCAGGCTTCCACCATAAAGGACATCCAGAATCAGATTAAGGATACACAGAACCAGTTGGATGGAATTAATGACAAAATCAGCAGTCTCACCGATGAGCAGGATCTGGTGCAGGAGAGAATTGATGATCTGAATTCGGAGATTATCAATACCATGACCAGCATCGGAATAAAGGAGGACGAGATTGCCGCCAAGGAAGCGGAAATTGCAGACAAGCAGACCCAGATAGATTTGACCCAGCAGGAATACGAGGCCGCTGTGGAAAGGGAGAGACAGCAGCAGGAGGACATGGCAGTGCGGACGCGGCTGATGTATGAGAACAGCAAATCCACCTACCTGAGTATTTTTCTGGCAGGGGATGGACTGGCGGACATACTCAACCGCATGGATTACATTGAGAAAATATATGAGTATGACAAGCAAAAGCTGGAGGAATATATAGAGACACAAAACCAGGTTCAGGCTTTGTGGGAACAGCTGGAGGCGGAAAAGACGCAGCTTGAGTCCGATAAGAGCGGATTGGTGGCGGACAGGGAGGCCCTGCAGTCCCAGAAGGTGAATCTGGATGCTTTGCTTGCTGAGAAAAAACAGGAGTCCGCCAACTACGATGCGGAAATTAAGAAAGCTCAGCAGGAGGCTTCCGTGGCAAAGGCTTTACTGCAACAGGAGCAGGAACAGCTAAAGAAGCTTCAGGCACAGCAGAATCAGGCAAACTCCGGCGGCTCCACCAACGCCGCAAATGGGAATTATACCAGTACCTCCTATACCGCCACCATTGATAACGCATCGGGAAGTGATCTGGGCAAGAAGGTGGCAAAATATGCCTGCCAGTATATCGGAAATCCTTATGTTTCGGGGGGAACCAGCCTTACAAACGGAGCTGACTGTTCCGGCTTTACCTACCGGGTGTATAAGGACTTTGGCTACAATCTTCCAAGAACCTCGTATGAGCAGAGAAGCGCGGGGGCGGCGGTGAGCTATGAAGAGGCTCAGCCCGGAGATTTGATCTGTTATGATGGGCATGTAGGCATATATATCGGCGGAGGGCTTATTGTGCACGCTAGCAGCGTCCGCACAGGCATTAAGGTTAGCAACGCCAATTACAGAACCATTCTGGCAGTAAGGAGAATTATTTGATGCTTAGAATCGGATGTCATTTGTCGTCAGCCAAAGGCTTTTTGTCCATGGCTCAGACGGCTGATTCCATAGGCGCCAATACCTTTCAGTTTTTTACCAGGAATCCCCGCGGAGGAGCGGCCAAGGAGTGGAAACCGGAGGATGTGGAAGAGATGCTTATGTTTGCCGCCAAAAAGGATATTTCACATTTTCTTGCCCATGCTCCATATACTCTTAACGCCTGTGGAAAGGATGATAAGGTGCGCAGATTTGCCTTGGAGACAATGAAGGATGATCTGAAGCGGCTGGAAATGCTGCCCGGCTGTATGTATAATTTTCATCCGGGGAGCCATGTGCAGCAAGGCGCCCGGAAGGGAATAGAGTTGATTACGGATGCCTTGAATCATGTATTGACGAAAGAACAGTCCACCACAGTGCTTCTGGAAACCATGTCGGGAAAGGGAAGCGAGGTGGGACGCAGCTTTGAGGAGTTGCGAAGCATTCTGGATGGAGTGGAGCTCTCTCATATAATGGGAGTATGCTTGGATACCTGCCATGTCTGGGATGGCGGATATGACATTGTGGGGGAGCTGGACAGAGTTTTGGAGGAATTTGATAAAATTGTAGGCATGGAACGCCTGAAGGCAGTTCATCTTAACGATTCCAAAAACTGTATGGGCAGTCACAAGGATCGGCACGAGAAGATCGGACAGGGAAATATTGGCCTGGGAGCGTTTCGGCGGATCATAAATCATCCTCGGCTTAAGGGACTGCCCTTTTACCTGGAGACGCCTAACGAACTGCAGGGTTATCAGGCGGAGATTGCGCTGCTTCAGGGAATTTATGATGAGGCATAAATAGCGGGAGAATTTCTTTCGGTTTTTCTGGACAAGAACCAGACAGTATGATAATCTATGGACAAGAGTTTTCTGAGGACTCTTGTCTTTTTTTAAGGATGCCGGAGGCATTTCTTATTCGTTGCAGCGGATAGCCCATGTTCTGCTTTCCGTTGTTTTTCAGAGGTGTTTCGCCGATTTTACCCATTTTTATTCTAATTATTTTGTGAAAAGGAGAAGAATTATGACGTATGAACAATTTAAAAAAGAGCTTTACCGCAATGTTCTGAGGCAGGCCAGACTGTGGGGAAAGACGGTGGAGCTTATGGAAAAGGGAACAGAGTGCAGAGATACTGGTCTGGCACGGACGCTGGACGCTATGAAGGGGATCGATGGCAATGGGGGAAGCCGCGTGGTTCGCGAGGATATGCTTCTTGTGATGACTCAGGAGTTTTCCGACACGAGGGCTGTGCGTGAGAAAACACCCTTTGAATGGAACCGGAAGGAAGATGAATGTGGATACTCTGGTATGATGCGCTGGGAGATCAGGCCTTTGTATGACCGTTTTAAACGCGAGGGCTGGCAGAGTGTGCTGCCGGAAATTGCTGTGAAGCTGCAGGAGCGGGAGAACGGTTCGGATCGGCCTCCCTGTCTGGGGGAGGGATATGAGAAGAACAGTGGGAAACTGATTCTTCGTCCCTTGAATTTTGTTGGGAACAGAGAAGAGCTGGCAAACGGCGTTTATTGGAGATTCGGTGACATTGCACTGGTGCTGTATATTCTGTTATATGATATGGATGTGGATCTGATGACCATGAAAATCTCCTTGGATATGATTGAGAAATGGGGAGTCACATCTACGGAAGCGTTGACGGGAGCGTTGCTGAATACCTATGTCAAAATGCCTCCCCGCCTTTATTACGGTACGGACATCCGTATGGAATATGGATTCCAGGAGGGAAGCTTTATGAAAGAAGAAGGAGGAAAGCCTATAGAAATACATGGGGAAAGCCAGGATGAAGGACTGCGCGGCTACCGCCTTACCACATCCCGGTGGCTGAACGGAGCGGTGGCGCTTTTCTATCCGGGCGTCAAGGAACGTCTTGCAGAGCTTATGGAAGGAGATTATTATGTGGGATTTACAAGCATTCATGAAGCTGTGATTCATCCGGTACGGCATAAAATACTGGGAGAGATGAAAGCTGCCATACAGCATACCAACGCTGTCTTCGACCGCAGGGAGATGCTTACCAACTGTGTGTATCGCTACTGCTGTGCGAAAGGCGGCCTGATTGAGGTATAGTCCGAAAGCTGCCTGTCAATAGTCGTAAACAGTGCCGGGATCAAGCACCGTTAGATGTCCGCTTTCCAGGAGAATTTTGGAGACAGCGCAGTTTTTCAGCTGAAAATGCCAGAAATCCGCAAGGCAGATTCCCGCGGCAGCGTTTAGGATGCTGCGGTTGAGGGCGCCGTGTCCCGCGATCAGAACGGTGTCACAGACACCCTCCAGAGGAATAATACACTCTTTCATAAAGGATGCGCTTCTTTTGTATAATTCCGAAAAGGATTCTGCATTTTCGGGAGGAGCGTATTTTTCGGGATCTCTCCAGAAGCAGTACAGAGGATGAGAGAAATCCTCCTTCATTTGGGAAGGAACCACAGTGCCCTCACAGATTCCGAAGCTGATTTCCTTAAGACGGTCATCCGTCTTTAAGGGGATTTTACGATTTCCCATTATAATTTTGGCAGTCTCAAGAGCCCGGCAAAGGGGAGAGCTAAAGACGGCATCAAATGGGATGGGGCGTAGGGCGTCGGCAGTTTTCCTGGCAAGGGCAATACCGGAAGCATTTAGAGGAATGTCGGATTGTCCCTGGAAACGGTAAGCCTTGTTCCAGTCGGTTTCAGCATGGCGGATCAGATAGATAATCATGATAGCCTCCTTTCAAAAATCGGATGTCCCTGCAGAAATCATCATAGCATTTTCTTTGCAAAATGAAAAGAGCCGTCCTGAGAAAGTGAAAACGTACGGCCCCAAGGGTCTCGACAAAACAAGAGAAAAAAGGTAAAATTTATAAAACGGCAGGAGACGGTGAAAAAACAGGAAAGGAGGCGCAGGAGCCTATGGAAAATGATTATATTACACTGACCATCGGGAAACAGAAAAACATTGCTTTGATTGCCCATGATGGAAAGAAACGGGAGCTGATCAAATGGTGTCAGGATAATGAGGAGATTCTCAGACGGCATTTTCTCTGTGGCACAGGCACCACAGCAAGAATGATAACGGAACAAACAGGTTTGCCTGTGAAAGGATATAACAGTGGGCCTCTTGGGGGAGACCAGCAGATAGGAGCTAAAATTGTAGAGGGGAAAATAGATTTTGTAGTATTTTTTTCCGATCCCTTGACGGCTGCTCCTCATGACCCCGACGTAAAGGCTCTGCTGCGCATTGCTCAGGTGTATGATATTCCCATAGCCAATAACAAGGCCACGGCGGATTTTTTGATTCATTCCAGTCTGATGAATGAATGCTATGATCATGATGTGATTAATTTTAACAAAAACATTGCCAATAGGGCACAGAGCATGCAGAAAGCCCAGCCGGGGAGGCATAGTTCTCTGTGATAAAAAATAGAGCGAAAGGAGTGAATGCATATGGAAAGGAAGCTGCCCAGAGAAGAGGCATGGGAGCTGCTTACCAAATATACAAAGACGTCCGCTCTGCAGAATCATGCACTGGCCGTGGAGGCGGTAATGCGTCATTTTGCCAGGCTTAACGGGGAGGATGAGGAGGTTTGGGGCGTTGCGGGCCTTCTGCATGATTTGGATTATGAAATGTATCCTCAGGAACACTGCCGTAAGTCAGAGGAAATAATGCGGCAGAGGGGAATTGATGAGGTCTATATTCGCGCTATGAATTGCCATGGATATGGGTTATGCACGGATGTAAAGCCGGAGACGCTAATGGAAAAAACGCTCTATGCCGTAGATGAGCTGGCCGGGCTGATCAATGCCGCCTGTCTGGTGCGTCCTTCCAAAAGCGTGCTGGATCTGGAGGTGAAATCCCTGAAGAAAAAATTTAAGGACAAGGCGTTTGCAGCAGGCGTAAACAGAGAGGTAATCCTTAAGGGCTGCGAAATGCTGGGGACGGATTTGGATACCCTGATGAGGGAAGCCATTGCAGGTATGAGGGAAAGTGCAGAGCTGATCGGACTCAAAGGAACACTGTAAAGAATAGCATTCGAAGAAACAGGATTGCATTATTATGTTAAAAATAGCATTATTACAGATACTTCCCGGAAAATCCCGGGAGGATAACAGAAAAAAAGGATGGGAATTCAGTAAGAGGGCCAAGGAGGCGGGAGCGGATGTGGCGCTTTTTCCTGAAATGTGGAGCAACGGATATTGTATTCCTGAGGACATGAAGGAGCTGAAGGCTCAGGCTATCCCGGCGGACAGTGAATTTGTTATGAGCTTCGGTAAAATGGCAGCCAAGCTGGACATGGCCATTGCTGTGACGTTTTTGGAAAGCTTTGAGCCTTTACCGAGAAATACAGTGGCATTGTTTGACCGTCATGGACGAAAGGCGCTGCAATATGCCAAAGTGCATACCTGTGATTTTGGTGAGGAATCCAGACTTACTGCAGGGAATGACTTTTATGTGGCAGATCTGGATACGGCAGCAGGAAATGTAAAGGTGGGAGCAATGATCTGCTATGACAGAGAATTTCCCGAAAGCGCCCGGGTTCTCATGCTGAAAGGCGCGGAGGTCGTGCTTGTTCCGAATGCCTGTCCCATGGAGATCAACAGACTTTCTCAGCTGCGGGCAAGGGCCTTTGAAAATATGCTGGGCATTGCTACCTGTAATTATCCTTTTGGACAGCAGGACTGCAACGGGCATTCCTCCGCCTTTGACGGCGTGGCTTATCTTCCGGAGCTTGCCGGTTCCAGGGATACCTGTATTTTGGAGGCGGGAGAAGAGGAGGGAATGTATGTGGCTCAGTTCAATATAGATATGCTGCGGAAATACCGAAGTGAGGAGGTTCACGGCAATGCTTACAGGCATCCCGGAAAGTACCATCTTCTGGTTGAGGAAAAGATACAGGAGCCCTTTATCCGCCCGGATTACAGAAAATAGAAAAAATCGACATGATAAAGGAGTACAGGATGCAGATTGCCGTCTATGATACATTACCGGAGGAAGCTATACAGATCAGGAAGAGTGTTTTTGTCACAGAGCAAGGATTTTATGATGAGTTTGATGAAACGGATTACAATGCAAGACATTTGGTTTTACTTTACGATGGCATTCCGGCGGGCACATGCCGCTTTTTTAGGGATAATGCAACAAAAGAATTTATGATTGGCCGGCTTGCCGTGCTCAGACAGTATCGAGGAAAAGCTCTGGGCACCTGCCTGATGGAGAGAGCGGAACAGGAGATCAGGAAAATGGGAGGAGAAAGGGTTTTGCTTCACGCACAGCAGCAGGCAAGGCCGTTTTATGAAAAACATGGATACCTAGCTTGCAGGGAGCCGGATTCAGAGCAGGGATGTCCTCACATTTGGATGGCGAAAAATCTCAGCTTCACATTAGAATAAGCGCATAATTTTCCCAATATGGTAATATGATGTAAAAAACGTTCTCAGGGGTAGCCCATGAAGGAGTATATTGAAGAACGGGCAGTGGCCATTGCCAATTACATTATAGACCATAATGCCACGGTAAGGCAGACTGCAAAGACCTTTGGAGTCAGCAAGAGTACGGTACATATAGAGGTAACAAATTAGAACGGTTCGTTTGGGCAATAGATTAAAGAAAAGCAAAGGAGAAACGAACCATGAAGAAACTAAAAGAAAGAATGACAGAAAACGGTATGGATTATATACAGGTCGGTGACTATTACATTCCCGACTTGCAGCTGCCGGAGGAAAACCGCCCCATCGGGATTTGGGGGCGGATGAACAAAGCCTATTTGGAACTGTACCATCCAGCCCAGTACAATGACCTGGTTTTATCCGGTAAACTTTGGACATACCTTGCTGACTTAAACGAACAGGCGCAGAACCGGCTGAATTGTATCATCGCCCAGATGAAAGCTGCGGAAGGAATCACTGAGGAATTGAAAGCCCAAAATCAAATGGAATGGGTCAGAGCCATGAACAGCATCCGCAACCGGGCAGAAGAAATCATACGATCAGAAATGATTTACTGCTGAATCCTCAGCTTTCTTGGTCAGCCAGTTGGTGCTATGTCAAGAAAAAGTACAAGTTAAAAGTGAACTTCTTTCGATAACACTTGCCATTTTATACAGCTTGT
>CALWRA010000007.1 GCA_944383825.1 uncultured Acetatifactor sp. | reverse complement strand
AACTAATATATTTTTTCGTCAAAAACATGCAAAATTTCTTCGGCGTTTTCCTACATTTTTACTTTGGCATTGACAGATATACTTCCCACTGTGCCTGACACCAGTCAGCTACTTTTCGCTCTCTTTTCCATTGTTCCGTTAAATCTCTGTAACGTCTGCAATTCTCTATAGCAATATCCCAGCTGATAATACATTCCTTTAAGCTGCCGCCTAATTCTGTCTTAAAAAATTTCTCTTTGTTCATCTTCATTTCGTTTTCCTCTTTTTCGTGATAAAAAAATAAGCGTGTCAGAGTTTTTACGCTCTGCACGCTCTTCTTTTCTGCTGTTTCCTATAAAAAAAGAAAATCGGCAGAGGCTTTATAACCTCTTGTCGATTTTCATTCTAAAACTTATCGTTTTTCGGCCGGTTGCTCCGCTGACCGAGAATAAGAAACAATTGCTGCCTAAAGCCGCTTTTTGATCTTGCTCTTTAAACGCTGCAAGGCATTGTCCGTTGCCTTTTCGCTGCGCCCCAGTACCTTTGCGATCTGAGTGTAGCTCATACCGGTCATATACAGATCCAAAACCTGTTTTTCAAAAGCGCTCAGCTCATTTTCAATGGTATTTTCCAGATAGGCGACTCTCTCTTTATCCAGAAATACCTCCTCCGGATTAGGTTCCGTCCGCGCCGCCAGCGCCTCCAAAAGCCTTATGTCCTCTTGACTGCCCTTTCGTCCTGGGCTGCTGTCCAGAGACACATAATTATTCAGGGGAAAATGCTTCTGCCTGCCCGACGCCTGCACTGCAGTATACATCTGGCGGCTGATGCACAGGTCCGCGAAGGTATAAAAGCTGGCGTCCCTGCCGCTGTCATAGTCCCTGACCGCCTTAAACAATCCGATCATCCCCTCCTGAATCAGATCCTCGCTGTCTCCCCCCAGAATAAACATGGATTTTGCCTTACTGCGCACAAGATTCTTGTATTTTTCACAAATAAAATCCATAATGGCGTCTTCCCCATCCCTCAGACGGTAAATCAGTTCTTCATCTGTGGAATTATCATATCTGTTTTCTCTCAACATATTTCCCCCGAAATGTCATCCCATTCTCTGACGCACGATTTCATATGCCAGCACTCCTGCTGCCACGGAGGCGTTCAGAGAATCAATATCCCCTTTCATGGGAATGGAAGCAGTCATATCACATTTTTCCTTAACAAGCCGCCCAACACCCTCCCCCTCACTTCCAATGACCAGACCAATAGGGCCTTTTAAATCCAGCTGGTACATCACCGTTCCATTCATATCTGCGCATACAAACCAAAGCCCTTCCTTTTTCAGCTCCTCAATGGTTTTTGCCATGTTGGTTACCTTTGCAACCGGCGTATAATTCAGCGCTCCCGCCGAGGTTCTCGCCACCGTTGCCGTCAATCCTGCCGCACGATTTTTGGGAATAATCACGCCGTGTGCTCCCGCCAGATTCGCCGTGCGGATGATGGCCCCCAGATTATGAGGATCCTCAATGTTATCCAAAAGAAAGAGAAAGGGAGGCTCTCCTCTTTTTTTTGCCACATCTAAAATATCCTCCACCCCGGCATATTCATAAGCCGCCGCAAAGGCGATCACTCCCTGATGCCTCCCGGTATGAGACATCTGATCCAGCCGCTCTTTCGACACATACTTAATCAGACAGCCTTTTTTTGCCGCCTCTCTCTTTATGGAAAGCACCGGGCCGTCCTGACAGTGGTCCAGCACAAACAGCTTGTCTATGGTTTTTCCTGCCCGAAACGCCTCCAGCACTGCATTTCGTCCTTCTATGGTAAATTCCTTGTATCCCAAAGTCTTCCTCTTTTCCGCGCTATGTGTTAAAAATACGCCTTATTTTTCCTTGCCGTTTTTCTGCCGCCCGTCAATAAGCCGCCTGTCTCCAGGCTTTCTCCTCACAGAGGGGCAAGCCCGGAAAGCGCCATGCCCTTTTTTATCAGGCACAGCATTCTCTCCTCCTGCCCCGTCAGGTAGAGGTATCCCATAAGCGCTTCAAACCCTGTGGCTTTTAAGTAGTCTCCGTAATCCGCATTTCTGGACCGGGCGTTGGGCTTTGCATTTCTTCCCCTCCTGTACACATCCCTTTCCACTTCGGTGAGATGAGGCAGCAGCGCCTGTATCATTTTCGACTGTGCGCCTGCCTTCACATATTCCACCGTCCTTTTGTGCAGCTGATGAGCAGGACGATTTGCCCGCTCCACCACCACTGTGCGCACTGCCAGATCATAAATCGCGTCGCCTATATAGGCAAGGGTCAGGGGGGAATATCCCTTAATGTCCTTTTCTCCGCACTCAAAGATCCTTTTGATCTGCCCAAGCAGCGTTAAGCTCTCTTCCATTTTACGCCCTCTCGTGTGTCTTCAAGAATAATTCCTTTTTCCAGAAGCTGGTTCCTGATTTCATCCGCTCTCGCAAAATTTCTTGCCTTTCTGGCTTCCCGGCGTTCCTCGATCAGACGTTCCACCTCCGCATCCAGCATTTCTTCCTTCCTATCCAAAATTAATCCGCAGATGTCGCAGAGAAGCAAAATTTCTTCCTTCAGTGCAGACAAAAAAGCGCGGCTGCTTTTTTCGGACACATGGGTATTGATAAACTTTACCAGCTCGAAAACAGCGGAAAGGGCGTCCGCCGTGTTGAAATCGTCATCCATGGCTCCGTCAAATTTCTTCCGGTACTCATCCGCTTCCTTCAGCAGTCCAGACTCCTGGTGGGTAAGCGTCTCGCCTCCCTTTGTATTTTCCAAAAGAAACTTTATATTGCCCACGCTTGTAGCAATCCTGTCATAACCGTTCTTTGCAGCCTCCATCAGTTCCTGACTGAAATTCAGAGGGCTTCTGTAATGAGCGGAGAGCATAAAAAACCGGAGGATCTGCAGATCGTACTTTTCCCCGATCTCCCTTACCGTAAAGAAATTACCAAGGGATTTTGACATTTTACGGTTATCGATATTCAAAAAAGCATTGTGCATCCAATATCTGGCAAAAGTTTTTCCGTTGGCCGCCTCGGACTGGGCAATTTCATTTTCGTGATGGGGGAACACCAAATCCTCTCCCCCCGCATGAATATCGATCTCCTCCCCCAGATACTTCCTGCTCATTACAGAGCATTCAATATGCCATCCCGGCCGTCCCTGACACCAGGGAGACTCCCAATAAGGCTCTCCCTCCTTTTTAGGTTTCCAAAGCACAAAATCCAGAGAATCTTCTTTCTGATCCTCTCCGGACACCAGAAGAGAACGGCTTCCCCCTCTGAGATCCTCCAGATTTTTGTGTGAGAGCTTCCCATATTCCCGAAAGCTTCTGGTACGGTAGTAAACCGTGCCGTCGGCCGCTCTGTAGGCATGACCCTTGTGGATCAGCTGCTCTATCATCTCCAGCATGCCGCTAATTTCACGGGTCGCCAGAGGATGAACGGTAGCCGGTTTTACATTCAGTGCTGCCATATCCTTTTTGCATTCCCCTATATAACGCTCAGAAATCACATCCGCATCCACACCCTCTTCAATGGCCTTCTTAATAATCTTGTCGTCCACATCCGTAAAATTGGACACATAATTTACTTCATACCCTTTGTACTCCAAATAACGGCGCACAGTATCAAACACGATCATGGGGCGGGCGTTGCCGATGTGAATCAGATTATATACCGTGGGTCCGCAGACATACATTTTCACCTTTCCCGGTTCTATGGGAACAAACTCCTCTTTTTTCCTGGTCAGCGTATTATAAACTTTCATGCTCATATGTTTTCTCCTTTAACTTTTCTTGTCTGTCTGTTGCTCTGTTTTCTTCCTGACTGTTTACCCTTTTGCTGTTTTCTTCTTTTTTCTTAAGCTCCCTGATCAGGCGCCTTACCTCCGCTTCCAAATCCAGCAGACGGTTGGTCAGCTCGGTATTGGCCTTCTGCAGGCAGGCAATATCCTCCCGCACAGGGTCCGGCAGATCCGTCTGATTCATGGTGTCCTGAGGCAGCGCCACATGATTGCGCTTTACAACCCGTCCCGGCACCCCCACCACCGTGGAATTGGGAGGCACCTCGCTTAAGACCACGCTGCCCGCCCCAATTTTGGAATTATCCCCTATGGTAAAGGAGCCCAGCACCTTTGCCCCGGCGCTGATCATCACATTATTGCCCACAGTGGGATGACGCTTGCCATGCTCCTTCCCCGTCCCTCCTAAAGTCACTCCCTGGTACAGAGTCACATTATCTCCGATTACGGAGGTTTCTCCGATAATCACTCCGTTTCCATGATCTATAAAAAATCCCTTTCCAATCCTGGCTCCCGGATGGATCTCTATGCCTGTCTTGCGCGCTCCCCGCTGGGAAATATATCTGGCAAGAAAAAAATGCTTTTTGAGATACAGCTTATGAGCCAGCCTATAGTGCAGCATAGCCTTAAAGCTGGGATATAAAAATACCTCAAGGGAAGAATGAATTGCCGGATCTCTCTCCCTTATGATTCTGATTTCTTCTTTCACATTACTGATAATCCCCATGTCTGCCCCTATCCGCGCAATTCTGCGCACACTCAAACAAAATGCTTCTACATACGAACAAACCGCGGACAATTCCCTGCCGATGCGCTGTTGCACCAGAGACGAATTTATCCGCGGTTCCACTCTGTTTAAAGGCGCCTTTGCACAGCTTCTGCCAGACGGCGCCCTTCTCTCCTTTCGTTTAACGCACGTACACGGGTCAGGATACTTACAGCCTGCGGCTTTCCCCTGACCGGCTCCCGGACGCACTTCCTTTTCCTCCTGCCTAAACCGCTTTCAGCCGATGGCGGTTTCTCTCTGCCGCAGGGACGGAAAAGTACTTTTTCCGCTCACAGCCTTTTTTGTCTTTCAGAAATAATATCTATTAAAAAGAATATGCAATAAGAGCTCATTTGTCAACTTGTTTTTGACCGCTCTTCCATGCCCTAATCTCTTTTTCAGCCGTTGCGCTGTCTGTTTTTCCTCCCCCTGCCCTGTGAGATAATCACTCAGACTCTGGGACAGCCTCCGCAGCCCTGGCAGCCTCCCTCCCCACGTCCTGCGGTGAGATTATACGGACTTGTGAGCATACAGATCGCCTGGGAAGCGATGCCTTCGCCCCTTCCGGTAAAGCCCAGTCCTTCCTCCGTGGTAGCCTTCACATTCACCTGAAGCGTCTCAATGCAGAGAGCCTCTGCAATATTTTCCCGCATGGACTCCATATAGGGACTCATCTTGGGAGCCTGGGCTATAATGGTGGCGTCAATGTTCTCCACCAGAAAATGATTCTCTGCCAGGAGCTCTCCTACCTTCTCCAAAAGCCTCATGGATGAGATTCCCTTGTAGGCGGGATCCGTGTCCGGGAAATGTCTGCCTATATCTCCCAGACCCGCAGCCCCAAGCAGCGCATCCATGACCGCATGCAGCAGGACATCCGCATCGGAATGCCCAAGCAGTCCCTTATCATAGGGAATTTTCACCCCGCCCAACATCAGATCCCTGCCCTCAGCAAGCCTGTGTACGTCATATCCTATTCCTACTCTCATGCTTATACCTCCCTTGCCCGCTTCGGCAGGCATCCACTCAATATTCGGAAAGAGTCACCAAACTTACGGCCCAGAGTGAAGCAGTTTTACTCTGCGCTTACTTCTTTCGTTTGGAAAAGGAAAAACCGATTCCCTCTCTACGCCGACTGTCTCTCCTGCCGTTGTCCCTTCGACCGGTTCTCCTTTCCTCTCCTCTTCTTTCCTCGCTACGCTTCCCGATGCCGCCCGCGCCGCTTCTGCTCCGTCCTTTCCTTCTTCCGAACCTTCGGCTGTCCGAATCGTCAACCGCAATTTCCTGGCTCATCTCACCGATCTGATGTTTCAGCATCACAGAAGCCAATTCAAGCGCATCGCATTCCGCCTCCTCCATTTTGCGGAGAAGATATTTTTCCATAAGCTCCAAATCCTCCTGGCCATGGAGCTCCCATACCTGATCAAGGTATCTGTCCGCCTTTCTCTTAAGCACCTTGGCTGCGCCGGGCAGCTTTTTCTCCTCTACAGTTGTTCTGCACACCCTCTCAATTTCACGAATCTTATGGAGCTCCCGCCCCGATACCAGAGTAAATGAGCGCCCCGTCCTTCCCGCACGGCCGGTTCTTCCGATACGATGCACATAATACTCCACATCCTGAGGAATGTCATAATTTATCACCGCTTCCACGTCATCTACATCAATCCCTCTTGCCGCCACATCCGTTGCAATCAAAATATTGCTGCTCCCATTCCTGAAGCGCCCCATTACCGCATCCCTCTGATACTGGGACATATCTCCGTGGAGTCCCTCCGCCTGATACCCCTGACGCTTAAGCACCTCCGAAAGTTCGTCCACCTTCCTTTTTGTATTACAGAAAATCAGGCACAGCTTTGGCTGATAGTATTCCAAAATGCGGATGCACGCCGCGTCCTTATCCTGACTTCTTACTTTGTAATAGCGCTGTGAAACCAAGGGGATGGTGAGTTCTTTCGGCGTTACCCGTATCATCTCCGCATCCTTCTGAAAACGGTTTGTTATGTCCAGAATAGGCTTGGGCATGGTAGCGGAAAAAAGGGCCGTCTGATGCTCCTGCGGAATTTGCCCCAAAATCAGCTCCATATCCTCCCGAAAGCCCATATTCAGCATTTCGTCGGCCTCGTCCAGCACCACCATATTTACGTGATCCAGCTTTATGGTACGCCTCCGCATATGGTCCATCACTCTGCCCGGCGTTCCCACAATCATCTGCACGCCCCTGAGAGCGGCGATCTGTTTTCCGATTTCCTGTCCCCCGTATATGGGAAGCACCTTTACTCCGTGCATATATCTGGCTATTTTACGAAGTTCCTCCGCCGCCTGAATGGCAAGCTCCCTGGTGGGGCACAAAATCACCGTCTGCAGCTTTTTCAGCCCGGGATCTATCTTCTGAAGCGCAGGAATACCAAATGCAGCCGTTTTTCCCGTGCCTGTCTGCGCCTGTCCGATAATATCCTTTCCCTCCAGCAGGCGGGGAATCGCCTGCTCCTGAATGGGCGAAAGCTTTTCAAAGCCCATCTCCTCAATCGCGCGCATAATGCGCTTGTCCAGCAAATTTTCCAATAAACTATCCACTACTGTCTCCTCATTACTTTTTTCCGCATATTTTCCATGCACACAAAAAAGAGAAATCATTTGTTTATGTTAATGATTTCTCCAATCATCGCCTTAATATGATGAGTAAGTATACCATGGAATGCGCAAAAAGACAAGCAAAATATCTTCACCGTCCAAAAAGCGAAAAGCTTTTCTTTTCATAGGATTCTGTTTTCACGGACAGTACCTTATATCCGGCGGCGTCAATCGCTTCCCGGAGCTTCCTTTCGTCCAAAGGAGCTTCCGAAAGAATTTCTGTCCTTCCCCTGCTGTGAGAAGAGGAAACCCTTTTTACCGAAAATACCTTACGCACCTCGTCATTCACATGGGCCTCGCACATGCCGCAGGCCATCCCTTCAATTTCCAAAACCGTCTTTGTCATATGGATCTCTCCCTTTGCTCAGAGAATACATATTCATTATAACAGTAAGATCAACAAAATACACAGGCTTTCTCTTAAATGAAATATTTTCTCATTACTGCAAGGCATTTCCCTTCGGTTTCTGTTCTTGTTGCCCGACTTCGCTGGTTTTGCTACTTATATTTGCCAAGATAGCTAAAATAATATATATTATTATATTTCAAATATTTTTTCATCTGCACCTCCAAAAAGTTGATTTTTCCCCCTGCTGCACCCCTCCCTCCCCTGCGGGGCAGAGAGCATTTTTACTGCAACGCAAAGAAGCCGAAAAATCATCAACGATAATTTCACGGCTTCTCAAAAACTTTCAATAGCGAGAGGGGGACTTGAACCCTCGACACTACGGGTATGAACCGTATGCTCTAGCCAGCTGAGCTATCTCGCCATATATGCCAACCTTCGTTGGAGTGGAACCTATAGGGCTCGAACCTATGACCCTCTGCTTGTAAGGCAGATGCTCTCCCAGCTGAGCTAAGATTCCATTTGCCGACTACCTGCGTAGCCGACTTAATGATTGTACAATGACAGGCTTCTTTTGTCAACAGCTTTTTCCATATTTTTTCTTTTTACATTCTTTCCGGCGCGCTGAAGCCCAAAACATCAATACAGGTCTCCAGAATATCCCTGGACAGTGCCAGAAGAGCAATCAAGCCGGACTTTTTTTCCTCATTCTCTTCTCCCAGTATCCTGGTTTCATGATAAAAGTGATTAAAAGCGTTGGCAAGATCATATATATAAGCGCATACCTTGTGGGGAGCAGTCTCTTCACAGGCATTCTGCATCATGGCACTGAATTGCGTCAGCTGCATCATAAGAGCTTTCTCCGCCTCATTTTCCGCCGCCCTCAGAGAAGTTCTTGCCGGATCGCCGCCCTGTTCCTTATATTTGTTGAGAATGGACTTAATCCGCACAATTGTATAGAGAATATAAGGCCCCGTGTCTCCCTCAAAGGATGTAAAGCGGTCAATGTCAAACACATAGTCTTTGGACGCCTGATTGGACAGATCTCCGTATTTCAGCGCTGAAACGGCGACCATTTCCGCAACCTGGCCTGCTTCCTCCTCCGGCATATCCCGCCCTTCCCTGATCTTTTTGTACATCTCATCCCTGGTATCTCTGACCAGCTCCTCCAGACGCATCACGCCTCCCTCTCTGGTCTTAAAAGGTTTTCCATCCTTACCATTCATGGTGCCGAAGCCCAGAAATTTCAGCTCTGTGTCCGGCTTCACCAGTCCGGTTTTGCGGGCGCATCGGAATACCTGTTCAAAATACAGATCCTGCCGCTTGTCCACTACATAAATAATCTCATCAGGATCGTAAAGTCGCATACGTTCCATAATCGTAGCAAGATCCGTGGTATTGTAGAGGGATGCGCCATCCGACTTCAAAATCATACAGGGGGGAATCTCTCTGGTATCAGTATCCTCCCTTACGTCCACCACCAAAGCGCCCTCGCTCTCGTGAGCGTAGCCCTTTTCCTTCATATAGTTTACCATATCGGGTATCAAATCCTGCACATCGCTCTCGCCCTTCCACAGATCAAACTCCACATTCAGGCTGCTGTAATTTTTTTTCAGATCAGCAATGGACACATTCATAATGTGCTTCCAGAGCGCCCGGTATCCTCTAACGCCCTTCTGAAGCTTATAGGTGGCCTCCATTGCCCTTGCCTTGTATGCAGGATCCTCCTTGGACTTTGCGCTGGCCGCAGGATATATTTCTGCAAGCTCCGAGATTGTGAAGGGCGCCTCCTTGGGGTATTCCCCTTCAAATTCTTCGTCAAAGTACGCCAGATCAGGCTTCTCATCCTGAAGCCATGTGATCACAAGCCCCATCTGCAGTCCCCAGTCGCCCAGATGCACGTCGCCGATCACCCGATGTCCCGCATAGCGGCAGATACGCTTAATGCTCTCTCCGATCACCGCTGAACGGATATGTCCCACGTGAAGTGGCTTTGCCACATTTGCTCCTCCGTAATCGATAATGATTTTCTTTGGCTTTTCCGGCATTGTAAGACCGAATTTAGAGTCCTCCTTCATGTCCTCCAGATATTTCCTGAGAAAGCCTCCTGAAATCTTCAGATTTAAAAATCCCGGTGCCACAGCTTCCGCCTCCTGAAACACATGGCTGTCTCCCAGCTGTTCTGCAACCTCCTGAGCAATCAAAAGAGGCGCCTTTTTATACTGTTTCGCACCGGCCATTGCGCCGTTGCACTGATATTCACACAGATCCGGACGGTTGGACAGAGTCACCTTTCCCAAAGCCTTATCATACCCTGCCGCCTCAAACGCTTTCTGCATTTCCTCCGTCAGCATATCCAAAATCTTTTTCATAGAATATCCTCCAAGCTCACCAATAATATCATTACTATATCGTAAATTTTCTCATACCGCAATAGGACCATACATATTTTTGCCGTTCATATATGGTCAACTGCATTTACTTATGTTACAATGTTACAAAATATCAGAATTAAAATATAGGGGTATATAAATAAATGCTTATATGGAATGAAAACTACCTGATGGGTATTGAGGAATTGGATAATGATCATCGGCATATGTTTCAAATCGCCGAGCAAATATTGAATCGGGTCAGAGAGCGCAGCGATGATCCGGCCATGCGGATATTTATTATACGGGAGGGCCTGAAATACCTTCACGGATATTTCTTCCGGCACGCCGCCCAGGAAGAAGCTTATATGCGTAAGATCGGTTATGAGGGCTATGCCCTGCATAAAATGCAGCATGACGATTTTCAAAAAATCCAAATGGCCAAATATCAAAAAATAGTGGCAAGCGGCACATGCAGCAAGGAGGATGTCTGGGATTTCATCGGTTCCGGTGTGGGATGGCTGCTGGAGCATATCGCCACGGCGGATATGGCAATCGTAGGTAAAGGCGTTTTGCAAAAAACAGTTGCAGCCGATGCCAGTGTGGCCACATTGGAAAACGAAATCAATCTGTTGTGTATCGCCACTTTGAATATAAACGCATATGTCAAAGTCGTAAACACAAATTATACAGGGGAATCCTTTGGAAAAGCAGTATGCCAGAAAATTGTCTACGAAAAGGATGGACAGGAAACCACCGTAATCTCGGGCGTGGAGCGTTCATTCATACTTTATGTGGCTAAAATGCTTTACGGCGGCAGCGTGGAAGATGAGATGGATCTGATTCTGTCCACTCTTGAAGTATTCGGGGCACAGTTTTGGATCACGTTGAGCCGTCAGCTTACGGGCAGCAGCAGCATGATCACCATTAAAGAAAATCATTTTATAATGGGAGGAACTCTGCAGGAAGAACTGCAGAAGCTGGAACCGGCCATCTCCGTTCTGTTTACCTCCGGGAAAGGGCAATTTTTTCTGTCCAGCAGCTCAAAGCAGCTTTTCCAGCCCCAGAATCAAAACGCAGAAATGGAATAAAACATCTGGATCAATGGGGAAAGGCCGGTTTCACCGCCGGCCTTCCACTCCCTTTTACATCAATCGTTTTCCACCCATTCCGTCAGGCGGCGTATGCCTTCGCTTCCGCCCGCCACATAAAGAATGTCACCCGCTTCAAACACATAATCAGGCTTAACACTCTCTACAAGCCCTCCGCCGTTTTCTATGGCGATAATATTTAATCCGAACCGACCGCGAAGATCCACATCAAGAACCGTTTTGCCAATGATACCATCCGGTATGGTCAGTTTGGAAATATTAAGCTTCTGACTCAGCTGAACATAGTCCAGCATCTTGGAGGTTTCCAGCCGGTGAGCCAGCCGAACCGCCATATCTCTCTCGGGATAAACCACCTCCGCCCCAAGCTTCGCCAGGATTTCTCCATGCTCTGCGCTGGTTGCCTTGGAAACCACCTTTGGTATCCCTATTCCCACCAGATTCAGGGTAGTGAGAATGGACGTGTCAATTTGTTCCCCGATACATACAATGGCCACGTCACAGTTTTGTATTCCCGTCTCAAGCAGAGTATTCTTTTCAAGGTTTCGCACCACATAAGCATTTTCCGTAAAATCCCGCATCTCGCGGATCTTCTCTTCATTTTTGTCCAGCACGAGAATTTCAGCGCCGGAAGCGGTAAGCTCCGTTGCCAGAGCATATCCAAAGCGGCCCAGCCCTATTATGCCATAAGTAATCTCTTTTTTCTTAAACATGTGAAACATACTCCTGTCCTCCCGATCTTAACCGATCGCAATATTTCCTTCCGGATAGCTGACTCTCTCTCCCTTTGTAAAATACCATAAGGAAGCAATGGTCAGCGGTCCCAGCCTGCCGATGTACATAATCAGGATCGATAAAAACTTACTGCCATCGCTTAAATCGGCGGTGATCCCAGTGGATAAGCCCACTGTTCCAAATGCGCTGGTAATCTCAAACAGCGCCTCCATCAGAGATACCTCCGGTTCCATAATCACCATAAGGTAAGTTCCCGTAAGAACCACTCCCACGGCAATCATGGCAATCACGGAAGCCTTCCGGAAGGCCACCGCCGGAACCGAATAACGGAACCCCTTTTCCGCTCTGTTTGTAGCAGCCGATTTAACGCCCTGAAGCAGCACGAAGAAAGTGCTTGTTTTGATGCCGCCCCCTGTGGAGCCGGGGGAAGCGCCGATAAACATCAATATAGTAATCACCAGAAGTCCTGCATTGGAAAACGTTCCCAGGGGATAAGTGGAGAATCCCGCCGTCCTGGCCGATACACTGTGGAAAAAAGCGCCAAGCCAGGTTACATCCTCCGTTAATTTAATCAATAACGTTCCGATTACAATCAAGGCAGCGCTGACTGCAAGCACCACTTTTGCATGCATGGAAAACCTTTTCCAGCGGAATTTTTTCGTCCAGATTTCCTGAATTACCAAAAAGCCGATGCCTCCGAAAAAGATCAGTCCGCAGGTAACGAGGTTCAGCATCAGATCATCCCGGTAGGGAATGAGATTCTGAAAATTGCCCAGAATATCAAATCCCGAGTTGTTAAACGCTGCCACCGAATGAAAGAGGCTGATTCCCACGGCCTTCAAAGGCGGATAATCCTGGACAAACACAGTAAAGCTTAAGGCGGCTCCTATTCCTTCAAAAATAATCGTCATCATAAAGATGCTCTTTACAAAACGCACAAGCCCTTTTCCGGAGTCAAGATTCATGGCCTCACGGATAATGCTGCGCCCTTTGAGGTTTACCTTTCTTCCCATTGCCAGTATGATGCCCGCTCCCACAGCCGTCACCCCAAGGCCGCCTATCTGTATCAGAGCGCCCAGAAAGAACTGTCCAAGAGGTGTAAAAGTATCTCCTGCGTCAATGGCGATCAGACCCGTCACACACACTGCGCTGGTGGAGGTATACAGCGCATCGATATAGCGCACGGTCACTCCATCCTGAATGCTGCAGGGCAGCATCAAAAGCCCTGAGCCAAGAAGTATTACCAATGCAAATCCCAGGGAGATAATCCGCCCGGGAGATTGCTTTTTAATCATTTTGAACATACGAAGCTACTCCTATTTCATTCCTTTCTGAATCAGCTTTGCCAATTCGCCTCCCAGCATGGGCAGGAACGCAAAGACAAGCGCAAGCAGCATTTCATCTAAAGCAAGAGGCACAGTGCCGAAAACCGGATTCAAAAACGGCACATAGATGCTCGCCACCATAAACACCATGGAAGCCAGAACACATTTATTCAAATATCCATTTTCAAACACCTTCATCCTGAATATGGATGTGGTTTCGGAGCGGGCGGAATACGCCCGAAGCAGCTCACCCAAAACAATGGTAAAGAAGGCTGCGCTTCTGGCAACATCCAGAGAGTCATGCACATAAAGACCATATATAAAGGAGCCCAGCGTTCCAGCGGCAAGGGCAATACTCTGAATGATCACTGCCACTGCCATTTTCCTGTTTACAATAGGCTCTGCAGGATCCCTGGGCTTTCTTTCCATAACGCCCGGCTCTTCCTTTTCCATCCCTAATGCAAATGCGGGAAACGCATCCGTAATCAAGTTAATAGAAAGAAGCTGAATGGCTGCCAGCGGCACCGGAAGATTTCCCAGCATGGCAAGGAGAATCACCAGTATTTCACCAATATTGCAGGAGAGCAGAAATCCCACTACCTTACGGATATTGCTGTATATGGTGCGTCCCTCCGCAACCGCCCGCACAATGCTGGCAAAATTGTCGTCGGTCAGAATCATGTCTGCCGCCTCCTTAGATACATCCGTTCCCGTAATGCCCATTGCCACGCCTATATCGGCGTGCTTTAAGGAGGGAGCGTCATTTACTCCGTCGCCCGTCATAGCCGCGATATTTCCGTTTGCCCGCACCGCATCCACAAGACGCACCTTATGTTCCGGAGATACCCGGGCAAAAATGTTCGTTGTTTTTACGCATTCGCGAAGCTGCTCTTCGCTCATCTCGGAAATCTCTCTTCCCTCCACGGTTCTGTCCGTTTCGATTCCAAGCTCTCTTCCGATTGCGCTGGCGGTAACCCTGTGGTCGCCCGTAATCATCTTTACCTGAATGCCCGCATTTTTGCACACCGAAACAGCATCCCTGGCTTCCTCTCTGGGCGGATCAATCATGCCCATAAGTCCCACGAACACCAAATTATTTTCCATCTCCAGATCGGGGACCGCTTTATCCACCGCGCGGTAAGCCACGCCGATCACCCGCAGGGCAGACTCTGCAAACGCCTGATTTTTACTTAGAATTTCTTCTCTCTTACCATCATCCAGGTTCATCGCCTGTCCATCGGTTTCTATCCGGTCACAGCGGCGAAGCAGCTCATCCGGCGCTCCCTTGGTATACATAATGATCTGCCCATCTATTTTGTGGAAGGTAGACATCAGTTTTCTATCGGAGTCGAAGGGAATCTCCTGAATACGGGGATATTGCTTCTCCCACTGCCCTTTTTCCATGGAACGCTTGTAAGCCAGCACCACCATGGCTCCCTCCGTGGGATCTCCAATGATCGTTTCCTTCTGAGGATCGTATGTGGCGTCGCTGCACAGAAGTCCTCCCTCCACCAGCTTTCTAATGGAATCTCCTGCAGGGCTGCCATCCTCCTCCGTCACCTCTCCCTTAGGGCTGTATCCGGTTCCGCTGACATTATAAACCTTCTTTCCATCATACAGCTTTTGAATGGTCATTTTATTCTGGGTAAGCGTTCCCGTCTTATCAGAGCAGATTACTGTGGTGCTCCCCAGCGTTTCCACCGCACCCAGCCGCTTTATAATGGCATTGCACCTGACCATCTTTTGCATACCCATAGCAAGAACCACTGTAACCACCACGGTAAGTCCCTCGGGAATTGCCGCTACAGCCAGGGATACAGAAGTCATAAAAATATCGAACAATTCCATTCCATGCCACAGACCCAGCAGGAAAATCACACCGCAAATCCCCAGACACACAATTCCCAACAGCTTCCCCAAACTGTCCAGCTTTTTCTGGAGAGGAGTGGACTCATCGGGAACATCGCTGAGCATATCTGCAATATTTCCCATCTGCGTTTTCATGCCTATGTCGGTGATAATTCCCTTTCCGCGGCCATAGGTGATCACCGTCCCCATATAAGCGCAGTTGACACGGTCTCCCAGAGAAGCGTCCTCTCCCAGGACAACTCCCGCATCCTTTTCCACCGGCACGGACTCGCCTGTCAGGGCAGCTTCATCCACCTTAAGGTTGACAGCCTCCGTCAATCTCAGATCAGCGGGAATATAATCCCCCGCCTCCAAAATAGCAATATCTCCCGGAACTACATCCGCCGAGGCCACCTCTATAACCTGTCCTCCCCGCAGAACTTTTGCATGGGGGCTGGCCATCTCCTTAAGAGCCTTCAGCGCATTGCTTGCCTTGTTTTCCTGGTAAACTCCTAATATGGTATTGAGCACCACAATTGCCAAAATAATAATTCCCTCCAAGGACTCTCCAAGGGCAATGGATATGACTGCGGCAATCATCAGTATGATAACCAGAAAATCCTTTAACTGCTCCAGCATCATTTGGAAAATATTCTTTTCCTTACCGCCCTCCAAACGGTTTTTGCCGTATTTTTCCCCTCGTTCCTGCGCCTCTTTCTCCGAAAGGCCCGCGGATACGTCCACCTTCAGCTCTCTGGCCGTATCCTCCACCGACTGATTAAAAAAAGTATTCACGTCCGCCTTGTCCTCCTCCGTTAAGTACTTATATATTTTTGTCACAATCCTTATACTAGTATAGAGCTTTCTCTCCGTCAAGTTTAGGATGGGTTAAGAATTTTTCCGCCCTTTTCCGCCCTCGAAAAAGCACAGCCACAGTAATCCTGTCTGTACAGCCCATATTGGGCCGACAGCTCTACGGAACGTTTATATCCATCCTTCTTCTTAAAATCTGAGGGAAGCCAGGCCACATTCCATCTTTCTGCGGCCTCCTCTCCGATTTCATTGATTTTCTCCGCGTTTTTCATAGGACTTATAGTCAGCGTAGTGCCAAAATAATCATAGCCGCCCTCTTTCGCTCTTCTGGCCGTTTCATTCAACCGCATCTCAAAGCACCGGAAGCATCTTTCTCCGCCCTCAAGGCAGTCTTCATATCCCCGGGCCATGCGGAAAAATACATCCGGCTCATAGTCCCCTTCCACAATTTGTATGGGAAAGCCTTTGCCCTCCCGGTTATACGCGCCGATTAACCTTTTCTGCTCTTCCACCCTTTTTGTGTATTCCTCCACCATGGAGATATTTGGATTATAATAAAATACAGCTATGGAAAAATATCTGCACAGATATTCCAATACATAGCTGCTGCAGGGAGCACAGCAGCTGTGCAGAAAAAGGGAAGGAGGGCCGTCCCCGAAAGGTATACGGCTCTCCAGTATTTTTTCCAGCTTTTTCTGATAATTTACCCGGTTCATTCCGTTCTTCCCCGTCAAAAACTCACTCTTTGATTCTATAAATACCCGCTGATGAAGCAGGGACCAGAATAACTCCGCTACGACTTACACACTCCGCTCCAAAGCTGTACACGGTTTCCTTCAGCTCATGCCCGCTCTCAAAGGAGGTTTCTCTTGCCGCCGGGTTGATGATCACCAGCAGGCTTTCCGTGTCACTTCTGCGGATATAGGCCAGAGGATATTCTCCCTCTTTTGCATACACGAATTCAATTCCTCCCTTGCTCTGAAGCGCAGGGGTGGAACGGCGCAGGGCAATCAGCCTTCGAACCTCACTATAGAGGGAATCCTCCTGCTCTATCTGACTTTGTACATCAGGTCTGTCCTGGTCAGGGTCCATCGCAATATAGAGATCCTCCTGGGGCGCGGCGCTGAAGCCTGCGTTTACGGTTCTGTCCCACTGCATAGGAGAGCGGGATCCTGTTCTATGAAACCCTCCCTCCACAGAATTCAACCCTTCCACATAGCGCATTCCAATTTCATCTCCGTAATAAATAAAGGGCGCCCCAGGCATGGAAAGCAGGAAAACAAATGCAATTTTCAGTTCATCCCCCTTAAGGCGTCGGGCCAGCCTGTCCATATCATGATTGCCGGAGGGAATGCAGATCAGCCCTTTACTTCCTGTTTTTTCATAGTTTTCCACATATTTTTTCACAAATGCGGATACGTCTCCTTTGCCCCTGCCTGAAAAGAACGGTTCTTCACACCGAAACAGATCATTATAATGGGAAGGCCCAAAGTGCAGCAGGAAATCCATGTGGAACCCTCCCTCCAAAGACTTGTCCGGCTCTCCCCATTCGGAGATAAGAACCGCCTCCGGAAACTCCAGATCCAGAAAGCTGCGAACCTTTTTCCACAGAGCAATGGTTCCCTTCCCATCAGGATCATTCTTTACCAGGGAGCCGGCCATATCCACCCGAAAGCCATCGCAGCCCATCTTCAGCCAGAACCGCATAACCTTTTTCATCTCCTCCAAAGTCCTTAAAGGCCCCTCGTCCTCAGGAGACTGCTGCCACGGACGGTTCCTCTCATAGTAACCGTAGTTCAAAGCAGGCTGATGGGAAAAGAAATTCACCACACAGGATCCGTTTCTGTCCGATATACCTCGGATACAGCCCATTCCCTCAGGGGACTCCCAGACGTCATCAGTCCATATGTATAAATCCGTATATGGATTTTTCTCAGCCCTCATGGATTCCCGAAACCATTTGTGCTCCGTGGATGTGTGCCCGGGAACCAGATCCAGAAGCACTCTGATCCCCCTTTTATGCGCCTCCTCAAAGAGGCGTTTCAAATCCTCGTTGGTGCCGTACCTGGGCGCTGCCCTGTAATAATCCGACACATCATACCCTGCGTCCCCAAAGGGCGACTGGAAGCAGGGATTGAGCCAAATACCGGTACAGCCCAATCCCGCAATATAATCCAGCCTTTCCACAATTCCCTGGAAATCTCCTATTCCATCCCCGTTGGTGTCCTGGAAGGACTGAGGATATATTTCATAAAAAACCGCATTTTCAAGCCATTCTGCCATATTATCTGTCTCCTTTCCTCTCTGCGTAAAGCCTGGAAGCATATGCTACAACAAAAATAGCACAGAATACGGAAAATGGCTATCCTTTTTTTATAAATTTTACATGCCGGCTTCCTCGTATCTTTTCTGAGCCTTACGCCAGTTAATCAGGTCAAACCATCCCTCCACATAATCCGCTCTGCGGTTCTGGTACTGCAGATAATAGGCATGCTCCCAGACGTCCACCAAAAAAATGGGAATATAAGCATTCAGATCAGGAGTTTCCTGATTTGCAGTCTGCAAAATAGAAAGCTTTCCTTCTTTATCCGACACAAGATACGCCCACCCGGATCCAAACTGCGTAACCCCAGCCTGCTTCATCTTCTCCTTGAACTGCTGATAGGAGCCGAAGTCCCTCTTTATGGCTTCCGCCAGAGAGCCCGTGGGTTCCTGTCCCACAGGACTTTTCATAGCGTCAAAATACAGCTCATGGTTATAAGCCCCTCCTCCATTGTTACGAATGGATGTGCGGGCCGCCCCAGGCAGGCTATCCAAATTAGAAATCAGATCCTTGAGGCTCATCTGCTGTAGTTCCGGATAATCTGCAAGCGTATTGTTTAAATTGTCCACATAGGTTTTGTAGTGCTTGTCATGATGAAAGCACAGCGTCTCTTCATCAATTATGGGAGACAGGGCGTCATACTCATAGGGCAGAGGCCTTACTACAAAGGGATATGTTTCTTCTTTCATGTTTTTCCTCTTTTCTGCGCTGCTTCTCCTCCCTCATCAGGCTGCGGTAAGCAGCGCGGACACACAGCCTGACGCCAGAGCGAAAATCTATTCGCTGGAAAATGAGCGTGTCAGTACACTAGTATGTCACTTTCTGCTTAACTATACACATGCTGCGCAAAAAACCGCATGTCATCTTTATGACATACGGCTTTTTTCTTAAATTACAGCTGCGCAACGTCCACGAGGGTAAGCTGCCCTCCTGCATTCTCAAGGCTGGTCACCAGCGCTCTGGCTGTATCCATGGCTGTAATACAGTGAACGCCCGTCTCTATGGCGGTGCGGCGGATCAGGAAGCCATCTCTTGATTTATCCCTGCCCTGGGTGGGCGTATCGATAACAAGATCAATTTTATGTCCCAGAATCAAATCCATAACTGTAGGCGATTCCTGAGAAATCTTATTCACCTTTCTCGCTTTCACCCCCGCCTCGTTCAGGGCGGCTGCGGTACTTCTTGTGGCATAAATGGTATAGCCCAGCTTTTCAAAGCGCCTTCCGATCTCTATTGCCTCTCCCTTGTCCGCATCCTTTACGGTAATGATCATATTTTTATATTTGGGGAGATTCACCCCCGCCCCCAGAAAGGCTTTGTAAAGCGCCTCATTAAAGGTTCTTGCAATGCCCAGACACTCTCCGGTGGATTTCATCTCCGGCCCCAGACTGATCTCAGCTCCTCTGATTTTCTCAAAGGAGAAGACCGGCATCTTTATGGCAAAATATTCCGCCTCCGGCTGCAGCCCCGGCTCGTAGCCCAACTCCTTTATCGTCTTTCCGATCATAACCTGGGCCGCCAGATCCACAATGGGAATACCCGTCACCTTACTGATATAAGGCACCGTTCGGGAGGAACGCGGGTTGACCTCGATCACATACACCTCGTCCTCTATGGCAATAAACTGAATATTAATCAATCCCTTTACGTGAAGAGCTTTTGCCAGCCTTCTGGTATATTCCGCAATCTTTTCCTTTACGGTCTGATTAATTGTAGGCGCGGGATACACGGAAATACTGTCTCCCGAGTGTACTCCCGTTCTCTCAATGTGCTCCATAATCCCCGGGATCAGAATATCAGCGCCGTCGCATACCGCATCCACCTCTATTTCTTTTCCCTGAAGGTACTTATCTACTAAAATGGGATGATCTTGAGCAATGCGGTTGATGATTTCCATAAACTCCTCAATGTCCTCATCAGAAATGGCAATCTGCATTCCCTGTCCTCCAAGCACATAGGAGGGCCTTACCAGAACCGGATAGCCCAAGCGGTTTGCCACTGCCTTTGCCTCCTCGGCAGTGTAAACGGTGCCGCCTGCGGCCCTCGGAATTTCTGTCTGTTCCAGAATTTTATCGAACAGCTCTCTGTCCTCCGCCGCATCCACATCCTCCGCCTTTGTGCCCAGAATGGGAACTCCCATTTTCATCAGACTTTCCGTGAGCTTAATGGCAGTCTGTCCGCCAAACTGCACCACAGCCCCATCAGGCTTTTCTATATTTACAATGGATTCCACATCCTCCGGAGTCAACGGCTCAAAATACAGCTTATCCGCAATATCAAAGTCCGTGCTCACAGTTTCGGGATTATTATTGATGATAATTGTTTCATACCCCGCCCTGGAAAATGCCCATGTGGCGTGGACGGAGCAATAATCAAACTCGATTCCCTGACCAATGCGGATAGGACCGGAACCCAGCACCAATACCTTTTTACGCCCCCTGGTCTTCACCGCCTCACATTCTCCGCCATAAACAGAATAATAATAGGGTGTGGACGCCGCAAACTCCGCCGCACAGGTATCCACCATCTTGTACACGGCACAGATGCCGTTTTCATACCGCATTTTTTTGATTTTCTCTTCGGTCATTCCTGTAAGGCGAGCTATCACATTATCCGGAAATTCGATGCGCTTTGCCTCTCTTAACAACTCTGCGGTCAGAGGACCCTTTTTCAGAGCCTGCTCCATTTCCACCAAAACAGCTATTTTATCAATAAACCAAAGGTCAATCATGGTAATGTCATGGATTTCATCATAGCTTACGCCCTTGCGAATGGCTTCCGCGATCACGTAAATCCGCTGATCATCCACGGTCTTCAGGCGCTCCTTAAGCTCCTGCGGAGAAAGAGCGCTGAAATCATAGCTTAACAGACAGTCCACATGCTGCTCCAGGGAACGGATGGCCTTCATCAGCGCGCCCTCGAAATTATTGCAGATGCTCATAACCTCTCCGGTTGCCTTCATCTGAGTGGTCAAAGTTCTCTTAGCGGTAATAAATTTATCAAAGGGAAGACGTGGGATTTTTACTACGCAATAGTCCAGAGCAGGCTCAAAGCTTGCATAGGTCTTTTGGGTAATGGCGTTCTGAATCTCATCCAGGGTGTAGCCGAGAGCAATTTTAGCCGCTACCTTGGCAATGGGGTAACCCGTAGCCTTGGAGGCCAGAGCAGAGGAACGGCTTACACGGGGATTGACCTCAATCACACAATATTCAAAGCTTGTGGGATGCAGCGCAAACTGAACGTTGCAGCCGCCGGTAATTTCCAGCTCATTGATAATATTCAATGCGGAGGTTCGAAGCATTTGGTATTCCTTGTCGCTTAACGTCTGGGAAGGAGCCACCACAATGCTGTCGCCGGTGTGTACGCCCACTGGATCAATGTTTTCCATATTGCATACAGTAATGCAGTTACCTGCCCCGTCCCGCATCACCTCGTATTCAATTTCCTTCCAGCCGGCAATACAGCGCTCCACCAACACCTGCCCTACTCTGGAAAGACGCAGCCCGTTCTCAAGAATCTCCTCAAGCTGAGCCTGGTTGTGAGCGATTCCGCCGCCCGATCCCCCCAAAGTATAAGCGGGCCTGAGCACCACAGGATAGCCTATGGTATTGGTAAAATCAATGCCGTCCTGCACGTTTTCCACCACCTTGGAGGCCGCGCAGGGCTCTCCGATGCGTTCCATTAAATCCTTAAATTCCTGACGTCCCTCCGCATTGCGTATGGTAGCCGCCGTTGTTCCCAAAAGCTTCACCCCATGAGCCGCCAGGAAACCGGATTCCTCAAGTTCCATGCCCAGATTAAGGCCCGCCTGCCCTCCCAGAGTAGGAAGAATGCTGTCAGGCTTTTCCTTCTCGATAATTTGCTCCAAAACCTTCACGGTAAGGGGTTCGATATATACCTTGTCCGCAATATCCTTATCCGTCATGATGGTAGCGGGATTGGAATTAACCAAAATAACCTCCACTCCCTCTTCCTTCAGGGAACGACATGCCTGTGTTCCCGCATAGTCAAACTCCGCTGCCTGTCCGATCACGATAGGGCCTGAGCCGATCACCATTACTCGCTTTACATTTGGATTCTTTGGCATATTAGTTCTCTCCCTTCATCATGTCAATGAACCGGTCAAACAAATAACCGGAATCCTGCGGACCCGGGCAAGCCTCCGGATGAAACTGTACAGTGAAAATATTTTTATTTACATAGGAAAGTCCCTCATTGGTGCCGTCATTTACATTCACAAAGGCCGGCACGGCAACAGACGGATCCAGCTTGTTCATATCCACAACATAGCCATGGTTCTGTGAAGAAATATAAACCTTTCCTGTGGCAAGATCCTTCACCGGGTGGTTGCCCCCTCTATGACCGTATTTCATTTTATGTGTATCAGCCCCTGTGGCAAGAGCCATAAGCTGATGTCCCAGACAAATGGCAAATATAGGAATATCCGTCTCATAAAGCCTTTTGATCTCCTCTATAATGGAAGCACATTCCTTGGGGTCTCCCGGACCGTTGCTCAGCATGATGCCGTCCGGAGCCTCCCTGATTATCTCCTCCGCCGATGTAAGCGCCGGGTATACGGTAACCCGGCATCCCCTCTGAGCAAGGGAATGAGCAATATTCCTTTTGGCTCCCAGATCCAGCAGCGCCACCTGCAGCCCTGTTCCGTTTAATTCTCGAACAAGGGAAGGTCTCGGTTCCCTCACGCCTCTCTCATAGCCCTCTCTGTCAAATCTGGCGGCTCCCGACAAAGGACCGTTCTGCTCCAGGGCCCCGGCGGGCTCCACTACGTATTTCTCAGAGCAGGTCACCTTTTCCACCACCCTGCCAGTGGTATATTTCTGAAGCTTTGGAAGGATTTCATCCAGACTGTAATTTTCATCGGCTGTAATCATGCCGTTCATAGTTCCTTTTTCACGCAGGATCCTTGTCAGGGCTCTGGTATCAATCCCCGCAATCCCGGGAACGCCGTTTTGCTCCAAGAACTCCTGAATTGTGCAGTCGTTGCGAAAATTGCTTGGAATACGCGAAAGCTCTCTTACGATAAAGCCATCCGGCCAGGGTTTCAAGGATTCCATATCATCCATGCAGATACCATAGTTGCCGATCAGGGGATATGTCATGCAGACAGCCTGTCCCGCATAGGAGGGATCCGTCAGCACCTCCAGATATCCGGCCATGGACGTATTAAACACAATTTCACTGATCACTTCCCTGTCCGCACCGATATGCGTCCCTTCAAATACGGTACCGTCTTCTAACACCAAAAATGCCTTCATGCTTATACCTATACCTCCCTGTCCGCTTCAGCGGACATCCATTCACGACAATAGAAAATTTGAGAAGCATGTTCCCTATTGTACAAAATTTGAAAGGAACTTTCAAACTTGATCTTCATACTGCATAATCGATTCATTATATCACAAAAGAAATATGCTGGCAATCCCGATTCCACCGCCATCCTTCCTTACCGGCAACCTGTTCTGAAAACTGATTGCAGACAGTGATGAAAAGCATTTGCTTGCCGGATCAGTACAGCCACAAGTATGCCTCCGTCCAGGCGTGGACTGCCATGGAATCCTCATACTCCGCAAGAAGGACTTTTTTCCAGGGAGAGGATGTTCCATCCGGAAAATCAATAGCCGCCTGTCGGTTTTTCACTTCATCCATGGAGTAGTCGTCCAAAGTCACTTCTACCGTGCCAAAGTCCGTCTCAAATGATGTCTGATACAAAACTGCGTTTTCCTCCAGCGCCTTCATGAGCTCTGCCTCATTCATACCAAAGGCTCTGAAAAAATCCGCTATGGTAAAGCAGTTATACTTAGCGGCATAATCCGCAAAACCTCCCACAGAAGGCAAACCTGCAGCGGAAGCGTCTTTCACGGCTCCAAAGTCGGTAACCACCTCGGACAGATCCCCGTTCGTATAAGAATAATATGTACGAACGCTTTGCCCGCTTTTCGCCTCCGTTCCTGTAAGCTCAAGATATACGCTGTCAAAGCTCTCCCCGGTATCCAGATCCCAGCTTTCTCCGCTGCTGAAGAACAGCTCCACACCACTCTCCAGCTTTGCGGAACCTTCATTCTCCACTCCCTGATTCCTCCTGTATGTATCTGCAGCCTCAGCGCTGTTAATATCTTCAAAAGCATTTTCGGACTGATATGGCGCATACAAAAACTCCGTAAAAGGATCTTCCATATCCGGCTGGGAGGTTCCCTCCGAAGCGTTCTCATCTATGGGCAGAACGCTTTCACCCATAATCCCGTTATCCTCCTTTGCCGCCTGTCCGTCAGGCGCCGGCGCTTCACCCAAAGCGGACGCTTCCGTTTTCGTCCTAACCGGAGCTTCGGCGTCCGATGCGGCTCCTGTCGGCGCAGGATTGCCGCCGCATGCCGTCAGTACAGCTGCCAGAGTCAGAGCCGTAAATAAAACAGCTATCTCTTTTTTCATAATAATCCTTCTCCCTTCCGTACTTTAATACAAATATACATAGATGAATTGCCGCATATGCCGTTGAGAAAACTATACTCCAATGTGTTTCCCAAGTCAATCTCTATTTCTACGGTTCACTTTCATACTCCGCCCGCTTTGGCAGGCGGTCTCTTAATGATTTTTTCTTGCCAAATCTTACAGCGAAGAGTACACTGGGATTATCTGCGGCGCAACAGTATACCGCCGGAAACGAGGTGCTTGGATGATAAAAACAAAAAAGATATACTATGAGAATATCCGCCACACAGAATTTGAAGCAAAAGTGCTTCAATGTCTTCCTGACCCAAAAACAGGTCTCTGGAAAATCGTACTGGATCAAACGGCCTTCTTCCCCGAAGGGGGAGGACAGGCCGCGGATAAAGGCTTCCTGGAGGGACAGAGCGTTTTAGATGTACAGATTCAAGATGACATTATTTATCACTATGCGCCGGATCCCATACCCCAGGGACGCACCGTAACGGGTCGTGTAGACTGGGCTCAGCGCTTTGATTTCATGCAGCAGCACACAGGGGAGCACATCATATCCGGATTGGTCAGCAAACACTACGGCTACGATAATGTAGGCTTTCATCTGGGGCTTGCGGATGTAACTCTGGATTTTAACGGCAGCCTGTCCATGGAGCAGCTACGTGCCATTGAAACCGAGGCAAACGGCGTTCTGTGGCAGAATCTTCCTGTACTGGCGCGCTTCCCTTCCGCCCAATCCCTTTCCCAAATGCACTATCGCAGCAAAATTGAATTGTCCGGGAATATCCGCATTATAGAAATTCCCGGAATTGATGTCTGCGCCTGCTGCGCTCCTCATGTGGAAAGAACCGGTCAAGTGGGACTGATCAAAATTATTAATGTCCAAAGCCACAGGGGCGGTATCCGTGTCAATATTCTCTGCGGAGGACGGGCGTTGGCCGACTATACGCGCAAGCAGGAGGCCGTGTCGGATATTTCCGTTCTCCTCTCCGCAAGGGCGGATCGCGTTACTGACGCCGTCAAACGCCTTCAGGAAGAGAATTATAGCCAGAAAGCGAAGATCAACTCCCTCCAGGCACAGCTTTTGTCCTGCCGGATGCAGACGCTCCCCTCTCCCTGCCTATCCCAAAACGCCCTCCTGTTTGCGGATGATATGGATGCCATTGCAATGCGAAACGCTGTTAACGCCCTTACTGAAAAATATATCGGTTACTGCGGAATTTTTGCCGGAAATGATAAAACCGGTTATCGTTTCGTCATTGGCAGTAAAAAAATGGACTGCAGGGAACTGGCGCAAAAGCTGCGGGAGCATTTTCAGGCAAAGGGTGGAGGCTCATCCCCAATGATTCAGGGAAGCATCTGCGCGTCAGAACAGAATATCAATTCCTTTTTTCAAGATTTCCAGTAATCCTCCCATGCCACAGGTCCTGCCAGCACTTCCCTTTCCACCGAAAGATTCCTGGAATGTTTTACCGTCACACTCCATTTTACCAGAGTGAGCCTGCCGTTTTCCAGTTCCATTGCCGTAATGCCGCTGGGGTGTACACAGCTTCCATCATTCAGATAAAAACTCTCTCCTGGCTGGGGCAGCACCGAGCGGTGCGTATGTCCGGCAATAACCAGAATTTGCTTCTTTTCGGCAAAGCGGCCCAGTCTCATCTCCGTCTTTTTTCTCTTTTTATAGTTTCTTGCAGCGCTGGTTGGATCATACACGCCAAAAAGTTCCAACGGCCTCCACACATACCTGACCAGAAACGCTGTGAGAGGCCACAGAAAATCGTTCATCAGATCTCCCTGGTGCCCATGAAGCAGCAATATTTCATGGCCGGTGCTCCTGTCTTTGAGAAGAATACTTTCTTTTGCCTGTATTTCCCCAAACAAATCCCTGCGGCAGCCTTCCTCGCATACGCCCCTTTCAGAGCAGTCACACGCCCAGTCCCCATCTCTTCCGGGCCGCTGCCCCAGTCCTTCACAGTAGCATTCCCGGCAATGCGACTGTAGGAATTTCCCGTTTTTCTTCCTGCAGTCATGATTTCCATACAGCATCTGAAACCGGCCGACATGATGGAACCGTGCCAGCAGCAGAAAAATATCGCTGTGATAATCCACAATTCTGCTTAAACCCTTATTTTCCCACAGCTCATCTCCATCCCCCAGCTCCATATAGGAGAATCCACAGTCATAATAATATTGAAGAGCCGCCAGAAAGATATTGCGGTTGGGCAGAAAATTATCCCCTCTGTTTCCCACTCCTCTGTGACAGTCGCTCATGCACACGATCCTGCTCGCCCTGTCGATCCAGATACATTCTGCCTCTCTGTACGCCTGCTCAAGCCTGCTTTTCATAATCTTCCGCTCCGCCTTTCCCCTCTTCTGCGGCATCTTCTCAGTTTTCCAGGCGTACATTTTACGCCGATACGAAGAAGCGTGCGGTACAAAACCGGGAAGCAAAACGCAAGGTAACTGATTCTGTCAAGAGTACTGCGGAAAGGTCTTGTGGCGCGGCAATAGCGTCTGCAGTTCCTGCGGTTTCTTCTGTTGATTTTTCTAAGATACCGGCTGGAGTAGAAGCCGGGCTGCCTGCTCCGCGGTCTGTCAAAAGTAAAATAGACCCAGGTCTGCTCCACCCGGATCTGAGACGGCCCATAGCCCGTTCTCCGCAATCCTTCATAAAAGGCCCGACACATCTGTCTGTTGGGAAAGCCAATGCCCACCACCATGCTGAGCCTGCTGCACTCGGAAAACATTCCCACAATAAATCCTGTAAGCCACCAGTGAATACAGCTTCTGCGGAGAATCGGTTCTCCATCCCTGTACAGCACAAAGCGCATGGGCAGCCTTTCCTCATCATTCGCACACTCATAAAACAGCTCCTGAGGCGGAAGGCAGGCGCTTCCCCTGTACACATAAAGACCTATCTCCGCCCCTGTAGTGCAGCCATACTGCCCCTTCCATACCTCCAGCAAATATCTCTTCCCGCCGTAGTTAAAATATACAGGTTCACAGTCAAACACCATATTCATGGCCGGAGCAGCTTCATCATAAAAACGGCAGTATCCCATCCTCCTCTGCCAACAGTACATATCGGAATCAATTGTATCATCACATCCGTTATAGCAAAAGCCGAAAACCGAGAGCGCTTTATTCAGCTTACAGGCTTTTGCCTTCGTACTCAGCGTACACACCTTTTTCCTTGCCCATCTTCTCCTCAGGCAAAGAAACAGCCAAAAAAGCAGGCATAGCAAGACGAAAACGGCCAGACCAATATAAAAATACCTCATGAAATACCTACCAAATTTTTATTTGATATATTGTATTCCACAAGGTATATTTGCGTACTAACTTACATATACTATTTTACTCTGAAAATACTGCCAACATACATTTTCAGGCATTCCGGAACGCACGGCTCAAAGCCTTGGAAACCGCTCCCCCCGCCACGCAGGTCAACGGCATCTCCAGCAGGCCGTTTACTCCTGCAATGGCAAGGAGAAAAGCCAATATGTTCAGGTTGCCCAGAGACGCGTTCATTTCTCGTAAATAATCCGAATTACCGAAACAAATCATCAAAACCCCCAGGAAAAACAGGGTGTTCATAAATGCTCCCAATAATGCGCATATAAAGTAAGACACGGTTTTGGTTTTGTCCACACGATATAAAGCCTTAAACAAAACTCCCGTCAAATACCCCATTAATGCTCTGGTCGGAACACATACCAGAAAGGTAAGAAATGGGTTAATGTTTAACAGCGCCATCCCAAACGCGCTCATGCCGAAGCACTGATAAAAGCTGGTCAGTCCGAAAACCAGGCCCAAAACGGCTCCGCAAACAGGCCCCACAGACATGGCTCCGATTACTACCGGAATCGTAATCAGGGAAATCTCCAGACCTGCAGTCCGCAGATACCCAAGCGGCGTAAACGCCATGATCAGAATAATTGCCATGAGTACAGCCATTTGTACCATCTCAAGTGTCTTTTTATTCCTCATTTTTTTCTCCTTCTGCGCCTTCGGCGCCCTTTATACTATTATTCCTCCATAAGACCGCTTGACATACAGTCAGATGAGGATATAATGTCAATTTAACCCCGGGCGCATTTTTCCGCATCTATGGCAAGAACCACCATTAAAGCCATAAGAGCGTCCTCCCCCTTCACCACGTCAATAGAATAGGTGTCAGTGAGATTCCAAATTTCCTTGTCAATCGAAGCCACCGGTCTTCCGTCGGCAGATGTGATAGAATAATCCCACTCCAGAAAATTTCCTTCCACCTGCCAGCCGTTGTACTCCACATGATACCTGGGCTTAAGCAAAGTGAGCTCTTTGGAGAGCACGCCAGCGCTGCGCTCTCCAAGCCACAGCTCAAATTTAGGGAGCCATGTGAGGACCACCTGTTTTACTGTCCCCACATGTGCGCCTCCCGCGTCCAATATATGCAGACGATGCCCCCAGGCCAGCTTCCCTTCCACTGTAAACAGGGTATTTCCCTTCTCGTCAAAAATGTCATAAGAATCCAGCCAGGAAAAAAATCTCTGCTTGAACCGCATTTTCACAGCGTTGTCTCCACCTCCCTGTCCTCTTCAGCAAATCTTCCTTCGTTACAGGCCATGGATGTCATGCCTTTTTTTCTTCCTGGGGAAACATCAGCTCCCGATACCATTTCAGCGAAGATATGTATGCCTCATAAACATCTTCCATTTCGATGTTCTGCAAAATCATGAGACGGGATACCTCCTGCCAGTTGGCCGTCTCATACTGTTCCATAAATTCCAGCACCGGCGCCAGCTTTCCCTTTTTCTGACCCAGCGCATCCTTTATATCCTTTGCCACATACACCATTTCCAAAGCCTCTTCCATAGGCTTTTCCAAAATCACATCCAGCACGGAAAACAGCCCCAGTAAAAACAGCTCATCCTTTTTCAGCGCCAGCTCAAACATAGGCGCGAGATTTTCTGCAAACTTTGCGCGCAAAAGCGAAAAGCGGGTAATTTCATTCGGCTTATCCGCATAAAGCACATTCATCACGGCCGTATTAATCCATTTTTTCAATTCCTTTTGCCCCAGCATGGCCGTTGCCTGACGAAGAGATGTGATCTGAGAATAAACTGTCATTCGGTTTACCATTCTCAGCAGCGAAATCGTCAAAGCAGTATCATTGCTGATAATATCCGCAGCCTCAGTCAGCTCGAAATTATCATTATTTACCGTATTGAGAAGCTTGATATAATTGATCTTCAGAGGAGCCACATCGGACTGCCCCTTTGTAATAGGCATCCGGTAAAAATTCCCCTCGTAAAGCTCATATCCGCCCGTCTTTTTAAGCGCCTCAAAAATCTCCATCGAATCAATGTTTCCCGCACAAAGCTTCGCATTGGGATACAGCTTGCTGAAATAAATCTTTGCCTTTTCAATGGCAATTCTGCGGTTGTTCAACAATACATAGTCCATGAGACGGAGGATGGGCCTGTACGCTTCAAACTCTGACACGTTGAGTTTGCGTATTGCGAGCTTATAGCCCTTTTCCTTCAGTTCCCGCAAACGGTTTACATACATTTCAACCGGTGGAATGGTGTTGTCAATCAGTAACACAATCCGCTCATGGGGCGCATCACATTCACTTTCGATGTCCACAAAAACGGAAATATTTGAGATAGGTACAAACACCTCTTTGTCATCCGACAAGGTTTCAATGCCCATGCTCTGGATTACCTCCAGCCCCTCTATTCTGGACGCGCCATCATTTCTTCCCGATCCCAAAAGCATTGGATTGATAAAATAATTATTCTTCTGGCAGAAAATAGAATATGCCCGTACCGCCATTTTTTCATCAAACATAGGTATTAATGAAACCAACATAATTATACTCACCCCAGCGATGCAGTTCATCGCCCTTTCTTAAGCTGTCTTTTGTTTTAACACAAGTTTAACACATTCTTTTTGGAAATACTATCCAAAATTACAGAAAATACTTCACTCCCGATTCGAATATTTTCATATCCTGTTCTCCGTAAATATTTATGGCCACGCCCTTATCCCTTCTTTCAGAGTGGGCCATTTTTCCAAGACACCTTCCATCAGGAGAAGTAACGCCTTCAATGGCGCAATAGGAGCCGTTTACATTATATTCCTCATCCATCGTTACATTTCCGGACATGTCGGCATACTGAGTAGCCACCTGGCCGTTGGCAAAAAGCCTCTCCAGCCATCCTCTGTCAGCAACAAAGCGTCCCTCCCCATGGGACGCGGGGTTGCAGTATACCTCTCCTGGCTTCGCCTCCTGCAGCCATGGAGATTTATTTGACACCACCTTAGTGTATACCATTTTGGAGATATGCCGGTTTATGGTATTAAAGGTAAGTGTGGGCGAATCCTCCTTTTGACCCACAATGTCGCCATGGGGTACAAGACCCAGCTTAATCAGCGCCTGAAAGCCGTTGCAAATCCCCAGGGCAAGCCCATCCCTTTCGTTCAAAAGCTTCATCACCGCAGCCTTGAGCTTCTCATTTCGGAAAGCTGTGGCAAAAAATTTTGCGCTGCCATCCGGTTCATCACCCGCCGAGAATCCGCCGGGGAACATAATGATCTGTGACTGCCCAATGGCCTTTTCAAAAACTTCCACAGAATCCCTGATGTCCTCAGGCGTCAGGTTCCTGAACACCTTAGTCACCACCCTGGCTCCCGCGCGCTCAAAGGCCTTCGCGCTGTCATATTCGCAGTTTGTGCCGGGAAATACCGGAATAAACACCGTGGGCTTCGCCACCTTATTTTTGCAGATATAAATGTCTGCAGCCTTATAGCAGTCAGCTGACACCGGCTCCGCGCCCTTTTCCGCCCTGGTAGGAAATACCTTCTCCAATCTGGAGGTCCAGGCCAAAAGAGCTTCATCCATGGAAATCCGCACATCCCCATAAACAAATTCCGGCTTTTCGGTGACGGTGCCAATCACCGTGTAATCCAGTTCCCTTTCCTCCAGCAGGGAAAGCCTGTCCGCAGGTATCTCGGCCAGAATATCTCCAAGCCCATTTGCAAACAGATCGTCCGTGGTCACATCATCCTCCACGGTCACTCCCAGCTTATTTCCGAAGGCCATCTTGCAGATGGCTGCCGCCGCTCCCCTTGCGTCAAGGGCATACGCGGAAAGAATCGTCCTGTCCGCCGTCAGCTCATGGATTGCTTCATAAAGCCGCGCCACCTGCTCATACATGGGAATGTCAAAATCATCTCTGTCAATCTCAAAGCAGACCAGTCTGCTGCCCGGCTTCTTAAGCTCCGGCGTTATCATATCCTCACTTCCCGCAATATCAACTGCAAAGGAGACCAACGTGGGCGGCACATCCAAATCGTTGAAGGTACCGGACATACTGTCCTTTCCGCCTATGGAGGGCAGTCCAAAGCCAATCTGAGCGTCATAAGCTCCTAAAAGCGCCGCAAAGGGCTGACTCCAACGCCGGGGATCCGATGTCATTCTACGAAAATATTCCTGGAAAGTAAAACGAATTTTCCGGAAATCTCCTCCTGACGCCACAATTTTGGCCATGGATTCCACAACCGCGTATACCGCGCCGTGATAAGGGCTCCAGGACGAAAGAAAGGGATCAAAGCCGTGACTCATCACGGTTACCGCATCTGTTCTGCCTTTCAGCACAGGCAGCTTGGCCGCCATAACCTGAGTTTCCGTAAGCTGATATCTGCCGCCATAGGGCATCAGTATGCTGGCTGCGCCTATGGAAGAGTCAAACATTTCCACAAGCCCTTTTTGAGAACATACATTCAGATCATTCAAAAGCGCCAGCCACGCTCCTTTTACATCCCCCTCTTCCAGGTGCTTTCCCACCTCCTCCACAGCCCACCTGTCAAAATAGTTGTCTTCCCGGGAGGGAATATCCACCTTCACGGAAGTCTCCTGGTGGGCGCCGTTTGTATTTAGGAAGGAACGTTTCAGATCTACAATCTTTTTCCCTCTCCAAGTAAGGACCAGCCTGGGCTCTTCTGTTACCTCAGCAACCGTTACCGCTTCCAGATTTTCCTCCGCAGCATATTTGAGAAACGCCTCCGCGTCCTCGGATGCCACTACCACGGCCATCCGCTCCTGAGATTCGGAAATTGCCAGCTCTGTTCCATCCAGACCCGCATACTTTTTCGGCACCCGGTCAAGATCCACCAACAGCCCATCCGCCAGCTCTCCAATGGCCACGGACACGCCGCCCGCGCCGAAGTCGTTACATTTTCTGATCAGGCGGCTGACCTCAGCCCTTCTAAACAGACGCTGTATTTTCCGCTCCGTAGGGGCATTTCCCTTCTGCACTTCCGCTCCGCAGGTCTCTATGGAACTCTCCGTATGCACCTTGGAGGAACCGGTGGCGCCTCCGCAGCCATCCCGCCCGGTACGGCCCCCCAGAAGAATAATCACATCCCCCGGGCGGGAGCTTCCCCGAATGACATTCTTTCTGGGAGCCGCCCCCATAACTGCACCGATCTCCATCCGCTTCGCCACATAATCAGGATGGTATATCTCCTTTACAAGCCCGGTGGCCAGTCCGATTTGGTTCCCGTAGGAAGAATATCCCGATGCCGCTCCTTTTACCAGCTTTTTCTGAGGCAGCTTTCCTTTCAGGGTTCCTGCCACCGGCACAGTGGGATCCGCGGCCCCTGTGACACGCATGGCCTGATACACATAGCCTCTGCCGGAAAGAGGATCTCTGATCGCGCCGCCCAGACAGGTGGCCGCGCCGCCGAAGGGCTCAATCTCCGTAGGATGGTTATGGGTTTCATTCTTGAAAAATACCAGCCATTCCTCCGTGACTCTCTGGCCATCGTACTCCATCTCCACCGGCACCACCACGGAGCAGGCATTGATCTCCTCGGATTCCTCCATGTCCCTGAGCTTCCCCTCTTTTTTCAGCTTACGCATAGCCATCAGCGCAAGATCCATCAGACAGACAAATTTATCCTTTCTATCCCCGAAAATCTCTTCCCTTGTGTCCAAATAGCTTTGGTATGTAGTCTCCAAGGGTGTACGATAGTATCCCTCCCCAAATTCCACACTCGTAAGCTCCGTGGAAAAAGTGGTATGCCGGCAGTGATCCGACCAATAGGTGTCCAGCACCCGGATCTCTGTCACAGTGGGATCCCGCCTTTCCTCATCCCTGAAATATTTCTGTATATGCAGAAAATCCCGGAAAGTCATAGCCAGGCCAAGAGTATCATAAAGCTCCCTGATCCTGCCCTCCTCCATATTCCGGAACCCCTCGAAGATGGCCACATCAGAAGGTTCCTCAAACACGGAGATCAATGTGTCCGGCTTGGTCATATCCGTTTCACGGGAGTCTACGGGATTGATACAATAGGCTTTGGCGCGTAAAAAATCCTCCTCCGAAACATTTCCCCGAATCAAATAGGTTACTGCGGTTTTGATGACAGGATCCTCATTCTCATTCAAGAGCTTTACGCACTGTACAGCAGAGTCCGCTCTCTGGTCAAACTGTCCCGGCAGATATTCCACGGAAAACATCCTGGCATCCGGAGGGACGTCAAGCGCCTCCTCATACAGATCATCCACAGGCGGTTCGGAAAACACCGTTTTGCATGCTTTGGCGTACACATCCTCGGAAATATTTTCTACATCATAACGGATCAACACCCGGACTTCCTCAGCGTCAATTCCCAGGTAGCTTCTCAGCTCCTCGCGCAGCTCTCTTGCCTTCACCGCGAAAGGCTTCTTCTTTTCTACGTAGATACGTCTTACGTTACCCATTCAGAATCCTCCAAAAAATTTATTCCTCTTCCATTTCCACCCCAAGTCCGCTTAAAATAAAGGAAATTTCCCGGTCCACGGTCTCGGCTTTCATTCCAATGGTCTGGGAGGATATCTTCAACCCCTCCAGCACAAACATAATGTTGCGGGCCGTCCCTTTGCAGTCCTCGCAGTAAAACTCTCCGTTCTCCACTCCCGCCTCAATCAGCTTTTCAATAATTTTCACCGCAGAATCAAACTGCTTTTTCAGGATGTTGTCCTTTTTGGGAAGATCATTCTCAAAATAGAATTCGTAGATTGCCTGGGTCAGCGTATCCTTCCTGCGCAAAAGCTCCTTCTTTTGTTCCTGCAAAAACAGTATCAGGATATCTGCCGCCGTAGCGTCCTCCTTGATACTGTCAGAAAACACATCGTCCGCCTCCTGGGTCTCCAAACGCATTACTTCCATAAAAATCTGGCTGGTGCTGTCAAAATACAGGTACAGCCCGCCCCGGCTTATGCCGCAGGCCTCCACGATGTCCTTCATTGTTACCTTTTTGAAGCCTTTTTCCACAAATACTTTTCTGGCCGTTTCCAAAATGTATTTTTTCTTTTGTATCGACTTCTCTCCCATTCCCATTTCCCTTCTATCGATAATCCAGGGGCTTGTCCCAGTATTCTATAATTTCCTTCATCTGCTTCAGGACAAGACAAAAGATTCCTTCCTGCACCCCCTGACTCCAAAGCGTAGCTCTGGTTCTTCCCCCCAATATGTAATAGGAAAGAATTCCTCTGAGAATATCCCAATCCTTCCAGCCCGCCTTTTGGATAATTCTTTTTTCATCCTCATGGCTGTTTATATGGTTGCGGGTATAGACATAGCGGTAATTACGATCCATAAGCGGTGATTTCGCCGCCTCCTTTACGAAATTCAAAAGCGTGGAGTCATACACAGGAAAGGTCATGGAATGGGCTCCGATATCCTGTCCATCATAAACGGAGCTGGCCTTTGTGCCCACTGCTTTTTCCAACCAGGGCAGATAACGAAGCAGCGGCAGAGCCGCTTGCTTATACTCCTGCAAAAGCTGTTGACGATATTCCAAAGATTCTTCCATAACGAATGGCACCTCCCGCTAAAACTGACACATATGTATTTTTATTTTATCACATTTCTATCAAAAGTACAGTAGAAAATTGCATATACTTTGTTGTATACTATGCTTAATAAAAACGAATGAAAGAGGTACTATATGGCGGGAATTACATTGGAAAAAGGAAAGCATCTTTATTCTGAGCAATCCGTGACGTCTTTATATTTGATAACAAACGGTCAGGTGCAGGTTTCTTATCCCGGCGGCTCGTACACCCTAAGGAAAGGCGATGTGGCCGGAATTTGTGAAATCTGCTCGGAAATTCATTTTCTTGAATATATTGTTCTTGAGGATACTGTTGTTGCACCATATCCTTTAAGCAGCATGGAGTCTTTGGGAGAAATGCTTGAACAGAACACAGAGCTTGCACGCCTGTTTCTTCTCTCTGCTTTTCACCAGCTGAATAGTCTTCTTGGCCAGTGCTCTCTTTCTGAATTAAGCTGCAGCAATATTTATCAAATGCTTATGGAAGATTTCGAGCTTTATTCCTCACTATGCACCCGGTATCGAATCCCCCCCAGAACACTCGGCGGCATAAGCGATTTATCGGCATATCTTGGCGAAGAAGCTCCCGATTTGTGGCTGAACGATTTCTATCTTGGACTACAGCACATTTATTCTTCCGCTAATTATAAGCCTCTGGTTCTGGAGGCCGGCATTTCACTGGGATTCCTTCGAAAATGCTCTCTGGATTTCCGTAAAACGTATGCCAGCCTTGATGAACAGTTTCTTTACAGAAAGCAGCTTGCAGATTTTTATTTCAGCGAAAGCGGAAGCGATCTTTTTGACTGCTACACCTCTCTTTATTTTAAATTGGGGCCTGACTGCGCGGATACGGAAGCCGTATATACCGTTATCACCCGAATGATTACGCAGTTTGAAAATGATCCCTGCCTGGACGGCGAGCTAGTTGCCAAACGGACACAAAATTTCCGTAGCAATCTGTCTATGATACAGGAACCTGCGTCTACAGAAGGCATTACATCTGCGGATCTAACCATAGTCTCCGAGCTGGCCGGCTCCTTAAATACCATTCTGGAATTTGCCGGCGCCGATCTGGATCTCTGTTCCAATTTCCGTCAACATGTTCAGTCCTACAAGGCGCTTTCGGATAAAGATTCCATGGACGATAAGGTCTGTCGGCTCAGAAGGAAGCTGACGGAAGAATTTCACGCTCTGTATTCTATTTTATTTCAGCGTTCCCTGGAAGCCCCCGCGGTTCCCAAGCCGGTGAAAATGTTTTTGTCCTTCGGCTATGTGGATGAAGAGCTGGCCGGCGCCGATCATTGCGCTCTGCTGTATCAGCTCTCCGAATCCCGTACAGACCGCAGCGAATTCGGAGTGTATACCTTTTATGAATGGCTCTTGGCCATATTCCAGGGAAAAAAAGAGCCAAGCCGCAACGAATTTGAGCAGGATTATTTCGATTACATACACAAGCAGAAGGCCAACGGCAACATCACGGATGCAGAGTTCCGAGAGCTTGAAAACAATTCCATGAGTAAGGTCAACTATGAGCTCCGCAACATGTTTCCCCCCGTAAACAAAATGACCTTTGGACGCATCGCCTCCTACTGTCCGATTTTCAGTTCCCATAATGTATTAAAGAGTCTGGAGGATTCCTACGTCACGCTGACAAAGGTGGGAAAGGCATTCGAAACAATAAAAGGCGTGGATTACAGCGCATTCTACAGGGAAAGTCTGGATTATGACCATCTGGATGCTATGGGAAAGGAAACCATTCATCTGGAATTTCTGCCGGACATTATTCTAATGCCCAATGTGGGTATCAGAGGCGTTATGTGGCAGGAGATAGAAGGAAAGTACCGCAACAGCAGCGGAAGAATGTTTTTCTCCATCTTTCACATGGAAGACTTCGTCACCTCCATGATCCGTCTGACAGGAGAATTTCGTTGGGAGCTGTGCAGGCGCATTCAGGGCGCCCGCTGGAATGATGTCAGCGACCGTTCCCTTACCAGCGAATATTTTGATTATATTCAGTTTTACCGCAAGAATCATGATCTGAGCAATGAGGCTAAGGAAAGGGTCCGGTCCAGTCTTCAGCGCGCCAAGAACAGCTTTAAGGAAATGTTTGTCCGGGACTATATCACATGGGTGCTTTTCGAGGGCTCCGGCTCCCCCCGCCTGAACAAAGTTGCCAGAAGAATATTGTTTACCTATTGTCCTTTTCCTGCGGATTTGATAAAAACCGTAACTCAGAATCCGCTTTACGCAGAACTTCTCGGACGCCATCAGATCACTACGGCTCAAAGGCTTCATCACTTGGACATGCTGGTAAAAAAGCTGCAGAACAGCGGCACTCCCGTGCCGGATACCGTGATTCAGGAGCGCAAATTTGTTGAGGGAGAAGTATAAAAAACGATTGCTGATGTATGTGCTGCCACAGGAGGCATAACTGATTATTTATATTTTTTTTATAATTTATGGGTAGACAAAACGGAACTTTTGCGCTATACTTTAAATATCTTGATAGACATGTCAAGATCTGCTAATTAGTAGAAAATTTCCGGAAGAATTCCCCTTTTACACAATCGAAGCACCTATAGGGAAACCTATGGGTGCTTTGATTGCGTCTGTGGGAATATTTAGGTTTATTAGCTATAAGATTAATTTATACTGTTTTATATTTTTTCATTTTTTGCTTGCTAATCCATTCGGTTATATGTTATAATAATTTTCGTCGGTGAGTCATCCGATTTTACTATATAGGGGAATAGTACAGCGGTAGTGCGGCGGTCTCCAAAACCGTTAACGGGGGTTCGATTCCCTCTTCCCCTGTTGAAAACCTTGATGTTTCAAGGTTTTTTTATTTTCTGCAGGCGGAAGCCTGCAGATCTCCTTTCTTTCTGTTTATAAAGTTCAATATTCTATCCTGTAGGTTCTCCAGCTTTCCATGTTTCGGAAGGCGCGCAGTTCCATATGATATTTTCCCCATCCGAAACTGCCACAATTGTTCCCTGCTCATCTGTGCGGAATACCTGTGTACCTCTCATCCGAAAGGTATTCAGCGTCTGTGCGTCCGGATGTCCGTATGAATTACCCTCTCCACAGCTTATCACGGCTGTTCGAGGATCTACGGCATCCACAAATTCCTGACAGGATGAGGTTTTGCTTCCATGATGTCCAGCCTTATATACGTCAGCCTTCACCGAGATTTTACTTTCCAGAATATCCCTCTCCGCCTCCTCCTCCGCATCACCCGTGAACAGAAATGTATTGCTTCCGTTCTGTAAAAGCAAAGCTATGGAAGAATTATTGGGATCAGAATAGCTCTCCCATGGCCCGACTATGGTTATCCGGGCAGTCCCCAGGCTCCAGTCCGATCCCGTTTCAGGAACGCTCCATGACAATTCCTTGTCATCAAGAGCCTGCATCAGCTTTCGATATGTTTCATTGTCCTTTTCAAAATCAGACATAAACACTCTGTCAATTTGTATTCTTTCAATAATATCCGGAGCCCCTCCGATATGATCCGAATCCGGATGCGTCAGCACAAGATAATCCAGCCGGTCGACTCCCTGATTCTGCAGATAGTCGGCCAGCTGTGTTCCGGCAGTATCCTCTCCCGTGTCAATCAGCATGGCTGCATTGCCATTCTTTACCAGCGTGGCGTCTCCCTGACCCACATCAATGAAATGTACCTCCAGTCCGGATACGCTGGAATCATTTAACTTCTCCCGATCCTCCTCCGTCTCAGTCTCCGCCCGCCATAGCAGCTCTTCCTCCCAACCTTCCAGTCCAAGCTTCCGAAATGCCGAAGGGTTTACAGCGACTCCGGCAAATATTCCTCCCAGCAATACAAGCAGTGCTATACTCTTTCTGAATTTTTGCTTTCTTCTTTTCATTTTTACATCCCTTGCCTTCTTTAGATGACGTCAATTTATGGCAATAGAAACCGTCACCAACATGCTGCCTATTGTATAAACATCCCTTCCTCACAAAAGAGTGTTTTATCCAAACAATCTGTCAATGGCATCCTGTATCGTTTTTATGCCGAGCACTTTTATTTGATCAATCTCCCCGCACTCCCGAGCGCACACCCAAGGAAGTATACATGTGTCAAAACCTAATTTTGCCGCTTCTGCTGCTCTCTGTTTTGCCATACTCACAGCTCTCACCTCTCCGCTTAAGCCTACCTCTCCAAAGGCTACAAGCTTGGGGCTCAGAACCTGATTACGGAAGCTGGAAAGCACAGCCAGGACAATCCCCAGATCCACAGCCGGCTCTGTTATTTTAATTCCTCCGGTAATATTGACATAGGCATCGCATCCCGCCAGCTGCACTCCCGAACGCTTTTCCAGGACGGCCATCAAAAGATTCACCCTATTGAAATCCGTCCCGATTGCCTGCCTCCTGGGGATCCCAAAATTGCTGTGGCATACCAACGCCTGAATTTCCACCAGAAGTGGTCTTGTTCCCTCCATGGTGCAGGCTACCACTGAACCGCTGGCATTTTCCGGCCTTCCGTTCAGCATATATTCCGATGCGTTGGGAACTTCCATAAGCCCCTGTTCCCGCATCTCAAAAACACCGATCTCATTTGTGGATCCAAAGCGATTCTTGACTCCTCTCAGAATCCTGTAAGAAGCATGCCTGTCGCCCTCAAAGTAAAGCACCGTATCCACCATATGTTCAAGCACTCTTGGACCTGCAACCGTCCCCTCCTTCGTCACATGACCCACAATCAGCACAGAAACGCCAAGTCCTTTCGCAAGCCGCAGAAGCGCCCCTGTGGCTTCTCTTACCTGGGAAACACTCCCCGGCGCCGCTGATACTTGTTCATGATACATGGTCTGAATGGAATCAATTACCACTGCCTCCGGCTTTTCTCTTCGGATTACCTGTGAAACGGAATCCAGGTTCGTCTCACATAAAAGCAGCATATTTCTGGAAAAATCACCTATTCTGTCTGCACGCATTTTAATCTGGACCAGAGATTCCTCGCCCGATATATAGAGAACCTTATGCCCTTTTGCAGAGATATTTCTGCACGCCTGCAAAAGAAGCGTGGATTTTCCGATGCCCGGGTCTCCTCCCACCAGCGTCAGGGAGCCCTGAACAATTCCGCCTCCCAGCACTCTGTCAAGCTCTCCGATTCCGGTCAGAAGCTTATTTTCCTCTTTGATTTCGATATCCGTCAATAAGCAGGGAGCCGCTTTTTCATCCGAGACATTTCTACGGACCGTTCCGCCTTTGTGCTCCGCTCTGTTTATGATCTCTTCCACAAACGTATTCCACTCCCTGCACCCCGGACACTGTCCCATCCATTTTGAAGATTCATATCCGCAGCTTTGACAATAAAAAACAGTCGAAACTTTATTTTTCACGCGTACTCCTTCCCTCCCACTTCATAGGATGTCAAAAAAATCCCCGGCGCTGGGTAAATTTTCCCGGCGCCGGGTTTATTAAACCTGAACCACTTTAACGGATACTTCTCCGGCAGTTTCCAGCTCCACGCTTAAGCTGAGTTTCCCACCTAATCCCGTTTTCATAGTACCTACACTTTTGCCCTCCACGAAAACCTCATATTCCGTGTCATCCATTAAACCTATGGTAATCTGAGCGTCCTCATCGCCCTCCACCAAAAAATCCACGCCGTTTTCGTTCTCGGTGAAATGCAGAACACTGGTGCCTGGAACAGATTCATAAAGAACCATTCCGTTTTTCTCCAGTCTGGTTATTGCGCTATAAGTCTTAACCTTCAGCAAATCCCCTTCATGCCGAAAATCTTCCACCTTTTCCTTCCGTGCCAGCTTGTGATTGCCAAAACTGATTGCACCGTTGTCTTCGCTGCGGAGCAATTCTTCCACTACTGCCATCTGTCTGTCCTCCTGATTGTTTGTAGCTACAGTATAATATAAATCAAAAGGTTTTTCTACATTTTTTTTACTTTTTCCCAGGCCATCTCTTATGCCGTCTTCACACTGAAAGTCACTTTGCCATTTTTAAAGCCCGCAGAAACCGTATCGCCGGGAGCCACCTTCTTCATCAGAATTTCTTCGGCCAACGCGTCCTCAATCACCGACTGAATGGCCCTTTTGAGAGGTCGTGCCCCCATCTTCTGATCGGAATACTTTTCTACCAGATGCTCCTTCAGGGCAGATGTAATACTGAGCTTAATTCCCATCTGTGACTCACATCGTTTGTAAAGATTGGAAGACAGAAGATTTACGATCTCCTTCATGTTTTCCTTATTGAGCTGATGGAATACGATAATATCGTCAATTCTGTTGATGAACTCCGGCTTAAAGCTGCGCTTGACCTCCTCCATAACGCTTGACTTCATCTTATCATAATCCCTCTTTTCATTGCTCTCTGCGGCGAAGCCAAGATTTTTAGGATCTACGATTCTCTGAGCTCCGGCGTTTGAGGTCATAATCAGCACCGTATTTTTAAAGCTCACCTTTCTGCCTTTGGAATCAGTAATATGCCCATCGTCCAGCACCTGCAGAAGGATATTGAACACATCGGGATGAGCTTTCTCAATCTCGTCAAACAATACAACCGAATAAGGGTTGCGGCGAACCTTTTCACTTAGCTGCCCTCCCTCTTCAAAACCCACATATCCAGGAGGCGATCCGATCATCTTAGAAACCGAATGCCCTTCCATATATTCCGACATATCAACCCGGATAATAGCGTCCTCCGTTCCAAACATAGCCTCGGCAAGCGCTTTGGAAAGCTCAGTCTTTCCTACGCCGGTGGGGCCAAGGAATAAAAAGGAGCCAATGGGACGGTTTGGATCCTTCAATCCCACTCTTCCCCTGCGCATGGCCTTTGCCACAGCCGTTACAGCCTCTTCCTGGCCGATCACCCTCTTGTGCAGGATGCTCTCAAGCTTCAAAAGCCTGTCGCTTTCCTTCTGAGCCAGCTTCTGAACGGGAATTTTTGTCCACATTGCGACCACCTCAGCAATTTCATTTTCTCCGATACTGTACTGGCAGCCTGTCTCCCGGCTTTCTCTTCTTTTCATCATACGTTCATATTTTTTAACCAGCTCATCCTGATTTTTCTTGATCTGTGCCGCCTGAGTAAACGCCTCCATTCGGATGGACCGTTCGATCTGCTGATCCATCTTTTTAATCTGATCCAAAAGCTCCTTCTGCTTGTCGGGCATATCCATGGCGTGCAGCCTTGCACTGGCTGCCGCCTCATCGATCAGGTCAATTGCCTTGTCAGGCAGATTCCTGTCATTGATATAGCGGTTGGAAAGCCGAACGGCTGCTTCCACAGCCTCAGAGGTAATGGTCACCCGATGATGCTCCTCATACTTATTCTTGATGCCTTCCAGTATACGTACTGCCTCTTCCTCCGTGGGCTCTTCCACAGTCACCGGCTGAAAGCGTCTCTCAAGAGCCGCGTCCTTCTCCACATACTTGCGGTATTCCGCTATTGTCGTAGCGCCGATGAGCTGGATTTCCCCTCTGGCCAAAGACGGTTTCAGAATATTGGAAGCGTCAATGGCTCCTTCCGCTCCGCCTGCTCCAATAATGGTATGAAGCTCATCCAAAAAGAGAATCACGTTTCCATCCTCTATTACCTCTTTAACCACTCTCTTGATACGCTCTTCAAATTCACCCCTGTATTTGCTGCCTGCCACCATACCGGACAGATCCAGAGTCAGCACTCTCTTATTCTGTACCGTAAAGGGTACCTCTCCCGACACAATCCGCAGCGCAAGTCCCTCTACCACCGCGGTCTTTCCAACGCCTGGCTCTCCGATCAAACAGGGATTATTTTTGGTACGACGGCTGAGAATCTGTATCACCCGCCTGATTTCATCCTCTCTGCCGATAACGGGATCCAGTTTTCCATCTCTCGCCATTGCCGTCAGATCCCGGCTGTACTGCTCCAGCGTGCTGGCCTTCCCTCTTCTATCGCTCTTCTTTCCCAGATCCTCTTTATATAGGTTGCCATCCTGTCCAATGGCAAGCAACGTATCCACATATATTTTCTGAATATTGGCTCCTATGGTATTCAGCAGCCTGACAGCTACATTTTCTCCTTCCTTGATTAAAGCCAGAAGAATATGCTCCGTACCAGTCCTGGACTGGCCGAATCTCTCCGCTTGTCTGTGGGCTTCCTCCAAAATTTTCCTGGCTCTGGGAGAATATCCCTCCCTTTCCCGTAATGCCACGCTGTTGTCAAAAGCAATCAGCTCCTGAATCATATCAATCACCTGTTCGGCATTTACGCTATTATCCGTTAAAACTTTACAGGCCACGCCTGTTGATTCCTTAAGCAGGCCCGCCAGGATATGCTCCGTGCCCACATACCCCTGCTTTAAGCTTCTGGCGCATTTTGCCGCCTGTGCCAAAGCCGCCTGCGCCTTATCCGTAAACTGCGACTGCATTATTTCAGCCCTCCATAATCTTCATATATTTCATTGATCAGTTCTATGATTTCCTCTTTGGAAATATTTTTGCAGCTGCTCTTTGCCAAAATCACCTGCAATTCCTTTTTCAGTTCCCCCAGAGTTCTCATTTTATCCGCGTCAACGGCAATGACTGCACCCCGCCTCCGGTCCACCTTCACATAGCCCTCTTGCTTTAAAACCGTATATGCCTTGTTCACCGTATGCATATTTATTCCGATTGAATCCGCAAGTTGACGTACGCTGGGCAGCGAATCCCCCTCATGGAACTGCGAGGTGGCGATCCCTATGATAATCTGATTGCGCAGCTGCAAATACAGCGCTTCATCACTGTTAAAATCAATTTCAATTATCATACCCTTCAGGCTCCTTTCACAATCCTCAGATTGTTATATAAATAATATAACAGAGGAATATCACTGTCAACAGCATTACCGCAAAGTTTATAGGAAGTTTATAGGTTTTGCTTAAAAAGCAAACAATACCCCAAGCTCTTTCCTATTGTCCTGAATAAAAAATGCCGGCATCCCGCCTTATGGGCAAAACACCGGCATCCTTCCGCATTTTACTGTTCCTCGTCGCCATCCCAATTCAAGAACTCAAACTCAAATTCATCGTCATCCGCCATGAAATTTTTGGACTTCCACCCGGGATTCTGTGCATTTCCTGTCTGTTTTAAAGAGGAAGGCTTTGCCGTCCGTGAGACTGTTCCCTTCTCCGCAGATCTGGTTCCTATGGGCCTTACTCCCTGCGCCGGACTCTGACCTCCCGTCGGTCTTGCTCCTGCAGTCCTTGCTCCCTGCGCCGGACTCTGACCTCCCGCCGGTCTTGCCCCTGCAGTCCTTGCTCCCTGCGCCGGACTCTGACCTCCCGCCGGTCTTGCCCCTGCAGTCCTTGCTCCCTGCGCCGGACTCTGGCCTCCCGCCGGTCTGGTTCCCGCAACCCTTGCCCCCTGCGCCGCACCCGTAGATCTGCTGCCGGTGGGTCTGGTTCCTGCCTGCTTGCCTGTTCCCACTGTGTGTATCACCTTTTGGGATGAAGCACCCTGGCGTCTGTCGCCTCTTTTTTGCAGAGTCTCCTTCTCCACTTCTGAAAAATACGCAGAATCTGTCATATCCTTTATCTTAAACACCAAAAACGCCACTGCCGCTGCCAGCAGCACCAGAAGGATCACAAGAATAATAATGGCCGTCCTCTGGGTTGATACCTTTTGATTGCTTTCTTCATACAGAGCTGCATTCTGTTCGACTCCGTCAAATAAATCCTGAATCAGGTACTGATTGCCCTCCACATTATTAATCAGATACCACTCGCTTCCCTGTAGCTGGGTGTCCCAATCCTTTGTCTCCTGCACAGGCTGCGTCTCCTCCGGAATCTCTTCTCCCGTCTCTGTTCCTGGAGCTTCTTCCGTAACCGGCACCAATTCACCTGACAAAGTTACATAATCTGAACGAATAAAACCGGTTACTTCCGTGCCGTCCGCAATAAAAGTCACCTGATACCAGACATTTCCATCCGTGCCGGTTGCCTGTCCCGTTACAGTGATCGCCAGTCCATCCTGAGCCGTGGTCACAATCTGGCTGGTTGTGGATGCATTGGATCTGACGCGAACCGACTGCCCTCCCGTCACATTGGCGCTGACAGGCTGCACCGCCGTAACTGCAACAGGAGTCTCCTCGGCGGCAGGCGTCTGAGCATCAGAAGTTCCCGTATTCGTATTGTCAGACGCATTCGTATCAGTGGTTCCTGTAGAAGCTGTATATGCCTCTGTGGGGGGCGTAGTCCCGTCCGTTATGGATACGAGGTCAGAACGGATGTATCCCAGAGTATTGGCATCCACAAACACCTGATACCAGATATTCCCATCACTTCCTGTAGTCTGGCTCCTGATACTTATGGTTTTATCCTTCTGCGCACTGCCAATTACCGTGCTGCCGGAATCGGGAGCCTGCCTGATGTTAGCGCTCTGAGCCGTCACCGTCGCCTGGCTTTCCGCATGACTCACTATTGAAAATCTATCCGCAGCAAGAAACACCAGCAGAATGAAAGCCACTGTCATAACGATACCCGGCAAATGCGGATGTAAGCGTAATTCCTTCGTTTTTTTCATGTACTGTCCTTTCCTTTGTATTTTATATCCTCAAATCTGCGCGCGGTCACGCATAAATCTTCTCTGTCCTTCCTCACCATTCTGGGAATGCCCGTAGCCCCTCTTTTCTTTCTGAAGACCCTCTCTCTTCAGCTCTTCCTGGCTTTTACGAACCTTTACCGCACATTCCTCGCAGAATCTTCCGCTGCGGATCTCTTTACCGCAACGCTCACAATGCATAAATATCTTGGAGCCTTCCGCGATTTCAAGTCTGGATTCTCTCAGCATTCTCCGTATCGACCTCTGAGTCACACCGGTAGCTGCCTCGATCTCCACAGCAGTAGCACCTTTATGTTCTTCGATGTACAGGCGCACCTTTCCGTAATCATCATAATCCACGTACCCGCAGTTTTCGCATTGATATTCTCCTACTCCTTTGAATATCATGGTTCCGCTGCATTTTTTACAATTTTGGGGAACGTGATAATAATTCATCAGTTCCAAGCTATCCATACCCTCATCACACCTTATCTAAATATATTTATGTCAAACTTCATCTATGGCTTTGCCGATATCGTGACGCATATATTTATTTTCAAAGTTCACCCAGTCGGCAGCATTATAGGCATTTTCCCTTGCTTCCTTAAGGCTTTTTCCTTTGGCCGTAATTCCCAGAACGCGTCCTCCGTTGGTTACGACGCCCTCCTGCGTAAGCCTGGTGCCCGCATGAAAGCAGTAATATCCCTCGACATCCTCAAATTTCTCCAGCCCCCGTATCGGAAAACCTTTCTCATACGAGACAGGGTATCCCTGGCTGGCCAGCACCACGCATACCGCCGCATTGTCCTCAAATGCAAGCTCAATTTCATCAAGCCGGCCATCTACGCAAGCCTCCATCACTTCTATTATATCATTTTTCATACGAGGCAGCACCACCTGCGCTTCCGGATCTCCAAACCTTGCGTTATATTCCAGAACTCTGGGGCCCTTCGGCGTAAGCATCAGACCGAAGAAGATCACTCCCGTAAAAGGACGCCCCTCCGCCGCCATAGCGTCCACTGTGGCCTGATAGATATGCTCCCTGCAATATTCGTCCACTTCTCTTGTATAAAAAGGGCTGGGAGAAAAAGTGCCCATCCCCCCCGTATTCAGCCCCCGGTCTCCATCTTTTGCCCTCTTATGATCCTGGGCAGAGGTCATAATCCGAATGGTCTTTCCATCCACAAAGGATAGCACGCTAACCTCTCTTCCAGACATGAATTCCTCAATCACTATACGGTCGCCGGCTGAACCAAACTTTTTGTACAGCATAATGGATTTTACGCCCTCTTCGGCTTCCTCCCTGTCGCCGCAGATTAATACCCCTTTTCCCAGGGCGAGACCGTCTGCCTTAAGGACAATGGGATAATCAGCCGTTTTCAGATATTCAAGGGCTTCCTGAGCGTTGTCAAAGGTTTCGTATGCCGCCGTGGGAATACCGTATTTCTTCATCAAATCCTTGGAAAATGCCTTGCTTCCTTCCAGGACAGCCGCATTCTTCCTGGGACCGAATACTTTTAGTCCCTTCGCCTCCAGAACATCCACAAGCCCTCCCACCAGAGGATCATCCATTCCCACTATGGTAAAATCTACCTCTTTTTCCCTGGCAAATGCCGCCAGCTTGTCAAACTCCATGGGTTCAATAGGCACATTTTCCGCAATCTGTCCGATACCGGCATTACCGGGAGCACAGTATATTTTTTCCACCCTGGGGCTTTTGACAACGCTCATGGCAATGGCATGCTCTCTTCCGCCCCCTCCTACAATCAAAACCTTCATTTTATCCTCATTTCCGCGCTACTTTCCGCGCAAGCTGATCCTTCCATTCGCAATATCGTCTATGGCTTTTGGCAGCAGAATCCATTCCGCCTGTTCCATCACACGTTTCTGCAGCGCCTCCGGAGTATCGCCCTCCTCCACCGGCACTGGTTTTTGAGAAATAATCGGACCTTCATCCATTCCCTCCGTGACAAAATGAACCGTTGCACCGGTAATTTTCACACCCCGCTTCAAAGCGCTTTCATGCACTTTCAGTCCATAAAAGCCCACTCCGCAGAAGGAAGGAATCAGAGACGGGTGGATGTTTATGATGCGCCCTGCATATTTATGTACCATTTGATCCGGTATTTTCACCAGAAAACCTGCAAGGACAACTAAATCCGGCGAAAAGGCATCCACAGCTTCCAGCAGAGCGCTGTTAAAACTTTCTCTGTCCCTGTACTCTCCGGGAGAGACGCTGACAGCAGGAATTCCAGCCTGTTTGGCCCTCTCAAGGCTTTTCACCATCTTGTTATTGCTGATAACTCCCGCCAGCACCGTGTTCGTAATAGTTCCCGAAGCCACCCCATCTATAATGGCCTGCAAATTGGTGCCGCCGCCCGATACCATAACTACCACTCTCAGCATAGGATCACGCCCTTTTCTCCTGCGCGGCATTTTCCTACAACATATGGAACCTCGCCGGCTTTACGCAGTACTTCCATAATTTTATCCTCGTCCTGAGGATCCGCCGCAAGCACCATTCCCAGCCCCATATTATAGGTATTGTACATCATTTCCTCCTCTACGCCGCCCTTTTTCTGCAAGAGTGTAAAGACAGGAGGCACATCAAAGCTTCCTTTTTCCACATTGGCGCAGATTCCCTCAGGAAGCATTCTGGGAATATTTTCATAAAATCCGCCTCCCGTAATATGGCTGCAGCCTTTTATCACAATTCCCGCCTCCTTCACAGCCTTAAGCGCTCTTACATATATGCGGGTAGGCTCAAGCAGCGCCTCGCCAAGCGTTCTTCCCAGCTCATCATAGTAGGTATCCAGGCTTTCCCTGGTCATTTCAAAAATCCTGCGCACCAGAGAAAATCCATTGGAGTGCACGCCCGAGGAAGCAATCCCTACCAGTATATCCCCCTCCTTTATATTCTCTCCGGTAATCAGATTCTTTCTGTCTGCTATGCCCACAGCAAATCCCGCCAGATCGTACTCGTCCTCCGGCATAAGTCCGGGATGCTCCGCAGTCTCTCCTCCCACCAAAGCCGCCCCTGCCTGCCTGCAGCCCTCAGCCACTCCTTTCACAATGGCTGCAATCTTTTCCGGGTAATTTTTTCCGCATGCTATGTAATCCAGGAAAAAAAGAGGCTCCCCTCCGGCGCAGGCAACATCGTTTACGCACATGGCCACACAGTCGATTCCAATGGTATCATGTTTGTCCAGCAAAAAGGCCAGCTTTACCTTTGTTCCACACCCATCAGTGCCGGACAGAAGAACCGGATCCTCCATATTCTGAAATGCTTTCATGGAAAATGCCCCTGAGAAACCGCCAAGCCCTCCCAGCACCTCGGGACGCATGGTCTCCCTTACGTATTCCTTCATCAGCTCCACCGACCTATAACCGGCTTCGATATCGACGCCTGCGTTTTTATAGTCCATTTCCATTCTCCTTATTTCCGTATTTTCTGAACTAATACAAAATTATTTCTTCATTTCCTCCAGATAAGCTCTATAGCCCCTCTCCTGCAGCCTTGCATCCTTCGACTGAACCTGTTTTTTCAGATTCTCAGTATAGCTCCTGAGCTTTTTCAGAAGCTCTTTATCTGCCACAGCCAATATTTTCGCCGCCAAAAGTCCGGCGTTGGCGCCCCCGTTTATGGCTACCGTAGCCACCGGAATGCCAGAGGGCATCTGAACGATGGAATAAAGGGAATCCCTGCCGCCCAAAGAAGAAGTGTGCATGGGAATTCCAATCACCGGCATGGGAAAGATGGCCGCACACATACCCGGCAGATGTGCCGCCATGCCCGCTCCCGCGATGATCACCTGAAAGCCCTTCTCTTCCGCAGTCTTGGCATACTCAAAAAACACATCCGGCTCCCTGTGGGCGCTGATTACTCTCATCTCATAGGAAATGCCAAGCTCCTCCAGAATATCCGCGGCCTTGGCCATAACCGGCATATCCGAATCGCTTCCCATTACTATGCCCACCTTCGGCATTTTTGCATTTTCCATAATGTCCTCCATTCCATATGCTGTAAATTGTTTGATTCTTTTTTCTTATACCTTTTAGTTTACTAAAGATGAATAATATATGCAATATTTATCTGCTGTTTTTTACAATTACCGGTTACCTATCAGACTGCGCTGCCTGATCCAGAGGTCTGTTCAGCGCCTCAGTTCCGGGCAGCACAAACCGCCCCTCTTTGATAATCGGTATTCTTGTGCCATCCTTTCTCACCGCCGTCAGTTCTCCCAGCTCATCATAGGGAATGGTTATATCCGTGTGACAGTTAAAGTAAGCGCCTGCCGGATTTTTGTCCCGCAGCCGGGAGAGCTCGTTATCTCTGGCTACAATCTCCTTTCCATCAGGATTGTAAACCTTAATATCCTCCGCATGAGAATAGCAGGTATCCCCCACAGCAAAATGCGGCCCCGTCTTTTCCGCGATCAGTATGGGGAGCTTATCTTCGATGCCGTACTTTCTTGCCGTCACATAGGCCGCTGTATTGGTGCCTATGGCAAATTCTCCTATGGGAAGGCTCTTATGGCGAAAAAGAATGTTCTCCTTTATGAACGCTCGGCTCTCCTCCGGCTTTTCAAAATTGGAGCAGCTATAATCCTGAATCATCCCATCCCGGAAGATAAGCTCCAGATTTTTGTATTCCAGACCGTTTAAAAACACTCTGGTCACATGAAGGACGCCGTTTGTTCCCGCCAGTACAGGAGAGGTGAACACCTCTCCCACAGGGATATTTACATCCGCCACACAATTTTCGAAAATCGTTTCCCTCTGTGGATCCTTCAGCTCATACAGCTTGACCACAAGAGACGTCCTGTTATCCTTCATTCCCTTGATCTCACAGTGATCCGCCGTATCCAGGGCATTTATTATTTTTTGCTGAATATCTCTGTAGAGCCTGTAATCCAATGTATTGATCTGAATCACTTCCTGAAAAAGTTCCGGGAAAAAGTCACCGATCTCCGGCACGGGGAAGGCGATAATTGTAAAACTTCTTTCCTCTTCAAGAATATACTCCCGCTGAATTTCACCGGCACGGCTGCGGTACTCCACCCACAGTCGGTTCTGCTCCCCGCTCATGCTGATGCATTCCGGTTTATTCACCGGTTCAAATTCCTTCTCCCCAAAGGTCTCCACCACGGCGGGACCGGCATATTCCAGAGCTTCCTTTTTATATTTTTCAAAGGCTGTTCTGGAAACCTGAAGCTTGCGGTTTACATAATTTTTGTCCAGGAAAAGAGCCCTGTCGTCCTTGTGATCATAATCACATTGCCTGTTTACTTCGCCTCCAAAAAAGCCAGCCTTATAAAGAGTAGGATTATATAAAATGCTGTAGGCTGCTCTGTAGATAGAGGGGCGCAATCCCAACTCCGCAAAATTCTCCACAGCTTTTTTTATCATCCGTTCAAATCCGAGCCTGTAGCGGATCTCTACCGTTTTCTTTTTAGACAGATCCTTCCCCGTTGCTTCGAAGCCAATCCTGTACCCTTCCGTATAAGTGTCCGCCATAAGATTGATGGTTTCCTGAGGAAGCTTTGCCAGAAAGCGGGCGGTTTCTATCTCATTGTCCCCCACATACTCCCCATAGGAAAAAAGATAACGCACATCGGACAGATCTCCAGCCCGGATAATGCCTGCGGCAAAATTATCTTCAGATGTCAAAAGCTCCCTTGTTCTGTTCTCTGCGGCCATATCCGCATAGTCGCTGACAAACCAGTAAAGAATTCCTCTGATGTCCTCGTATAACGGCAGCCTGTGATTTTCCTGCCACTCATATACAAAAGCCGTATAAATCTCAGCAAACAGCTCCAACCTGATGAGAATTTCCTCCATCCGTCCTTCGTACACAAATCCAATCAGGCTGCGCATCTCCACATACAAAAAGGAAAGCATGGCTCCAAACTCATCCCCCAGCCTTTTTACGGCATATGCAGGATTCGCATAACTTTCCTCGTAATGTATTGGCATAATATCCTCATATAAGGCATGATTGCGTGCTGTCAGCTCCTCCAGCGAAGCCGTTCCCAGCCCTCCCCTTTCCAGAAATGCTCTGGTTTCTTCTAAAAGAAGCAGAAACTGAGCAACGGCTGCAAAATATTCCTCAAAGGAAGCCGCTCCAAAATGCTCCTGGGGAATCCGGCGGACTCTAGCCAGCACAAGCTCCAACCTTTCCTCCTGTAGCTTTTGCGTCTGTAGTCCCTGTGTCCTTGATTCGCTCTCCTGCGGCTCCCGTATGGTTTCCTTTTTTTCCATCATGATAAATACACTCCTAAATATAATATGAGACTCACGCCCCCCAAAGCCGCCAGATTAAAAAATATACCCAGCCCGGGAAACAGCTTATAGCTGTCCTTTTCCCTGAGTGCGATAATCCCCAGAATCAGTCCTGCAACCGAAAAAATGGCTGCCAGCAGCGCTGTCACGCCATAGCCATTTTCAGCATTCCCATCCCTCAAATAAGTCAGATAAATCACGGCGCAGAGGGATACCACGCTGATAATTCCCAGAATAGTTGACATAATTGCTTTTTGAGAATGCTTTTTATTGGTAAAAATAAAATTTTTCTTTTTCATAGCGGTACGCTCTCCTTGCTCATGCCGCCCTGCCTGCTGCTTTCCTAATCATAACAAGATTTTAGACTTGCCCGCAAGGAGTCTGGCTCCATTGATAATAAGCAGCACGCCGGAAGCGATTCCCACCGCCAGCGTAACCACTCCAATTACAATATTCATGGCTCCGGCGCCGTTCATTGTTTTGTAGATTTTTTCATCCATATGACATACCTCGCTTTATAATAATGTCCTACGTTCTGATAGGCCCTTGGGTCTCCTTAAGCCCCATATTTCTCATAATACCGGTCAATGGCGGCCTTTAAGGCATCATCTATATAAATTTTCCCCCTGAAGGGCTTGTTATACAAGTATGAAATCACATCCTCCATTGTAACAATGGCATGGGCGTCAAATCCATATTTTTTCCGGATCTCCTCCAGAGCGCTCATGCTGCCTCCAATCCCCTTCTCCATACGGTTCAGGGAGACCATAAGCCCCTTGATTTCTACATTGCCCTGAGCTTTGATTATGGGAAAGGTTTCCTCGATGGACTTTCCGGAGGTGGTCACATCCTCAATCATCACCACCCGGTCGCCATCCTGCAGACTGCTTCCCAAAAGAATGCCTGCATCGCCATGATCCTTTTCTTCCTTGCGGTTGGAGCAATAGCGTATTTCCTTGCCGTAAAGCTCGCTGTATGCAATCGCCGCAGCCACACTCAAGGGAATTCCCTTGTATGCAGGGCCAAAGAGAACATCGAAATCATCCCCAAAATTTTCATGGATGGCCTTCGCATAGTATTGTCCCAGTCTGCGGAGCTGACTGCCGGTCACGTATGCTCCCGCATTCATGAAAAAAGGCGATTTTCTCCCACTTTTTAATGTGAATTCACCAAATTTCAGAACTTGGCATTCCACCATAAATTCAATAAATTCCTGCTTGTACTGTTCCAAAATACAACCTCCTTAACATGAATATGTCTGCAAGGCCCGAGCAATGTCCTCCCTCATATCCAGAACAGCTGCCCTGGAGGCCTCCCCATAGTTTTCCTCGCCGTACTGCGCATATTGTTCCTGCTGATAAGCAGCAATAATTCCCCTGGACGAATTAATAACGGCTCCCAAGCCGTCTTTATTAAAGAAATGAATTAAATCCGCTCCTGTTCCTCCCTGAGCCCCATACCCCGGCACCAGAATAAAGGTCTTGGGCATAAGCTCTCTCAGAAGCTTTCCCTGCTCCGGATAAGTGGCGCCCACTACGGCTCCCACATAGCTGTAATCCTCGCCCATGCATTCTTTTCCCCAGGCGTCCACATACTCTCCCACAATCTCATAAAGAGGCCGTCCGTCTATCAGCCGATCCTGAAATTCACCGCTACTGGGATTGGAAGTTTTCACCAGCACAAAAATCCCCTTCTTTTCTTCTTTACATACTCTGATGAAGGGCTTCACGCTGTCTGATCCCATATAAGGATTTACAGTGGCAAAATCCTCGTCAAAGCCATAATAAAATCTGCTTCCTACCTGAACCTTACCCAGATGGCCTACCGCATAGGCCTCGGAGGTGGAACCAATGTCTCCCCGCTTGATATCACCGATGACAACCAAGTCCTTTTCTCTGCAGTAATCCACCGTTTTCTGAAATGCGGCCATTCCGGGAATTCCAAATTGCTCGTACATGGCAATCTGCGGCTTTACCGCGGGAATCAGATCACAGATGGCGTCCACAATTCCTTTGTTATACTGCCAGATGGCTTCGGCCGCGCCCTCCAGGGTCTCGCCGTATTCCGCAAAGGCTTTGCTCTGAATATGCCCAGGTATAAATTTCATCATAGGATCCAATCCAACTACAATGGGGGCGTTCGTCTTTTTTATTTTCGCTACCAGCTTGTTAATCATCCTAAACTCCGTTTCCGCCGCAAAGGCTTTTGCAATTATTGTTATTGTATCAAAGCAGTCAACAATCGGTCAATATAATTCCCTGAAAACTCCCGCGCCAGTTTCAGAATCGTTATGCTTAAATCACACAATTTATATATATTAAAAAATAATTGTAAAATTTATCAATTTTCTTGAGTTTCTAAAATTCTATTTCCGGAAATCTAAATTTCTATACAATAAGTTTTACGATTCCTCAATCACAATCAGACCACAAGAAAGAATTTTGGAGGTAAATACCATGGATATCGGTCAGATTTTAGTGCAGCTGCGCACAGAAAGGGGCTTGTATCAAAAGGAACTGGCCGCTGCATTAAATGTATCCGTAGGCACAATTTCTAATTATGAAAAAAACGTACACGCTCCCGATTTGGATACTCTCTGCAAAATCGCCGACTATTTCGGCGTTACAACCGATTACTTACTGCGCCGTACCAGATACCGTTTTAATCCCGAAACCTTAAACCGTCCTCTCGTCAGAGATTACACCATATCGGACATAATCAACACTACCTTGGAGCTTTCCCCCAGGGATGTCAGTTCCATGATTGACTTTCTGGATCTTTTGAAAAGACGCAGTATGTCGGAGAGCCCCGACAGATAACATAGCAGCCGCAGCGCCAGAAAATTAGTTATGCTGAAATTCTTTTTGATTTTTGAGATATTTTCCCGGATTTATAAAATAATATTCCTTCTAATCTAAAATACTATAAAATAAATTTTACGAAGTCTCAACTGTGAATCGCACTAACGGAAGCAGGAGGTGAATGTTATGGAGATTGGTCAGATTTTAGCAGAACTGCGCGCAGAAAAAGGCTTATATCAAAAAGAGCTGGCGGCTGTGCTGAACGTATCCACAGGCACGATTTCCAATTATGAAAACAACATTCATGCTCCGGATCTGGACACACTCTGCAGGATTGCTGATTATTTCGGCGTTACAACCGATTTCCTGCTGCGCAGAACCAAATATCGTCATAGCCTGGACACCTTAAACCGTCAGCTGATTCGTGACTATACCGTAGCGGATATGGTAAACACTACACTGGAACTTTCCCCCAGAGATATCAGCTCCATGATGGATTTTCTTGACCTTCTAAAAAGGCGCAGTATGTCGGAATCATCTGGTTGACAAAAACTGCTGCTCTCTCATGGCCGCGGCGTCATCCGGGTATGTCTGGAGGTATTTTTCCAAAAGCACCGCCGCCTGCTGATATTCCCCCAAATATTCATATGCCACGATCTCGTTGAAGGACAGAGCTTGTACAAACTCATTGCCTTCTATCTGCAATCCGGCCTGAAAGGCGGCCAAAGCGTTCTGATATTCTCCCTTTGCCATTTCACACAGGCCCAGCTGGTTGTACATTTCCGCATTTGTGGGATCCTGGCTGATATAGCTGTTGTACACACTGGAGGCATAGTTGTAATCGCCTGTGGCTTCATAAGCCTTTCCCAGATAAAGATAGCTCTCCGCTCCCCCCGCTTGTTTGGCTTCCTCTAAGGCCATGTATGCCTGCTGATATTCTCCCAGATAATAATATATTCGCCCGGTATCGTACTGTCCCATGCTGCTCCCACCGGTGTCAAGAGCATTTTGAAGGTACGTCCGCCCCTCCTCCTCATATCCGAAATGCTCCAGCGTTTTAAATATTTCTATTAATCTGTCATAATTTTGGGGAGCCAGGCTGACCGCCTTATCAAAATCCGCCTTTGCTCCCTCAAAATCACCCAGATTCAGCAGCACACTGCCGCGCAGAAAGCATGCGTCCCCTTCCTGAGGCCTCAGGGCCAAAATGGCGTCATAGGTATTCTTGGCCTCCTGATACTGTCCGTTTTTTGTATATGCTGCCGCAAGATAATAATTCAGGTCAAAATCTATCGGCTCCACAAGACCGTTGCTTCCGGCCAGGGCAGACTGAAAACAGCTTATAGCCTGAGTATAATCCGTCAGTCCCATGTAGGCTATCCCTCTCCCTCTGTCTATAAGCCGCTGATTCTCCTGTCTGGCCTGCGCTTCTTCAAGCTGCGTCAAAGCGCCCTGATAATCCAGAGCCTGTATCATCTCCATTGCGCTCTGTACATTTGCATTGCCGCCCGCACACCCCGTAAGAAGCAGCACAAGCAAAAAGCCCGCCGCAGACAGAAGCGCCTTTTTTGTATGATAAAATATGGTCATTCTGTTCCCTCTGTGATATTTTCCGTGCCATTCCTGCCGGACCAACGGAATATTCGGCCTCCGGCATACCTCTTTGCCTAAAATCATAGTAGCATATCGGCGCCAAAAGCTCAAGGGATAAATCGGTAAACCTCTCTCACATCTCCGGTTCCATTCGCTCCGCTTTTAACCCATGTCCCGCAATCCGGTACACATGCCTGCACAGCTCCACTATGTCCTCTCTATTATGAGAAGTCATTAAAATGGAAACTCCCTTCTCTTCATTTAATTTCAGGAAAAGTCTTCTAAACTCACAGGCCGTATCCTCATCAATGGCGTTCAAGGGTTCGTCCAGTATAAGAAACGCCGGTTTTTCCATAAGGGCCTGTGCAATAGACAGGCGCTGTTTCATCCCAAGAGAATATTTTCCCACCTTCAGCTTAGATGCAGGGTCAAGCCCTACCATGCGCATTACCTCTTCCAACTCCTCCCGGCCCGCCTTCTTTCGAATTCCCGCGATTATGGAAAGATTCTTAAGTCCTGTTTCACTCGGGAGAAATCCGGCACAGTCCAAAATCACCCCAATATCTTGAGGAAAATTTCCTTTATCCATCTTTTTTCCATCCACATAGATCTCTCCTGCATCTGGAAGGACCAGTCCGCAGATCATTTTTAACAATACGCTTTTTCCGGAACCGTTCACCCCCACAATCCCGCATATATCTCCCTTTGGAATCTCCAGACTAATATCCTGAAACAGCACGTTATCCTTATAAGCCTTCGATACATGGCGCAGCTCAACAATATTTTCCATCATACCATCCTCTCAATTATCTCCGTTTACTCTCTTCACAAAATTCCGGGAGGCATAATATAATGTGCCTGCCGCAAGGAGGATATTTACAAAAAGCTCCGTCCAAACACCTATATGTTCTCCTTTCACAGCAAACCCCAAAAGCAGGCGCAGCGTCAATATCACCAGAAAGCTGATCTCCGCATGTTTTGTAAAGCAGTACAAAAAATATGCCGCCAAGCAGAAATTCAGGCCATCCAGGGATTCCCGCAAAACAATTACGGCTGTCTTTTCCTGCCAAAGGCCGCCGAAGACCTCCCAACTTCCCGTCAAAAGAAAAAAATATGCCGCCATAGCCAACATGGCCAGGCCAAAATAGAAAATTACTTCAAGCAAGCATTTATAGTAAGTCTTTATAAAAAGGGATATAAAGTTTCTTTCTCTAATAAAAAGATATATCGTCAGGGGATTCTCCAAACGCATCAACTCTAAAAATACGGCAATCCAAATGGCAATGCGCATGGCAATCCAATGAATGCACCGCACATCTAATTTATAAAAGCTGCTTTGCCACGCGCGTATTAAATAATTTTCGTACTCAATATTTTCCAATATCCTTGTGGAATACCAGGCCAGCAGATAATATAGGAGCAGCAGGCTAACTAATTTTCCTATTTTCCTCAAAGACATAATCTTTTCTCCCATGAAGCAAATCTGCTGCATACAGGGCAGCCAGCACCACAAGCAGCCAATACCACCAATAAAACTGATAATTCGTCCTTTCCTGCCCTTCCAGCATATACGCAATGTTTCCCCATGGGGTCCAGAGCATTACTCCGCTCAGGTGGAGCTTAATAACAACCAGATTAACAACAGGGAGGAACGCCGTCAAAACCAAATCCAGAAGGCTCCTGTGCAGAATACTCCTCAGTATTTCATGCAACATCAGCATAAAACAAAAGAAGCAGAATAAATTTGCGGTCTGTAAAGCAATAATTTTATCAAACTGTTCCCCTTCCAAAAAGGCGTGCCTTGTAATCAGAGGCATGTCCGTCCATAACCCTACAAGCAGAAGCAGTCCAATCAGAGAAAGCAGAAGCAGTCCTGCAAATAACATTCTGGATATTATTTTCACCAGAAAAAATTCATTTCGGTTTCTATATCTGATCAATAAAGGGTATCTGCATACTTCCCTGCGCCTGCTGCTGGTAAAGGCCAGAAGCATAACAGGCAACAACGCCAGCACAATATTTTCATTATCCAGTACAAATATCAGGAATTCACCCAGGCTTGCTTCCGGAAACAAAGCATGCAGAGACTGCCTCTGCGCACAACATATTACAAAAAGCAGCAAGAGCTGAATCACCAGCCTCCTTCCAAAATGATACTCCCTCAACTCCAATTTTATTTTTCCGCTCATGTTCTCTCTCATTTTTAAACTTTTCAAGCCTCAGTATTATCTCCCCGAAGAAACAGCCCGCAGCCAAGCATTGCAAGAATCGCATCATAAGCAAGAATTCCCCAGTATCCAATCGTGTCATTAAAGTATTGTCCTATAGTAAACAATGTAAGAGCATTCAAAGCCATATTATATGTATCCAAAACTGCGGCTGTGAAAATACAGTAGCAAAAAGGAAGAAAGGCTGCAAGATATTTGTTCTTAATCACCGAGCTCAGGCCAAGCGCCAGCACAGAAAATACCGCGCCCTGTAATCCTGCATTGCACACATAAATCATGCCATATAAAAAAGGGGCGTAAGTATACAAGCCTTCCGCAAAATATATTCCATGAATAATTGAAAATTCCGTCTTTCCCGTTTTTAAAATGAAACAGCAAATCAAAAGCCAAAGCAGACAGGGAATAAAAAGTGCGCTAAAGCCGGATCCGCTCACGGCTAACAGCTTTGCGCTCCGATATTTGCCAACAGAGCCCTTAATGTTCAGATACACTCTGAATCCACTATCCATATCCTTTCGATAAGACATACAATAAGGAACCACCGCTAATACAGGAAACATCACTGCAATTAAAGAAGCCGCTCCATATCCGTAAGAAACCAGAAATTTTTCCAGATAGGTCCCCTGACTGACATACCCCGTAAAATAATACTCCACATATTCCCAACCGCCAATTACCAGCATGACAAATCCTAATATGCAGGCTGTCCAAAAAGATTTAGAGCAAAAAGCGCGATGCAATTCTATCTTTACCATATTCTGCCTCTTTGGCTGCGCCTGTGGCGCAGCCCCGATTCAACAAATGTCAATAGTAGGTAATATAATCCGGACTCCAATATCCAAAGGTCCCTGTTGACTGAAATGTCAGTAATGCGGTGGAAACCGACAATCTCACGGATCCTGTTTCACTTTTCGTATAGCTCATATACACCGGATCCGCTGTACTATATTGCCTTTTCTCTGTTATTCTGTTTCCAATATTATTTTCGCACCAGGAAACCAGTGTCCTCCTTCCTTCCACATCCCCCACCAGATTAGATGCCTGCTCCCCGCTATTTTGTTTTATAAGGTAAGGCGTCTTTAGATCTGAGGTTTTAGTGACATATGCATACCCATACTGCGCCTTTTCCACCTCCGCGGATACAAGTATCGCATTTCCGAGAAACAGAGCCAGCATTAAACTTAATAAAACCATATTCTTCAATTTCATATTGACCTCTCTTTCCGAATCTTTATAAATCTCTGATCCAGTTTTCCATTTCATGTTGCTGTACATTCTATTCTTTTTATGTACAATGGAATTACCTCTTTCTCTAAAAAAGATCTCTTTTGGCATTCTCCCATGGCTTATACATCCAGCCGGCCACTCAGATATTGTAATTATCTTTTGTATCTGTTACAATTATATTAAAATTTTTCATTGATGGTATTATAATATCATCAATAATTCCATAAAAGCCATTTTTGAGTTATTCGTTAAGTTTTGAGGCATAAACGTAATTGGGGAATATTTATGTATCAATTTTTACCTTTAACGATTGTGTATCTGGGAATGAGTTTTATTTTTCTGCTGCCTGTTCGTCTGCAAGGCAGATATTATTTTTACTTTGCAGTTCACCTGATTGCTGCGCAGATAATCTCAAATTTTGTTTTGGGATACTGGTATTTCATCCCTTTTATTGTTATATCTGTTTCCATTGCTTACTTCGGTGCACGCCGGAGCTTTTGGAGTGCACTGTTTTCCTTTGCAGGATATTTGATTGCTGTGCTCATCCGTTTTCTTTTGATGATCCTCATGGCATTATGTCATCTGTTTCCCAACAGGCTTTCTGCAGACTTACATCTACTTTTCTTTTTCGTGCTATCTACAGTCTGTTTTTCCATTCTCTATCTTGTGAAAAAAAATTTCATTCTCCCTCGGTTAAGCTTTTTTCAGAAATGTCCTCAAAAAATACAGCTATTATTTCTATCTGTATTCTTGGTTTATGTGGGACTGTACGCCGCCCTAAACGTATATGCAGCAGCCGTTTCTACATTTACGGAGATGGTCTTCCTATATTTTTTTTCTTTATCTCTATTTTCCGCTATCATTCTCATACTAATATATTTTCTGAGTCTTTCCCTTCAGGAAAAAGATACGTTGGAGCTGCAGAACAGGGAACTGGAATTCTTACGCCGTTACACAGAAAGTCTTGAACATTTTTACAGCGAATACCGTGTTTTCAAACATGATTATAAAAATATTCTCTCCACCCTTTTTTATTACGCCGACAATAAAGAAACTGAAGAGTTAAAAAAATATCTTTCTGAAAAAATAATGCCTTCCGGAGAGTTGCTGGTGTCTCCTCAGGCAGTAATTGCCAGGCTGCAGTTTATCAAAATCGCCACTGTGAAAAGCATACTTTATTTCAAAATCATAATGGCCCTGAATCAAAAAATAACTCCTCTTTTGGAGTTGTCTGAGCCTCTGCTAAAGGTTTGTATGCCCGAACCCGACTTATCCCGGGTTTTGGGAATTCTTTTGGACAACTCTATTGAGGCAGCCTCACTGACTCCTGAAAAGGAACTCTCAATATCCATTGTGGTCACCGAGCAGAGTGTCCTTTTCACGATTACCAACAGCTGTCCACCGCTAAGCATACCTGTATCGAGGCTATATGAAAAAGGGTACACCACAAAGCAAGCGCATGAGGGCTTAGGCTTATACATACTTCAGAGGATCATTTCTCCCCTTCCCAACGTGTTTTATACGGTACAGTATAGCCGGTCATTCAGGCAAACTCTTGAGATACGAAAGGACTGATCTACATGATATCTATTTACTTATGCGATGACGAGCCTCTTTGGCTGAAACGTCTGGAAAAAGCCATTGTCAATTACCAGATCAAAAGCGACTGGGAAATAAAAATAGCATGCAGCGCAGATTCTCCCTGTAAGCTCCTAAGGCATATAAAAGAAAATCCTCCCGCGAATGGTATTTATTTTCTGGATATACAATATAAAACTCATTTTGGCGGTTTACAACTGGCTCAGGACATCCGCAGAATTGATTCCAATGCCCACATCATTTTCGTTACAATTCACGATGAATTGGTTATGGAAACTTTTCGTCTGAAGCTTTCCGTACTGGATTACATTGTGAAAGACGCCCCCTATCCCGAAGTTCAAATCCATCAATGTATGCGCCACATTGAGGAAAATTATCTGATTGTTAACAAAAATACGGCGTTTACCTTTTCCTTTCGCGCGGGCTGTGTCTACCACACAATTTTACTGCAAAATATTTATTACATAGAATCAGTTAAACACACCCATAAGGTATGTCTGCATTCTCATTCTGAGATCTATTATTTTTCCGCAGTCCTGTCTTCTCTTTTAAAAAAACTGGGCTCCGATTTTTTTCAGTGCCATAAGGGATGTGTGGTAAACCTGCGGCATATACAGAGGCTGGATTCAAAGAATCATATGATTTTTTTAGACAACGGAAGCAGCTGCTCCTGCTCCTTCCGGGAATGGAAAAATCTAACCGAAAGGCTGAGAACTTTTTATCTATGATTTAACTTCCTCTTGTAACCATACTGCCAACCGCATATAATAATAGTGAGCATAAGAAACCTTTACAGTCACGATGAACGCGGAGTAAAGCATGCAACGGATTAACGATGATATAAAGCAGGGAAATTTGAGGCAAATTTATCTTTTATACGGAGAAGAGCGCTATCTGCGCAGACAGTATACTGAGCGTCTGAAAAAGGCGCTCTGCGGTGAAGGCGATCAGATGAACACTCATTTTTATGAAGGAAAGGATGTTCCTGTGGGAGAGATCATCGATCTTGCGGAAACGCTTCCCTTTCTCTCTCGGCGCCGGGTTATTTTTATCAAAAACAGCGGCCTTTTTAAATCCGGAGGGGAAAAAATGGCGGAATATCTCAACTCTCCCAGTGAGACTGCATATTTCGTTTTTACGGAAAGCGAAGTGGACAAGCGCAGCAAACTGTATAAGCTGATACAGTCCAGGGGATATGCGGCGGAGTTTTCCGTACAGGATGAAAAAACCTTAAAGCGATGGGTCGCAGGCATATTGTCCAGAGAAGACAAAAAGATTGCGGAAAGCGCTTTGCAGCTTTTTTTGTCCAAAGCTGGAACGGATATGGAAAATATACAGATGGAGCTGGAAAAGCTGATCTGCTATTGCATGAACAGAGATGTGGTCACCGACGCCGATGTGGAGGCCGTCTGCACCAATCGCATCAGCAACCATATTTTTGATATGATCAATGCCATTGCTGACGGTCAGACCCGAAAGGCTCTGGATCTGTACTATGATCTGCTGGCCTTAAAGGAGCCGCCCATGAGGATTCTCTTTCTCATTGCCAGACAATGCAATCTGCTGCTGCAGGCAAAGGAATTAAAGGCCAGAGGCTACGACAACAAAGCAATTGGGACTAAAATCGGCGTTCCTCCCTTTATCGCCGGAAAATATACGTCCCAGGCAGCCCGATTTAAGACCTCTGTGCTCAAAAATGCCGTATACCAATGTGTGGAAACGGAAGAAGCGGTAAAAACCGGTCGCATCAATGACAGGATGAGCGTAGAACTGCTGATTGTGTCTGTTTTGTAGATGGCTCCCGGCTTTTCCTGCGCCTTTTTACGGCTTCGTGCGCTTTATTGTAATTTTCCCTCTTCTGTACGTAATCGTCACAGCCCCTGTCTCAGGCGTCTGAAAAGCAGGTATCCCCGCCTCCTCAAGCCGATTCAGTACTTCCGCATGAGGATGTCCATAAATGTTATTCTCCCCACAGGAAATCACTGCCAAAGCCGGCGTTAGCTGTCTAAGGAGATCTCCGCCGGTAGCGTTTCTCGAGCCGTGGTGAGCCGTCTTCAGTACGGTAAGTCCGGTGATTCTCCTGTTTCTTAATTCTTCCAAAAGCATGTCCTCTCCTTCCTTCTCCGTATCTCCCGTAAGCAGCAGAGACATCTCTTTCCTTCCGGCGCTATCTTTCCATTCCACATAAAAGCATTGTGAATATATATTGGCGTCCGCAGAGGAAAAGCCTACGGGCGGATGCAGGCATAAAACAGTCATATCCCCGCCTACAAACCAGTCCCCCGCCTTGATATACCGCACCTCAACATTTTGCCGTCCGTTCTGCTGACTGGCCGCGGCCCAAAGCCTCGCAAAAGCCTCCTCCTTCAGCTCCTCTGCAATATCCGGAAGTACCAGTTCCCCTACCGTGATTCCCTGGCCGTCCGCTAAAAGCTCCTCCACTCCATTACAGTGATCTGAATCCGGATGAGAAACAAAAACCGCATCCACATGAGAAATCCCCTCCTGCTTTAAAAAAGGAATCAACACATAGCTGCCCACCCTGCTCCTACTGCTGCTGCCGCAGTCAAATAAATAGCTTTTTCCCGCCGCTGTCTGAATAAAAATGCAGTCTCCCTGCCCCACATCCAGAAATGTGACCTTGTTTTCCGGGACGCTCTGAAGAGAAAGAAATATCATCCCGATGGCAATACAGAAGAGCCTCCTTACCGGGCTCGCCCCGCCGTCTCTTGACTGACCTGCCGTACCGGAGCCTGCCGCCGCGCCGCCCAGCATCAGATAGTAAACCGCAATCTGCCAAAGCTGCGGTTTTCCAGGGGTCCATGTATGGAATGGCAGATTCTCAAAGACTTCACAGGCTATTTCATAGCCTTTTAGGAGCATGAAGCAGATCCCTCCCAAGCCTTCAAGTCCTGGAACCAGCATCCCCAGAACTCCTGTCAGCATAACGGGTTTCATAAGGGGCAGCACAAGCACATTTAAAAAGACAGAATAAACCGGTGTTTCACAGTAAAACCACAAAAGAACGGGCAGGGTCGCCGCCGTAACACAGACACTGGATGCGGCGGATTCCCGCACCGCTCTTTTCCCTTTTTCAAATCCTGTGCAAATCCATCCCGTCCAGCTTTTTCTCTTATATCTTTTTGCCCTTATTTTCTCAGCTTTAGGAAAAAGAGCAGGATACAGCGCCCCGATTCCCAGCACCGCCCCATAGGACAATAAAAATCCTGCATGATACAAACAGCCGGGACTGCGCAGCACCGTCACGGCTCCAACGGCCCCCAGAGCCGTAAGCATATCGTAGGTTCTTCCGCATATTTCCCCCAACATCCGGATCAGATACATACCGATAGCGCGGCAGGCGGACACTCCAAGCCCTGTCATCGCCCCGTAGCAGATCAGAATTCCTCCTCCCGCCGCAGCCGCAAGCCATACAGGCATTCCCAAGCGTCTGAGAAGCCTATAGATGCCCATTCCAATTATGGTGATATGAAGTCCGGAAATACTCAGAATATGTACAATTCCATTTTTCCGATACAATTCCTTTATATCCTGATCCAGACCGGCATCGTCTCCAAGAAGCATGGTGCTCATAACAGATGCCTCTTTTTCCGGCATCATGTCGTACAGCCTTTGCTTCCAGTATTTTTTCAGTTTGTAAAGCCCCTCCCTTACCTCCGAATAAGTTCGGCTTTTTGCCAAAAGGGTAGCTTTTGAAATCCTTCCGCAGATTCCGATGCTGCGATAATACTGTTCCTGATCAAATTCCCCCGGATTGGAAGCTTTTGAAATTTGTCCCAAAAATCCCCGCAGCATGACATCGCTGCCCAGAGAAAGCTCCTCTCCCTTCCATTCGCATATTATTTTTTCGTTTAATGGAATTGTATGCTGCAGATCCGCAGCAGAAATTTGCACTGATACGTTTTTCAGATATATGAATCCATCTTCTTTTTGATATATGCGTCCCGTGACAATCAGCGGCTCTCCGCCCCTCCCCCCTGAAGCTTTCAGACGCTCCTCCAGCATCTGGGGCGGGCCGCTCCACATCGTCCACAGAGCAGACAAAATCACAAGACACAGACAGACCCCCAGCAGCGGCCTTCGCAATGGGCATCTTCCTCCTATTCTCCTCCGACGGTTATTTTAACGTTCCAGCGTGGTCACCATGTCCAGATTGCGTTCAAAGACGGCGCTTCCAAAGGAAGGAGGAACCTCTCCGTTTATCAGAATCTGCACCCTGTTTACCGTAGAGAGCTCCACCAGCGAATTCACGATTGAATAAATTGAAATCTCTGTGGGCACATTGTTGACAACGGTAAGAAAGGATTCGCTCAGATTCACATAACAGATGCCATCCCTGGTCATTACGTTGATAATTGTCGTGTCCGGGTTGACGGAAGGATATACTCCGGCAATCTGTCCGCTGGGTCCCGCAATTAGCTCCTCCACCACAAACCGTTCCAACGGCGTATTGGTAGAATAATATTTTTCTCGATATGTGGCTATCAGAGAATCCCCTGTCTCATTGGCAAAATAAAGACTCACTCTCACCAGCTCATAAGTATTAATTTCACTGCCGTTATTGTCAATAAATTCATCGGCGCTCATCCAGCCTACGGGATTTTCCAAATTATCGTAAAGCTGCTCTCCCTCCACGGTAATGCCCACATAGCTTATCTCCGGAATCTGAGTAAGCGTGCGCACAATGGCAGCTCTCACCAGCACCTCTGTGGTTGGCGGCATATCCTTATATGCGGCGTTCACATTCAGCTGCACCCGTTCTTCCTCCAAAGACACATCCAGCAGGGAAAAGCCCATAGCGAGGGGCGCCTTGTACTCCAGCTTCTCCGGAGTGGTGGATAAGCACTCTATCAGCTCATCCAGCTTCTCCTGGACGGTCGCTCCCTCCATGGCGTGCTCATGCATCTCCACTTTGGTTTCCGTATTGCTGACATAATAGACCTGATAAATATCCGCATTAGCCTCCTTCCTTCCCCCGCAGGCGGCAAGCCCCACAATACATATCAGAAAAAGCAGAATACTTTTTATCTTTCTCATTTACAACCTTCTTTTCGTTATCATCTCTGTTACTGCGCAATATAAATCAGAGGTATCTTCACCAGAAAGCAGGACCCCTCCCCCTCTACGCTTGACACGGTGATGGAGCCTCTGTGCATCAGCACCGCGCTTTTGGTAATTGCAAGCCCAAGCCCCGTTCCCCCAATCTCCCGGGAATGAGATTTGTCCACACGATAAAAACGCTCGTAAATATGCGCCAGGGATTCCTCCGGAATCCCCAGTCCGGAGTCGCTGACCTCAAAGGTAAAAAACTGATGATCCGCATTCAGTGTCACCTTCACCCAGCCATGCTCCTTATTGTATTTGATGGCGTTTTCCACCAGGTTTGTCATAATGAGAGTCATTTTGACCTCGTCCACTTCCGCAACCACCGGACGCATGCTCTCAAAAACCACCTCCACATCCTTTTTGCGGGCTATGGGCCGAAGCCTTTTTAAAATCAGCTCCGTCAATTCATTGATATTCAAAGATACAATATTCAAATCCTGCACCTTTTTATCCATTTTTACCAGCGCCAGCAGATCCGTGATAATCTGATTTTCCCTGTCTATCTCGGAAACAATGTCCTCCATAAACTCCTTATACAGCTCTGCAGGAGCGTTTTCCTGAGCAATCAGGGAATCAGCCAAAACCTTCATGGAGGTCATGGGCGTTTTCAACTCGTGAGACACATTTGCCACAAACTCCTGCCGGGAATCATCCAGCGCCTTCATGCGCTTTAACAGCTGATTAAAGGCATCTACAATATGCGAGGTTTCCACATAACCCGGTACGGAAATGCTTTCGTCGCTGTATCCCTCTCTGACCTCATTGATAGCCTCCGTAACTCTGTTAAAAGGCTTGGTGAGCGCCACTGAAAGGACAATTGCAAGCGCGACAATTCCCATAATCATCAGCGTTTCCAAAATCAGAGCCTTGCGGCTTAGCTCCACCATCGTTGAAGAAATGCTCTCACTGGAAATGCTGGTGAGCATCACTCCCTTAACCGCAGCGGCGGAGGCGTTTTTGTCCGTCTGCGCCGTTGAATCCACAATCGGAGTAGTCAACTCAATATATCCGTTATCCGCGTCATAGTGGGCTGTATTTTCTCCCTGAAAGCATTTGATAACCTCCTCGGATATAATTGTCTTTCCCTCGCTGATTCCATATGTATCCTTTATAATCTCGAAATTACCGTTAATGATCATCACTCTGCCTTCATACAGATTGGAAAGCATATCCAACTCTGCATTGATGACCTCCTTGGAGGTTCTGTATGTCTGATCCTCCGACCGGTAATTGGTAAGATAATTATTGCTGATCAGGTGATTGGCCAAAATCATCAGCTGATTCTGGACGGTGGTGATCCTGTTGTCTACCGCTCTTTCCTCATAATTCTCCACAATGCCATAGCGCATCAGTACACTGGGCACAATCCCCACCACAAGAATGATTATAAATATTCGGGCCCGCAGGCTTCGGAACAAAAGCCCCAGCTTTTTTAAAATCCTTCCTATCATCTTCACCTTTCAAACCGCTTGCACGGCGGTATTTACGCATTTAAAAAGTAATATCCGACCCCCCATTTTGTGTGCACATACTTGGGCTCACTGGGATTGGACTCTATTTTTTCCCGAAGACGCCGGATATGTACATCCACAGTGCGCACGTCTCCGGGATAATCCGCTCCCCACACCAGCTTTAACAGGGTCTCTCTGCCGTAAACCTTGTTGGGATTGAGCATAAGAAGCTCCAGCACCTCAAACTCCTTGGCCGTAAGCCCGATCTCCTTGCCTGCAATATAGGCTCTTCTTCCCTCACAGTCAAGCCGCAGCTCGCCGCTCTCCACTGTTCTGGAGGTCTCGCCCACTGACTTTTTCGGCTCCACCCGGCGCATAATGGCCTTAATGCGGGCCTTTACTTCCAAAATATTAAAAGGCTTGGTAATATAATCATCAGCTCCGTATTCCAGCCCCAGGATTTTATCCATATCATCCCCTTTTGCCGTAAGCATAATGATGGGGACATTGGAAAATTCCCGAATCTGCTGGCATACCTCAAACCCCGTAAGCTTCGGCAGCATCACATCCAGCAGAATGATGTCATATTGATTGCTTCTGGCATACTCCAGCGCCTCCTCGCCATCATACGCGCAGTCCACTTGAATATCGTCCTGCTCCAGGCTGAAACGAATTCCCTTCACGATCAACTTTTCATCATCCACAACCAATGCTCTCTTACCCGCCATGATTCTTTACTCTCCCTTTTTATTCCGTTGTTATCTTGTCCTTCAGCTTTTCATATACGCTTTCCTTAATGCCGGAAACCTTCATTATGTCCTCGGGAGCGCCGAAGCCTCCGTTGCTCTCCCGATAAGCGATAATATCCCCTGCCCTGGATTCCCCAATGCCTGGCAGCGTGCAGAGCTGTTCCGCGTTCGCAGTATTGATATTCACAAGGGCATTTTCTTCGCCCCCGTTCCCCCGTTCCAGCTCCTGCGCCTCATGAATGGTAGGAAAATACAGCTTTTCCCCGTCCTTCACCAAAGCGGCTAAATTCACATAATCGTCCCGGGCATCCTCCGCAAAGCCCCCCGCGGCAAGCAGCGCATCCTCCGCCCTGCTTCCCTCCAAAAGCTCCACTACCCCCGGGGCCCTCACTGCCCCGCATACATGGACGAAAATCCTCCGCTCGCCGGCAGGCTCCTGTTCTCCGGATACCGCCTCATCGCCCGACGGATTATCCTTCCCGGCCAGAGCATCAACAGAAAAAGTCTCCGTCTCGGAATAAATCATCAGAGTTTCCTTTTCGGCGCATCCACTCAAAAAAGCGCACAGCAGTATTCCAAACAGAGCCGTCCGCATTTTCTGACAAAAGTTTCTCATCATAGTCCCTCTCCTTTCCGTATCCCGGGCCTTCTGCGGCCCGAAAGCGCCGCCCCGCCCATTATACACGCCAAAAGCCGCGGGCGGCGGAAATTCAAAGGATTGCCTCTCTATGCTGATTGTTTTTATTGTAAGATACTTGCCCTCAATTTACAAGTAAGATTTTTCATTTCCATTTAAAAATAATAATACCTGCCACAGCAACCGCCATGCCGATAGCTTTTCTCCACTCCCAGGGCTGCTTTTCCGCGCCGAAAAGCCCGAAAAGCTCTATGAGATACGCCACCAAAAGCTGCGCTGTCACAATCAGCATTACCGCTCTGGCCGGTCCGAGGGCATCCATGCTTTTGATTACCGTATAGGTAATAAAGGCTCCGATGGCGCCTCCCAAAAGCATATATTTGGGCTGCACCTGCCAGACATTAAGCAGGGAGCTTCTGTCCGTACAAAGCCACGCTCCCAGGCAGACCAAAAGCGCGGTAAACTGCACAAATGCGCTGGCGCTCCAGATGCTTGACGCCTTTGTAACCTGTGTATTGAAAACTCCCTGGATGCTCATAAGCGCCCCTGAAATCAGAGCAATAAAAATACCAATCATGGGAAACCCGCCTTTCCGTTCTTTTCCTATTCGTAGCTTTCCCCATGACTGGCATTTTATGCACTTTTCTCTATTCCGTTTTAGCAAAGACTTTATTTGCAATTCTATTGACCAACGATCTGAACCGCTATCTGATCAGCCAGCTCCTGCACCAGCGTTGCCACGTCCTCCCCGTTCCAGACCCTGGAAAACAGAATTTCCAGCTGCATCCAGAAATTTCCCGTCTCCATCATTTTAGGCAGCGACACACTGTCCGCATATTCCTGCATAAAAGCCTGCAGTCCGCTGTGATCCGTATTTACGCCCAGATTCGCCGATACTTTTCCGGTTCTCTCGTACAACTCTCCCGCGTACTCGTCCACCAAATAAGCCGCGAAACGGTTTGCCAGCTCCTTATGCTCTGAATAACCGTTGACCGCCACAGCGTTTGTTACGGAAAGGGATCTGCTCTGAAGCTCGGGGCTCACATCAGGCATCATGACCACACCATATTCAAAGGCAAAACTTCCTTCCGCCTTCGCCTCCTCCAATCTGCCTATTACATCCGTCGTGCCAATGGTGAACACTGTTTTTCCATCGATAAAATCCTGGACAACAGAATCGTAGGTCACAGTATCCGATTCAATATAGAAAAACTGATTTAGAGCCTTGTATACCTCCAGACAGGCAATGGCCTCCGCATTGTTGATATTGACGACACTGTCATCATCCCCGTCATCTCCTCCTACAATCATATAATTTCCCACAATCCAGTAATTGTAGAAAATATCCGATACATCCCATTTCATAATGCCTTCCACGCCTTCCGGAACATCAAAGCTGTCCGCAATGGCCAGAATATCGTCCACAGTCTCCGGGATTCCCGCCGTCAGGTATTCCTGGGTCTTCTGGGCAAGAAGCTCCTGATCCAAAGCCGCCACCGCTTCCTCTGAAATCTCCTGGGCGCCTTCTCCGGCTTCCACTCCTGCGCCGGTCAGCTCACGTTCCGCCTGCTGCCTGGCCCACTCTCTCAAATAATCCGCATTGTATACAAGCGCGCTGGTCTCATAGAAAAAGGGGTACGCCACGGTTTTATCTTTATAAGTAACAGCCGAGAGCGCAGCCTCCGGAAAATTTTCCGCACTGCACACGCCCCCTTCATCCTCCACCTCTGCGGCAAGTCCTGCCAGGAAAGCCTTTTCCAGAGAGTCATTGCTCACCACGTAGGCATCTGGCATACGGTCCGAATGCAGGGACGCCTCATTGACCGCCTCCAGATACTCGCTGTCGGAGGTCAGCACCGGAATCACTCTAACACCCTCCCTTTCACCGAAGGACACTGCCGCGCTGTTAATATAACTGGTCATAGCGTCATCCGTATACCAAAAATATATGGTTTCCTTGCTCCCAAACCAAGATAAGCGGCTGCCTTCCTGTGACGCGCCGCTCATTTCCAGAGTACTTCCATATATCACTCCGGCAGCCATGGAAAGCACGGCGGCCGAAGCAATCAGTTTCTTTCTCAACTCCATACATTAGCTCCGAATACAATCATCCAATATACTTATCATTTCATCAATATTGTGGTTGGTCACAATCAGGGGAGGCACAAAGCGAATGATATTCGTCCCTGCGTTAATCAGTATCAGCCCTTTCTCCAGAGCTTTGTCGATGATGTCCTTCACAGGGCGGTCAAAAACTAGTCCCTGCATCAGTCCCATGCCGCGCCTTTCCAGAATGCAGTCATACCGTGCGGCCAGCTCATCCAGCTCTTTTTCCAAATAGGGCGCCGCCTCTCCTACATGTTCTATTATATGGTGCTTTTCAAATAAATCAAGCACTTTTTCCACTGCCGCCGCAACCAGAGGATTTCCCCCGTAGGTTGTGCCATGATCTCCCGCTTCCAGGGAATTGACAGCGATCTTCTCCGTCATTAAAAAGGCCCCCACAGGAACGCCGCAGCCCAGCGCCTTAGCCGTAGTCATAATATCGGGCTTCACATCGTAGCGCTGCCATGCGTACATTGTTCCGGTTCTGCCCATGCCGCATTGTATTTCATCGAAAATAAGGAGAATATCCCTTTCATCACAAAGTTTTCTAAGCCTTCTCAGAAAATCCTCCCGGGCAGGACGAAGTCCTCCCTCCCCCTGTACGGGTTCCAGTATGATTCCGCAGGTCCTGTCCGTCACCTGTCTTTCCACGCTTTCAAAATCGTTCAGCTCCGCGAATTTAATATGCCCGATCATGGGCTCAAAAGGCTCCCGGTATTTGGGATTGCCTGTAACGGAAAGCGCCCCCATGGTTCTGCCGTGGAAGGAACGGTTCATTGCAATGATCTCATGATCCCTTCTGCCATCCTTTTTGTAAGCGTATTTCCTGGCAGCCTTTATAGCCCCCTCCACCGCCTCCGCCCCGGAATTTGTAAAAAATACTCTGTCCATGCGGGAAGCCTGCTTAAGCTTTCTTGCCGCCTCAATGGCAGGAACATTGTAATAGTAATTGGAGGTATGGATCAGCTTATCAATCTGAGACTTCAGAGCGTCATTGTATTCTCTGTTGCCGTATCCCAATGCAAATACTGCAATTCCGGCAACAAAATCCAGGTATTTCTTTCCTTCCGTGTCATAAAGGAATACCCCCTCTCCTCTGTCCAGCACAATCTGATAACGGTTATAGGCATGGAGCAGATCGCGCTCCGCCTCTTCGATATATTCCTTACTGTTCATATTCCTTCCTCTCCCTGCTCCTCATCCGCAACTATGGCTGTGCCGATTCCCTGCTTCGTAAAAATTTCCAGAAGCAGGCAATGGGGAATTCTTCCGTCCAGAATATGCACTCTGTTTACTCCATTTTGAACGGCGTCGATACAATTGTTTAATTTGGGCAGCATTCCTCCGCCGATGAATCCGCCTTTTGTAAGCTCCCTGGCCCGGGAGGCTGTCAATCTGGAAATAAAGCTGGATTTATCGCTGATGTCCTTATACAATCCCTCAATATCCGTCAAAAACGCGAGCTTTTCCGCATGAACCGCCCTTGCAACGGCACAGGCCGCATCATCCGCGTTGATATTGTATGTCTGAAAGTCTTTGTCCAGTCCAGTAGGGGCAACAATGGGAAGAAAATCCTTTTCCAGAAGATCATAAAGCACCTTGGGGTTCACCCCGGTGATTTCTCCCACATAACCAATATCCTGGCCGTCGGAATATTTCTTTTCCACGGACAAAAGACCTCCGTCCTTTCCGCTGATACCCACCGCCTTTACCCCCAGCTCCTGAACCATGGTCACAAGCTGTTTGTTTACCTTTCCAAGCACCATCTCTGCAATTTCCATGGTCTCCTCATCAGTGACCCGCAGACCGTTTACAAACTCCGCCTCCTTGCCCACCTTTGATACCCAACGGCTGATTTCCTTTCCTCCGCCGTGCACGATAATGGGCTTAAAGCCCACAAGTTTAAGAAGCGTCACATCCTTAATCACATTCCTCTGCAGCTCCTCGTTGCTCATGGCGCTTCCGCCGTACTTTACCACAATAATTTTCCGATTAAATTTCTGTATGTAGGGAAGCGCTTCGATTAACACCTCCGCCTTCCTCAGCACCTGTGCCATATCCTTTTCCATTGACTGTCTTTCCTTTCCGCTCTCCTATTCCATCTTAGGAACGGTAGTCCGCATTGATCCTCACATAGTCGTAGCTCAGATCGCAGCCCCAGGCCGAGGCCTCCTCCCCGCCCATGTGCATATCCGCCAAAGCTGTCACCTCAGGCTGAGAGAGAATATTGGCCGCTTCTTTTTCACTGTAATCGCAGGCCACGCCATTTCCAAAAATATGAAGCCTGCCCGCCCGGCTTTCCAAATACAAATCCACATTTTCCGGATCAAAGGCGGCTCCGGAATACCCCAGCGCGCACAGAATCCTGCCCCAGTTTGCGTCATGCCCAAAGACGGCCGCCTTAGTCAGGGAAGAGCAGATCACAGACTTTGCCAGCTTTCTTGCGTCCTCCTTCGTGGCAGCTCCCACCACCTTTGCCTCAAAGAGCGCCGTTGCGCCCTCCCCATCCCCCGCCATTTTTTTTGCAAGGGAAATGGTAACGAAATGCAGCGCTTCACAAAAGGCATCGTAATCCCTGCCCTCCTGAGTGATTTCAGGATTTCCCGCAAGGCCGTTGGCCAGCACCAGAAGCGTGTCGTTGGTGGATGTGTCCCCATCCACGGAAATCATGTTAAAGGAATCCACAACGTCCGCGCTCACTGCCTTTTGCAGCATTTCCTTTGAAATATTTGCATCCGTCGTAATAAAGCAGAGCATGGTGCACATATTGGGGTGAATCATCCCGGAGCCCTTGCATATTCCTCCCAGGGTAACCTTTTTCCCGCCTATTTCAGTCTCCACTGCAATCTGCTTGGGAACGGTATCCGTGGTCATAATCGCTCTGGCGGCTTCCCATCCCGCTTCCAGCGTATCCTTTTGGGCCTGGACCAGCATTTTAATCCCCGATGTAATCTTTTCCACAGGAATCTGCATACCGATCACACCTGTGGAAGCCACCAAAACCGCCTCCTTTGGTATGCCCAGGAGCTCTCCCGCGCATTCCGCTTCCCATTCGCAGCATTCCATGCCCTGCGCCCCGGTGCAGGCATTGGCAATACCGGCGTTTGCCACGATTGCCTGAACAAAGGATGAGCGCTCCACTATTTTCTGATCCCAGACCACCGGAGCCGCCTTCACCACATTTTGAGTAAAGGTACCGGCCGCCCTGCAGGGCGCTTTGCTTGTAATCAGAGCCATATCCAGCCGATCCTTATATTTGATTGACGCACAGACGCCTGCAGCCGAAAAGCCCTTTGCCGCGGTCACGCCGCCTTCTGTCTGCTTCATGCTTACACCTCCCCGTCCGCTTCAGCGGACATCCGTTCCATTCTCCTTCATCTGCTCCTATTGATTAAAGGCAGTAATATTTGCTTCGTTCAGGGTAAAATCATAGTAATTCAAATCTTCCCTCCTGGTCCAGCCAATACGCCTCCAAAAAGCGTTTCCCACATCATTTTGGGTAAACGCAATCAGGCTGACCTTATTGATTCCTTCCGCCTTCAACGCGTTCATACAGTAAACCACCATGGCCTTGCCGATACCATGCCGCCTGCAATCCTCTCTGACACACACATGGTACAGACACCCCCGCCGTCCGTCATGGCCGCAGAGAATCCCTCCCACAACAGTGCCGTCCTCCCTGACGGCTACCACGCTGGCGCCCGGATTGCGGTTCAGAAAGCGTTCAACTCCCTGTCTGGAATCATCAATGCTTCGAATGCCGAAGCCTTTTATGGTCATCCACAGAGCCCGCAGCCCTTCATAATCCTCAAGCCTCATTTCCCTCACTGTAAAAGGGCCTGACTTCTTTTCCGGCGCTTCCTGGGATGTTCCCTTCAGCCGCACCACGCGGAAATCATGCCCTGCGGCGGGAAGAAACTTTTCCAGCATATCCCTCATGGAAAGCCTTATACTGCTGGTATTCACGCAAGGGTGGCATCCAAGATATTCCTCCCTGAGCACATCCTCGTCAATGACCAGTTCCACATGGTTTTCTCTATCGTTCATAAGCCCCATGACGCTTACGCTTCCGGGGGTAAGGCCCAGAAACTTTTCCATATACTCCCCGGGAGCAAAGCTGAGGCGGGGGCTTTCTATCTGCCTGCAGAAATCTCTGGTCACAAAACGCTTCTCACCGGGCATCAGCAGCAGATAAAATCTTGTCCTCTGAGCGTTGCATAAAAACAAATTCTTGCAAAGACTGATTCCAAGCAGCTCTCCCGCCTCTCTGCAGCCCTCCATAGTAAATATGGCCTCGTGGTCCAGTCGGGTATAAGGAATTCCCAGACCATCCAGAAAATCATAAACAGCCATCTCCCCAGGGCTTCTCTTTGGACTTTCTCCCCGGGGCCTGCCGATGCAGACCCTTGTATCCTTGATCGGGGAATGGCCCATCTCTTTCCTATTGTCGGCGCCGGGGTTTTTCTTGTCTCCCATTCTCAGCTTCCCATCCTTTATCCATTCTCCTGCGGATCCTCTTTGCCTGCGCAATCATGGGAAGCAGGGAATCAGATCCAGTCCTTCCTCCTCCGAAAGGCCGAACAGCAGATTCATATTCTGTACTGCCTGGCCTGCCGCGCCCTTTACCAGATTATCCAGCGCTCCCATGAGAATAATCCGGCCCGTGCGTCTGTCAATCACAAAATTAATGTCCACATAGTTGCTTCCTTCCACCCACTTTGTCTCCGGGCAGACGCCCTCCTCCAGCAATCGAATAAAACGCTCTCTTCCGTAGTATTTATCGTATATAGCTCTGATCTCCCCATAGGAAGGCAGAGCCCCATCTGCCCTTCTTTTTAGGGAGGCATACTCCGTAACCAAAATTCCTCTGTTCATAGGCACCAGGTGTGGGGTAAAGCTGAGGGTAACCTGACAATTCCCCGCGTAGCCAAGCTGTTCTTCGATCTCAGGGGTATGACGGTGGGAGGCCACGCCGTAGGCCTTCATATTTTCATTCACCTCACAGAACAGATTCTGCAGCTTCGCTCCTCTGCCCGCTCCTGATGTCCCCGACTTTGCATCCACAATCAATGTATTTACATCAATCAGCCCTTCCTTCACAAGGGGGTAAGCCGTCAGAATGGAACAAGTGGTATAACAGCCGGGGTTAGCTATCAGTCTGGTATCCGCGGTGATTCTGCTTCTGTTGATCTCGCAAAGCCCGTATACCGCCTCCCGGATAAACTGAGGGGATTTATGCTCTATACCGTACCATTTCTCGTAAACCGAAACGTCCTTGATACGGTAATCCGCAGATAAATCTACAATTTTTGTGCAGGAAAGAATCTCCTCGTTCAGAAGCCCCGCCAGAAAGCCCTGGGGCGTAGCCGTGAAAATCACATCCACCTGCTTTGCCAAAGCCGCCAGGTTATCATCGCTGCACACATCCTCCACAATCTGAAACATGTTCTGATACACACGGCTGTATTTTTGATCTATGTAGCTTTTGGAGCCGTACCATACGATCTCCGCATCCTTATGATTTTTCAGTATCCTTACCAGCTCGCCTCCGGCATAGCCTGTGGCTCCGATAATGCCCGCCCTGATCATATCCGTACCTCCCTGTCCGCTTCGGCGGACTTTCATTCTATCTTTTGCACTTGTAATCATACCACTTTTTGCATAAATGTCCACTACTTTTTTATTTTTATGCAATTTTTTTCGCAATATTGCATATTTATACATAATACATAAATATTACCTATGTTTTACCAAATACCCTCTATCCTAAAGCTGCATATTTATTCCGATCTTTTCTGCAGCGCCCCCTCTATTCCATATCCTTTTCCATTACATCCTCATTCTCCATTCCCGCCTCCATGGACAGAAGAGGGTCATTGCGGGAAAGGTTTACGGTAACAAGTTTATCCCGAAAGCATGACAACAATCTGTCTTATCAGATTATAGGCTGTTTTATCAAAAAAAACAATTCCCAAATAACCTGCCCCAAGGACTAATACCATCTGACCATTGGCAGCCGATTGTTTATTCCGTTGGAAAACAAAACCTGGTGCAGACCGATGATTCCATTATGGAAAGTAGCCGCGCAGGAGCACAAGTATAATTCCCACATCCGGACAAACCGCTCATCAAACATTTTTCTCACCTCGTCTTTGTGGTCTCTGTAATTTTCCAGCCAGCAGAGGAGGGTACGGTTATAATGAAGCCGCAGATTTTCCACATCCAGAGTATGAAAGCCGTCCTCCGCCCCACAGGAAAGCATTTCCCGCAGGCTTGGAACCATTCCCCCCGGGAATATATATTTTTTGATCCACGGATCCCCTGCGTGTTCTTTCAACCCGCTGATAAAATGAAGAAGAAATAATCCGCCGGGGTTCGTTACCTGTTTTACGCAATCCATAAAAAGCTGATAATGTTCCCGTCCTACGTGCTCCACCATACCCACGCTTACCACACGGTCAAAGGTACGGCCGTACTTCGGCAGATCCCGGTAATCCATGCGTTCAACAGTAAGAAGATGCTCCAAATGCTGATCTGCAATTCTTCTCTTAAATTCCCTGTACTGTTCTTTGCTGAGTGTAATTCCAACTCCGTGGACACCATATTTTTTAGCCGCCTCAATCAGAAGAAATCCCCAGCCGCAGCCAATGTCCAGCAAGGACATCCCCTCCTGAAGATACAGCTTTTTCAGGATATAATCCACCTTGTTCACCTGCGCCTGGTAGAGAGTATCATTCTCGTGAAAAAAGTAACCGCAGGAATAGCTCATGGTTTCATCCAGCCACAGCCTGTAAAAATCATTTCCGATGTCATAATGGCTTTGCACTTCTTTTTCCTGATTTTTCTTTCCGGAAGATGAAAGCATCAGCTTTTTTAAAGCGGATTCATCCCTGGAGAAACGGTCTATCTGCCCCAGAAAATGGTCTAATGCATAATACAGATCTCCCTCAATCTCCAAATCCCCGTCCATATAGGCTTCCCCCAATGCCAGGGAGGTGCTTGTCATAAGCGCTGTCAGGGAGAGGGGCTTTCTAAAATTCACCGTAAATTCCGGCTTTCCTTCTCCAATCTGATATTCCTTGTGATTTATCCTCACGCAAAACGGATATTGATCAAATTTTTTTAAAAACGGAATAAAAACATTTTCTTCAAACATGGGTTTTTGCTCTCCTTTTCATTGATTCCCGACGGAAGCTTCAAACATTGTATTTTATTATATAGTATTATTTTCCAATAATGCCCCATTATTCCAGGATTCATACAAACAAAGGCCAATCCGCCTTAAGCAGATTGGCCAAAATAGAATACTTATAAATTAATTTTGCTCCAGAAGCTCCCTGCAAGCGTTCAGCGCGTTGAACAGACGCGGAAAGCCCATATATCCGCAGGCATGTACCAGGGCGCACACTACTTCTTCTTTCGTATTCCCTGCTTTCAGCGCTCCGAACACATGGCTTTTCACCTGTAGCTCAGCGTCTCCCATGGCAGCCAGCATTGCCACGGTGAGCAGCTCTCTTGTTTTTCTATCCAGGCCGGTGCGGGCGCCGAAATCACCAAATCCCAGCTCTGTTAAAAATCGCGGTACCGCCTGCCCAAATTCAGCCGGTAGATAAGCATAACGTTCTTTTATCTCTGTGCCATATATAGGTTCCTGTATTTCCAAACCCTTTTCGTACCGTTCTGTGTCCGCCGACACTGTTCCCTGTTTTGGCAGGGGCAGATGAATGCCGTTTTCTAAAAACACCTCATTCATCGCAGAAATTCCATTGAGGGTTTTGGGAAAGCCAATAAACGGCGCACATTGATAAACGGTTTCCCGAATCTCCACCGGCGTACAGCCCACATTCAGGCAGGCCTGCACATGTGCCTTCAGCTGGGGAAGCGCGCTTAACACCGTAAGCACGGTAACGGTGACCAGTTCCCTCATGCGGTTATCCAGACTCCCTGTACAGCATACATCTCCAAAAATGAATCTCTGCAGGATCTGCATAAATTCCGGGTCCGTTCCTTCCTCTCCGGCCGCATGCGCATGAAATAATTCCTGCACTTTTTCTTCCGTTCTTACTTTTCTTTCCATTGGGTATCCTCCTTAAATTTCTAGCATCACTCCACAATACTGATGGTGACTGTCCCTGCCATCCTGCCCACCAGTTCTCCTCCGGAAACAGCCTGCCCCAGTTCAAACAGAGAAGGATTCTCGCTGTAATCGTCATAAAACATTACCACATCCCCCCACGGGGCATAGTATGCCAGCGTTCCGGCTCCGCCATTTGCCAAAGGAGAATCAGCGGTCTCCAACTCCTGAGACGGGTAAAAGATCTTCTCATTGGTACTATAGTCTTCTACTTCGACAGTGAGAGGAAGCTGCTCATAAAGAGATGTCGCCGCAGCTCCATCGTTCAGTTCATACACAACCATATTTTCTCCAAACTGCACGGAAATCTGTCGTGGCGTATTATCCGGTTGATTTAATTCGAGCCCGTCTATCCAGCTTTGAATCTCCTCCTGCGAGGAAGCCGCATCCTCTTCATAGCAGTCAAAAATGTCGTCGGAAATCATAGCGTCAGGCGCTGCCTCCGTAATTAGCTCCACGCTGTTTGCCAAACCTCCGGTGCCGTGAGAACAAAATAAATACACCTGTTTTCCGGAAAGATCATTTTGCTCCAGGAAAGAGAGCAACGCCATGGGAACGCCGTACCACCAGTTAGGATACCCCAAAAAAACCGTGTCGTACCGATCCAGGTTTTCTACGCTTGCCATCAGTTCCGGACGGGCGTCATCACCCCGTTCCCGGTTGGCGCGTGCCAGGCACTCGTCCCAATCGCTGGGGTACGGGTCAGTCACCTGTATAGAGAACAGATCTCCTCCCGTTTCCTCCTGCACCCACCCCGCCAGCTGCTGTACGTTTCCGGGCGGGATAACGCTGGGAGAAGCCACCGCGTCCACATCCTCAGCCAGAATTGCGTTGTCCGCCCAGGAAAAATAGGCAATCAGTATGCCGCCTTGTGCTTCTTCAGCGCTTCCCATGCCCTGTTCCTCCCTTTCTACATCTGTTTCTTCCATTTCCGCTCCAGCGCCAGAAGCAATGATCCCCTCCGTACCTCTGTCCGATATTTCGCCTTCCGTCTCCGAAGCGCTGTTCGCAGACGGACTTAAAGAGTCGGCTTGCCGCCTGTCAGAATTCCCACAGGCACTGAGGGATACAATCACTGTCATTGCCAAAAAACAACAAAATAATTTTTTCATTTTAATAAAAATCCACCTTTCTGCGAAAGACATCGGCAGTCAAAAGACCACGCAGCCCCCATGCTTTCGCCAATTATTTTCTTTGCCTTATTTCCAGTTAACAGATCAGCTTACTGTCAGCCCCGGGGAAATAAGCGATAGCCGCATAAGGCACATACACACTGCAGGCATACGCAGCACTATACCGCCGCTATAATTGATTTTATTATAAAAAATGTTTCTTGTAATGTCTAATACCTATCTCTTATAGAGTTTCATGCATTTTTTGTATATCTATAAACAAGCGCCTGCAAATGTATATTTATTCTTTAATTTTGTATATTTTAATTTAATTATACAAAATTCTCAGGGTTGTATACATATTTATACCTGTTTTCTGCTTGCTTTTCCAATCGGAATGTTGTATAGTGTTTTCAGACTATAAATACCAATTTCTATACTGAAACGGAGGCATAATCTTATGAAAGAAAAAGTAATTCTGGCTTATTCCGGCGGCCTGGATACCACCGCCATTATTCCATGGCTTAAGGAGAATTATGATTATGAGGTCATCTGCGTGTGCGTAGACTGCGGCCAGGCAGAGGAGCTGGATGGGCTGGAGGAGCGGGCGAAATTTTGCGGAGCTTCCAAGCTCTACATAGAAAATGTAATTGATGAATTTTGTGATGAATACATCGTTCCCTGCGTGCAGGCAAACGCGGTTTATGAAAACAAATATCTTCTGGGCACCTCCATGGCAAGACCCCTAATCGCTAAAAAGCTGGTGGAAATTGCGCGCAAGGAAGGCGCTGTAGCAATCTGTCACGGCGCCACCGGAAAGGGAAACGATCAAATCCGCTTTGAACTGGGTATCAAGGCTTTGGCTCCCGACATCAAGATTATCGCAGCCTGGAGAAGCGATAAATGGACCATGGATTCCAGAGAATCAGAAATTGCCTACTGTAAAGCTCATGGCATTGACCTGCCTTTCTCTGCGGATTCCTCCTACAGCCGTGATCGCAATATCTGGCATATCAGCCATGAGGGGCTGGAGCTGGAGGATCCGGCAAACGAACCCAATTACGATCATCTTCTGGTTCTTGGAGTCACACCTGAAAAGGCTCCCGACGAGGGAGAATATGTAACCATGACTTTTGAAAAAGGTGTTCCCACTTCCGTAAACGGAAAAAAGATGAAAGTTTCCGACATTATTCATACTCTGAACCAGCTGGGAGGAAAGCACGGCATCGGCATTGTGGATATTGTAGAAAATCGTGTGGTCGGCATGAAATCCAGAGGCATCTACGAGACCCCCGGCGGCACTATTTTGATGGAAGCTCACCAGCAGCTGGAAGAGCTGATTCTGGATCGGGATACCTTCGCTGTCAAGAAAGAAATGGGAAGCCGTTTTGCCAGCCTTGTTTACGAAGGAAAATGGTTTACTCCCCTGCGGGAAGCTGAACAGGCGTTTATTGAGAAAACCCAGGAATTCGTTACGGGCCAGGTAAAATTCAAACTGTACAAGGGGAACATTATTAAGGCCGGAACTGCCTCCCCCTACTCTCTGTACAATGAAAGCATTGCTTCCTTTAAAACGGGCGATTTGTACGACCACCATGACGCAGAAGGCTTTATCAATCTGTTCGGTCTTTCCTGCAAGGTGCGCGCAATGAAAATGCAGCAGGCCAAAAAGGAGCAATAGAGCCTTATGACGCCTATGGAAACTCTGACGGGATTTTCCGTCGCATATTTGCTGGCGATAAATGCTGCAGGCTATATAGCAATGGGCATTGATAAAAAAAGAGCCATCCGGGACGCCTGGCGCATCCCGGAGGCTTCTCTTTTTTTCATTGCACTTCTGGGAGGCAGTCTGGGCTGTTTTTTAGGCATGAAGCATTTCCGGCATAAAACCAGACACTGGTATTTCAAATACGGCATGCCTGCTATTCTGTTTCTGCAAATACTGACTTTCCTGCTTTTCTATTTCCGGGTTCTATGATAAAATAAATGGCATAAAAAACAAGCTTTTGAAGGGTGGTGTCGGTTTTATGCATGTTGCCGTTTGCGATGATAATGTTGCTGACAGGAAGCAGCTGGAGCGGCTGCTGAAAAGAGAATCTGACAGAAGAGCTGCCGGCTCCGGAATCCTTTATACGGATTCCTTTGGAAATTCAGCCGCGCTTCTTTCCAATCCCATGCAGTATGATGTTTTTTACATTGACGTCTGCAAAACAGAAGGGATAACGGGGGTGGACATTGTGTCCGATCTGATGGCCAAGGGAGTAAACGCTCCCATTGTCATGTGCTGCTCTCAAATCAACTACAGGGAGCATTCTCTTCCTCCAAACGTAATTTTTCTGAATAAACCTGTCAAAGCAGCAGAGCTCTCCGCCAGCATCGACCACGCCCTGAAAATTATGGAAAACACCGAACCCCTTATCGAGCTTCGGGAAGATAAGGAAACCTACTATGTGAGAGAATCCGATATTCTCTACGCGGTAGAGGAAGGAAGAAATCTAAACGTAACTCTGATAGATGGCAGACATATTATGGTGAATACCACTGCTGCCAATCTGTTTTCCCAGATAGAAAGCTTCCCCTCCTTTCTGGCTCCCTCTCTGAAAACAGTTATCAACTGCCGTTATATTGAGAAAATTGGGTTTTACAAGGCTACTATGACAGACGGCAGAATTTTCAAAATACACAGGGACTGCATGGCTTACGCCAAAAGCGCTTTTTCCCAGTACAAAACCCAACCCTGACCCCTCTTCAGGACAGCTCCCTGCCGGACTGTTCTGCCAGACTTCGTGCACTGCTTTGCTCCACACAGCTCCATCAGGAATGATAGTCTTTTATCCGTTCCCACAAAGCAGCATCATAGTGAGTTTCCGTACTGCGCACGTTATCTTTGAGCAGGGCCGCATAGATCAGATCCAGCACAACCAACACCGGAAACTGAGGTGAAATTACATTTCCATACTGGAGGTTCTTCTTTACCGCCACCAAAACCGTATCATCAAAGGAGGTTTGCTCTCCGGACGCAGCAGAAGATGTAATGAATACCGTTCCTGCTCCTCTCTGCGCCCCGCGTTTCATTGCATCCGTCACTTCCCTGGTAGCTCCGCTGAGGCTGATTCCTATTACCAGACTGCTTTCCGATATTCTGGCTTCATTCATCACAAGCTGATGAAATTCTGTGATAGCCTCCACATCCAATCCCAGACGCAAAAGTCTAAGCTTAAATTCCTGAGCTGCCAGTCCCGAGCTGCCAAATCCGTAAAGAAATATTCTTTTTTTCCCAGCAATCCTTTTGGCCACCCGTCTGATCTGGTCTTCACTCACAAGGCTGTAGGTTTTATGCAAAAGCTCCCTGTAAGCGTTTAATACCGAAAGAGTTTCCGGGCCCACCATCTTAGCTTCCTCCACCGCGGGCTGATAGCTGTAAATAAATTCCCGATACCCTCTGTAGCCCAGCTTTTGAGCAAACCGTGAGAGAGACGCCTCCGACACATGCAGCCTTCCTGCAATGCTTCTGGCAGAAAAGTCCGCCTTTTCCCGGTTTGAAATAAAAAAATCCGCTATCAGCTTTTCCACATCGGTAAATTTCTCATAGCCGGCTTCAATTTTAGGCACAATGCTGGATGTATACTTCTGCATTTCTCTTTTCCCCTGTCATATGTAAGCTGAAATTATTGTATCCTCTTTTATCTGAAATTGCAATTTGATTTCAACGCTTCTTCATAGTCCGAAAGTACTTTCATTCATCTCTTTTTCAGCAAGGCAAAACCGGACATAATTGATTTCTCTTCCTGTTTGTCCCCCGATTATGGCATTTCCCCGCCGCCTGAGATAAAATCAGATATGGAAAATTGTCTTAAATCAAACAGACAACAAAAATATGCAGGGATTTTTAAGAGGAGGAAAACACATGCGAATCTACAAGACAAAGGATTACAATGAAATGAGCCGCAAAGCCGCCAATATTATTTCCGCTCAGGTGATTATGAAGCCTGACGCCGTTTTGGGGCTTGCCACAGGATCTACGCCTCTTGGCGCCTACAGACAGCTTATCGACTGGTATAAGAAAGGCGACCTTGATTTTTCTGAAACACGCAGCGTCAATTTAGACGAATACAAAGGGCTGGCGCCATCGGATCCTCAGAGCTATGCTTACTTTATGCAGGAAAACTTTTTCCGCCACATAAATATAAAGCCGGAAAATACAAATATACCAAACGGTCTTGAAACGGATGAGAATCTGGAATGCCGCCGCTACAACAGCGTTATTAAACAGCTGGGAGGCATCGACATCCAGCTTCTGGGCATCGGCAACAACGCCCACATCGGCTTTAACGAGCCCGGAGAGGCTTTTGAAAAGGAGACCCACTGTGTTCGCCTGACCGAGGATACCATTCAGGCAAACTCACGATTCTTCTCCTCTATGGATGAGGTTCCCAGGTACGCTTATTCCACAGGAATCAAAAATATCATGCAAGCCAGAAACATCCTTTTGATTGCATCCGGCACCGCAAAGGCCCAGGCGCTATATCGCTCTTTGTTCGGCCCTATTACGCCTCTGGTTCCCGCTTCCATTCTGCAGCTTCACAGCAATGTATCGATTGTGGCGGATGAGGAAGCGCTTTCGCTGATACTGGAAAAGGGACTTTTATAAAAAGGAGGAATATCACTTGATTATTAAAAACGGATTAGTTCTCGGTGAAGATTTTACTTTCAGCAAACGGGATTTGTATATTAGCAGCACGCATCAAATCATTCCTGAACCTGAAGGGGGGGATGAAAACATTGTGGACGCTCAGGGGTTATATGTGCTTCCCGGTTTGGTAGATGTACATATACACGGCGCCATGGGCTGTGATTTCTGTGATGGAAGCGCGGAGGGGCTTTCTCAGATCGCATCCTATCTTCATGCCTGCGGCGTAACCTCATTTTGTCCTACCTCCATGACCCTTCCCGAACAACAGCTTTCTGACATCTTCAAAACTGTAACGGAAGTGCCTGAGGACAGCGGACATTCCCATATTCCAGGCATCCATATGGAAGGGCCTTTTCTTTCCTCTGCGAAAAAAGGCGCCCAGAAGGAATCCCATCTACACCATCCTGATTCCGAAATGTTCCGTCGCCTGAACCGGGTCTGCGGTGAGAAAATCAGGCTAGTCACCATCGCCCCGGAGCTTCCCGGAGCTTATGAATTTATCCTTGAGCTCCACAATGAAACCTCCATATCCCTGGGGCATTCCACAGCCTCCTATGACACTGCTTACAAGGCTTTTCAAGCTGGGGCAAACCATGTAACACATCTGTTCAATGCAATGCCGCCCTTCCTGCACCGGGATCCAGGTATCATCGGAGCGGCTGTGGACTCTGAACATGTAATGGCAGAGCTCATCTGCGATGGAATCCACATCCATCCTTCCGTTATCCGCAGCGCTTTTCAGCTGTTCGGAGACGACAGGATCATTCTGATCAGCGATGCTATGCGCGCCACAGGAATGGCCGATGGGGAATATGAACTGGGCGGCCAGATGGTCACCAAGAAAGGGCGCCGTGCGGCGCTGGCCGATGGCACGATTGCGGGATCGGCAACCAACCTCTTCGATTGCATGCGAAATGCCGTGAGCTTCGGTATTCCCCTTCCCAGCGCGGTAAAAGCCGCATCCTTCAATCCTGCAAAAAGCATCGGCGCAGAGCGCTCTATCGGCTCTCTTGCCTGCGGCCTTGAAGCCGACGTCCTTCTTGCAGACAAAAATCTGCAGCTTGTAAGAGTCATCTGACACGGTAATTGAGGCATAAAAAATGTGCGTCCGGCACTGGGCCTGCAGATAAAAGCAGGTTGCCGGACTGCACATTTTTTATGTCCGATACAGCTATACGGTAACAATCACGCCTCCATCGTTGGCATACATGCTGCTGACTCCCCTGGTATCCATAATCAGCGCTTTTCGGAACGGTGCCTTTCCCATAATGGTATCCCGTACCATTTCTGCCCGCTTCAGGGCATTGCAATGGGAAATCATCAAAACTCTGTTCTTGGGATCGGAAGCCTCTGCAACTACCATATCCGCCATTTTCCCAAGGGCCTTATTGATGCCGATGCACTGTCCTCTCTGCACGATCACTCCCTTGTCTCCCGCCATAATAGGCTTTATGCTCAGGGTTGATGCCACAAGGGCCTTTACTCCTGAAAGACGTCCGTTCTTTCTTAACGTTTCCAAATTATCCAATACAAAATACGTATGCACGTTACTGCGAAATGCTTCTATCTGTGTCACAATTTCCTGAAAAGACAGTCCTTTTTCCTCCAGCTCAATTATTTTCAGTGCAATCTGTGTTTCACCACAGCTTGCGCTCTCAGAATCGATTACATGAATCTGTTTGTCGCCATATTTTTCATGATACAGCTGTTTTCCTAAAACGGCGCTGTTATGACTTCCGCTTAAATGGGAAGACAGCGTAACGGCATAAATCCTGTCCGCCTCTGCATGATATGCCTCTCTGAACCTTTCGGGAGAAGGGCAGGAGGATTTAGGGCATTTAGGGTACTCTCCCACCTTTTTCAAAAATTCAGCCTGGTTAAAGTTTTCATCATCCATTATCTGATAATCTCCCACCTCCAGGCCAAGAGGCACTACCTCCAGCCTTTCGTCTTTGCGCAATTCCTCCGGAAGCTCGCAGCAGCTGTCCACAATAATTTTGTAACTCATGATATAGTCTCCTGTTGCTCTTCTATTCTCATTTTATCCATTTGACATGGTTTTAATTACTGCATATGATAACATACAAGGCGCAGGAGGTAAAGAGAAAAGTATTTGAAATCATAATATTTTCACTTTCCAAAAAATGTGTTACAATACCAGACGGCAGACGACTGCCCAATAAGCTAAGGAGTTTATAAAATGCTGGCATTACAGATCTCTTCCATGAAAAATTTTATGAGCCACTTTCTCGCTGCGGATACCTTCGACCTGTTTTTACTGGAGGAAGCCATTATCCGTACTGTAGGCACCTATACCATAGAGGGCCGTGTCAATCGGGAATTTTTTACCAGAGAGGAGCAGGAAAACGGTTTTTGTCCCTATGAATTTCAACCCTGGAGCGAAATCAGAGGATTATGCTTCCAACTGATGAAGGGCAGACGCACTCCCCTGTTCTTTAAATTTGTTCTTCAGCTGAAGCCGGAGGAAGCGCCTGGTATGCTGAAGCCCGGCGCTGATACCGATCTTTCCTTCATAAAGTCCCTGACTCTGAATATCCGTTACGATGGCTCCAAGGCTGTACTAACCACAGGCACGTCTCTTTCCACCTTCGTGCTGTCAAAGGAGGCCGACGTCCTCTGGGACCGGGCTCTCGCAGCATTTCTTGATTCCCACGGCATTCTGTTTGAAGCATTACTGTGAATCCACCGCCTCAAGAATGTCACTGTAGTAATTGGTCTGGAGCACATAAGCGCTGAACTGATAGATGTCCCTGACCTCCTGTTCCTTCTCCGAAAAATACACCCCCTGTTCTTCTTCAGGAATTCTGGGATTTCCCTGCTCATCTACAAGCCAGATGGTATTTCCTTCCCTTCTGTTATAGATGACGGAATCCGTCACAAAGCTTCTGTCATTAAAAATTACAAGCCCTTCCTCTTCAGACAGAATATCCCTCCCTGCATACATCCTGGAATCGTACGAAAAGCCAAACAGATTCAGCAGCGTAGGAAGTATATCCATAGGACCGCAGACCTTTTTAACCACAACAGGCTCCTCCATTTGACTGCTCCAAAGAATCAGACTGTTTCGGTACATGTCCATTCCTTCCGATAGCGGAATCCCTGCAAGCTCCTGATACTGCTCATCCGTCATTCCGTAGGGATAGTGATCCGCACTCAGGCAAATCACCGTTTTATCCAGCTTTCCCGCAGCTTCAAGCTGCTCCAGCAAATATTCCAGCGCCTTATCCAGTTCTATGCTGCAGGCAATATAAGCCTTTGCACTCTCCGACATCTGAAGCTGTTCCACAGCCTCCTTGTTTTTGGCCGCCATAGCATTTCCCGAAAAATTATAATTCATATGCCCGGAAATCGTCATATAATATACATGGAATCGATCTTTTTCTATATATTCCAGCACTGTCGCCCGCATCATTTCCAAATCTGAGGGCGGCCAGGCGTCCGGGTTTTCCATGGCAAACAGCTTTTCTTCCCATTCTTTTCCCGAAAGCCTGCCAAGTCTGCATCCCTTGAAATCATATCCCAGATTCGGATGGGTACGATAACGGTCATAATAAGACAGACTATTATTGTGATACGCCAGGGAGTCCACTCCCTCCTGTGCAAAAAAGCCCGGCAGCGCAAAGGGCATCTCAATCGATGCGCTTTTCCTCATACTGAACTGCCCATCAGGTATTAGGCCGGTACAGTTAATATATTCCCCATCACTGGTGCTTGTCTGCCAGAGAGGAACATAGTAGTTTTCAAACATAAAGCCCGAATGTGTCAAACGGTACAAGGTGGGAGTCAAATCCTCTCTCACCCCATAGGGCGAAAAGCCTTCAGCTGTCAGAAAAATCAGATTGCAGCCCTCAAAAAGTCCGGTATACTCATTTTCGGAGGACGCCTCCAGCCCCTCTATGTAATGTGTAAGCCACCCTTTTCTTTCATCCTCCGCCAGAGAATAAAGGCGGCCAAAATCAATGGGCATTTCGTGCTTTTTCGTATAGGCTTCGTCTGAGTCATCCCCCTGCACCTGCTGCATGTCTTTATTTTCTTCCTTCGGTACATCTGCGAGGACAGGAAGCGTTTCTCTTTCCGGAATGTTATGAGGTTCGGCAGAGAATCTCTCCACAATAATCTCCCATACTTCTTGCCCGGCCTCTGCTACGCGAAGATGGGTATCCCGCTGCAGAACGGGAAGAAACCCTAGCTTTTGCGCCGCGGTAAAAGGATCATAAAATTCCAGATAGCTTTCATAATAATCTGTATCCAGCGTTTTACCCACTTCCATAACTGTAAGCTGACTCACAATTCCCAAGCAGATCACTACATTCAACCTGAGTATCTGAAGAACGCCAAGTCTGGGAAGTTTTACTTTTCTCCAGCGCATCCATACGCCTGTTAAAATTCCGGGAAGCAGAAAAAGAAACAAAAAAGGCAGAACCTGAAAGATTCCTTCCAAAGCCTCCCGCCAGTATTGCGTCAGCGCATCCTGTCCTCCCCAGAAAATACTTTCCCATAAAAGAGGCTGCCTGAACATTTTCAAATAAACAAACTGTGCAGCGGCCCAGAAAATATAAAACCAGATTACGGCATAAAACACCCGCTTTTTCCAGACACCTCTGCACAGTCCTATTATCAGAGTCCAGATGCCCGACCAGACTGCAGCCATCCCCAGAACATAAACGGGCATGCCCCCTGTGAGGCCGAATCCGCCCAAATGATAGATAACCTCCAGGTACAGCATCAGCCCGGCCAGGCTTCCCAACAAAGCAATCATTCTGCACTACCCTTATCCTTTGTGTTCTTGTTCTCCAATTACTTTTTCATTTTGGGCTTAAAGATCAGGCTCGCAAGATAGCCGAAAATTAACGCCGCGCTGGTGCCCACCGCTCCGGCTTTCAGACCTCCCGCAAAAAGGCCCAAAAAGCCCTGCTCCTGTATTGCCTCCTTTACCCCCTTCATCAGCAGGTTTCCAAACCCCAGCAAGGGAACGCTGGCCCCGGCTCCGGCAAATTCTGCGAAAGGCTCGTACCAGCCAAAAAAACTGATAAAGGCGCCCAGCACCACCAGGAGCACCATAATCCGCCCCGGCATCATTTTTGTTTTCTCCATAAGAATCTGAGCAAGAGCGCAGATTGCGCCGCCAACCCAGAAAGCATTTACATAATCCATTCTGCATACTCCTATTCCAAACATGCCTGTTATTGGTATTAGTTTCTGCCGATTTTCATTTTTTATTCTACAAAAAGGAAAAGTCCTGTCCCGCTATTTCCTCCACAATGCCGCGTATGGATTTATTGGTGCAGTCAACGGTCATTTCCGCATATTCCTCATACAAGGGCGTCCTCTCTTCATACAGATCCCTAAGGGTCTGACCGGGCAGCAGCGTCACTCCCCTCTCATTCAGGTCTCCCAGTCTCTCCTCTACCGCCTCAAAGGGAAGCTTCAGATAAACCACCAGGCCTTCCCGCTTCAGATGCTCCATAGCTTCCCTCTCATAAACCACGCTGCCTCCTGTGGCAATTACACTGTTTGTCAAAGCAAGGGAAGCATTTACCTCATTTTCTATGTCCCAAAAGCCCTGTACCCCATATTGTTCAATTAATTCATGCAGAAGCTTACCGTACTTCTCCTGAATCACCAGATCCGAATCCACAAACCGATACCCCATACGTTTAGCCAGCACTACTCCCACGGTGCTTTTTCCTGCTCCCGGCATACCAATCAGAACAATATTGCTTTTCATACCGATTCCCTCCACCAGCCTTTTTACAAAGAGTCGTTGTTCCATGCAGAAATCGCCGCCCAACGGCGGCGATTCCACCTCTATCGCATACTTTGTCCGACTATGCTCAGGACACTACCGCGATCACTTCCACTTCACAGAGCACATTTTTAGGAAGCGTCTTTACCGCCACGCAGCTTCTGGCTGGCTTCTCGGTAAAATACTCTGCATAAACCTGGTTGAATGCGGCAAAATCATTCATGTCCGCTAAAAAGCAAGTGGTTTTCACCACCTTGGAAAACTCCGTTCCGGCGGCTGCAAGAAGCTCCCCAATGTTTTTCATCACCAGCCGGGCCTGAGACGAAATATCCTCCCCCTCTACCTCGCCCGTAGCGGGATTAATGGGAATCTGACCTGAAGCATACAGCATATTTCCGGCTATCATTCCCTGGGAATAAGGGCCGATCGCCGCCGGAGCTTTATCCGTTGAAATCTTTTTTAACATACTCTTTCCTCTTTTCCGTTTTGTATACAGCGCATCCGGGCTTCCTCACAGGGGCGCAGCCTCCGTGAGACAGCGCCGCTGCTATTGTGCGTCCACATCCGGCTCGTCAAACTCTGCCGTCACATAAAAGCCTCTCGCATTTTCCACAATGCCGATCACGGTTCCCTCCCTGGACTTCAGCCTGCTTCGAAAGGGAATATTGGCGGACATCGCCAGAGATGGATCTATGGTATAATAATAATTGCTGGGAAGAACTCCCTCTGTAACCGTAATTTTCTGTCCGGTTCGGAGTAGCCCCTGACGCTCCATTTTAAATTCCATCCTACGCATACGTCCACCTGCCGTTCTTTCTCTGTCACTTTATTTTACCAGCCTCTCTACGCCTGCGCAAGACGAAAACAATGAAAATCAGACATGTTCCAGAACCAGGGCATGCGCAATGCCGGGCACACTCTTTCCTTCATTAAAGCTGGTTTTGCTCAAAAGAGCGCCGGTAGGCATGAAAAGCACCTTTTTCCAGTTATTCTCCTCCAGCTGCTTCAGAATAAAGGCAGAGAGCGTGACGGCGCTGCAGCCGCAGCCGCTGCCTCCGGCATGCGTATCCTGGGAATCCGCATCAAAAATCTCAATTCCGCAGTCCATGTGTACCTGAGAAATATCATATCCCTTCTCACGCATCAGATCTATCAGCACAGTCTGACCTACGCTTCCCAGATCACCAGTAATGATTTTATCGTAATCTTCCGGCTGACTTTCATAGTCAATAAAATGACGTTCCAATGTAGATGCGGCTGATGGCGCCATACAGGCTCCCATATTCATGGAATCCTTTAAGCCGTAATCCACAATTTTTCCCACCGTCAGCCCTGTAATGACCGCTCTGGCCTGCTTCTCCCTTTCCCTGGCCAGCACAAAGGCGCCGCTCCCCGTTACTGTCCATGTGGCGGACAAAGGACGCTGATTTCCGTATTCCAGGGGATATCGGAATTCCTTTTCCGCGCTGGCAAAATGGCTGGAGGTCACACAGACAACCTTGTCCGCAAACCCTCCCGCAATGCTCATGGCTCCCAGAGTCAGCGATTCTCCACAGGTGGAGCAGGCGCCGTACACTCCAAGAAGCGGTATTTGATAACAGGATATTCCAAAGGATGTGGCTATGGATTGACCAAGCAGGTCACCGGCAAAAATAAAGGAAATATCCTCGGGCTTTACTCCTGCCTTTTCCATGGCCATATAAACCGCATCCTTCTGCAAATTGCTCTCCGCTTCCTCCCAGGTTTCGCATCCGAACAAATCATCCTCTCCCACCATGTCAAACAAAAGTCCCAGTGGGCCTTCTCCTTCTTTTTTTCCCACAATGCTGGCGCTGTTCAAAATGTATACAGGCTCTTTCAGCTTTATGCTGCCTCTTCCTTTTTTTTCATCCATGCACAATCACTCCTTTCCGTGCCCATTCCGGATTCCTCCGTTGGCACACTCAGTGATTATTATCATGCCCTACACAGGTCTGCCTTATCCAATTCAAAAAAAGAGGTAACTTTTCCTGTGAGCGTACTGATCTGCTGCAATTTTACTCTGTGACCGTCACCACATAGCTGCTTACCACATATAGTATCTCTCCGTTATACTCCACTCTGGACCAGCCGGAATCCTGGCTGTAGCCTGTACGGTGAATGTTTTCGCCGCTGTTCACCTGACATCTTACGGTAGCGTCGCCCTGGGATGTGCTGGGCTCCGTGCGCAGATTTACATACTCCTTCGGCGTTATATAATCGTCCCAGTCCGCAAAAATAATCGTTCTTCCATCCTGCGTAATAATCCGGTTGGGATCTGTAGGCGTCACCGGTGTTTGGTAGGCGAGATCTGTGGTGAGGTAGCGGGTTACGGCATATACGGTCTGACCGTTGTAGTCCAGTCTGGACCAGCCTGTATCCTCATTAACCCCTGTTCTCTCCGCCGTTGCTCCGTTTAAAAGCCGCCCCACCACATTATCCTCCGTGGTAGTCGGCGTTGACCGCAGATTCGTTTCATCCTTTGCCGTAACTCTGTCAGAAGCCGCCGCAAAGCTCATGGAACCGTTCTCTTCCATCTCCCCGACATTGCCGGAAGGGTTATCTGTCTGGACAGTCTCCCCCGTCCCTGGCTGTATGCCGGAATTCTCCCCGGATATACTCTCCGATGGCTGTGCCTGCTCCTGGGAGCTCTCTATGCTTTCTCCTTTTGCGGAGCCGGCTCCTTCATCTTCCTTTGCAGCGCTTTCTCCACCTTCCAGCCCTTCCCCGGATGCCTGCTGCGCCAGAACACTGCCCGTTTCAGATGTTCCGGCATTGTCGGAATTTTCCCCTTCAAAGCTTCTGTGCGTAAAAATCCACAGCGGAATACAGATCAAAACAGCTAAAATTACTAACCCCAGGAAAATCGCCGCCTTCCTTGGATTCAGTCTGATATTTCCCTCCAAATCCAAATCATCGTCCGGATCCAGATCCTTCTCCGAATGAAATCTATCCTCCTGATCAAAGCCCTCCTCCGGGTCAAAATCCGTCCCCGGTTCCTGTCCATACTCCCCTTCCAATTTACTGCTTTCCTGCTCGTCCATATTTTTCCTGTCGCTCATAAACGATAACCCTCCATATCCGACAGTGATTCCGTCCCCTCAGTCCTTTATGAACTTCATTTAATTCTGCTCATATTTTTGACTCTGAGAGCGAATCAGCTCTTCATCCTCAAAATAATTTATGCGCATGGCAGCCTTAACCTCCTGCAGGGTCTTTGCAGCCGTCTCTCTGGCTTCTTCGCTTCCCTTCCTAAGCACCTCATACACAGAGGGGATGTCCTTCTCCAGCTGTTTTCTCCGTTCCCTTATAGGCTCCAGCGTCTCCTGCATTACATTGTTTAAAAATTTCTTTACCTTTACATCTCCCAGGCCGCCTCTCTGGTAGTGCGCCTTAAGTTCATCCAAATTCGCATAATCAGGAAGATAGCGGCCAAAATGCTCGTCTTTGCAGAAAGCATCCAGATAAGTAAACACCGTATTGCCCTCCAGATGTCCGGGATCGCTGACCTGCAAATGGAGAGGATCCGTATACATGCTCATAATTTTGGCGCGCACCTCCTCTGCGCTGTCCGCCAGATAGATACAGTTACCCAGAGACTTACTCATTTTTGCCTTTCCATCAATCCCTGGCAGGCGCTGGCAGGCTTCATTTTCAGGCAGCAGGGCAGCAGGCTCCACAAGCACCGGCGCATATACGGTATTAAACTTATGAACAATCTCCCTGGTTTGCTCAATCATGGGAAGCTGATCTCCCCCCACCGGAACTGTAGTTGCCTTGAAAGCTGTTATGTCCGCAGCCTGGCTTATGGGATAGGTAAAAAATCCCACCGGTATGCTGGCCTCAAAATTGCGCATCTGAATTTCACTCTTTACCGTAGGATTGCGCTGCAGTCTTGAAACCGTCACCAGATCCATAAAATAAAAGGTCAGCTCACAAAGCTCCGAAATCTGAGACTGAATAAATAATGTGGCCTTTGACGGATCCAAGCCACAGGACATATAATCCAGCGCTACCTCGATAATATTCTGACGCACCTTTTCCGGATTCTCTATATTATCGGTCAGCGCCTGAGCATCTGCAATCATAATAAAAATTTTCTTATACTCTTCCGAATTCTGCAGCTCCACCCGCCGGCGGAGAGATCCTACGTAATGTCCCACATGCAGCCTTCCGGTAGGTCTGTCTCCCGTTAAAATAATCTTGTCCATATTTATACCTCCTTACCCGCCTTGACGGACATAAATTCATTCAAAGTAATTTTTATAATACCATTTTTTTCAGCATTGGCAAATAGTATTTGCAAAAAACGGGAAGAATGAATTGAACTGTAACTCAACAGGCGGCTCCATCCATAAAAGCCGCCAAAAATTAAGCCGAAGTTACGGACCGGGAGGTAATATGCGAAAAATCATTTCATTCAACGACAAATGGAAATTTACGAAAGACTCCGATCCTGCCAAAGCCCGCTGGGAAGAGGTATCTCTGCCCCACACCTGGAATCATATGGACGGAATGGATGGCAGAGGGGATTATTACAGAGGACAGTGCTGGTACTTTAAAGAATTTGACACGCCCGGCCTGTGTGATGGGGAAAAAGTCTGTCTGGAGATTCTGGCTCTTTCCTTGTGCGGCAGGGTTCTCATAAACGGAAAAGAGGCCGGCAGCCACCAGGGAGGCTATTCCTCCTTTGTAGTGGACATCACTCCCTATCTGCGTCCGGAGGGCTCCAATGAGCTTTACATTTGTGCCGACAACAGGGAGCACAGCAATATTTATCCCCAAATGGCTGATTTTACCTTTTACGGAGGCCTATACCGGGGAATAAATCTGATGATCCTTCCCAAAACGCATTTTGAAGTATTCTTTCACGGCGCGCAGGGTCTGGCCATCACCTGCGAGCCGGGGCTTGCCTCCCCGGAGGTTCCCGACAGCATGATTCATTTAAACAGCTGGATAAACGATCCCTCCGAAGACTATACAGTGCGCTATGAAATTAAAGATCAGGCGGGCAGAACCGCCGCCGAGGTCTGGCGTCCCTCTCTCTCCCCCAAGGCGGATATTCTCCTTCCCGAAGCTCATCTGTGGCAAGGTGTTGAGGACCCCTATCTTTACAGCTGTACCGCTTCCCTGGTATACCGCAATGAGACAGTGGATCAGGTGCAAAGCCGTTTCGGGATACGCTCCTTTCATGTAGATCCGGAAAAAGGATTTTTTCTGAACGGAAAACCTATGATGCTTAGAGGCGTCTCCAGACACCAGGACAGGCTCTGGCAGGGAAATGCCCTAACCCGGGAGGATCATTACGAGGACGCGGCCTTAATCCGGGAAATCGGCGCAAACACTGTGCGCCTTGCCCATTATCAGCACAGCCGGGACTTTTATGATGCCTGCGATGAATACGGTTTTGTGGTTTGGGCTGAAATCCCTTATATCAGCTCCCAGAGCGATGATCCAGCGGCCCATGAAAACTGTCGTCTTCAAATGGAGGATCTGATTTATCAGAATTATAATCATCCCTGCATCTGCTTCTGGGGCATATCCAACGAAATCACCATCGCAGGAGAAAAGCCGGGACTTGTGGAAAATCATCAAGACCTGAATGCTCTGGTTAAAAGCATAGATCCCACCAGGCTCACCACCATCGCTCATGTAAGCATGCTTCCCTTGGACAGCGCTCTGCATGGCATTACGGACCTAGAAAGCTACAATCACTATTTCGGCTGGTACGGCGGCACTTATAGCGACAATGAAGCATGGCTGGACCGCTTTCATGAGATGCACCCGCAGATCTGCCTGGGCCTCTCCGAGTACGGCGCAGAGGGCATCATCACCTATCAGCCTGATGAACCAAGGTGCCGGGATTACTCGGAGGCTTACCAGGCCCTTTATCATGAGCATATGGCAAAAATCCTTATGGAAAGACCTTACCTGTGGTCCACCCATGTATGGAATATGTTTGACTTCGGATGCGCCGCCCGAAACGAAGGAGGAACAGCAGGCCGCAATAACAAAGGGCTTGTAACCATTGACCGGAAAATCAAAAAGGAAGCCTTTTATTTGTACAAGGCCTATTGGAGCAGTCAACCTTTCGTCTATCTCTGCGGACGCAGGTACGCCCTGCGGGCCCAGGACGCCACCTGCATCAAGGTTTATTCAAACTGTTCCTATGTGTCCCTTTATGTGAACGGCAGACCATTTTCCTCCCTTTATGGCCAGAAGGTTTTCATTTTCGAAAATGTCCCCCTCTCCCATGGCTTTACCTTTATAACCGCAAAGGCTCGGTCCAAAGCCGCCTGGGTGCAGGACAGCATTACCCTTGAAAGGACAGACAAAAAACCGGAAATCTATACGCTTCCTCAGGAGGAGGATGATTTGGACGGCGCCGTGAACTGGTTTGAGCAGGTGGAGACCGTTGCAAGCGATGCCCCCACAGAGTTTTCCGATAAGCATTTCAGCATTTTTGACAAAATAAAAGACATCCTGGAAAATGAGGATGCCTTTCAGATTTTATCCGGTTCTATGTATGCCATGACCGGCATGAAGCTGAAGAAATCCATGCTGGGTATGATGAGAGACAAAACTCTCTCCGAGCTCTCCTCCATGATGACGGGGATGGGCGGTTCCGGAAAAAAAGTCCCTGAAAATGCTATGGAAATCATCAATGCGGAGCTGGGCAAAATACAAAAAAATTAGTTCTTCGGCAGGCTCAGTCCCTTTTTTTCTGAAACAGCCTCCCCACAAGAACGACGCATTCATGGGCGAGAAGAGGACAGGCTGCCAACAGAGTCAGATGCAGCCACTCTCTTCCCGTCAGGTGTGAGGTACCGAAAGCATTTATAAAAAAGGGCACCTCCGTCACCGCAAACTGCAGCAGAAATCCTATGATGCAGGCGGCAATCATCAGCTTGTTTTCCCTATGCTTCATAAAAAGGACGGACCTTTGAGTGTCTCTCATTCCAACCGCGTGAAACAGCTGGGACATGCCGAGCACCGTAAAAGCATAGGTCTGGGATTTTGCCAGCACAGCATCCTGCCCCAGGGCATAGGCGAGATTCTGGGGATTAACAGTCAGCCCCGCAGTTTTCAGCAAAGCTATGGGAAGCAGCAAAAAGGCCGTGAGACTGATGCAGGCGATCAGGGCTCCGTAAAAGCATGTGCAGGCAAGGCCGCCTCTGGAAAAAAGGCTTTCATCCGCTTTTCTGGGCGGATTTTTCATCAGGCTTTTCCCATCATTCTTATCCACTCCCAAAGCCAGGGCCGGCAGGGAATCTGTAATCAGATTGATCCATAAAATATGACTGGACTTTAAGGGAGAGGCCAGCCCCAGAATCACCGCGCAGAACATTGTCATCAGCTCTCCCAGATTGGAGGAAAGCAGGAAAATAACGGACTTTCTGATATTTTCATAAACGCCTCTTCCCTCCTCTATGGCTTTTTCTATGGTGGCAAAATTATCGTCTGCAAGAATCATGTCCGAAGCCTGCTTCGCTACATCCGTCCCTGTCATCCCCATTGCAATTCCAATGTCCGCCGCTCTCAGAGAGGGCGCGTCATTGACCCCATCTCCGGTCATGGCCACAATCTTTCCCTTTTTCTGAAAACCCTTTACAATCCTGACCTTCTGTGCAGGAGACACTCTGGCGAAAACTCTGGTATCCTCCAATCTGCTTAAGAATTCATCCTCATCCGTCTGCTGAAGCGTCTCACCCGTCATACATTGTCCCGGCCGGTTCACAATTCCCAGCTGGTTTCCTATGGCATAAGCCGTGTCCACATGATCCCCTGTTATCATAACAGTGTCCACTCCCGCTTCCCGAAAAATGCCTACGGCCTGTGCGGCCTCCGGTCTGGGCGGATCCTTCATGCCCACCATTCCCACAAAAATCAGATTGTCCTCGCTTAGAGCGCCTCCCTTATGTGCAGAGCCTCCCCGGTTTTCTGAAACCTTCATGGCCACAGCCAGGGTTCGCAGAGCCGCCATGGACATCTCCTCCACCCCTCTAAGGATCATTCTTCTGTGTGACTCCGTCATATTCACTTTTTTCCCATTGAGCCAGATCCCCGTACATTTTTTCAGCACCTCATCCGGTGCGCCCTTCGTAAAGCATCGGAGGGAAGCGCCCTTTTTGTGACAGGTGGTCATCATTTTTCTGTCGGAATCAAACGCCAGCTCTCCTACACGGGGCATTTGCCTTTCCAGCGCTTCCCTGTAAAATCCAAACTCGGCAGCCATATCCAAAAGGGCAAGCTCCGTGGGATCCCCTATTCTGCTTCCCCCGTCTATGGAGGCGTCGTTGCAAAGCGTCATTCCATGCCAAAAATCCTCTGCCGGAATTCTTCCCATTTCTCTTCGCTCAAACAATCTGTTTTCCACAAAGCACATTTCCACCGTCATCCGGTTTTGAGTAAGGGTTCCCGTCTTGTCAGAGCAGACCACGCTTACCGCCCCCAGGGTCTCCACCGAGGGAAGCTTTCTCACAATGGTATTCACCCGAACCATTCTGGTAACACTCAGGGCCAGACAGATGGTAACTACCGCAGGAAGTCCCTCCGGCACCGCAGCCACTGCAAGGGATATGGCCGTAATCAGCATTTCCAGTATATTTCTATGCTGTATTACCGCAATTACAAAAAGAGCTGCGCACAAAATCAGAGAAAGAACGCTCAAAAGCTTTCCCAGCTCTCCCAATCTTTTCTGCAGAGGCGTCAGTTCTTCTTTTGTTTCAGTGATCATGGCCGCGATCTGTCCCAGCTCCGTATCCATTCCCACAGCCGTCACAATTCCCTCGCCTCTTCCATAGGTAACAATGGTGGACATATATGCCATATTGTGACGGTCCCCGAGAGGAATGATTTTGCCCTGGGACGCCGTAAATCCCGCATCCTTCTCTATGGGCAAAGATTCCCCTGTCAAAGAGGACTCCTCAATCTTTAAGCTGTTTGTCCGGATAAGCCTCAGATCCGCCGGCACCTGACATCCCGCCTCCAGACATACCAGGTCTCCCGTTACGAGCTCCGCCGCAGGAATCTCCTGCCGTCTGCCGTCCCGGATCACCTGTGCTCTGGGACTGGTAAGTTTTTTCAGGGATTCCAGCGCCTTTCGGGCTTTGCCCTCCTGTACCATTCCCACAAAAGCGTTGACACAGATCACAACGGCTATAATAGCGGCGTCGCTGGCCTCTCCCAGAAGAAGCGAGACAACGGCGGCTGCAATCAGCACATAGATCAGCGGATCATTTAGCTGCTCAATAAAAGTCTCTAAAGAGGTCTTCTTTCTGGCCGCCTTCATTTCATTCCTGCCGTTTTTCAATAGTCTCCTGCGGGCTTCTTCCGATGTAAGGCCCTTTCTTTCATCACTGCTGCATTTATTCACGGTATCCTGTACACTACATTGTTCAAACACGGTAACCCTCCTAAAGCTTGTTTGCAATGTAGTTTATGCCTGTCTTTTTCAAAGTATGTCCCTTTCCGGGAAAGTCGCTGGCAGACTGTTTTATTCCCGGCAGTCGGAAAAGTGAAAGGGCAGGCGCTTTAAGCGCCTGCCGCGATCTGATTTCCTGTATATAACTGATAATATTTTCCCCTTTGTTCAATGAGCTCGTCGTGAGTTCCCCGCTCAATAATGCGTCCCTGCTCCAAAACCATGATGCAGTCGCTGTTTTTTACAGTGGAAAGCCTGTGAGCGATCACAAAGGTAGTTCTGCCCTTCATCAGCTTATCCATACCATCCTGCACAATTTTCTCGGTGCGGGTATCAATAGAGCTGGTGGCTTCGTCCAAAATCAATACGGGGGGATCTGCAACCGCAGCCCTTGCAATGGCCAAAAGCTGCCTCTGTCCCTGACTTAAATTAGAACCGTCTCCCGTAAGCACCGTCTGGTAGCCATCCGGAAGCTGTCTGATAAAAGCGTCTGCGTTGGCCAGCTTTGCCGCCGCAATTACCTCTTCATCGGTGGCGTCCAGCTTGCCGAAACGGATATTCTCCATAACCGTACCTGTAAACAGGTGGGTATCTTGAAGCACGATACCCAGAGAACGCCGCAGATCTGCCTTTTTAATTTTGTTGATATTTATTCCGTCATAGCGTATCTTACCATCCTGAATATCATAGAAGCGATTGATCAGGTTGGTAATGGTTGTCTTGCCTGCTCCCGTGGAGCCCACAAAAGCAATCTTCTGCCCGGGCTGGGCGTAGAGCTTGATATTGTGAAGCACAATCTTATCGTCATTGTAGCCAAAATCCACGTCATTGAACACCACATCGCCTTTAAGTTCCACGTAATCCACGCTTCCGTCTGCCTGATGAACATGCTTCCAGGCCCACATGCCGGTTCTCTCCGGACACTCCACAAGCTTCCCATCCGCTTTCTTTGCGCACACCAGCGTCACATATCCCTCATCCGTCTCCTGCTTTTCGTCAAACAGGTCAAATACTCTCTTTGCGCCTGCCTGGGCCATGATAATGCTGTTGAGCTGCATACTCACCTGATTAATGGGCATACTGAAACTCTTGTTAAATGTAAGAAAGCTGGCAAGCCCGCCCAGAGTAAAGCCTCCGAAACCGCCCAAAGCCAATGCGCCTCCCACAATGGCGCAGAATACATAGCTCATATTGCCCAGCTGGGCATTGATAGGGCCCATTAAGTTTGCAAATTTATTTGCATGATAGGCGCTGTCAAAGAGCTGGTCATTGAGCTTTTTAAAGCCATCAAGGCTCTCCTCCTCGTGGCAGAACACCTTAACCACCTTCTGACCTTCCATCATCTCCTCGATGTAGCCGTTTACCTTACCAATGTCAATCTGCTGCTTTATGAAATACTTACCACTCATGCTGCTGATCCTTTTTGTCATGTAAACCATTGTTCCCACCATAATCAGCGTCACAAGAGTAAGAATAATGTTCAGGGACATCATGCTGATCAGGACGCTGATAATGGTAACGCCGCTGGAGATGATCTGGGGAACGCTCTGACTGATCATCTGGCGCAGAGTGTCAATATCATTGGTATATATGGACATAATGTCCCCATGAGCATGTGTGTCAAAATATTTAATGGGCAGCTTCTCCATGTGGGCAAAAAGATCATTTCTCAGATTTCTAAGCGTGCCTTGTGTGACATTTACCATAATTCTGGAATAGGTAAAAGTACATATAACACCACCGAGATAAAAGCATCCCACCCTCACTATGGCATAGAACAGGCTTGTAAAATCAGGATCCGCCTGCCCCAGCATGGGCAGAATATAATCATCAATCAGAGTCTGCAAAAACAGGGTGCCCTGGACGTTAGCCAAAACACTGGCAATGATAAAAATAATCACCAGTACAAAATGAACTCCATACCATTTCATCACATATTTCATCAGTCTCAGGAAAACCGCTCCCTGGTTCTTTCGTTTACTTTCCCCCTGCACCTGGTTTCCCACAGGGCTCTTTACCTCTTTTGCCTGTGCCATTAGTTCTCGCCTCCGTTCTCATCAAAATCTCCGCTTCCGCCGGTCTGCGCCTCATATACCTCCCGGTAAATCATATTGGAAGCCAAAAGCTCTTCGTGAGTACCGATTCCGTTCACATGTCCGTTATCCATAACAATAATACGATCCGCACTCTCAATGCTGGAAATACGCTGGGCAATAATCAGCTTTGTGGTATTGGGAATCTCCGTCGCAAAGGCCTTTCGGATCCTGCTGTCCGTAGCCGTATCAACTGCGCTGGTGCTGTCGTCCAGAATCAAAATTTTGGGCTTCTTTAAAAGTGCTCTGGCAATGCAAAGTCTCTGCTTCTGACCTCCCGACACATTGCTTCCGCCCTGCTCAATATAAGTGTTATATTTATCCGGCATCTTTTCGATGAATTCATCCGCGCAGGCAAGCCTGCAGACACGCCTGCAATCCTCTTCAGTGGCATTTTCATCCCCCCAGCGGAGATTTTCCAAAATGGTTCCGCTGAACAGGACGTTCTTTTGAAGCACAACGGCCACCTCATTGCGCAGAGTCTCCAGATCGTAGCTTCTTACATCCTTGCCGCCCACATACACCGTGCCCTCAGATGCGTCATAAAGCCGGCTGATCAGATTCACCAGGCTGGTCTTTGAGCTGCCGGTTCCTCCGATAATGCCGATGGTCTCACCGGATTTGATTTCCAAATTAATATGGCTGAGAACAGGACTCTCACTCGTCTTGTTATAGCGGAAAGTTACATCATCAAACCGGATGCTTCCGATCGGAACGTCATAATCCGGGTTTTCAGGATTGGTCAAATCAGGCTTTTCCTCCAGCACCTCACAGATTCGTCTCGCGCTTGCCATACTCATGGTAATCATGACAAATACCATGGAAAGCATCATCAGACTCATGAGAATATTCATGCAGTAAGTCAGAAGGCTCATGAGCTCTCCTGTGGTGAGCTGGCTCCCGATAATCATTCTGGCTCCGATCCAGCTGATTCCAAGGATACAGGAGTAGACCGTAAACTGCATCAGCGGAGCGTTCAGAGTGATTATGCTCTCAGCTCTTTTAAACATCTTATAAATATTTCCGCTTGCCCTGTGGAACTTATCTATCTCAAAATCCTCTCTCACATAAGCCTTCACCACTCTCTGAGCGGAGACATTTTCCTGGACGCTGGCGTTCATATCATCATATTTCTGGAAAGCTTCCGTAAAATATCTTGTGGCCAGACTCATAATCAGAATGAGGAAAAATCCAAGAAAAATCACAGCTACAAGATAAATCGACGCCACTCTTGCATTGATGAAAAAGGCCATCGCCATGGCGCAGATCATGCTGGCAGGCGCACGAAAGCACATACGCAGTATCATCTGGTAGGCATTCTGAAGGTTTGTCACATCCGTTGTCATGCGGGTAACCAATCCTGCCGTGGAGTATTTATCAATATTGGAAAATGCGTACGTCTGAATATTGGCGTACATTGCCTCTCTTAAATTCTTGGCAAAGCCCGCGGAGGCTCTGGCACCGTATTTTCCTCCCATAACTCCGGCAAACAGCCCTATTGCAGCAGCCACAACCATAAAACCGCCTACTTGATAAATATGCTGCATATTTCCCGCTTCTACACCGTCGTCTATGATAGACGCCATCAAAAGAGGAATTACCGTCTCCATTATGACCTCCAATATCATAAATAATGGGGTCTTAATGGAATCGGCCTTAAATTCCCTGATCTGTTTTCCTAATGTCTTTAACATACCCTTATTCTCCTACTCCAAATTCTTCTTAATTTTATCCAGAATCCTTAAAAACATCTTCTTTTCTTCCGAAGTCAGACCTTCCTCCAGCTCTTTGTTGAAAGCGTCTATCTGATCCCGGATCGCCAGATTATGCCGGATCGCCTTCTGCGTAAGCACAATCCGCTTCATTCTGGCATCGCTATGTACGGCCTCTCTTACAATATATCCCTTCTGTTCCAGATTTTGAAGCATAACCGTAGCGGTGGATCTGCGAATATTAAATCTTTTCTCCAAATCCTTCTGAAAAATCTCCCGCTGCTGTCCCTCCTTTTGCAGAAAGCCCAGGATGGGGCCCTGCATTCCGGCCAGCTCTCCCAGTCCGGCCTCTGCAAAACGAATGTCCAGATTACGTCTGATCAAATTGTTGACAGACTTTATTTGGAGGGCTATTTCCCTTTTTTCTTCCGATACCATTTCCACTCCCTTCCTTCTCAAACAATAGGCAGCGCGTTCCGGGAGCTTCCTATTGCCATAAAACAAAAATGTTAGGCAACTAACATTTTTGTTAGCCACCTAACATTATAAACATAAAATAATATATTGCAATAAAAATTTTATAAATTTATCATTACAAAATAAGTTTATAGAATGCCTATAACGCCTCCAAGCCAATAAAGCGCTCCCAGAAACCAGCTTGTAAACACGCCGTACAATATTACCGGCCCTGCAATGGTAAAAATTTTGCAGCCTACGCCATAGACTTGTCCTTCCTTTTGAAATTCTATGGCCGGCGCCGCTACGGAATTGGCAAATCCCGTGATAGGCACAAGAGCGCCCGCTCCGCCCCACTTAACAATGCCGGGGTAAACGTTCAATCCGGTAAGCAAAACCGAAAGCAAAATCAATATCAAAGAGCACCAGCTTCCCGCCGTCTGCTTGTCAAGGCCCAAAGAAGCACCATAGTTCAGAATCGCTTGTCCCAGGGTACAGATAATCCCTCCCATAATAAATGCCTTCAGCATCTGCAGCCATAGATTGTGGGTGGGGGTGACCTCTTTTACATATTTCTCGTATTGACGCTTTTTTTCTTCTTCCATCTGCTCCATACTGCTTTCCATATACCTTTCCGCGAAAATTCTGAAATTTTATCGCTTATTCATATCACAAAGGCGAACAAGAGAGCATATTCTGTTCTCCTGTCCGCCCACTTTGAAATCATTATATGGATTTCTGCGAAAAATATACAAAATTTTGTAATGAATCAGCGAAGCTTGAACGCGGCAACCATGTCATTCATACTGGTAGCCTGTGCGGACAGCTCTTCACTGGTAGCCGAGGTCTCCTGAGCCGTTGCCGAGTTGTTCTGAACTACAGATGATATCTGATCGATTCCCTGCTCAATCTGCTCCATAGCCTCCGCCTGGGTATTGGAATTTTCCATGGCCTTCTGAGATTCCTGTGCCAATACTTCCATTCCATCTACTACCTTCATCAGGGACTGGTAGGTTCTCTCTGTAATCTGGTTGCCTTTCTCAATCTCCTGCAGGGAGGTCTCGATCAGCTGTCTCGTGTGTATCGCAGACTGTGCGCTGTCATCAGCAAGCTTGCGGATCTGATCTGCTACTACTGCAAAGCCTCTGCCTGCCTCTCCCGCTCTGGCTGCCTCTATTGCCGCATTCAGAGAAAGAAGGTTTGTCTGAGAGGCAATATCCTCAATTTCCTCAATAATATCACTGATCTGCCTGGACGTTTCATTGATGCGCTCCATAGCCTGCGTAAGATCCTTCATCTCGCTGCCGCTGGTTACCGCCTGCTGCTCATACTGCTTTGCCAGCTTATAAGACTCGCCCAGAGATTTTGCGCTCTCCTCCACAATGTTTGTAACATTGGTAATGGTAGCCTGCAGCTCTTCAATGGCTCCTGCCTGATCCGTAGCCCCTTCTGCCAGCCCCTGAGCCGTCTCTGCCATCTGGTTGGCGCCCAGCGTCACCTGCTCAACGGTCTCAATAATATTTTTCAGTGTGTCGTTCAATCTGTGATTCAATTTTCTCATGGATTCCATCAGTCCATGGAAATCACCCACGTAATAGTTCTCTTTGTCCGCAGTTATGGCAAAATTGCCCCGAGACATTTCCCCAAGAAGATGGTCTGCATCCTGAATCAATGTCCGCATGCTCTGCACCAAAGACCCTGTGGCCTCCGCCAGCACGCGCGTTTCATCCTGCGTATGAATCTCGGGAACCGGCGAGTGAAGATCTCCCTGAGCCAGCAGCACCAGCCGGCTGGAGCACTGCTCAATGGGAATTCCAATGGTTCTGCCAATTTTCCTTGCAGTGTAGATCCCTATGGCAATGGCAACGGCTGCAACAGCTACGGCAACCAATCCGCTTACGATCGTAGGTCCCATGAAATCCATAATCGGCGCATTGAGAGCCACGCTCCATCCATCCGTATCAGGGATGGGCGCATACGCCAGAATCTTTGTGCTTCCGCCATAGGTATATATGCCATAGCCTGTCTCACCCTGAATCATTTTGCTCTCAAGACTGGCAATGGAACGCAGAGAGGAATCTGTCTGTGCCAGCTCTATGGTGTTTTCCTGCGCCTCGGCAATGCTTTCATCCGTATGGGCGATGGTAACGCCTGATGAACTGAGCATATAGCACCCGCCATTTTCGCTGACCTTAATGGAATCAGCAATATCGTTCAATATGTTTTGAGACGGCAGCAGGAACACAACGCCCACCACCTCAGAGCCGGATATGCCGCCCTGCCATACAGGCGCTGATATAATTACGCTCAGCACTCCATCCGTTTTCGCAAAAACCGGATCGGCGATAACAGTCTCTCCCTGCATGGACCGCTGAAAATATTCCCTGTCGCTGTAGTCCGCCCCATCGTATTCACAGATGCCGTCGGCATTAATCATTTTTCCTCTGATCATGCCGTAGGCGTCCACTCTCTGATTGATAATCTCCTGCTTCTCCTCAGCGCTGACGCTCTCATCCGAAAGGCTCTCCAGCAGCCCAAGCTCCTCTACCACGCGCACGGTGGCCAGCAGCTCCTTGGAAACCCGGTCACCCGTAATTTCCGCCATGACCATCATCTCATCCTCCAGATTAGACAGCGTATTGGTAATATTCATTATACACATAATCAAAGCCAGCGTCAGAGCCGTCACGCCGGTCAGAACGCTTATGCTGAATTGCAGCCTGTTTCGGATACTTGTGGCTCGCTTCCCTCTTCCCAGCTCTTTTGGTTTTTTCTCATCACTCATTGGTAAAAACCCTCCTTCGCCTATTCACCTTTCTTTTAAAGGCATATAAATTATGATAAAATTATATCACATCAGTATATTTCTTTCCAGCATTGTCAAAAATAAATTTTATTTTACTTATATTGTTGCAGTTTTCTGGACATATTATAAAAAAAGTTGTGAACTACAGGAAGGAAATAAGGAAAATGGATTTCTGGAAAACTGTTCTTTTGTCTGCGGCCGGCTTCAGCTATGGTCTTCTGGCAGCCGCAGGAGTATTCACGGTTTTGGTTGCAGTAGGGCTGGTGCCCCGTTTTGCAGGGAAAACCCACACTGCCAGAAAAGTATTTTTATACGAAGAAATGGTAATTTTTGGCACGCTGGCAGGCTCATTTTTAAGTATTTTTTCAAGATACTGCCTCTTCGGAGCTTGGTGGCAGCAGCGTTTCCCCGATTACCAGGAGCTTTTTCTGGGTATGGGCAATGTATTTTTATGTATTTTCGGCCTGTTCTGCGGTATGTTTATCGGATGTCTCGCCCTTGCCATAGCCGAAATGTTGGACAGTATTCCTATTTTCACCCGGAGAATTTCCTTCCGTCACGGAATCGGTCTGGTGATTCTCAGCATGGCCATCGGCAAGCTGTTCGGCTCCTTACTTTATTTTTGGAGTGAGTTTCACCGGACAGTGCAGTAAACTTTCTCCATTCAGTCCAAAAATGTCCGGAAAGGAATTGCAGTATGACGAACACAATCGTTTATTTTAAATGCAGCAGAAATGTAGAGGTCCAATCGCCCGACGTATTCACGGCAGACATCGGAAGCCTGTTCTGTGCCGACAAAGAGGTAAGCGCAAAGCTGAAATCCCTGAAAGTCCATCATTTCTCAAAGGATTCCTGCAAAAGAACCGTTCTCAGCGTACTCAAAATCGTGGAACATATGGAAAATACCTGTCCCAATATCACCGTAATGCTGGTGGGAGAAACAGATGTGCTTGTGGAATGGATTCATGTAAACAGGCACAAGGGCTGGCAGCAGTGGCTAAAGGCCGCTCTCGTATGCCTGGTAAGCTTCTTCGGCACTGCTTTCACTATAATGGCCTACCACAACGATGTGGGAATCAACAATGTTTTTACAGAACTCTACCGCATGGTTATGAACAGAGAACCCCAGGGACTCAATGTGCTGGAGGTATCCTATTCCATCGGTCTCGCAGCAGGAATCATTGTCTTTTTCAATCATATCGGCGGCCGCAGGCTTACCAAGGACCCCACTCCCATCGAAGTGGCCATGCGCAACTATGAGGCGGATGTGGATAATACCCTGATCGAAACGGCAGGACGGGAAGGCAAGGAGGATGAGGTTTCCTCATAAGGCTGAACATCGGAAGGAAGGCGATTGTCCTTTCTTCTTTTTTACTAAAAAATATACAATATCAGTGGAAAATCTTTCCGTTAAGGGATATAATATCATTAAAAGCAGCGTCCTCTGACAACAGATACAAAAAGGGTACAGTGAAGGTCCTTTCCAAATATTAAACTGACGCCCGCCGAAACGGGCAAGGAGGTATGGTTATGAGATCCCAAAACAATTATTGTTACAATGATGCGGCTCAGCGTTATCGAAAAATGAACGGGTTGTACATACTTGCATCCTCTCTCCTGTGGTTGATGTTTCTGTTTTATCTTTTGATGAAGCTGTTCAGCCAGAGCATTTCCGCTCCCACCGCCTATGGAAACGCGTTGTTTGTCCTTATTTTTATGGCAGTTGGATTCATTCTTTTCTTTCGCCGCAAGACAAGCGCCCGCCTGAAAACATTTGTTTCCATTGCCGCAGGCTTAGAATTTCTGTTACTTGGCATGCAGACCGACGCCGAATTTATTTTTTATGCGGTCATTATCGTGCTTGCCCTCCAAATTCCCTACTATGACCATAAATGCTTCCGAATTATTTGCCTTACATATGCGGTTCTCTTTACCCTGGTAATAATTATGCGCTCTGTCAAGGGAGAAAACATCATAGACGTGGATTTTTGCTGCCGCAGTGTCTGTATGTACATCATTTTCTTCGTTCTTTACAAGGTAAGCAGCATCGCCAAGCTGTTCAGCGATCATGCCCTGGGCTCCATGCAGGAGCAGACGATTAAGCAAAAGGAAATGCTGGATAACATTCTGGATATTTCCAAAACCGTTCAGGAGCAGGCCTCCGTCAGCAACGTACAGGTAAATGAACTGGTGGACGCCGCGACCAAAACCGCCCAAAGCATGAAGGAAATTTCCTTCGCAACCAGCACCACCGCTCAAAGTATTGAAGAGCAGAATCATATGACTCAAAGCATTCAGGATGCCATCAACGAAACCCAGGCACGTTCCCTGAAAATGGTGGAGGTGGCTACCCAGTCCAATGCAAGCATTCAAAGCAACATCAGTGTTATGGAAAACCTCAAGGAACAGTCCGCAAAGATAGCGGACACCAATCAGGAAGTGACTCAGTCCATGGCAAAGCTCCAGGACAGAACCAAGGAAGTCGAGAATATTGCAGGCATGATTCTCCAGATATCCAGCCAGACCAATCTGCTCGCCCTGAATGCGTCCATCGAAAGCGCCAGAGCCGGGGAAGCTGGAAGAGGATTTGCTGTGGTCGCCGGCCAAATCCGACAGCTGGCCGAGCAGACCAAAAGCTCCACAGAGGAAATCACCCGTATTACCAGCGAGCTCAACAGCAATGCAAGGGAAGTGATTACTTCCGTGGACACCTCCCTGGAGGCTACCAAACTGCAGAATGAAAATATTTTGGCTGCCGCGGATTCCTTTGCCGTACTGAACGCCAACATGACCGGCTTAATCAAAGACATCAACTCCATTAATGAACAAATTTCCGGACTTTCCGATTCCAACAACCGCATTGTAGATAATATATCACAGCTTTCCGCCTCTACAGAAGAAGTGACCGCAAGCGCTGAGCAGGTGGAAGAAATGAGTGAAAGCAATTTAGCTCATGCTGAGAGCGTAAGAAAAGCGATTCTCAATATTCAGAAAAAATTTAATCAGGTAAAAGGGTATCTGTAGCCCAGCTGAAAAGGAGGATGAAAGCAAAAAGCCTTCATCCTCCTGATTACTATTCTTTATTCTCCATCTGTTTTCATTCTTCCCAGAGAGGTCCGAAGCTAATATTTAAATCCACCGGGCCTTCGATGCCGTTAACGGTTCCGCTGTCCGTATACTGCCAAATCTCATACTGATAGGGATAATAAAAATCCTGATTATAGTAAGCAAACCATTTATCATATTCCTCCAGAGCCGAAAGGTCAAGCATCAGCGCTCCCATTTCCATATTGTGGTAGATCATAGGCTTGTACCCCGCGTTTTCAATGGTCTGACAGAACAAAAGCGTAAGGTTTGTTCTCTCCTCCACCGTCAGGCTGTTCATGCGTCCCTCAGTGCCGCTTACCTTTTCAACATCATAGACCACCGGACACTCCACTCTGTAGGGAGCTATTTTTTCCAGGACAAAATTTGCTTCCTCCAAAAGCTCTGTTTCATTGACTGCCTGGGAATAAAAATACACGCCCACCTTAATGCCTGCACCAAGCGCTCCCGTTATATTCTGCTCAAAGTATTCGTCCTCCACCAGCTTTCCTGTTCCATATCCCCTGAGTCCTACCCTGATAAAGGCATATTCCACACCATCCGCCGCTACCTGCTGCCAGTCGATTTCGCCCTGATGCTTGGACACGTCGATTCCCTTGCGGGAAACCACCTGACCATTCTCCAGATACTGAAGCTCACCCGTTTCCAGAATATTCAGGCTCTCTTCAGTGTAATCATTCAGCTTCAGTTCCCGGTTAATGGGAACAAAGTGAAAGGCGCCGTTGCTGACCACCACCATCTCATCCGGGTAATAAGGGCGCAGCGTCTTCACAGTGCTCTCCCCAGCAGTCAGACCTGCCTTGATACCGGCAAGAATTTGCTCCTGCCCCGACCGGGAAGCCTCCTCTCTGGCCTCCGCCACCGCAGCATCCAGCTCCTCCTGCGTGTAAGTCGTCTGCTCCTCCTGCTCCGACACAGCCACAGCCTCAGCTATATCATTTGCATTGTTTTGAAATTCCGCGTCTATCCACATATAAAGAACGCCGGCCAGGTAGGTCACCAGCACAAGCGCCAGCAGGCAGCCGAACATTACAAAAATGGAATTGATTTTTCTGTTCCTTTTTCTTCTGCTTCTGTCCGGCCTGTCTTCCGTCATCCGGCCATCACTTCTGTTCTTTCTCATGAGTATCCTTTTCTCTCCTTTTTTATTTTACCATGCGCTTTGTACTATGCGCTCGGTCATATATATCATGATAATCGAAACCGTGACGAAAAAAAAGGAGAAAAGTCAATTTTTATAAAATATTTATGAATCAGAATCAGCCTGCACGTTCCCGGAGCTGAAGAAGGATTTTTTTCTCCATTCTGCTCACCTGAACCTGACTGATTCCCAGAATTCCCGCTATTTCCATCTGCGTTTTATTTTGGAAATAGCGCATATAAATCAGCTCCCTGTCGGCAGCTTCCAGGCTGTCCAAAAGCTGGGAGAGCAGCATATGGTCAAGCAGACGCTCTTTCTCATAATCATTTCCATCACACAGTCCCCCAACTCCATTTGCCGCCGCTCCTCCACGGCTCTGCACCACTCTGTCCACAAGGTACATTTCGCTCCCATCATCCTGATATACTGCGCTGTAGAGAGATTCCACCTCAGCTCCCGCTTCCAGGGCAAGCACAATTTCCTCCCTGGAAAGCCCGGACTCTTCCCCGATCTCCTGCAGCGTGGGCTCTCTTTTCAGGCTTGCCTGCAAACGCTGTCTTGTGACACGGACCTTCAGTCCGTTTTCCTTGATGGTCCTGGATACCTTTACAGGACCGTCATCCCTGAGAAATCGCTTGATCTCTCCTGTAATCATAGGCACTGCATAGGTTGAAAATTTTACTCCCTGGGCCAGATCAAACTTGTCGATAGCCTTGATCAGTCCGATGGTTCCGATTTGAAACAGATCCTCCGTTTCATGGCCTCTTCCGGCAAAACGCCTTACAATGTGATGCACCAGACCCAGATTTTTCTCGATCAGTACTTCCCTTGCCCCTTTATCTCCCGCCTGCGACTTTGCAATCAGTACTGACACCTCTTCCATAAGCTAGTCCTCTCCGTCTATCCATGCGCCCGTCCCCAGTTTTTTTATCATTCGCACGCAGGTTCCCTCACCGGGAACGCTGGAAACCTCTAAGTCATCCATGAAGGCTTCCATAAACGCAAAGCCCATTCCTGACCGCTCCAGTTCAGGCTTTGTAGTGAACAAAGGCTCCATAGCCCTGTCTATATCCTCAATTCCTTTCCCCTTATCCGTAACTTCTATATGTAAAACTCCTTTTTTCAACAGGCAGCGGATTTTTACCTTGCCCGGATGAATGGTCAGATAAGAAGGTCTTGTCTCCCCATGCCTGCCATATCCGTAAAGATTCTCATAGCCATGTATGATAGAATTGGTCACAGCCTCCGATACCGCTGTCTTTATGTCAGCCAACTCCTCAAGAGTCGGATTCAAATGTGATACAAAGGCTGCCACCGCAATCCTGGCAAAACTCTCGTTGTCGGAAACTGCGTCAAATTCCATTTCCATTTCATTCTGTATGCCGGCGCCAGTCTGGGCCTGTCTGTGCTTTGTCATCTCTTTCATTTCTGCCATCATCTCTCTTCTCTCCATTTCTCATATACTTAAAAGCCCCGGTCAGAGACGCTATTCCAGCACCTCCACGATTTTATGAAGCCCCGAAAGCTTTAAAATACGCTGTATCTGCCTGTCCACATGAATGGCATAAACGCGCCCTCCAAAGCAGGCTATCTTTTTATAGCGTCCCATAATTATGCCGATTCCCGATGAGTCCATAAATCTTGTATCCTCAAAATCAAATACAACGTTGCTCACATTCTCCCGTACAATATACCGATCAGCATTTTCACAGATATATCCTGCCAGATGATGATCCACCTCCTTGGGCAGTTTGACCATCAGGCAGTTGTCGATCACCTGAAATTCTTCCATTAGCTCCCTTCCTCTCTAAAATTTCATAAACAAAAGGACCTGCACATTTCTATGCAGATCCTTGTCTTTTGTATCTTATATATTCCCCTCTGGGCAGCGGTTGCCCGGACGCACAGCCCTCGGGAGGACATAACAGTATTCGCTTCTTATTGTCCGTCCGCCGTACCGCTCAATTCATCTTTGTATTCCTGTGATCTTCTGGCTCTTTCCGTATCAGGGAACAGCTCGATCACTCTGTCGTAAGCGGCAATGGCATTTTCATCATCCCCGTTTAAACGGTAAGCGTTTGCCAGCTGATACAGCGCTTCGGAATTGGTGGCGTCAAAGAAAACAGCTCTGTTTAAATTTTCGATTGCCGTCTCGTAATCTTCATTATTGTAAGCCGAATTACCTTCCTCATAATACGTTTCGGAAAGCTCGGGCCCCACTGTTTCCAGCAGTAAATTATACAAAGTTCGGAAGCCCTCTGATGTATCCTCAATGTTCACACTTTGGGCGATGCTTTCCAGACTTGCGCCGGCCTGCTGGGCATCCTGGGTATCCAGATATTGAGCTGCCGTCGTCAAAAGACTGTCAATGGTCTGAAGCGTTCCATCTGTTCCCACATAGCCTTCCAGCTGCTGATTCAGCGTATCGTTTGCTTCCTGAAGATCAGCGAGCTGAGTCTCCAGCTCCGCCACCCGGGCTGTCCGGGTATCCAGCTGATTGCCGATTTCGGTTATGGTTCTCTGTGCCTCATTGTTGGCATTGGACACCGCGGCAGGAACCACCAAAAAATACATAACCGCCAAACCGATTATCAGGCCAATGCCCAGGTTTACAATCGTCGATATTCCGTTGCCTTTGGGCTCCTTTACATTCAAGGGCTGAATGATAATCTCATTATCGCTCTGATAGCGTACCGCCTCGTCCTTTTTGCGCTTCTGCGACGTCTGTCTTGCCGGCTCTTCCGGCGTCAGCATCGCATCCACCTCTTTCATATAGCGAAGCGTCAGGGTATTGTTCCGGTCAATGGCCATACACCTTTTGAGCTCCCGCTGCGCCTTTTCCCAATTCTCTCCGTCCATGTATAAAAGCGCTAAAAGCTGATGGGCACGCACAAATCTGGGGTTTAATGAAAGCACTTTTTTTAACTGGATCACAGCCAGATCCTTACTGTCCTGAGCGCAGTACGCGAGAGCCTGATTATATTTCTTTATGGTCTGATTAATGGAATCCAGCCGGGAAGCGTTGGCCTGAATCATATCAATATAATCGTCGGCAATATTCTTTTCTCCCCGCAGGTTCTTGCTGATAACCCATTCGCTCAGAGCCGCCACAACCTCTCCCAGCTCGAAATATACCAACCCCAGAAGATTGCGGGCCTCAATATTGTTTTTGTTGAATTTCAGACTCTGCCGCAGACTGTTTAAGGCTCCCGTCAGATCCCTCACTCCGGCCTTCTCCAGACCCTCGTTATAGTACATATTGGAAATCCGCATGATTTTCTTGTACAGGGATACATCCGCACCACAGGCAGTACAAAAATCATGCTCCGACAAGTGACAGCCACAATTATAACAAAACATTTGTACACCTCTTTCTTATGACTGTTCTTTCTTCTCTTCCGATTCCTTTATCATTTTCACCAATAAATCCGCCATATCGGTAAGATCCTGGTTGTAAATGGCTTCTTCCGCATCCTCCACCTCAAGGCTTGGATGGAATTTCTTCAGTTCTTCTTCAAAATTAATCATGCTCCAACAGCTCCTTTATTTCACCCGCCAGATAAAGGCTGCCCGCAATATATATGCGTTCCCCCTCTTTCTGTCCCTCGGGCCCCTTCTGCCCATCAAGCAGATCGTGAAAAGCGGTATCAACATTATCGTATAAAGTATAGCTGCAGCCGGGATATTGTTCGAGCAGCCTTCCTAATACTTCCGGCTTTGCCCCTCTCTCTGTACGCATACCAGAGGCAGCAATCCTGTAAAACAGCCCGGACCGCGCCAGAAGCCTCAGCATTTTTCCATAGTCCTTATCCGCAGCCGCACTGAATAAAAGGCTTCTTCTTCCCTGCCAGCCATCTGTCCGGACCGTGTCCAGAAAAGCCCTGATCCCATCCTCGTTATGCGCGCCATCCAAATACACTTCCGGCAAAATTTCTTCCATCCGCCCGGCCCAAAAGCATTTTTCCACTCCCCGGGCAATCTGATCAGCGGTTATGGTTCTACCTTCATCCAGAACCTCCGCTGTCCGGACCGCAAGCGCTGCATTTTCCATTTGATACAAAGCAATTGTGTGCAGGGTGAGCCTAATATAACCATAATACCGAGTATGCAGAGAAAAATCAATGCTTTTATTTTTAAAATTTAAGAAAGCATAGTCATATTTCGACACCGCATACGCTCTGCTTTCCAGCTCTGCCGCCCTTCTCAGAATCACCCTGGAGGACTTTATATCTGTATCGGCAAATATTACCGACGTATGGCTTTGCAGTATCCCCGCCTTTTCCGCTGCAATTTCCTCTATAGTATTTCCAAGATATTTCGTATGATCCAGCCCAATCCGCGTAATCACGGAAATATCCTTGCTCGTTACGGCGTTTGTAGCATCCAATCTGCCTCCCAATCCTGTTTCCAGTATGCAGTAATCCGGTTTTTCCCGGGCAAATGCAATCATGGCTATAAAAAACAGATATTCAAAAAAAGTGGGATGATAGCCCTGTCCTCTCTCAAGATTTTTCCAGTCCAGTCCATCATATATCTGCAAAAATGCCTCCAGGAAGGCATCTCTGCTCATCTCTTTTCCTCTGATCAGAAACCTTTCACGAATATCCGTCAAGTGGGGGGAGGTAAATACTGCCGTGGAATAGCCGGCCTCCTCCAGAATAAAGCGCAGGTAAGCGCAGACAGAGCCCTTTCCGTTGGTGCCGGCCACATGAATGATCTTTAATTTTCGATCAGGATACCCGAGCTTATGCAGAAAAGCCCGGGTATCCTCCAAAGTGTTTTTTCTCGTAAACAGGGGAACCTTATAAAGGTATTCCACAGCCTGTTCAAAAGTGGTAATGTGTTCTCTCTTCAAGTATGAATGCCTCTCGTGTATCCTGATCATCCCGCCTTAGGAAAGCTGCATAAGCCTCTCGGTCACCTGGTCCATCATTTGCTCATACTTTTCCAGCTTTTCCTTTTCCTGAGCTATCTTCTCCGAGGGTGCCTTTGAAAGAAAACGCTCATTGGAAAGCATTCCCCTGGAACGGGCCAGTTCTCCCTCCAAACGCTTTTTCTCCTTCCTTAAACGCTCTATCTCCTGAGCAATATCCACCAGCTCCGCAAAGGGTATATAGAGCGTGGCGCCTGCAATCACCACGGACACCGCATCCTGACCAATGCCGCCAAAGTCTTCCGACTCATTTACCGTAACCACCTCATTGGCGCAGGCCAGGGAGGAAAAAAACAGCTTTCCCTCAGAAAAAGTATTCAGAATTCCGGTATCGCCGCTGACAACATAAATGCTTGTCCTGCGGCCGGGAGCCACATTCATCTCGCTTCTTACATTGCGCACGCCGCGGACTGCCGCCTTAAGTATCTCAATATCCTTCTCCTCTTTCGGAAAGCTTCTATCCCGGCGGTACTGAGGCCATTGACTAATCATAATGGACTCTTCCGCGTTCTGCAGCGTGCAGAAGATTTCCTCTGTGAGAAAGGGCATATAGGGATGGAGCAGCTTCAATGCGTCCAGCAGCACCGTTTTCAGCGTCCAAAGCGCTCCATTCTGACTACTGGAATCGTCCGTGCCGTAAAGCCTGGGCTTTACCATCTCAATATACCAGTCACAGAATTCATCCCAGATAAAATCATAAACCTTCTGCACTGCAATGCCCAGCTCAAAATGCTCCATATTTTCGGTTACATCCTTAATCAGAGTATTCAGCCTGGAAAGAATCCACTTATCCGCCGGCTGCAGCTCTTCCTCTCCGGGCTCCCAGGGCTCCTTCCCTGTTTTTTCACAGGTCTGCTCCATATTCATTATAATAAAGCGGGAGGCGTTCCAAACCTTATTGGCAAAATTCCGGCTGTTTTCCACTCTCTCATAATAAAAGCGCATATCGTTGCCCGGAGCGTTTCCGGTAATCAGCGTCAGTCTCAAAGCATCTGCGCCATACTTTTCGATGATTTCCAGGGGATCAATGCCGTTTCCAAGAGACTTGGACATTTTTCTGCCCTGACTGTCCCGTACCAGCCCATGAAACAATACGGTTTTAAAGGGTCTTTCCCCCATCTGCTCGTATCCGGAAAAGATCATGCGGATAACCCAGAAAAAGATAATGTCATATCCCGTCACCAGCACATCGGTTGGATAGAAATATTTTAAGTCCTCCGTCTGCTCAGGCCAGCCCAGCGTCTCAAAGGGCCACAGCGCTGAGGAAAACCAGGTGTCCAGTGTATCCGGATCCTGGGTGAAACGGGTACAGCCGCACTTCGGACACACATCGGGCATTTCCTTCGCCACAACCACCTCTTTGCATTCATCGCAATAATAGGCGGGAATACGGTGCCCCCACCAGAGCTGGCGACTGATGCACCAGTCCCGGATATTGTCGGTCCAGTTGAAGTAATTTTTCTCCATACGCTGAGGAATCAGCCTGATATCACCGTTTTTCACCGCCTCTACGGCAGGCTTAATCAGCTGATCCATTTTCACAAACCATTGCTCCTTCACCAAAGGCTCAATGGTAGCTTTACAACGATCATGGGTGCCTACATTGTGGGAATGATCCTCAATCTTTACCAAAAGCCCCATACTGTCAAGCTCCGCCACAATGGCTCTGCGCGCCTCATAGCGGTCCATGCCCGCAAATTTACCGCCGTTTTCATTTATGGTGGCGTCATCGTTCATAACGTTAATAATAGGCAGATTATGGCGTTTTCCCACCTCAAAATCATTGGGATCATGAGCCGGTGTGATCTTTACCACGCCCGTTCCGAATTCCCGGTCCACATAGGTATCCGTCACAATGGGAATCTCCCTGTTCATCAGCGGAAGCATTGCTCTTCTGCCTTTCATGTGTTGATAGCGCTCATCCTCCGGGTGGATAGCAACCGCCGTGTCCCCCAGCATGGTCTCAGGACGGGTGGTGGCAAAGGTCAGAAATTCCTTATCGCTTACCGTGCCATCCTCATTAATCAGAGGATATTTGATATGCCAGAAATGTCCCGCCTGTTCCTGATACTCTACCTCCGCGTCGGAAATGGATGTATTGCACACAGGGCACCAGTTAATCATGCGGGCTCCCTTATATATATACCCTTTTTGGTGCATTTTTACAAACACCTCGGTAACGGCTCTGTTGCAGCCCTCATCCATGGTAAAGCGCTCTCTGTCCCAATCACAGGAAGAGCCCAGCTTTTTCAACTGCCCGATAATGCGCCCGCCGTACTCCTTTTTCCACTCCCAGGCTCTTTCCAGAAATTTTTCACGTCCAAGCTCCTGCTTATCAATGCCTTCTTCCTTCAGCTTTTCAATGATTTTTACCTCCGTGGCAATGCTGGCGTGGTCCGTACCCGGCTGCCAGAGAGCGTTATACCCCTGCATTCTTTTAAAACGAATCAAAATATCCTGCATGGTGTTGTCCAGCGCATGTCCCATGTGAAGCTGTCCCGTAATATTAGGGGGAGGAATCACAATGGTAAAAGGTGTTTTGCTGTGATCCACCTCTGCGTGAAAATATTTTTTGTCAAGCCACTTCTGATACAGTCTGTCCTCTATGCCCTTGGGATCATAGGTTTTTGCCAGTTCTTTGCTCATTTCCTGCTCCTTTCCAACTTGTGTTCTCGACTCTGCTGAGCCGCGCAAAAAAGCCCTCTGCCGGATTACCGGCAAAGGGCGTCGTTGACGCGGTACCACCTTTGTTCGCAACATATCTGTGAAGACCCCTCTTCTGTCACATGCAGCGCTGCCTTAAGAGACTTCCTGCAAAGTCCTATCCGATAACGGGGATAAATCGTGAGAACTTACTTCCGTCTGATGGCGGGTTCTTGGTCCTCCGGCTCAGAAGCTACCTTCCATCCTCCTTCCTTCAGGCAGCCTTTCAGCATCGGTCTGTAATATACCCGACAGCCGCCCTCTCTTTTAAGGGGTAAAATGTACTCCTCTTCATCAACGCCTTTTGTATATGTATGACTATAGTCTATTCCGATTATATTTGTCAATATAAATTTTAATCCGAAAGCTCCGTTTCGTATCCATGCATATTTCCTCAATGGACTTTCCCGTAAATGGTCGGCTGATGTATCTGAATTTCCGCATTCAGAAGCGCAATCCGATTGCCCTTTGATCCGCCGGCCAGTAAAAACGCCCCGAAGCTGGAGGCCACCCCCATACATATTGCGGACACATCCCACTCAACATAATGTATGGTATCATACATGAAAAAAAATGTTGATCTTTCCACTTTATTACAGTAAACTGTTAGCAAAGTGATTTATAAAAGAACTTATGCTGAAAGAAGGAAATATTTATGTTTGAAGCAATCGGTAATTTTATTCTGGAAGTGGACAATGTGATTTGGGGCTGGTGGCTGATTATTCTGCTGTTCGGTACCCATATATTTATGACGTTCAGAACCGGCTTTATCCAATGGAAATCCATCACAAAAGGAATCCGTCTGTCCGTGACAAAGGATCTCGATGCAGAGGGCGAGGTATCCAACTTTGGAGCGCTTACCACCGCACTTGCCGCCACCATCGGAACAGGCAACATTATCGGCGTGGGCACAGCAATCGCACTGGGCGGCCCCGGAGCCGTCCTATGGTGCTGGCTCTCCGGCGTTTTCGGCATTGCCACAAAATATGCAGAATCACTGATTGCTGTAAAATACCGCGTGAAGAAAAGGGATGGGCGCATGCAGGGAGGCGCCATGTACGCCCTGTCCAGAGGTCTTAAATGGAAAAGGCTGGGCGCAGTACTGGGAATGATTTTTGCTGTTTTCGCAGGATTTGCTTCCTTTGGAATCGGGTGTGCCACACAGGTTAATGCCATTGCCGGAGTGGTGAAATCCAATACCGGCGTTCCCGGTTGGATTGCAGGCATTGTGATCGCCCTCCTGACAGGAGTGGTCATTTTCGGAGGAATTCGCTCCATCGCCAATGTATGTGAAAAGCTAGTTCCGTTTATGGCAGTTTTCTATGTGGCGGGCTGCCTGATTATTCTTGGAATCAATTATGACTATATCATCCCCGCAGTTTCCACTATTCTGAGACTGGCCTTCCGCCCAGGCGCGGCCGCAGGAGGGCTTGTGGGAACCGGTATCATGATGGCAATGCGATATGGCGTTGCCAGGGGACTGTTTTCCAATGAATCCGGCATGGGCTCCGCTCCCATTGCCGCAGCGGCTGCACAAACCCGCAATCCTGTTCGCCAGGCGCTTGTCTCCTCCACCGGAACCTTTTGGGACACTGTGGTCGTATGCCTGATGACAGGCCTGGTTCTGGTATCCACTATTATGAAAAATCCTTCCATCAACGTGGATGAAATAACGGATGGGGGTACGCTCACAACTCTGGCCTTTAACCAGATTCCTTATCTGGGCCCTATAATACTCACCCTGGGGCTGATCTGCTTTGCCTTCTCCACAGTGCTGGGCTGGGCCTATTACGGAGAACGGGCTGTAGAGTACTTCGCCGGAAAGAAAGGGCTGATTCCCTATCGAATTTTGTACGTGGCCGTAGCGGCCAGCGCTCCCATTGTAACTTTGGACGTTGTGTGGGCTCTTGCCGATATTCTCAACGCCCTCATGGCCATACCCAATCTAATTGCTGTCCTTCTGCTATCTAATGCCATAGCCCAGGAAACCAAAAAATACATAAATGATCTGGATGCCTGGGATGATTCTCCCGTACCCGTAATCGAGGATTAAAAAACAGCGCCCAACAATGAGGGCGCTCAATAAAACAGCATTAATCATGCAGAGGTGCTCGCTTTTCTCCACCAATTCGCTCCTGGCGGGTCTATCGAAGTTTGCCCCGGAGTACCCGTCGTCCACAAAAAACAAGGAATTTTTGAAGTCGTTTTCCTTTGCGTATTTACTTATATAGGATTGCTTATACTCATTCTAACGCTCCCTGTTTTTTCATCAATAGGCGATTACTCTATATGCCGCAAAACTTTATGCGATAAGCTTCGTTTTCCAGCATAGCTGTCTGTAAAACGATAAAGTGTCCTGCCGGATTGGATTGTGATTTTACATGCCGACAACTATTGATATAGAGGATTTTTTACAACGATTTGTATGTCTTTGATGATTCGTTAAAAATGCGTCGCATTTTTCTTGTCGGTAGTTCCCCAAACCCTTTTGTGTTCTCTCGCTTAATATCCCGTTTGAAAAGCGACTTTTGTTGCGCTTTGCCTTTCACTATATACACCACCGCTTTTTCAATTTTACCAAATAAAAAAATCGCAAAATTATTCTGCGTCACAGGAAGGTGGTTTTAGGTTTGCAACAAGAAATATCACGAAAAATCAATATAATATTGCACTTCTGTTTTTGCCATGTTATATTTGGAATACGGTATTGCAAAGCAGGAGGTTTACTCTTATGGCATATAGCTACAATAGACTATGGAAGCTATTGATAGATCGAAAAATGACCCGGACAGAAATGCGGAAACAGGCAGGCATCAGTACAAACATTCTTGCAAAAATGGGTAAGGATGAACCTATATCAATGGAAAGTCTTGCGAAGATATGTACCGCGTTAAATTGTGGGCTTGATGATATTGTAGAAATACAGAAAGAGGATTGTCCGAAATGAAAAATGAAGCCGAAAAAATTGCATTTGGAATGAACCTTAAACAATTTGCAGCGACCTTAACCGGATTTATTGCCAAAGGTGATGAGTGGACGATACGGGGATTTATAGATATTTTCAAAAACATATATACTATCTCGTCTGACACAAAAATAGTTTCAAAAGTGCTTGAACTTCATTTGTTCCCACATTTTCTCTCTTTCGCCGAAAACATAGGATACGATATTGAGCTTGCAACATTTCAGAATTGGTATCCTGATTTAACATTTATTTGCAAAAAAAATCGGAATATTAAATTTGCTGTTGACTTAAAAACTACATACAGAGATGAAGATTATCCAGGATTTTGCAATGGTTTCACGCTTGGTTCACATGGTAAGGAAAAATACTCAGTCCGGAAAAATAGCAAGGGGTTCGGAAGTTCCCCTTGCTGTAGAAATCTGTACCGTTGATTTGGACTTTAAGAGAACCGCATTACCATGCAGGCGGAGTCATAAAAGAATTATGACGTACTGTTTTCGGTCTGAGGAAGTTTTGCGCCAGGTTGCTTATATAAGGGAGGAAAAACCATGGGATTACGCGGAAGATATATCAAAGACATAGAGTTGCATTTACCGGATAACGAAATCGAGGAAGAAATCAAACACTTTTTACAAAGCTGGGATTTTTATCCGACTGTATGGAAAGAGGAAAGCTGTTTCTGTGCAGATTATAAAGATTTAAACGGTATGGGAAGTAATATAGAGAGTTTAAAAAGGATGTATTTTTTAAGTCTGTCTATGCAAATGGAATACTGCATATTGAGGCCTGGGTCAGAGATGGAAAAAATGCAGAAACCGGAATTACCGGGGCATATAACTTCATGATGAAAAGACCCTATTTGAATCAGATAACTACATTTGAAAATACGTTAATTAATAAATTGCCTGATGACAGTGAGCTGCGGAAGAAAAATCAAGAAACTCTAAATAAACTGAATAAGTATAATACAAGAACTATGAAAGCAGGGAATCTGATTTATATTTTGTCAATTTTATTGCTGTTATGGGCGTTTTATGAGAGACCGTTTCAAGTTTTGTGTAAACTGAAAAAACTGATATAAGATATGTCATTAGTTACTTTGGGCAGAGCCAAT